>MWCA01000130.1 GCA_002069785.1 Lentisphaerae bacterium ADurb.Bin242 | reverse complement strand
CAACCGCGGTGCCAAGGCCGGCCGGATCGGTCATTTCGCCCAGTGCGAAGACGAGACTCGAACCGCCGATCTCCGTTCCTCCCGGGCCCGATGGAACGACAACGCAGGGAATACAGAAACAATCGCAGGCCATTGCCGCCGCCAAAATGCAGTCCGGGCTTCAAAGTGCGAAACCGGCAATCAAGCTCCGTCCCTCCGCCGCTTCGGGCGCGCCGGACGAAAAACTGACGCCTTCTTCTCCCACGGTCCGCTTGCAGCCCAAGGCGGATTCGGCGGTTACCCCGGTTCCTCCGACGGATTCCCGTCCGATCGAAGTGGAGCAGAAACCGGCTCCCGCCGTCGCCGCGCCGCCTGTGGGAAATACCGTGACGACAAAGATTCCGCGCGGCAAGGTGGTTCTCCAGAAACCCGCCATGCCTTCCGGTGCCGGGACTCCGGCCGATCAACCGGCTCTCCGTCAACAGGGGGACATCGCGGCCGCCAATCTTTCCTCCACCGGTGTGGCCGAGGCGGAACAGGCGATCCAGCTGACGCTGAAGAAGGAGGAAGCGAAAGGGCCTTCGGCGAATGCCTCTGAAATTCCTCTCCCCACGGAGGTTCCTCTGGAAGAGGTTCCAATCAAAGAAAAAAAGCAAACCGGGAAGGACGAGCCGAATCTTTTCTATGCGATCTGCGCGATTCTCGCCTTCCTTGTGGTCGGGTATATGGTGTTCGCACTGACCGCCCAGTATTTGACGACATGGGAAAAACAGCAGATTCCGGTGGTCGGGTTCGAGGAACTGAGCAAAACGCTTCACAAGAAATAACCGGAAAGACCGTTTTCCCGTCCGGGTTTCCCGGGGGACTGTCTTTCTCAGAATCCGATAAACTGTCCGAGCGCCCGGATCAGGCGCACCAGCCAGGTGTCTCCCATCAGCCCGCGTCCGCGGGGGGTCCGGGCCTGGGTGAAGACGGCGCCCTCCCCGAGGACCTGGAAATCGAAAAGGGAGGCTTTTCCGCGGTAATAGTGCCAGAAGGTTTCCGTCCGGACCAGGGAGAAGCACATGGACATGTCATACCCGAGAATCAGTCCGTCTTCGATCCGGCAGACGGCATCTTTTCCGGGAGCGTCGTGGCTGATGTTCATGTAGCCGGTGATGACTATTGTGCCGGTGCCGTAGAAAATGATCTGCCGGAGCCGTCCGGAAAGCAGATTGTGAAGCTGAAAGCTCCAGCGGGTTTTCAACCGGATGCCCGGCGTCAGCGCGACAACGCAGCGCGGTTTCAGCACGATCCCCGGCGAGTCTTTCAGGTCGATCCGCAGAATATGATCGTCCGCGTCTTCCGGAGAGGCGAAGGTGATTTTTCCCGTCCGCCCGTTCTCCGCCCTGAATTCGACCATTTCAACCAGATCGGCCAGAAGGCTGATCAGGACGGACCGCCAGCTCCAGAGAAATTTTGTCCGGGCCGAAACGTTTTCCCGTTTTGTAACCCATTTGGCCCGGGTGAACACGCTTTCGCCCGGGGACAACGGAAAGGAAAGCTGGGGAGCGGAATTCTCGGGAACGTCCACCGCCCCTTTCCGGAAGGGAACGTCGAAGCGGAACGGCTTGCATTTTCCGACGAATGCGGCAAAGACGTAATATTCCAGCAGGCACCATAGAACGGGCGTCAGCAGAAGGATCAGCGCCACGTGGAGGAACACGGAGACCCACCGGGACTGGAATGCGCTTTTGACCCGGACCCAGAAGGAGTCCGACTTGGCGCGGATCAGGGCGTTCAACTGTTCCAGTTCGCTGTCCAGCCGGTTTTTCTGGTTCCGGAGGGCGTCAAAAGCCAGTTGTTTCGCCTTGAGTTCGGCTTCCAGCAGAAAGATTTTCTTTTTGACTTCGAATTTCTGCGGAATGCTGTAAAAAGGAAGCGCCTCATACTCTTCGGTGAAGATCTGGAGCCGGGCCTTGAGCAGAACGCGGTTGTCGATGTTCCGGCGGATTTCGGCGGCTTTTTTCTCGAGGATGCGCTGGTTTTCCCGAAGTGTTCCGTGAAGCTTCCGGAGGTCGGCGAGGGACAGTTCCGCCTTGTCCAGTCCGGCCTTGACCTCCTGATACACGATCGGGCCGAGAATGAAGAGGGTCGTGATGACCGCAATGACGAGGATCATCGAGAGAGCGCTTTTGAATCCGTTTTTCAGTTTTTCCATACGGCTCTCTCCATTTCGGCGTTCCGGAAAAAAGCAGGGGCGGAAAGATCAGCGGAGGACCGCGTCCCACGCGTTTTCCCCGGATCGGCCGGACATCGGTGCGGCGGCGGAAGAGGGAAGCAGAATGACTTCGGTGGAGTCCTTGCTGATGAGTTCCACCTCGGCGCCCGCGGCAAACGGGTTGTCGCGCGGGACGGTGCGTTTGACGATTTCCGTGGCGTCGCGGGTGATTTTCAAAGCGGGGCCTCCGGCCGGATCGACGGGCAGCAGCAGGGAGGCTTTGAAACGAAAATCGTAGTCCGCGCGCTGTCCGGTTTCGATCTGAATCCGGAACAGCCGGCATGGGATCCGGTTCAGCTCCGTTTTTCCGGCATAGACGATCTCGCCCCGCAGATCCCCGGGGGAGACCGAAAGCTTCCGGTCCGCCAGCGTCTGGCAGAGAGCGGTGAACGAGGGCGTCCAGGAGTCCCCTTTGTCCTTGAGCTCCCGGACGGCGCCGGTCATGTCGGAAAGACGGCTGTTCGAGGCCGGACGGAAGACGGCGGAGAGCAGGGCGGCGGTCTCTTTGGAAACCGGGACTTTCGCGCAGGAGAAGACAGCCGGATTCCTGGAAAGATCGCCGCTGACGGTCTGTTTCAGAAGCGGTCCGGTGCGGACCGGGACGCCGTTCAGCAGTCCGGAGAACGAACGGATTTCAAGACGGATTCCGGCGGCATTTCCCGCCGGATTGACGGCCGTTACGGTCAGTCGCGCGGAAAGGGACACCGACACCGTCTCCAGCTTGATGACCGGGTTCTCCGCGCCGGGCATCTGGAAGGCGTAGCGGGAAGATTGTTCGGAGCGGATGGTGCAATCATATACCGCGCCGGGTTTCAGCGGACGGTCGAAAACCACTCTTTCCGCCGCGTGCCCGGCGGAAAAGAGAACGAAGAACAGAAGCGGCAGAAGGAGTTTCATTCGAATTCAAAGTCATCCATGGAATCCAGTTCGGCCTGGATGAAGGCGACGATTTTTTCAAGGGCCTGGGCCCGGTGGCTGATCCGGTCCTTGACTTCGGGACCGAGTTCGCCGAAGGTTTTTTTGTAGCCGTCCGGAACGAAGACGGGATCGTATCCGAATCCGAAGGAGCCGCGCGGTTCCCGGATGATTTCGCCGTTGACTTCGCCCCGGAAAGTCTTGACGTCGATTCCGCGGTAGGCCAGCGCGATGACGCAGACGAACCGCGCCCGCCGGTTGGTCTGGCCTTGCATGTCCGCCAGCAGCTTGGCGATGCGGTCGGCGTCGCTTGCGTTGTCGCCCGCATACCGGGCGGAGAAGATGCCGGGCGCGCCGTCGAGGGCGGCGACCTCCAGTCCGGAATCGTCGGAGAAGGCGGGCATGTCAGCGTAGGCCGAGGCCGCGCGGGCTTTGATCATGGCGTTTTCCTCGAAGGAGGAGCCGGTTTCGGAAACTTCGGGAAACCCGGGAATGTCGTCCTGGGTGAGGAGGGTCATTTTTTTCAGCAGCGGCGCGAAAGCGGCTTTGAATTCGATCACTTTATGTTTATTGGAAGTGGCGGCCAGTATCTTCAGCATAGTCCGGTACTCCTTGTTATTCCTGATTAATGTAGCCGTTGTTTATGGTTTTGACAAGCTCAAAAACCCCGATTTCAGCGAGGAAAAACGTTTTTTGCGGGAAACTTCTCTTTTTTGCGTGGAAAAAACTCGGTTCAACGTGTACATTGATGGGTTTTCACAAGGAAAGGAGCATGGAATGCGTTTTTTCAATACTCTCGGCAGAAGTCTTCAGGAGTTTCAGCCGATTCAGCCCGGAATCGTTCAAATGTATACCTGCGGCCCGACCGTCTACAATTTCGCCCATATCGGAAATTTCCGCGCCTATCTGTTCGAGGATGTGCTCCGCAGAACCCTGGAATACTTTGGAAATAAAGTCGTCCAGGTAATGAACCTGACCGACGTCGACGACAAGACCATCCGCGATTCCCGGGCCGCCGGTCTCCGGCTTCCGGACTTCACCCGCAAATACAAGGATGCTTTTTTCGAGGATTTGAAAACGCTGCGGATCGAACCCGCCGAGTATTATCCGGAGGCCACAACGCATATTCCGGAAATGATCGCGCTGATTCAGGTGCTTTTCGACAAGGGGTTTGCCTATCAGTCCGAAGACGGCTCGGTCTATTTTTCCATCAGCCGGTCCGCCGGCTACGGGCAGCTTGCCCGGATCGACCGCGAACAGCAGCGCGCCGGGGTCCGCATCAATACCGACGAATATGAGAAGGACGCCGTGGCCGATTTCGCCCTCTGGAAAGCGTGGAGTCCTTCCGACGGGGATGTCAAGTGGGACAGCCCGTGGGGGCCGGGGCGTCCCGGATGGCATCTGGAATGCAGCGCCATGAGCATGAAATACCTGGGGAAAACCTTCGACATCCATACCGGCGGCGTGGACAATATGTTTCCGCACCATGAGGACGAAATCGCCCAGAGCGAAGCGGCCAACTCCTGCAAGTTCGTGAATTACTGGCTTCACTGCGAACATCTTACGATCGACAACAAGAAGATGTCCAAATCCCTCGGGAACTTCTACACGCTGCGCGACCTGATCGCGAAAGGATACACCGGAGCCGAGGTCCGGTGGGCGCTGATCGGAACCCATTACCGTTCCAAACTCAATTTCAGCCTCGACCTCTGCGACCAGGCACGGGGCACGCTCCGGAAATTCGCCGGCTTTTTCCAGCGTCTGCGCACGTTGAAGAAGGGGCCGCTCGGGAAGGAAAAGGCCCGGGAGCTGGCGCGGGGCGCGGAGAAGTCTTTTGCGGACGCCATGGGAGACGACCTCGGCATCGCCGAAGCCCTGGCCGCCGTCTTCACGCTGGAGCGCACCGTGAATGCGGCCCTGGCCGCGAACGAATTCGAGTCCGAGGCCGCGGACGTGATCCTGGAACAATTCCGCCGGTTCGACCGGATCCTCGGAGCGCTGGATGTGGATGCCGCTCCCGCCGGGGAGATTCCGGAAGAAATCCTTGAGCTTGCCCGGAAACGCGCCGAAGCGCGCAAAGCCCGGGATTTCCGGCTGGCCGACGAGATCCGCGACCAGTTGAAGGCGCAGGGCTGGCTGGTGGAGGACACTCCCGGCGGAATCAAGGTCAAAAAGGCGTAAAATCGGCATTTTCTTGCAACAAGGGACTGTTCCCGGGTTGAATAAAACGCTTGCCGCGTATAAATTATAAGAATGATTTTTCATTTCCCATAACGATAAAACAAGGATGGTTCCATGGTTATAAGAAGAATGAACACGGTGCTCGTCAAGCACAATAAAATTCTTTTCGGGATTTTTTCTTTCGTCATCATCATTTCGTTCGTCTGGTTTTTCACTCCCGGTCTTGACGGCTCGATGTTCTTCGGGCACAATCCGTCTTCCCCGAACGCCGTGGTCGGAACGGTTTTCGGAGAGAAGATCAAAGTCAAGGATTTTCAGGAGGCCATGCGCGAACGGATGCTTGTCCTGACGGCGATGACCGGGCGGGATTCCTCCCATTTCCGGGATTACATCAACCAGTCTCTCTTTGACGAGATGGCCCGCGAGATTACGGCCCGGAAGCTGGGGATTGCCGTTACGAACGCGGAACTCGAAGATTTCATCAAAAACAATTTTGCCATGTTCAAGGGCCCGAATGGATTCGATCCGGCCCTCTATAAGAAGTTTGCCGAAAACATGCTGGGGCCGGAAGGATATACCCTGGCGCAGTTCGAGAGCTTTGTCCGGAAGATGCTGGCGGCGGAGAAACTGGGAAAGATGTTCGCCGACGGCGTGATCGCCACCCCGAACGAACTCGACATGATTGCCGAGCTTCAACTGGAAAAATTCAATGCCCGCATGGTTTCCTTTCCTTTCTCCGCTTTCAAACCCTCCGCCAAGCCGAAGGAAGAAGAGATTCTCAGCTTTTACAAGGCGAATCAGAAACTGTTCATGACGGTTCCCATGCTGAAAGCGGAGATCGTCCAGTTTGCTTATACCGTTCCGCAGATCACGCCGTCGGAATCCACGATCCAGTCCTACTACAAGGCGCACGAAAGCGAGTTCACCAAAGACGGCAAGGTCCTGCCTCTTGCCCAGGTCCAGGGGAAAATCGTGGAGGCGATCCGGGTCGAGACCGGGAAGAGACTTGCCTCGGAAGCCGCGAAAAAGTTCCGGGATGAGATTTATGACATGGTCGCCGCCGATTCCGTCGAGACCGGCAAAGGGCAGGTGGATGTCTTTGCCAAACTGGCGGCCAAACACAAATTCCGGATCGTCAAGACGGACTGGTTCAGCCCCGAAACGAAGGAAATCAAGGGAATCGGCAGGGAACCGGCTCTGGTCGAGGCCCTTTTCAAAACCAGTCCTTCCCATTCCCCGCTTCTCCGGACGAGTCTGGCCGGAGAGAATGGCGTGTATGTTGCCGCGTCGACCGCTTCCCAGCCGTCCCGCGTGGCGGATTTCGCCGATGTGAAGGAGAAGGCGGAGTCCCTGCTTCTCGCTGAAAAATCCAGGCAGGCGGCCAAGGAGGCCGCTTATGATTTCGCCCACAAAGTCATGGCCCAGAAGGACCCCGCTTCCATGCTCGAAGCGCTTGCGAAGAAGTCCGGGGGCGTTGTTGCGAAACTGCCGGAATTCACCCGCGAAACACGTCCGGAGGAGGACGCGGTCGCCGCTTTCGCAATGCAGGTGGGGTCTTCGCTGGCGGACAAAACCATTTCTTCCGCGGAAGCGGGACCTGACGGCATGATCCTGGTTTTCCTCGACGGCCGCAAGCTTCCGTCCGCCAGTGAAAAAGCCGCTGTATCCAAGCAGCTGGAAGGACTGCTGCAATATTCCAAGCAGATGCTCCAGCAGGGGTCTCTGGTTACCTGGATTCGAGCCAACTCCTATAATAAATGAACCTGGGCCGTCTTCGGGACGGTATGATTTCAGGGAAATGAAAAACTCTTCCGGGGGTGTTTCGTTTCCCTGTTTTTTTGTGTCCCGGCGGCTCAGGCGGGACGGAAGACGGCGCGTCCCCGGGCGAAGTCCAGCGAGTCCAGCACCAGAAAAATGATGTCCCCGCTCTTATACTGGCTGTGGCCGCGGGTTGCCTTGAGGCGGCGCGAACGCTTGCGGTACTGCATGGAACCGGCCAGCTTCGAGGCGGGCACGAAGCCGTAGAGCCCCAGTTCGATGATCTCGCAGAGCAGTCCCGCCGGGGCCGTTCTGGTGATGACCGCCTCATAGACGGGGGGGAGTTCATTGTCGGGGGTGTCGGCCCGGTGCAGATAATGAAGCTTCAAACGGTCGTTCGCGGCAAAATACGCGTTGTCGTTGCGCTCCTCCTGGGCGGAACAGTTCAGCGCGGCCTCTTCCAGGAACGCTTTCGATTTCAAACCCTTTCCGCCGGAATCCAATGCCCATAGCTGCCGGTGGACCAGGAGGTCCGGATAGCGCCGGATCGGACTGGTGAAATGGGTGTAGCGGTATTTGCCGAGGCCGTAGTGAAGCGCGGGTTCCGAAGAATAACAGGCGCGCGGAAGCGACCGCAGGAAATAGGACAGGATCACAGGCTTGCGGTGGTCATCGGGCAGATTCTCCAGAAAATGCTCGCTGTTGGCGCGTTCGGTCAGGTCGCCGGTGGGAAGGTGGAACAGATTCTCCATCAGCATGGAATATTCGGCGAGTTTTTCCGGATCGGGCTCCTGATGCACCCGGAAGATCCCGGGGATGCGCCGTTCGATCAATTCGCCGGCGACCGCCGAGTTGGCGGCCAGCATGCACTCCTCCACCAGCTGGTCGGCTTCCCGCTGGACTTTGCGTTCCAGACCGGTGATTTCCAGCGTGGCGCTGTCGCAGAGCACCCTCACTTCCGTGGTTTCGATCCCCAGGAAATGTTCAGTCTGCCGACGGTTCCGCCGCATTTTCCGGACCAGTCCGGCCAGCGCGGTCAGGTTCTTCTTCAAGGTGGCGCTCCATTTCTTCGGGGCGGATTTGGGGTCCTCCAGAAACGTCTGGACCTCGTCGTAATTCAGGCGGGCCGCCACCCGGATGGTGGAGTGCAGGCGTTTCGAGCCCAGGATTTTTCCGTCGGACTCCCGGATTGTGAACAGGATCGTGTGGGCGTTCGAGTCGACGCCTTCGCGGAGGCTGATCAGGGCGGTCAGCGCGCCCGGAAGCATCGGGAGGAACATTCCGGGGAGATACGAGGAAAAGCCCCGTCTGGAAGCCTCCTTGTCCAGCTTCGTTCCGGCGTGGACCCAGGCGGCGACGTCGGCGATGTGGACGCCGAGAATAGATTCGCCTTTTTTGTCGCCCGGCAGAATGGAAATGGCGTCGTCGAAATCTTTGGCGTCCGCGGGGTCGATGGTGAGGGAGAAATGCCGGGTGAGGTCCGTCCGGGCGATTTCCGCCGGTTGAATCCTGGCCGCGGCCCGGTTGTCCTCTTCCGTGTACGGCTTGCAGAGGTCGTATTCCGCGACGACCGCCTGGAGATCGGCGGCGATTTTCCCCGCCATGCCGTATCTTTCTTCGATGGTTCCCTTGAGCGCCTCGGTGAATTTCGCGCCGTTCTCGAGCAGACGCACCTTGACCCACTCCCCGACCTGGATTCCCTTGACCGATCCGGTGATCCGGATGGTTCCGTTGAAGCGGGAATCCAGCGGTTTGAGAAGACGCCCGTGCAACAGTTCGCCGACCACGAAGCGGCGCCCGCGGGAAAGAATTCCGGCGATGCGTCCGACCGGCCCCAGGTTGTTGTGACCGCGCGGATCGATGATTTCGACCGTGACCTTGTCGCCGTCGAGTGCATTCGCCACTGCCCGGACGGGGATGAAGACATCCGGCTTCCCGCTGCCGCGGGAGACGAATCCGAATCCGGAAGCCGTCGCCGAAAAGATTCCGGTTGCTGTTTCATATTTCGGTTGGGGCGACGGTTTGAACTTTTTCATGTTTCCTCATTTGTCGACGGGTGGAAGAATATCATAACGCGGCAGAACATCCGGTTCCGGGAGGAACGGCTTTTTTCAGCGCAGGAAGAAATACCAGAGCGCGAGTCCGATTGCAGTTCCCGCCGCGAGGCAGAAGAACCAGTAGAGAAGCCGTTTCAGGAAGGAGGTCTCTTTTTCGATCTCTTTTTTGTGAAGTTCCAGTTCCTTTTTCAGGAATTCGCGGACTACGTCCACTTTCAGGGAAAGATTCTTTCCGGGGATTCCGGGCTGTTCCGTGAAGATCAGCCCCATGGCGCGGGAGAGCCGCATGCGCTTGTTGAGGGCGAGTCCGCCGGCCTCCAGGAATACTGCGATATTGCGGCGGTACAGCTTCACCAGGGAGATGGCCACCATCGGTCCGCCGAACAGAAGCAGGATGCCGAGGAACACCGCCAGGACGTTCCACAGGGAGACCTTGTGCAGAGACTGGGCGATGAAGGCGAATGCGCTGCCGAGGGCCGCCAGCCCGACGCCTCCGCCCATGAGCATCATGGAACCGCTGACGGCGGGCGCCTGCCGGGGCGCGGCGGCGGCTTTCGGATCGAATTGCTGTGCCTGCGTCAGGGTTTTGTCGATCCCTTGTTCAAACTCCTTGCTCCGGGCGGAGAAGAACTTGTCGATCTGCTTGCCGAAGAAGATGCCGAAACGGTAGAACGGCATCCGGAGCGCTTCGGAGAACGAGACGGGCTGCTGGATGTAGTCCACGACCTTGGCGTCCCAGACGGTCTCGTCCTGCGTAAAGAATACCCCCGATTTGCCGACAAACAGGTTATACATGTCTCCGGAGGTGACCGCGACGGCCACTTGCTGTTTCCGGAGATTTTCCCTGGCTCCGGTCTGGAGATCGACGTACATGATGCAGATGTTGCTTCGTTCCGCGATCATTTTATGCTCGGGAATGGAAACCACCCGCGTGGCGAGCCGGAAGCAGCGTCCGTCCATGACCAGCGTCCCGACCTGAAGGCTGGAAGGGAGTGCCGGGTTGAACAGAAGCCGGAGGGAGGCGTAGTTGTTCAGGAATTCGAACAGGTTTGCCTGGTACAGGATCAGTTTTTCCACTTTGGTGAAATATTCGATCTCCCCGGCGTGAGCGAGGTCGTTTTCGATCATGGCGCGGATTTTTCCGGGAAAGTCATTCCGGAATCCGTCGCGTAAAAGAGCCTCGTCGACATTGTCGAAAAGAGTGCCGGGTTTCCTTTGGAGCCAGTCGGCATAGGGGGCGAACGTCTTCCGGAGGGAAGCCCAGTTCTCTTCGGAAACGGAAACGGCGCCGGGGGCGGTCTTCGCGAAGCAGGCGAGAATCTTGTCGCGCCAGAGCGGATTCATGTCCGCCTTCAGGGAAAGAACTCCGTCGGCGGAGGGAGCGGCGACCGGCGCTTTGGCCAGATAGAGGTTTATGGCTTCGGCGTTCATCATGTCGGGCAGGACGGACGCCGGAACGCCGGGACCGGAGAAGCGGAGCGCGCCGCAGAACTTGAAGTAGTCGTCCATGGCGGAGGCGATTGCCGAGAAGGCGTTGTAAAACTCCCTGGTGGAAGCGCCGAACGGCATGATCCCGGGATGCGCGAGCGGTTCGTCGAGCCATTGGAGAAACGCCTTGGCCCCGGCGGTGAATTTTTCCAGGGCTTCGGCGTTCAGGCCGTCGAGCCCGGAACTGTCCTTCACCGTCCCGCAGGTGTCTATGACAGCCTTGGCAAAGGCAAGAAGCCCGGGGTCCTCGATCAGGGCAAGCGGAATCACGCCGTCGCCATTGCTCAGTCCGGCGGCGATGATCTTCTCCCGGTTGCGGATGTTCTCCAGCGAGATGTTCTCCGGATGATCCTTGCCGGCGTTGCACATGGCCAGCCGGGCGGAGGCCAGGATTTCCATGGCTTCGGGGTCTTCCGGATTAAGGTCGGAAAAGTTCAGTGTGGAACTTCCCTTTTCCGCGCCGTCCAGATTTTTGAGCCTGGCCTGAAGCCAGGCAATGGCGCGTTTGACTTCGTCGACCCGGATTTTGCCGTTTCCGTCGTCGTCCATGAATGTCAGGAAGGCTTTGTCCATGGCGATGGCTTCGATGGAGATGCTGGTGACGGACCACAGCGCGGGCGCGAGTTCAAGAAGGCTGTCCAGATCGGCCGCCTTGCGGACGACCGGCTGAAAGGAACCGCCGATCTTTTCAAACTGGGTGCTGTGGTTCATCAAGACCGTCCTTTATCTTCTGTTTTTGAAGTTCCGGGCAGACTGCCGGAGTATTGCAGGATCGTCATGAGAAGAAGGATCGCCATTCCCTGTGCGAGAAGGATGAAGCAGGCGCGTTCGTCTCCCCAGAGCAGCGGCATGGCGCCGAGTCCCGAAATGATTGCCAGCAGATGCACCAGCAGAACCGCGCGTTTCCGGGTCATCCCCATATGGAAGAAACGGTGCGAAATATGGTTGTGGTCTCCGACATAGATCGGCTTGTGGCGG
>MWCA01000129.1 GCA_002069785.1 Lentisphaerae bacterium ADurb.Bin242 | reverse complement strand
AGCGTCAAGTATCCGCCACGCCACTCCGAAACATCCGGGCGCGGGAGTGACGATTCCGCATTTCCGCCAGCCGTCGCCGGGAGGGTTGACTTCCCATCCGCACAGGAGCGATAGGAATCCGGCAAAATCGCTTCCGCAATCGCCGCTTGAGAGGATGCCCGGCACGTTTTCAAAAACGACGATCCTTGCGCCTGTCCGATAAGCCAGTTTGACAAATTCGAGGGTGAGGTTTCCCCGCGGATCAGCGAGTCCCTTGCGCAATCCGCCGAGACTATAGGATTGGCAAGGGCAGCCGCCAACGAGCAGGTCGATATTTCCGTCATAGTCTGTTTCCTTTATCTTGGGAAAATCGCCGAGATTCGGTATCGTTCCGGCCGGAGGCAGCCCGGCGATCTGCTTCCTCCAGCTCTCGCGGAGCTTCCGGTCTTTTTCGTCGTGCGCCTCGGCTGGGTCGAGCGGCCTTAACGGGCGGGTCGCTCCGAATCGTTCGCACAGCACCGCCGCCGGGAACGGCTCGACTTCGGCATAGAATTTCGCCGTCCAGCCGAGCGGCTTCCAGGCGAGACTCGCCGCCTCGACCCCGCTGCATACGCTTCCGTAATTCATGTGATATTCTCCGATGTGGTGATGAAATTTTTGTCACATCGGGTATATCTCCAAAAAAAAGAAAAACAGGACCGCTTTTTTGAACTTTTTTTCAAAAAAAATGTTTATCGGCCATTCGGCACGACAATGCATAACATCGCCGTGTTTTCATTTTCCCAGGAATTGTTCTTCTTGTGCCCTCCACGAATCCGGGATGGCATTGCGCAGCGTGGCAAGATTCAGTTTGCGGGGGATGTCTCCCATGATGATATGGTGGATGATGTTCGGGGAGAGCATCGTCAGCCGCGTTGTCCGCGCCACCATCGACGGTTCAAGTCCGAGGGAACGCGCCAGCTCGACGGTGTTGCCGAAGCGTCCCTCGTCAATGTATTTCTGCCAGCGGAACGCACGGGCGACATGTAGCACCAAAGGTTCCGTATCCTTCATCGGCGTGTCCGGCGCGAGGATGCGTTTGCGCCCCGATATGCCCCGGATGACGTATTTTATCGTCACTTCGAGATTTCCATTTTCCAGCAGTCTACTCTCCACGATGCTCTCCCATGACTGATTTGATTCCCGCTGTGCGGATTTCGATTTTGATGTCGTTTTCGTTGATGGTCACCCGCTCGATCAGCAACTGTATCAGCCGTTGCCGTTCGACTGGAGTGATTTCGTCCCACAGACGTTCCGAAAACATCTCGATGATGTCATTCGGCCGTTCACCGGTCTTTTTCGCCACTTCAAGCACAATCTCAGGCGCGACCAGAATCTTCTTCAGTTCAGCAAGCACGATTTGTTCAATCTCTCCCGCGACCACCGATTTCACCGGGCAGACCGATACCGCCCGTTTCGCATCGGCGATGCAGCGGTAATAATGATGCTCCCGCCCCCAGCGCTTCGATCTCACCGGCGTCATCGCGCCGTTGCAGTGGCCGCACCGCAGCACGCCCCGAAGCGGAGCCGCGAATTCCTGACGGCTGGTGTTGTCGCGCACGGGCGCGTTTTCTTTCATGAACTTGTGGCACAAATCCCATGTTTCACGGTCGATGATGGCTTCCTGTTCGCCGGGGTAGATTTCGCCCTTGTACAGGACTTCGCCGAGGTAGTGGTGATTGTTGAGAACGCCGTACACCTTGAGCGTTGTCCAGACTTTCCCCTGCTTCGTCCATATGCCGTCTTGATTCAGTTCATTGGCAATATGCTTCGGCGACTGGATTTCGAGGAACCGGCGGAAGATTCTTCTGACCGCCTCGGCCTCTTTGGGCACGACCGCCAATTTTTTGTCCACCACTTCATATCCGTGCGCCACCGCGCCGCCGACCCATTTCCCCTTCTTCCGGCTCGCCGCCATCTTGTCCCGGACGCGCTCGGTGATGACCTCCCGCTCGAACTGCGCGAAGGTGATGAGGATGTTCAGCATCATGCGGCCCGCGGACGTGTGCGTGTTGATTTCCTGCGTCACGCTGACGAACGCGACGTCCCACTTCTCGAACTTCTTGGAGAGTCCCGCGAAGTCGCAGATGGAGCGGGAAAGACGGTCGATTTTGTACACCAGGATAATGTCGATCAGTCCGGCCTCCGCGTCTTTCAGCAGTTTCTGCAATGCCGGACGGTCGGTGTTGCCGCCGCTGAATCCGCCGTCGTCATACCGTTCCGGCAGGCACACCCACCCGTTCGCCTTCTGGCTGGCGATGTAATTCTCTCCGGCCTCCCGCTGGGCGTCCAGCGAGTTGAACTCCTGCTCCAGGCCGTCCTCCACCGATTTTCTCGTGTAGACGGCGCAGCGCTTTTTCTTGACTTCATCCATTCTTTTTCACTCCGAAAAAAAGTTTGCCGTTCCACCGCGTCCCCGTGATTTCACGGGCGATGGCCGACAGCGATTTATAAGTCTGGTTTTGGAATTCAAACCTGCCGTCGCCGAACGCGACGACTTCGTGTTCGACGCCTTTCCACACCCGCTTGAAGCGTGTTCCCGCGCGGTTCGTCACTTTCGGCGTCCCGCCTTGATTCAGGTTCGCCAGCGGGTCTTTGTCGGCGATGGCGGCAAGCGTCTCGGCATCCTTGTCGCTCAGGCCGCCGAGGTAGATTTCCTGCAGCCGGTATGCGATTCGCTTCCGCAGGTTCCGCGGCGTGGTTTTGCCGGGCTTGAATCCGTAGAGTTCTTCAAACTTTCCCGTCAATTCCAGCATATTCTGATGCCCGATGGCATCCAGCTGACGTGCGAGTATTGCTTCATGGCCGCTCATTGTTCTCCATCTCCCTTCTCCGGTATTTTCCGGGTTTATTTACATTGTTCTGCTTGCGATTTGCCGATTATTGGGCACCGTGGCCGATTCGGCGCATTTCTCCGGCACGTTCCTATTTAAGCGTGGGTTTGAGGCTTTATCCAATCGCTTCTCCTTGATTCTGCGAACAATAGCCGATAAAAGAAACGCCGTTTGCCGGACGGTTTCAGCGCCATCAGTTTTTTCCATGTCTCCTCCTCTGAATATCTGAAAGTTTCATTCCCGGTTCACACGCGGTTCCGACATCCGCAACCGCACGTTTGCCACGCTGAATGTCCGAAAGCCGTCCCAACATTGGGGCTTTCCGTTTCAACGCCGCTCCGAATTCCGGCAGGGTGCTGCCGAGCATGGAACCGCAGACGGCACAGCCGGCGAGGCAGTCCAGCCAGTGGTTGTCGTTTCGCTCCGGGCGCAGTTTCCATTCGTCCACCGTCCGTCCGCGCCCCACCGTCTTCACGCGGTATTCCGCCGTCAGGTGTTCCGCGATCAGCTGGTGGAGCGCCGGATGCCGCCCGTAGAACGAGAGGCAGCTTTTGTCGCCCATCGGCACGGCCAGCCGGGCGTGGATGAACGATTTCCAGAAGTTGGAGTCGAAGATCACGTGCCGGATGGCGCGTTTCCCCGCCACATTCGGCATCATCCAGTTGAAGCCGAGGCGGTCGCCCGGCTGTTTCCGGTACTCGGTCATCGGCTTGGAACTTGCGCCCACATACCGTCCGTGCGCCGGATAGATGACGCCGGAATAGACGCTCTGACGGCAGAACTGGTAGACGATGTCGGTCGAACTGCCCCAGTTCGCGTCGATCATCGCCCGTTCGATTTTCAGCATCGCCCCGTCCTCGCGCTCCCATTCCCGGGAGAGCATGTCGTCGGTCAACGCGGTGAGGGCCGCATAGAGGCCTCCCTCCAGTCCGGCGTTCGGAAACTTCGACTGGATGGTCGGATTCGCGGACGCCAGCGTGAACATCCGGTTGTGCTGTTCCGGCCACGCGCCGTAGTCCAGCACGGCCCCGGTGAAGTCATCCGACCAGGCGACCACCGAATAAAACAGCAATGCCTTTTGAATGTCGATGAACATGGCGACCTTGTCGCAGGCCAGCGGAATCTTCCCCCGGGCAAGCCCGTTGACCTTGCCGGCGATCTCGTCCACCGACAGCAGGGCGTCGTCCGCCATGTCCTCCGGCAGAGGCTCGTTCTGGTATTCGCTCATGAATGCCGCCTCGTCCTGGAATTTCAGGTTCATGGCATGCTGGAGGGCGGAGATTTCATCGCCGTTGAAGCGCGCCTCCCATCCCACCAGGGCGCCCTCGTCCATGTCGCCGCGATGCGCAAGATAGAAATCCGTCGCCGCCTGGAAGTTTCCGTCCGTTCGCAGGGATTCGGCGCGGAGGTCGGCATACTGTTCCCACAGCTTCATGCTGGTGGGAAATTTGTACACCATCTTCGTTTTCTCGCCGTTCCAGTCGGGATGCGTCTGCCGGTTCAATATAGTGTCGGCCATGTCGCCCGGACGGATGATCGTGCAGGGCATGATCCCGGAGATTTTCTGCCCCGGCCCCGCAAGGCCGAGGATGTCCCCCGCCAGCACGCGGACGCGCTTTCGCGTCTGCTCCAGCGAACCGGCCGATTCGCTGGTCTGCGGATCGTCGATAATGACCAGCGACGGACGGACGTTTCTGCCGTCGCTCCGCTTGTATTTCATGCCGCGGATTCGGCCCGTGATGCCCGCCACCCGGACGATGATGCCGGACGCCGGGCTGTCCTTTATGGTCGGCAGCACGATTTCGTTGCTCGTCCAGGTGATGCGCGTCCGTTCGCCCTTGTACAGCTGGCCGGCGCACCGGTTGGCGATGCCGTCCAAAGCCGCAATCGGGAAGCAGACTTCGGGGAAGTCGGCAAGCAGGTGCTCGTTCGTCTCCAGTTCGGTCTTGATGCTGTCCAGGATTTCCAGCGCGGCCGCCTCGGTCGAACCGACGAGAAAAACGAATTCCCGGTGGCCGTACAGCATCGACCACAACGCGGCGCATTCGGTCAAGGTCGATTTTCCCGAACCGCGCGGCATCGCCAGCGCGAACAGACCGCCATGAAGAACCGCCGTCTCAATGCGGGCAATCACCTTGAGATGGTCTTCCGACCATTCCAGCGTGAAGTTCTCCGGGAAATACGATTCGCAGAACTGCCTGAAATCCGTCCGGCACTTGTTTTTCAGTTCCGGGTTTTCCGGTTCCGGCAGGTCGCCGATGTCGCGTCCGGCAAGCGCCAAGGCGATGTTCCGGTTGCGGACGGAATTCTTTTTTTCGTCGTAGGTCTGGTTCTCCGCCGCCTGCCGGATGTGAAGCAGTTCCCGAAGCCATGCGGCGTATTTGAAAAGATTGATGGTCTGCCCGTCGTCGTCCGTGATGCGGAATCCCGCCCGTTCGCGGTGCCGCCTCAGTTGGCGGTCGCTCAGCACGTCCCGGAACGGTGAGCTGTTCACCAGACGCACAACGTCAATCGGCTTGAGCCGGCTCGGATTCATTGCCATCGCCGTTGACCTCCTTTATCATCCACGCCATGTAATTTATCAGGTTGACTGTGCCGTCGGCGTTGACCGGCATCCCCGCGTCGATGTCCCGTTGAAGCAGCTCCATCGTCATGATCCGGCATCCCGACCGGACAAGAACCTTCACCAGATTCTCCGGCGAGAGAGCCAGCGGTTTCAGATGTTCTTCCATGTGAATTCCTTATGTTGAAAAATTGTCGGTATAATATCGAAACTGCCCTGGCTTTATGCGGATGGAACGCTTTAATAAGAACCAGCGCAACGAGATACGCTCAAAACCAACAACCCGCAAGGAGGCCGGAATGAGCAGCGAAACGAATGAAATCACAGCCGGAAGCAGAGTCACGGTCAAAGTCGGCAAAAATGAAATCACGGCGACGGTGCTGGAAATCTGCGACGGAAGTTACCGCGTCAGAAGCACAGCCAGCAGCAAGGAGTTCAGAGTCCGCAACATCCTGCGATCCGTCGCCCGACCGGAAACGGCATTGCGGACAGGGGCGGCTGTCGAATCGGAACCGGATGTTCCGAACCCCGCTCCCGAATCCCGAAAGCCGGAAAAGCCCGTAAAGAAAATGTCCCTGCTGGATGCCGCCATCGAGGTGCTGAAGACCGGCGGCAAACCGATGAACACCCGCGAACTGGTCAAGGCCGCCGTCGAGCAGGGACTCTGGATTCCGACCGCGTGCAAAACCCCGGAGCAGACATTGTACGGCAGCATCTTCCGCGAGATCGCCACGAAGGAATTCCCCCGCATCCGCAAAAGCGCAGAGAAAGGGAAGTTCGAATTCGCCGGATAATACGCCCTGCCCCGGTCATTCCTCGACCGGGGTTTCCTTTTTCCGTACGGCTTGCTTCATCCGTTCACTTCCGTCAAAAGTTTCGGACAGTTGACGTTGATGACGTTCAGCGCATTGGCGATGATTGTTCTTGGCAACTGATCGAAAAACAGATCCAACTGAATAAACCCGCTCTCGGCTGGCGACAGACGCTTCGGTTTCCTCCCGTTCTTCGAGACAATGGAACCGCTGCGAAACTGCCAGCGGGGAAGGCCGTTGACCTTGGACAGTTCGCCATATTTCCCTTTGGGAGTAAACTGCAGGAGGTATTCCACTTCTTCGCGGAGTTCCGCATTCATCTGAATCAGGCCGCTGAATTTCGTCGAAATCGTCCGCACAAGTTCTTGCAACCCATCGACGGAAAGATTCGGGGTAAGATACGCTCCCGTTTTGCGGATCGATGGCAGAACTTCATGCGTTACCCACCGTTTGAACGCCTTGGCTTCCAGCTTGCGACTGCGGAGAATGAGGGAATAAAGCCCCGCCTCGCTGACAATGGTCATTTCCTGTTCACCGGATAGGGTGTCCACAGTATGGACGTCCCTCTCATCCACCTCCAATAAGGCGAGACTGGTTCTGCTGTTTTTAATTTTCAAGACATCACACACATCTTTTGCCACGAACCACGGCTCTCCGTTCCGTTCAACGATGCGGACGGGATGGTCTTGATACAGTTTCACAATTTCATTCATGGGAAATCTCTCCTTCGGTATGATTTTCAGTTTCTGAGGCGGGCGTCAGCGCCTGCCAGTCGCAGCCTTCGCCATGGACGAACTCCGCCCAGCGGCGGCGGATGACGTCGCAGTATTTCCCGTCCAGTTCGATCATGCGGCACTTCCGTCCGGTCTGTTCGCAGGCGATCAGCGTCGAGCCGCTCCCTCCGAAATTGTCCAATATCGTCTCGCCCCGCTTCGAGGAATTCTTCACGAGGTAGACCAGCATCTCCACCGGCTTCATCGACGGATGCACGTCATTGTGCTTCGGCTTGTCGAAGCTGAGGATGTTCGTCTGGCAGCGGTCGGAATACCAATTGTGCGGCGCTCCCGGCGTCCAGCCGTAGAGGACGGATTCCGACTGGTAGTGATAGTCGAAGCGTCCGAGAACAAAACTGTTCTTGATCCAGTAGAGCGTCTCGTGGACTTCCAGTCCGGCGTCCCGCGCCGCCAGCCGGAAATTGCTGGACTCGGAGTCGCTGTGGAACACATAGAACGACGTTCCGGGATTCAGCGACTCCGACGCGCAGCGGAACGCCGCCGTCAGGAAGTCACGGAACTTGCCGTCGGCCATATTGTCGTTTTGAATGGTGAGGCCGTTGCTTCCGGTCAGCGCCACATTGTACGGCGGATCAACCAGATACAGGTCGGCTTTTTCATCGCCCATCAGTCTGGCGATATCCTCCGGCCTCGTGGCGTCGCCGCACAGGAGCAGGTGATCGCCCAGCCGGTAGATCTCGCCACGGCGGCTGGCCGCTTCCTCCGGCACGTCCGGCACGGCGTCCGGTTCGGTTTCGCCGTCCGCGACCGCGTCGGCGTCCGTTCCGTTCAGCAGTCTTTCCAGCTCGTCGGTGTCGAATCCGAGGAGCGACAGGTCGAAGTCGGCGTCCTGCAATTCCCTGATCTCCAGCGGCAGAAGGTCGTAGTTCCATTCCGCGATCTCCGCCGTTTTGTTGTCCGCGATGCGGTACGCCTGAATCTGCTCCGGCGTGAGGTCTTCCGCCACGATGCAAGGTACTTCGTCCATATGCAGGGATTTGGCCGCAGCAACCCTTGTATGCCCAGCAATGATGATATTGTCTTTATCGACAACAACAGGAACCCGGAATCCAAACTCCTTGATTGACTTCGCAACTGGCTCAACCGCCTTGTCGTTGAAGCGAGGGTTCTTTTCATACGGAAAAAGGTCGCAGACCTTGAGATAAATGATTTTAAGCATTACGGGACTCCTCTCGGTAGCTTTTCCCAATTCTAATTTGGTAGATTGAACCATGGGAACAATTCAATTCTCCGGCAATGGCTCTGTCGCTTAATCCTTGCGAGAACATGAGGCGAATTCTGAGAATATTATCCCATGACAACACTCGTGACTTCAATTTCGGATGCCGAGCTATCACAGCCATTTCGGCATTTGTTCGCAAGCCGATGCGGAAAGCATGCTGATTGTTTTCCGCTCTGGTACACCACTCTAAATTTTCCGCTACATTATTTGCCTTATTCCCATCGATGTGGTTAATCTCCACATAGCCGTTCGGGTTGGACACAAAGCATTTTGCGACAATCCGGTGAACATATTCATCGCGCCCGTGAATGCTGGCTCGAAGATAGCCGTGTTCGTTCGGGCGCAAGTTCTGCTGGTGAACCTTCTGTCCGTTGTGGATTTTCATTGAGAATACTCGCCCATCGTCGGTGATCAAATAACGTCCTTGGTAAATCCTGGCTTTCGCCTTGTGCGGAGGGTGCTTCGCCACGGCGTCGACCGCTTCGTCGTTGAATCGGGGATTCTTTTCGTAAGGGTGAATCTCCGACAGTTTCATGTTGGTGATTTGCATAAAAATCCTTCCATTGTGAGATATTGTCCGTGAAAACATGGGCTCCGGCGTCCCTCGGTCTGCCGCGGAAACTTTGGTTATCCTTCCGACTCCTTCCGCCGCCCTCCTGAGGCGATCCACTACGGGGGAACCGCTCGATTTTCGGCCCCCATGGGGCTTCTCGAGCGTCCAGCCACCCTGCGCCCTCAGGGGGCGTTTCCCCGCGTCCTGCCGCGTCATAACGCGAACCTCGGCATGCGTGTTGCGTCAGTCGTGCCGAGCGACAGCGCGCGTTCCCGCGGCTTTCCCGCCGAATGAGTCAGGCACCGGATGCCTCGCCGAGCGGTATGCCGGGGATGGTGTCCATACAATATGAACTCCTTGCGCGACCAATTGACCTTATTGACCTTATTGACCTTATTGACGCCCCCCTCACGTAAACGCGAACGGGGAAAAGCTGTCCCCGCCTCAAAAGGCCTCATCGATAAAATTCTTCGCGAGGGGGTGGGGTCAATAAGGTCAATAAGGGTATACAGAGAGATTTTTTATTTATATTTGAGCTTAAATCCCTCTTTTTTACCCATGAACTTATTGACTTTCCCATGCGTCAATATGGGGTCAATCGCGTCAATAGGGTTGCTCTTATTGACGCTTATTGACGAAGCGAGTAAGCGGAGCCGCGCTTGCCGCCATTGTCCACCGGATCGATGGAAATGCGTTCCTGCGCCTCCAGACTCTCCAGCACGGCTTTCAAGATGTTCGGCGGGAACTTCTTCGTCCGGCGGTTGAACTTCCACCCCGGCATCGACTTGTCAGGAGAAGTCTTGCGCCACACCGTCAGAATGTCGATCACATATTCCGAAGCCCGTTCGAAGTCGGACTGGTAGTAATGCTTCTCGGTCATGGCGATTTTGTTCGCCGCCTCCCAGCGGACGAGTTTTTCCGCCCAGCGGAGCGCGTCGACTGTGAATTCGACGCTTTCGGGAGTGTCGGCTATGGAACACGAATAGATGAGGGCGTATCGGATGACGCCCTCAAATGCGCGTGTCCAAACGGCCAGTTTCCAATCGTCGCCGTCATCGCGGTCAATGCGTTTGTATTCCGCTTGAATGTTTTTCAGGATTTCTGACATGACCTCTTTTACGGCGGGAGACACGGAAAGCATCCGCGCCTGAATATCCATGTTCCCGCTGCCGTGCGGCCGGTAGTCCGCCCATAGTTTCGCCCTGCGTTTGATATGTTCAGGCACACGGGTGAAATCTCCGGGCAGAACCGGATCGGCTCGGACGGAAGCATGAAAAAGATTCATGCGGCTGTACATGCCGTGCCGAAGCAGCGGGTCGTTCAGCGAATCGAAGAATCCTCCCGGCGTGCAGCAGGCGAGGAGCGTGAGGTTGGGACATTGAATCGTCGCCGGATCGCGTCCCGACTTCGCACGGGTTTCCATGGACATTGCCGCCGAGGTGAAATAGGAAAGCAGATTTTTCATAAGTGTTTCTTTCTGTCCAGTTTTGTCGTTTGCAACTTCCTGCAGCACGGCATAAAATTCATCCGACTGCCACAAAATTGCCGGAGAAGCCAGAAGCCGGTCTTCCAACCCTTGGCCGCTGCCCACATTTTCGATGACTTCCTTTCCGAGCCCGACCGCCTGCAAAATGACCTTGTTGATTTTGCGCGGGTGGTCTTTCCCATAACCGGATTTTGCCAGCATGATGATATACGGATTCGTCCGTGCGCCGCCCGGCGCTTCAATTTTTCTTGCGGCGAGATGAGCCTGCAATGCCAAAGCGCCGGCAAATGCCAACGCTGGATTCGGACACGGAGCGGTGCCGAGGTCGAACGCCATCACATCGGAAATAAAGCCGGGAACGTTGAAAAGTTCTTCCGGAAACGGGATCTCCGCTTTCATTTCCTTGGGCGTGTCGGCGGCATCCGTTTGCAAAGACTGCGCTTTCGGCTTGCCAAACTGGTTCATAATGCCGCCGATATCCACCGAAGGAAGATTTTCATCTTCTTTGCGGTCATAGCATCCCGGTTCGCGCATGACGCGGAATTTGCGCCAGTCGTTCCCGGCGCAATGGTCGTGCAGACAGCGGAATCCGATTGCCCCCTCTGGCGTTTCGGTCAGCGCCGCGGATTTGTTGTCGTGATCCGGATTGAACGGGCAGACATTGAAAATCCATTTGCGGCCGCCTTTGTAGGAACGCGGCGGCCCCGCGTCCGGCGCGTACTTTGCAATCCACTCGTCGATGCTGAATCCCGACGATTCCATGTATGCCGGCGTTATCTGCTCTTGTTGTACGGACGGCGTATCCATTGCGCCGACGAGACTTAAAAGCTGTTCCTCCGTCACGGGAACGATTTTGTCCGGGACTTCGAGAATCCGCGCCATGCGGTGCGGCCGCACGGGAATGTTGTCTCCCTTGCGGTTCATGGTGCCGGGAATGCGCCAGATACGGGCCGGATTGTACACGGTCAAATCCACCTTGACCGTGTCCGAGGATGCCTTTGCAATCTCGCCCAGCACACGCTGGACGAGTCCGCCGTCATCCGCCGGAAGGTCGACGCGGTAGGTCATCTGAGCACCGTTGCCGGAATCCAGCATCACGGGAAGCGGCCAGCCGAGGGATGACAGTCCGTCGCGGATTTCACATGCCTTGTCCAATGCCGCCTCATGCTCGGCGCCGGTGCTGGAAATCTTTGCTTTCCGCACGGCATCACAATCGATGAGAAGCCAGCGCCGGCAAACAATGTCCGAATCGGCGGTGGTCGATTCCGATTCCGCCGGACAGAGCCGGTTGCAGGCTCTCGCCAGCAGATCGGGCGACACGGGATTGACGGTGACATACGCTCCGGCATAGGCGCGAAGCTTTCCAAGCGCTTCCGCCGCGGCCGGGATATTGTCGTAATCGAAATAACCCGATTCCGTATGCGGTTTCAGATATCCCGGCGCAACGGCTTTCAAAACGCGGATTTCGAAGACATCGCCCGGCAGAAACCACAGCTTCAACGCGCGGATGATTTCTTCTTTGTCGATCATTTTGCCTCCACCTCGCGGAACGGAATCAGCACCGTCACGCCGACCAGACTGAAAGCCGGGAATGCGACCGCGGGAATGACTTTCGTCTCAAACCATTCCCGCAGGCGGCGGACGGCCTTGTGACGGCTGCGCGACAGGAT
>MWCA01000128.1 GCA_002069785.1 Lentisphaerae bacterium ADurb.Bin242 | reverse complement strand
GGTCGGGCCAGACGATGCCGTCCGCGACATAATTCCGGTCGTTCGGTTCGTCGCCGAAATCGCCGCCGTAGCACCAGGTCTTCCCGTCCTTGCCGAGGATGCCGTGATCGATCCATTCCCAGAGGAAGCCGCCCTGAAGACACGGGTATTTTTCGAATGCGGCGAAGTAGTCGGCGAGGCTGCCGTTGCTGTTGCCCATCGCGTGGGAATATTCGCAGAGGATCATGGGGCGCGGATCGTCCGTGAGGTTTTCCGCCCAGCGCACGATCGCGCCCGCGGGCGGATACATCGGGCTGATGAAGTCGCTCAGCTCGCGGTTTGCGTTCGGGACCCAGCCGATCGTGGAGGGTTCATGGTGAAGGATGCGGCTGTCGTCGAACGAACGGATCCATCCGGCCATCGCGGCGTGGTTCGGGCCGTTTCCGGATTCGTTGCCGAGGGACCACCCGAAAATACAGGCGTGGTTCTTGTCCCGCAGCACCATGCGCTGCGCGCGGTCCGTGAAGGCGGCGGCCCACGCGGGATTGTAGGCGAGGTCGAAATAGTAGGCGTGACACTCCAGGTTCGCTTCGTCGAGCACGTAGAGGCCGTATTCGTCGCAGAGGTCGAAGAACTCGGCGGCCGGAGGATAATGGCTGCACCGGACCGCGTTCACGTTGAAACGCTTCATCGTCTCGACATCTTTCCGCATGTCCCCGATCGTGAGCGAACGCCCGCGGGTATCGCTGTGCTCGTGCCGGTTGACGCCGCAGATCAGTACCGGTTGTCCGTTGATCAGCATGCGGCGGTTCCGGATTTCCACCGAGCGGAAGCCGATGCGCGCGGCGGCCGAATCCAGCTCCATCCCGTCCCGGACCAGGGTCACGGTCAGGGTGTAAAGATACGGGTCCTCGGCGTTCCAGGGGCGGACGGACGGAATCCGGAACGAGGCGTCCGCCGCGCCCCTTGCGGGGTCCTTCGGCAGCGTACGGCGCTTCGAATGAACGAACGGGCAGTCCCGCGAACCGGCGCGGACCACCCGGCCTTCCGCATCGTAAAGGCGGACTCTGAACGTGTACCGGGAGAAATCGTCCGGCCTTTCGGCAAAGCGGAACACGGCTTCAAGCTCCAGAACGCCGTCCTTCCACTCGTTTTCAAGCGTGGCCTTCGCAAAGAAATCGGTGACCGCACAGGCGGGTTCGGAGAGCAACTGAACGCTCCGGACGAGCCCCGCGTGCCACCATTCGTCCTGGTCCTCGAGATAGGAAGAATCCGACCACTTGACGACGATGACCGCGAGTTCATTTTTACCGGCTTTCAGGAATTTCGTGACATCGAATTCCGTTGCGCCGCGGGAGTCCTTCGTGAATCCGGCGGGAACTCCGTTCACGAGGGCGTAGAGAACGCTTTCCGCGCCGTCGAAACGGAGCAGAACGCGGCGTCCCTTCCAGTCGGACGGAATCCGGAAAAAGGTGCGGTAGACGCCGGTCGGATTGCGTTTCGGCGTGGCGGGCGGGGTCTCCTTCCAGGGCATGGCCGAGTTGGTGTAGTGAGGATAGTCGTATCCTTGCATGTCCCAGCATCCCGGAACGGTGATTTTTTTCCATGGGAGTTTGTCCGAGGCGAGGTCGTCCGGCACGGACAGCGGGTCCTCGAAGTAAAGGAAATCCCAGTCGCCGTCGAGGGAGAGGGAGAACTTGCCGCGGCCGAACGTCCCGGCCGACTTCCTGGCTTCATTTTCGGAAGCAAAATGAAAAAGAGGAGAGCGCGCCGCCTCCCGTTTGAGGCCGACCGCCTCCGGACTGTTCCAGGTCAGTTTTTCCAATTCGATTCTCATACAAACGATCTCCAGGATAATGGGTTGCACAGGTCGTCCGGAATCCGCGGGAAAAACGCTCCGCCGCGGGTCTGATTTCCGGATCGAGACGAGTAAAATATCTTTCGTTCCACCGAAAAAACTCATCCGGAAACCATACACCGGAAACGCAGGAAATCAATAGCGCCGGGTTTGGATTTGCATCCGCTTCTGTCGTTTTGGAGTATCGTGCGCCTTTCAGCGGATGTTTCAAAGGCGCATGTCTGAAACGTCGGCGGCTTCGGATCGCCTCCTGTCGCAATGTCCGCTTGCGGTGGCTCTGCGATGAGGCAGGGGAAGCCTTCGGTCTGCGCCCGGACCAGGGCACTCGCGAAGAGGTCTCCGGCAGAAGGAAGACTCCTTCCCGGAAGGAGACATTTTTCGCGCCTCTCATGACTTCAACAGCCGTCCCGGGCTTCCGGGGTCTTTCCTGCGGTATTTGCCCGGGGAAACGCCGAACTTGGCCTTGAAAAGCCGGGAGAAGTGGCTGGAATCGAAAAATCCCCATTCAGAAGCCGCGTTTTTGACGGTGAGACGTCCTTCCCTGAGGTCGTCGGCCGCGGCGTTCAAGCGGTATTGGAGTTCGTACGAGGCGAACGGCCTCCGGAAAACCTTCCGGAAAATCGCCCGGAAGCGGCTTACTCCCAGATCGCATACGGCGGCGGCCTCGGAAACCGCGATCATTTTTCCGTGTCCGGAATGGATCAGCTGCAATGCGGGACGCAGCCGGATGTAATCGCTTTGCGGCATGTCCGGAATGTCCTCCTCCTTTATGGCGGAGACAAGCTCCATGAAAAAATTGATGATCGCCTGCCAGGAACGGAGCGTGTCGTCTGTTCCGTATTCGAGGATGCTTTTTCCGCATTTTCCGGCAAGACGCATGAGCCCTTTTTTACGGAGGAGCCCGAGCCGCATATCCGGGGCGAGCATCAGAACGGAGGTCAGCCTTTCCCCTTTGTCCAGAAGAACTTTCAGGAGATCGTCCAGGCTGATCGCGATCATGCATACGAGGCCGCCCAGGTGACTGCCGGCGGCCCTGTGCGGTTCCCACGGAGCCGTCAGAAAGGCCTCCCTCTCTTCCAGGCTGTAATGCGTGCCGTCGATTTCCCCCTCCAGGTCGCCCTGGATGACAATATTGAGATGGATGGATCGGTGAAAGTCAAGGTCAAGGGATCGGAGCATATATCCCTTCCTGTATTCATGCACCCGGACGACGCAAGGGTGTTCGGCGGAGAGCCCCCAATCGAAGTAAGTCGGTTTCATACTGTGTTCAGCCTTTTCGAAAAGACAGGATATACAATTCTTTGTCGAAAATATACCATGCTCTTTTTCTTGAATCAAGCAAAAAATACATTATTATATGAAAAAGGCAACCATAAAGGAGTTTCTCATGAACGCAAAAACAATTCTTTTCATCCTTGCGTTTGGGATGCTGGTCCTGACGCGTGTGTTGTCCGCGGATGCCGGAGAGGTCAAAATCGTGAAGGATGCGAAGCCGGAAGCGTGCATCGTCATTCCGGAAAATCCGACTCCGGTCGAAAAATATGCGGCGGACGAGCTGGCCTTGTATATCCGGAAAATCACTTCGGCTTCCCTTCGGATCGTGTCCAAGCCGCCGCCGGGAATGCCCGGAATCTACATCGGGCCGCTCGGATCGAAGGACATGCCGTTCTCCGAGGCCTTGAAAAAAACGGCCTCCGGGATCAGGGAAGACGGCTATGCCGTCGAAGCGAATGCCAAGGGCGTCTTCATTACTGCAAAGCATCCGCGCGGGCTGCTCTACGGCGTCTACCATATTCTGCGCGAATGCGGAGGCGTCTACTGGTTCCAGCCGGGCGAAATCGGCGAGCATTGTCCGAAGAATTCCTCCTTCTCCGTTCCGGACATGCTGATCGAAAAAAGTCCGGTGTTCGGCTCCCGCACCGTCCTTCTTGGCGGTTCCCCCGGCTGGGCTCCGGAAACCTTCGACTGGCTGCTGAGAAACGGCATGCAGATGCAGTTCTCCAACCGGCAATACGGGAAGGACCCCGACTTTTTCATCCGGAAAAGCCGCGCTTCGATCGGCTCGGAGGGCGGATACTTCACGTATCTCATGAACGGAGGAACCTGGAACAGAGCCGTTTTCCAGAAACTTTTCGACGCCCATCCGGAATACTATGGGGTCTACCAGGGAAAGAAAGGGCTCATCGATGTCGCGCAGCCGTGCACCTCCAACCCGGATGTCGTCAAACGGATGACGGACACCCTGGTAAGCAAGGTCGCCTCCTACGGTCACGATGACGTCTACGCAAAGCCGCTCAACGACGACCACCGCCGCTGGTGCGAATGCAAAAACTGCCAAAAACTCGATCCCCCGGAGGAGGTGAACGGAGACCGTTCCGGCCGGCACGCGACCCGCTGGTGGCTTCTGGTGAACGAATGGATGAAAGCGGTCCTCGACCCGGAATATCCCAACCGGAAATTCCATGTGTTTCTCTATCAGAGCTTCCGTCTCCCGCCCAAGGGGGTGAAACCGGTCATCCGCCCCGGAATGGTGGGCATCCAGTGTCCGCACGGCCGCTGCTATGCGCATACGCTGAACGACCCCGCCTGTCCGAACAACGTCACACGGATGCCGATGTTCACCGAATGGTACGGCACCGGACTGCCGCTCGTCACGTGGGAATACATCTCTTCGATGCCGGGACGCTCCACGTATCTGCCGGTCGAGGAGGCCTGGATCAAGGACCTGAAGTTCTACTTCAAAAAAGGACATTACGGATACATGCTGGAAGGCTCCGCCCCCGATTTCGACTACAAATCGACCGAATACGGCCGCCGGCATTACTATCACCTCAAAAACCTTTGGCCTTCCCTCTGGCAGCTTTACTGGCTCACGGGCCATTTTTCCTGGAACATCGACGACGATTTTTCCGAAGTCTATGAAAAGGCCTCCAGCCTGTATTACGGCGCGGCCTGGAAATACATGAAGCCTTACCGGGAACTGCTGAAAGACGCATTCCGGAAGCTGGGAGTCCACATGGGGTACGCCACGAACAGCGTGGGAATCGCGCAGGCCTACGAAACGCCCGGACTTGCCGAAAAGGCCGAGGCGCTCCTCGCCCAGGCGGAAAAGGCGGTGTCGGACGATCCCCTGCGCCTCAAGCGCGTGCGGCTGGACATGGAGTATTTCAAGACGAACTGGTCCGATTCGTCCATCCACAACTTCAACATGAAAAACGCATACAACGCGAAGCGAGCCGCCGGCATCATTCAACTGGATGGAGTCCTCGATGAAAAGGATTGGGAAAACGCCGAAAAGGTTTCGGATTTCCACGAATACGGCTCCTCGCGCGGGCTGACCCCGGTCAACGCCGACCCGCAGACCACCGCCTCCATCGTGTACGACGACAAAAATATTTATTTCGGCTGTGTCGCGATGAAGGCGAAGCACCGGAAGACAAGCGACAAGGCAAAAGCCAATGGAGACGACGCGTTCCAGGGAAGCCACTTCGAGATCTTCGTCACGCCCCCGTCCCTGAATGGAAAATACATTCATCTTTCGATCACCCGCAATTCTTTCTCCTATCAGGCATTGACCTCCGCCGGCACGGACGGTCAGCTGTTCACGCGCAATCAGAATGCGGAAATCGGGCTCCAATACAAGGTCAGAGACCTCCCGGACCGCTGGATTCTCGAAGCCCGGCTGTCCGCGCCCGAACTGGCAGGCGGCATCCGGGACGGCGACATCTGGAAGATCAACATCGGCCGGACAGCCCTCACCGATTCGGACAAGGAGGTTTTCAGCTCCTGGGCGTTCGGGGACAGCCATGACCGGGATCATCACCGTCCCGTCGTTTTCGGAAAAAACGTTCAGACTCTCCAGAACGGCTCTTTTGAAACGGCTGCCCCGATCACAAAAGAACAGAATCCGGACAACCTGTGGAAGGTCAAGTCGCCGCTCTTCCCCTCCGGCTGGTTTCTGCATCCCGTCGGCAAAAACCAGGAAACCCCGGAAGCCGAACTGGTCGAAAAAGAAGCTCCGGACGGGAACCGCTTCCTCCGCCTCGAGGGACGGTATGTGTCTGTCAAGCAGACCCTGCAACTGAAAGGGAAGGATTCAAAGAAACTGTTTGTTTCTCTCAAGGCCCGCGGCACGGGAATGATCTGCGTGAAGCTCAACTGCGGAGGAAAAAACTACGACTCCCCGGCGCTCCGGAAAAAAGTGCGCCCGGACCAGTGGCAGACCTTTTCCGGGGTGATCGAATCGCCGGACTCGCCGCATAAGACCCTGCTGCTCCAGCAAGGCGCGTCGAAAGGGTATATCGAGATCGACGACGTGAAAGCCGGCACGGTGGAAAACGAGGTCATGCCGAGCTCGGACCGCGATCGATGAACACAAAACAACCCGACAGAAAGGCGGATGAAACCATGAGAAGAAATCCCGTTTTTACTTTGATAGAACTCCTCATCGTGATTGCCATCATTGCAATCCTGGCAGGACTCCTGCTTCCCGCCCTGAACAAGGTCCGGGAGCATGCAAAATCCATCCAGTGCGTCAACAACCTGAAGCAGCAGGGGGTGGCGATGAACTGTTATGTGGACGATTACAAGGATTATTTCATCCCGTATGGCCTCCGGGTCGGCTCGGAATACGGCTGGGCCGGTTCCCTCTGTTCCCTGAAATATATCAGGGAGAAATCCTTTCTCGATCCCGCGCTCGACAGCATCGTGAATCTCAACGATTCCAGCGCGGGCACCCTTCATTCCCAGTTTTACAAGGGACAAGTTTACAACTACAGCGGATACGGCTACAACTACCGGATTCTCGGCGGCAACCAGCATCTTGTTTCGGGCGTGCCGGGAACTTATCCCACTGCGCGGCTTGCCGAATTGAAATATATCACCGGGATGTATGTCATCATGGATTGCAAAAATGCCGTCGGCAGCTACGGTTCGTGGCAGCTGTATGAAAAATACAGCACGAACGACAGTCTTTCCATGCCGGACGCCTACCGTCATAAGAAGAGCACGGTCAACATTCTTTACGGGGATGGAAGCGTCTCCTCCGTAAAGGTTTTCAGCGCATTGAATCCCTATCTGACCCTCGGGGAATGCGCGTCGGCGGCCACCCGGACGAGGAAGTGGACCGGCGGACGCTTCGGAAACGAAGTCAACTGAACTCAATTCATAACCCCGGCAAGACCGAAAATGACAAACCCGTGAATTGATTTTTCCTTTCCCGCCTTGCGGAATATACGGCCGTGCAATCGCAACCTTTCAGAAAAGAAGTTCCCATGAGAAAAAAATTTCCTCCTCCGGAAAAATTCCGGCAAGCCTTCTTCTTTTTGCCGCCGGTGAAGCGGAAGGGCGAAATGCTTCCGCACTGTCCGCAGAGATGGAAATAACGACGGATTCATTCCCGGGAAAACCGGGAAAACAATAAAAAAGGATTCTGAACATGAAGAAAAAGTTTAAAGTCGGGATTATCGGAAACGGAGGGCGCAGCACCACCTACGCCCGGGACTTCGCCCTGTTCGACGAGATTCAAGTCGTCGCGATCGCCGATCCGTGCACGGAAAACAGCGACCGGATGCTCCAGGTGAGCCATCTCGACACCTCCGCCCTGCGCCGCTATTCGGACTGGCGCGAACTCCATGAAAAGGAAACGGATCTCGACGGCGTCGTCATCAGCACCCCGAACTACCTTCACCACGAACCGGCCGTCGCCTTCATCCGGAGGAATATCCCCATCGCGCTGGAAAAACCCCTGACCACCAGCATGGGAGACTCGGAATACATCCTGGACGCCGTGCGGGAGCACAACGCGCGGCTGATCGTCGGTTTCGTGCTCCGCTCGACCCCGTTCTACAGGACCATTTACGATCTCATTTCCGGCGGGCGCATCGGACGGCTGGTCACGGTTCAGGCCGACGAGCTTGCCTCCTACGGGGTCTCCTCCATCCTTTCGCGCGGCCTCTGGCGCCGTTTCTCCCGGACTTCCGGAGGGACCATGATGGAAAAATCAAGCCACGACATGGACATCCTGAACTGGATGACAAACGCACGCCCCGTCTCGGTGAACTCCTACGGGGGCAGGCTGGTATTCCGTCCGAATCCGATGCTGCCCGAAAGGTGTGCGGACTGCAAGCTCAAGGACTCCTGCAATTATTACAGCAATCCCCGGTTCGATCCCAAGGCCGGCGACGCAATCCTTCACAAGTTTCTGCGCGAAGGCAGCGGAGAGTGCATTTACAACGTCGACAAGGACGTCTTCGACAATCAGGGGGTGTCCGTCCTCTATTCCAACGGCGCGGTCGCCAATTTCATGCTGTCCCTGAACTGCTCCGGCGAACGTTCCGGGCGCAATTTCCATGCGGTCGGCGTCCGGGGAAGAATCTGGGGAAACTTTTCCGATCCGGAAATACGTCTGTACGATAATCTCGCGAACCGGGTGGAAGTCATAAAGCTTCCGAAAATATCCTCGCCGCACAAGGGAGTCGATTCCCATCCGTATGAGCTCCTGAAGATGATGAAGGACGCTTCCTACCGGCCGGAACAGGACGCTTATGCCGGCTACCTCAGCAATGCCTTGTGCATTGCCGCCGACCTGTCCGCCGGCGAAGCCCGCCAGATTCATTTCCGCTACGACGCCAATGGATACGTCACTTTCGCCTGAGTTCACGGCCGGGAATGCCGGACCGCGGACGCTGCCGGGTCCTGGAAGATGAATTCAAAGCCTTCCGGCTCGAAACGGTCGCCGCGGATCAGGATCCAGTCCGCGGATTCGCCGACGGCGATGCGGGCGGGAGGGAGGCCGAAAATGCGGCGGGGTTCGTAGACGGCTCCGCAGAGGATGGTTTCCTCGCGCAGTCCCGTCTGCCTTAGCAGCTCCATTTCCGCCCACAATCCGGCGGCGTGCGGCACGCCGCAGCTTCCGGCGTCGGAGCCGGTCAGGATCGGGATTCCCAGCGCTTCCGCTTGAAGCAGGCATTTCCGGTGATGGTCCAGAATCCGTTGGAGGCTGTCCACGGTGTCCCGGTCCCAGCCGCAGCATTCCGGGTGTTCGCAGTGGAATTGCACCGGGATCAGGGTCGGGGTCCAGGCAATCTGTTTTTCCGCCATGATTCCGAGCAGGTGCGGCTCCATGAAGAAGCCGTGTTCGACGGTATCGATCCCTGCGGCGACGGCGATCCGGAGACCTTCCGCACCGCTGCAATGCGCAAGGGTTTTGCGTCCGCGGGCATGGGCGGTGGAAACGATGGCGGCCGTATCCGCCAGGGAGAACTGCGGCTCTCCTTTCACGGTTCCGTTTTTGAAGTCGATGATTCCGGTCAGGACGATTTTCACCAGGTCGGAACCGGGCGCGAGCACACTGTCGGGCGTCTGCCCGGTCGCCGGATCGAACGGACGGGCCAGAAACGAACCGTAACGGCCTTCGCGGCGGAGCCCGTGTCCGGCGGCGAGAATGCGGGGGCCGCCTTCGCGGGCCGATTCATCGCGCACCTGAAGATTGATGCCATACACGTCGCCCGCGTCGCGGATGACGCCGATTCCGGCATCGCGGCAGCGTTTCAGGCTGGAACGGGCGCATTCCAGGAGTTCTTCCCTCGGACGCTTGAGATACGCGGCGCGGCGTTCCTGATCCAGCTCATCGCCGTCGAGAAAAAGATGGGCGTGGGCTTCGACCGGACGGGGCATCAGGAGTTTTCCGCGCCGGACGTTTCCCGGAGCGGTTTCCTTCCGGACGGCGGTGCAGACGCCGTTTTCGATTTCCAGCAGGAACGGGCCGTCCCGATGGAGACGTGCGCCGTCGAAATAGGTGTCGGCCTGAATCCGTTTCATCACGGCACCATGTAAAGCTGCTGGATCCGGAGAAGGGCGTCGACGTCGGAGAGTTCCAGCGCTTCGTTGAAGCCGACGAGAACGGGATGGTCGGGCGGCAGATGCCGGTAGTTGCGCCCGGCGGTGCCCAGCACGGTGTCGAGGCCGTAAGGGACGGTGTTGGTCAGGAAGGCCGACTCGAGGAGCTCCTTGAAGGGCTGTCCGTCGGAGGTTTTTGCCGGGAGCATGATGCTGAGGTTGGTCAGGCCCACCGACATGTGGACGCCGCGCAGGAACGGGCAGGCTCCGATGCGCCGGATCGCCTGCACCGCCATCCGGGTCAGCCCCTCGGTGTCCGCCGCGATCGGGCCGACGGAGACGTCGATGTAGAGATCGTCTTTTGTCAGGCCGTATCCGCCGTCGAGCAGGCGTTCGGCCATGCGGCGTGCGGTCTCGTAGACTTCTTCCGCGGTCCGGTTGGCGACCTTCCGCCCGTTTTCATTCCGTTCGGAGGCCATCAGGATGACGCGGCAGGGACGGATGCGGAGCAGTTCGGTCATTTCCCAGCGGAGTTCGCCGATCGAGTTGATGAACGGTTTGCCGCCGCCGAGCCGTTCGTCGTAAATTCCCAGGCACATCTCCTGGACGGGAACGTTCGGATAGTCGAAGGAGAGGGGCGTCGAAGCGGCCTTCTGCACGGCTTTGATCAGTCCGGCGAGAAACTCCGGTTCGGACTCGGCCAGGTCGCCGACGTTGATGTTCAGGTACGACGCACCTTTCGCCGTCTGTTCGGCGGCCAGCTTCGCCAGCCCCGGGATGTCGCGGCGGGCGAACATCTCGTTGGTGCTTTTGAATCCGGGATTGAGACGTTCGCCGATGATTTTGATGTTCGGAAAACTCATGTTCTGCCTCGTGTTTGCAATAGGTTGAGCAGTTGTGGAATCACAGTGAAAACGTCGCCGACGACCGTTACGTCGGCCAGTTCCATGATCGGGGCGTCCGGGTCGCGGTTGACGGCGATGATCCGGCCACTGGACTGCATGCCGACCCGGTGCTGGATCTGTCCGGAAATCCCGCAGGCCAGATAGATTTTCGGCTGGACGGTGCGTCCGGTCTGGCCGATCTGCATTCCGTAGGGGACCCAGCCGGCATCGACGGCGGCGCGGGTGGCCCCGACCATTCCTCCGGTGGCGTCGGCAAGTTTGCGCAGAAGGTCGAAACCGGCGGGGCCGCCCATGCCCCGGCCTCCGGCGATGATCAGTTCGGCGGAGGAGAAATCGTGCGCGTCGCGGGAGTCGCGCAGCAGTTCGACGACTTCCTTCCACGAGCCGGATTCCGGCGGCGGGAGCGGCGCTTCCCGGAGAATGCGCGGGGGGACCGGATTTTCCAGCGGGTCCGCCTTCATCACGCCCGGGCGGACCGTCGCCATCTGCGGCATGAAGGAGTCCGAACGGATGGTCGCCATCAGGTTGCCGCCGAACGCCGGACGCGTCTGGAGCAGGGCTCCGCTTGCCGGTTCGATCTCCAGGCCGGTGCAGTCGGCGGTGAGTCCGCAGTCGACCAGCGCCGCCGTCCGGGGCAGAAGCGAACGTCCCTGAATCGTGGCTCCGGCCAGGAGGATCGCCGGACGGTATTTCCCGATCAGGCGGGTCAGCGCTTCGGCCCGTTCCTCCTCGCGGAAAAGTCCGGGTGCGGCGACGGGGATCACGCGGATGGTTTCGGCTCCGAAGCGGGCAAGAAGCGGATATTCCGATTCCGGGACGTCGGAGAAAGCCACCGCTTCCACCGGGTGCAGACCGGCCGACAGCCGGCGCGCCCGGCTCAGCAGTTCAAGCGTCACCGGATGAAGACGGTTTCCGGCGCTCTCCGCCAGAACCCAGATTCCCCGCCAGAACAATTTGTCGTTTTCATGAATTCGGGGCATGTTCCAGTTCCTTCAGCAGTTCGTTCAGTTGATCGGGGTTCAGGTGTTTCCGTATTCCGGAACGCGGCGGAGGCGGTGCGGTGGAAACGACGCGGGTCGGCGAGCCTTTCAGCCCGAGGCGGGCGTCGTCGCACTCCAGCGCGAAGACATCCCAGCCGGTCACTTCGGCCATGACCGCCCGGAGGTATCCTTTCAGCGTCGGAACCCGGGGCGTGTTCAGTTCCCGGACCACGCTCACGACGGCGGGAAGACGGACCCGGCAACGGTCGTAACCGTCGTCGAGCAGGCGTTTCACCAGCAGGGAATCGCCTTCGAATCGCAGTTCTGCCGCGTTGAGCGCCTGGGGCCAGCCCAGTTGCGCCGCCAGTTCCGGCCCGATCTGGGCCGTATCGCCGTCGATGGCCTGGCGTCCGCAGAGGACCAGATCGATTCCGTCCAGCTTCCGGACCGCGCGGGAAAGCACATAACTGGTGGCCCAGGTGTCCGAACCGGCGAAGCGGCGGTCGCTCAGC
>MWCA01000127.1 GCA_002069785.1 Lentisphaerae bacterium ADurb.Bin242 | reverse complement strand
GGCGGAGAAACATCAGCTGATTATACCGCAGCCGCGCAAGCTCCTTTGTCGTTGCGGTCACTTCCAGCGTGACGGTCATGTTCCGGAACCATTCCGGCGTATCCCTGCGCGGAAGTTCATTGATCCGCCAGACCGCCTTGGAAAGAGCCCATTTCTTATGAATCATGCATGCCTCGAACCATTCTCCGGAATAGACCTCGAACGCAGCATTGCCCGGACTGGCATAGCTGTTGCCGCCGGAAACCTTATCCAGAGGAATCGCGACATCCTGTTCCCAGACAAATTCAACTCCGCCGCGTTTGCCGACCGACTGAAAGTTCTTCGCCGTGCCAAGAGGGTCCTCCCAGCCGAGAAACACCCCGCGTCCGTTCCCGAAGTATGCCGAAAACTGCATGGTCATCGTGGACCCCGGATAACGGCCGTTTTGTCCGTATTTGAAAGTATTCTTTGTCGGATTATTTACGACGGCGCCGCACTGGTAGGGATAAAACATGCCATCGTCATTCCCGGCTTTTGCGGTACGCGTTTCGGGAAATACGACACTCATGAGAATGAAATCCGGAGACCGATTGTCGATTTTCAGATCTGCCGTAATTCTCGAATCCGAAACCGTAAAGACGGACTCGGCCTTCAGTTTCACCGGGGAACCCGTCTCCCATTTCACAATGAACCCGCCCCTTGTAAAATCCACCGCGGTGCATTTCGCCTCGGAACAGTCGATCGTCAATTTCTTTTTCCCCTGAATTCCTTTTGCCGTCCAGTTGAATAATTTGTCTTCAAGAACGGCGCGCTGCGCAAGACGGTCGTAAACCCCCAGAAGCGGGGTGTCGGCATCCGCTTTGGAATCGACCAGGAGCAGAAGGTCTTTTCGGACAAGGAGCACAATTCCCTGGCATGATGCGCCAAATGCATTGACAAAGACGGTATCCTCCTTCGCCTTGAAGGCGGACTCAAGGTCCCTCGCGACGGCCGTTCCGCGCTCCGTTGGAATACGGGACAAGACCTCCAGCGCCCACCGTCCCGCCGGGGATGCCGCCGTATATTTTTTCAGCGCCGGATTGACTTTTTTCGTCGGCTTGCCCTTGACAAACCGGCTGGAATCCACCAATTCGGCAATTTCCGACTCATTCATGACACGCCGGTCCGCGTGGATTTCGGTCATGTCGCCGTCGAGGAACCATACTCCGCCCCATCCCTTGCCGACTTCCAGAAGTTCACGGTTCGTCACCGGCTGAAGTCCCGGATGTTTTGTGCGGGCAACCGGATCGCCGTTGACGTAAATGGTCGTGTAATAGCCGACATCTCCCTGCGCATGGTCGTCGTAATGTTCAAACGTCACGGCCACATGCGTCCAGACGCCCGCTTCCGGAATACGCCCGACAAGGCACTGTGCGGCAAATTCATTCTTTTTCGCCGCGTCTCGTATATTTGTATAGAGATCGCCGCCGTAACGGCCGAAAATGAACGGGACTCCTCCCTTTGAGAAAAACATGTCGAACGAGTCAGTCGTTTTGCGGTCTTTCAGATTTTGACGGAGCCTGACGGCGCATGCAAAGGAAAGCCCCTCTTTTCCGATGTTGAACTCTTCCGTTCCCGGCAACTGGGCGAATGAATTTTTGCCGTCCAGAATCAGAATTCCATCCGCGACTCTTGCGTTTCCTTTCAGAATCAGCGATTCCGGTTTGACTTCATCTGCGCACAAAATTCCGAACGTCAAAGCAAAAAATACCGTGAGAATGCGTTTCATGGACCGGTCTCCCCTTGTTTTTTATTTCAATGTCCAGTCAAAACCGTCAAACTGTATTCCAACTTTGATTCCCTGCACGGAACCGTCAAAAAACATCATATTGTTTTTCATCTTGTGAACTCTTTTGTCGGGTCCGTAATTGATGTTTTCGGTCGTCACGGGATTCCAGTAAAGACGCGCAATATTCTGGCGGTCGTAGCTGGTGATGCCGTTGACCGTCAGAGTTCCCGAACCGGTAATGTTGTAGATATATTTCTCATTCATGACTACACTTCTGGGAAGTATCGTGCTTGCCCGGCGGTGGATCGTGAGGTCGGCAAGATACTGGTTCGCGGTCTGCTGCCATGCACCGAACTGATTCCTTGCCAGTTTTGCGGGAACTCCCCACCCGGAGCTTTCCGTTCCGTCGCAGAAACTGGTGACGCCATAGCTTGTCCCGTAGTGATGGTTCACAATTGAAAGGTCGGACGGGACGCTGGTATCGATCGACGGACACAGGAGAACCCCCGTTCCGGGTTTTCTGGAAATCCACGGCAGGGCCGCGGTACTGGTGCCCGAGGCCTTTTTGATGTAATTCGGAAATATTTCCTGCATCCAGATTGCGGCGCCCGCCATGTAATCTTTATTGTCACTTGTGTACATGTGAAGGGCAAGAGAAATCTGTTTCTGATTGCCTACACACGCAATCGAACGTCCCGCCTCCTTTGCCGCATTCAGCGCGGGCAGCAGCATCCCCGCCAGAATCGCGATGATCGAAATCACAACCAGGAGTTCAATCAATGTGAATGCGGATTTTCTCTGTTCCGAGCCGTTTCTCTCGTTCACCGGACTTTTTTTCATCTTCACAGCTCCTTTTCTTTTCAGGTGTAACTTCTATTGAATAATCAAAGTGCAGTTCAATTTCTTATGGATGACCGGATAAGCCGAATCATATACTTTGTGTCGAAGATATTCGATGGCCAATGCGCCCTGTTCTTCCAGAGGCTGCTTGATGAAAAGAGCGGAAAGCTCATTGAAAATATTGAGTTTGCTGAGATCGTCGAATATCAGAATTTTGAAGTCGTAAAATTTTTTTCCGAAATAATTTTTCAAATAGGCATGTGTGGCGATGAAAGTAATGCCTTTCGTAAAAAACATGGCTGTGAAATCCAATTTTTTCAGCCGTTCCATGAAAGAATCGTCACAGTGCTGACCGACTTCATTGAATGGAATACGATATTCCGGACCGGGAATTTCAAGCCCGTTTTCCGCAAACGCATCCGACCATCCATGACAGCGCGACAGCGTGACCGGATCCTGATAGGAATCATCCCCGATCAGCGCAATTTTCCGGTGTCCGTATTTAATGAGATAATCCACACCGCGTTTCGCCTCGCTGTAATGGTCTACATAAATCATTCCGACATTTTCCATCGGTTCAACCCGATTCAGTATGACTACCGGTTTGGTGAATCTCGATGCCAGGGTCCTGATCTTCGGGTAAAAACTGGAAAGCAGCAGAGCATCCGCGCTTTCCATCTGCGACTCCCTGGGAGTTTTCACGCATACCGGTGTAAAATAACAATTACGGACAAATTTACTGCCCTGTATCCCGCGCACGACATGCACCGCATAATATTCCGAAAGCTCGAAAAAAATATCTGAACCGATGTACAGTTCGCTGAAAAAATCCTCGGGCGGCATATTCGGATCCTTGACGAAGGTGCCGATTCCGGGCCGTTTTTCCAACAGGTTGATCCGGCAAAGTTCCGAAAGCACCTGCCTTACGGTCGGACGCGTGATCCCATACTGGTTGCAAAGCTGATTCTCAGACGGAATGCTTTCTCCCGGCATGATCAGTCCCGTGCGAATCTTTACCAGAAGATCCTTCTTCAATTGTTCTGTTTTGCTGCTTTTACCCATTTTTTACCTGTTTTTTTTACATGTTAAATATTATAATCTGTTTCCCGTTTTTTTTCAAGAGGAGAATTTGTTTTTTTTGAAAAAAATTTCCCGGGCGGGAATGCGGATATTTCGAATTCCACGGCATGATGCTGTCCACCGCAAAATCCACAATCCCATTATTTCGTCCGGATACCGGAATATTCGCTGCTCCCATTCCTGCGGCAGAAGGCGGTCGGGGAACAGCCGAAATGTTTCCGGAAGGAATTCGTGAAATAATGCGGACACCGGAAGCCGGAAAGCGAGGCGATTTCCTTGATGCTGTATTTGTCTTCCGACAGGAATTTCACGGCCTCCTCCAGACGAATCCGGATCAGGTATTCCTTCGGCGTGGTTCCGACGGCTTTACGGAACACCGTCTGGATGAAACGGGGCGAATATCCGGCTTCGCGGGCAAGTTCGCCGATCGCAAGGTCGTGACGGTAATAATAGTCCCGCATCTGCTGGATCATGCGGTCGATTTTCGTGCTGCTCACAAGAGCGTGGTTCACGGAATCGCCGCGGAGATACAGAAGGGATAGCAGAAGCCGCAGTTCCTGAACATCGGCGGGACCGGTCGCCCCCGTGTTGTGCATGGAATCGAGTTTTTCCAGCAGAAGAGGATGATAGGAGGAAGAAAAATCGCCCCGCAGGGAGGTCCTGTGGAGAAAACGGACCGCACGATCGGAGGAAATCGTGAGAACATGGGAATTCACGTTTTCCCCGGGAAGAAGCCGGTGGTGGCATACCGCCGGGAAGACCACATCGAGCCGTTCGATCCGGAAAGCGGAGCCGGGCCTGCCGGACGACGGGTTCAGGACAAACCGGAGTTCATGGAAATTGTGCAGGTGAATGGGATTGTCCGGCAGCACCGCACTGTCCTCCCGGAAGAAAACAACAGGCAGTTCCGACGGACGCGCCAGCGCCGAAGCCATTGCCCGGAAAAGCTCCGCAATCTCCATCCGCTATCCCTTTCGTTTCTTCGGGTTCATGAAAAAATATACTATGAGAAGTCCTTACCGGCAAGCATTTTTAATAAAAAACTGAAAAAATTATACCTGAAACTGACTTTATTATATCAGACCTCCACTTGTTTTCGGAGCGGTTCCCGGATATACTGTGATGCAGTTCAGAAAAAGGAACCGGAAAATGAAACTCGTCCGCAATGAAAACGACATCCGCCTCGGAATCATCGGCATGACCGAAGGGAACGGACACCCCTACTCCTGGAGCGCAATTTTCAACAAATTCAACCGGCAGGCCATGACGGAGGAATGCCCGTTCCCCGCCATTCCCGCATATCTCAACAAGGAAGACTACGACTCGATTGGCATACCCGGTGCAAAAGTCACGCATGTTTTCTGCGACAAACGCTCCGACGCCAAACACGTGGCGAAGCTCTCGCTGGTGGAACACGTCGTCGGCTCGCCCGAAGAAATGCTCGGTTCTGTGGACGCGGTCATCATCGCCACGGACATCGGCAGCGAGCATGTCCGGCGGGCGGAACCTTTCCTCGAAGCCGGCGTTCCGCTCTTCATCGACAAGCCGCTCTGCGACAATGCCGCCGACCTCGAATTCTTCCGCAAAGCGGTCGCCGCGGACACGTCCCTTCTCTCTTCAAGCCCGATGCGCTACTGCAAGGAATTCCAACCCTATCACAACGGAAAAACGCGCGAATTCGGCGATCTGCGCCTCCTCTCGTTTGCGATTCCGAAGAAGTGGGAAACCTACGGCATCCATGCGCTGGAAGCCGTTTATCCGATCGCGGGACCGGGATTCGAGAGCATTGTCAACACCGGTTCCGAAAAACGGAACATCGTTCATCTCAAGCACAAAAAAGGGTTCGATGTCGTCATCGCCAATATTGATGACGCCGCTTACTCTCCGACCCTGACCATCCTCGGGACCAAAGGATCGACCCATGTTGTTTCGGGCGACTCCTACGGCAGCTTCCGGAATCAGATGGTCGCATTCGTGCAGTATCTGAGAACCGGCGAGCGTCCCTATCCGTTCGCCGAAACGGAGGAACTGATGCACCTGGTGATCGGCAGCATCGAAAGCCGTAAAAACGGCGGGAAGGAAGTCAAAATATGAAGGTTCTCGAATCGTTTTCGCTTCAAGGAAAAACCGCGTTCCTGACCGGAGGCGCCGGTCTCTACGGACGCCAGCTCACGGAAGCTCTCTGCGAGGCGGGCGCAACCACGTATATCGCCTCCCGCGGAATCGAAAAACTCAAGGAAACAGCCGACTGCTGCGGCGCAAAAGCACTCCGGATGGACCTCGATTCGGAGGAATCCATGCGTCATGCCGTTGAAACCGCCGTTGCGGAAACGGGCCGCCTGGACATCCTCGTCAACAACGCCGTGACGCGCTGTGCGTGCGGCGCCTGGGATCAGCCGATGGAGGTCTTCGACCAGAGCCTGCACACCAATGCGTCCAGTCTCTTTTTCCTGACCCGTCTCGCCGCGGAAACCATGAAGAAGCAGAAGAGCGGCTCGATCATCAACATCGGGTCTTACATGGGGCTTCTCGGGCCGAATCCGGGGAACTACACCGGAACGGACATGTTCGATTATGAGAAGGCCTCCCCCATTTATTTCTACGAGAAAGGCGGCATGGTCAACTTCACCCGTTTCGCGGCGAGCGTGCTTGGAAAGGATGGAATCCGCGTGAACTGTATTTGTCCGGGCGGTTACTTCAACCATCAGCCGGAAGCGTTCGTGCGGCAATACAGCGCGAATACAATGCTCGGGCGTCTCGCCGACGATTCCGACCTCAAGGGAATTCTGGTCTTCCTCGCCTCGGAGGCGTCCGCCTATCTCACCGGGACGGTCATTCCCGTCGATGGAGGATACACGGCCAAATGAAACGCCCCGCCTTCTCCCCTCTGATGCTGGGAACCGTCCAGTTCGGCTTGAACTACGGGATCGCCAACACGCACGGAAAACCTTCGTTCGATGCGGTGAAGGAACTCTTGAAACTGGCCTTTGAAAACGGCGTTACGGCACTCGACACGGCGCCCTCCTACGGCGACAGTGAAAGCGTGATCGGGCAGGCGCTCGCGGAACTCGGCCTCGGCGGACGTTTCCGCATCGTCACCAAGATTCCCGGAGTGCCCGATTCAGGAAGCCCCCTCTCCTTCATCGAAAATTCCGTCGCGGAATCCATGAAGCGTCTGCGCACGGACTTCATAGACGCCGTATTGTTTCACCGGGAACAGGACGTCATTCATCTCCCGGAACTCGACGGACTGGTCCGGAAAGGACTCATCGGAGGCGCGGGCGTTTCTCTCGATTCCGCCGCCTTCGCCGGAAAAGTCGCCGGGGCGGATTTCCTCCAGATTCCCTGCAACGTGCTCGATCACCGTTTCGACTCTCTTGCGGAACAGCCCGGAAAACAGGTCTTCCTCCGGAGCGTGTATCTTCAGGGGATGCTTCTCCTGCCGGAAGAAAAAATCTTCCCGGAATTCCGGGAGTACCGCCGGACGCTGGAATCGTACGGACTGCCGCTGGCGGAACTGTGCATGCGCTATCTTTTTTCCCTGCCGGGAAATCCGAGCGTGCTGACCGGAGTAGACACTCCCGGGCAACTGCGGGAAAACATCCGTCTGGCGAATCTGGGGCCGCTCCCGGACGACCTGTTCCGGAAGGTGCGCCGGACAGTTCCGCTTCTTCCGGAGGAACTGGTGCGTCCGAGCCAGTGGAGCAAGAGACGCCTCTCCTGAATCATGGGCCAACCGGACCGTTCATCCCGCATGCGTGCCGGAAACCGCTTCTTTATGATTTCCGGAAGTCTTCGGGAGAACAGCCGACGGCTTTCCGGATGCACCTTGCAAAATAATTGGCGTCGTTCCAGCCGCATCTCCGGGCGATCGAGGAAATATTCTCCCGTGTGTATTTGAGCTGGGAAAGCGCATTCTGCACCCTCATGCCGGCAATATACTTCACGGGACTCACGCCGACCTCGGCATGAAAACGCTTCGAAAAGACGGTTCGGTCCAGCCCGAAGGAGTCCGCGACCGCCTCGACGCTCAACTGGGTGCTTCGCCAGTTCCGGTTGATCATTTCAACCGCATCCCGGATGGTCGAGTCGCCCTCCCCTTTCATGGAATTGTTGTCCGTCGCACGGCAGAGAAGCCGGTAGGCGATACATCCGGCGTTCCGCTCGCTGGCGGGTGTATTGGTCGAGATGGCTTCCGTAAGTTCCCGGAACAACGGAAGGGGCGCCTTTCCCGCCTTATAGACGCCGGAACGATAGATTCCGAATTCCGACGCGATCGTCGCCGCCAGCGGACCGTCCATCGTCCACCAGCGGTATTCCCACCGCTCCGTTTCGGCGGCCAGATTGTGGACGTCCCCCGGAAAATACACGGCGATCTCGTCCGGGTTCAGGAACATCTCTTTTCCGTTGAACAGGAAGCGTCCCCGTCCTTCGATTCCCCAGAACACCTGGAGGAAATACTTTGCCGCCGCCGTCTCCCGGGAGCTTCTGTCCACGATGTAGTGTCCCACGCTGCGGGCGCCCAGGGGGATTTTCTCCGAGGGAAAACGCGAGGGCCGGTAATACCCTTTTTTCAGATGTTCCATTTCACAAATATCCTATATAATTCACATTATTCTTCTTGCATCAGCTATGAAACAGAGTATAATATAATCGCCAACCGGATAATATCAAATCACATTAATCCTAATCAGGGAGAATGACAAATGAAGGGACCCAAGGTAGTTCTCATCGGAGCCGGAAGCGCCTTTTTCGGCAGGCAGACCGCCTGGAGCATGGCAACAAAAGAGGCTCTCTCGAACGGCACGCTGGCCCTCGTCGATTACGACGCGGAAAAACTGAAATGGATCGCGGGCATCGCAAAGAAAGCGGCTGCCGCCACAAGGGCGAATCTGAAAATCGAAGCCTCCGCGGACCGGAAAAAAGTGCTGAAAAACGCCGATTTCGTCGTCCTCGCGTTCGCAAACAAAGGGGTGGAACTGAGGGGCCTGGACGCCGACATCAGCACGAAAAACGGCATGATCATGTGTTCCGCCGATACCGTCGGTCCGGGCGGCATCATGAGAACGCTCCGGGAGGTCCCGCACCAGAACGAAATCCTGAAGGATGTGGAGAAGCTCTGTCCGGACGCCTGGGTCATCAACTGGGTGAACCCCACGGCCGCCATGGGCATCGCGATGATGCGCCACTTCCCGAAAATCAAATCGATGGCCATCTGCGACGGCCCCCACAATCCGCGTTTCGACAACACGCTGATCATCGACGCGGGCCTCGCCTCCAAACCCGAAGAAATCACCGACGGACTCCGGAGCAAAGTCAAAATCCGTTCGGGCGGGATCAACCACTTCAACTGGCTCTTTGAAATGAGCTATGAAGGGCGGGACCTGATTCCGGTCATCCGGGAACAGCTCCGGAAATCGAGCCAGGCGGAACACATCGCCGCTTCGGAAGAAGGCAAGATCACCCTCACCAACAGGATCGCCTATCAGCTCGCCGAAGCCGTCGGCTTCATTCCCAAGTGCATCTGGCACACCCAGGAATACCTCCCGTATTTCCAGGGGCACGGCGTCAACAAAAAAGACGCGCTGACCCTCCGGAAGTGGGACATCGCCATACGGAAAAAATGGATGCAGGAATGCTGGACAGACATGCGCAGCATCGCGTCCGGAAAAAAGAGCATCGGCACCTTCCTGAAGGAGACGACTCCGGACCATTCCAGCGACATCATCGAATCGATGTGGTCCGGCAAGCTGAAAAAGTTCTACATCAACACGGCAAACAACGGGGCCGTCCCCAATATGCAGGACGACGCCTACGTGGAGATTCCGTGTGTTGTCGACATGAACGGTGTCCGCCCCCTCCCGTTCGGGCCGATCCCGCGCCCGGTTTACGGCTTCATGCAGCGGGTGCTCGACGAGCATGAACTGGCCGTGGAGGCCGCCGTCACCTTCGACCGCAAGACTCTTCTGCAGGCGTTCCTCGCCAGCATGGTCACCGTAAGCATTCCGGACGCCCGCGCCTGTATGGAGCAGATGCTCGCGGCGGAAAAAGAGTTCCTTCCGAAGGAATGGTTCAAATAAGAAAGGTGCGTCATTTCGCGAAGAAATTCCGGTCTCTTCCGGACCCGCGGCACAAGAATCCTGAACGGAACACCGACACGGTCCCGTTCAGGATTCTTCGTTGATTTGCACCGCGCATGCCGGAAAGAAATTTCAACATTCTTTTTCAATGCCGTATTGACCTCTCCGCTCCGATAGGGTATTGTTACTCCCGGCCATTTCAAATATCTCTGAAAAAGAAGAAGTCTTTTCAAAGCGGAAAACAGGGGAGTGTTTATGAAACCGGAAATCAAAGATGCGGCACCGATCCGGAACCTCCGGGCGGGAACGCCCTTTTTGTGGTGCAATCCGAAGGTGAAGAAAGCGGAAAAAGTCCTGCCCGGACTCCCGCTCCATATAGATGATTTGCGCGACGCCCAGGCGAGACAGTACCGGTTCGCTCCGCTGATGGCGGAACTGTTTCCCGAACTCGGAGTTGCGGGCGGGCTGATCGAATCGGAACTGCTCCCGGCCGGAAAACTGAAAAAAGCGCTGCATTATCCGGGAAACTTCCTGCTGAAAGCAGACAACGATCTGCCGGTCGCCGGGTCCATCAAGGCGCGGGGCGGAATCTATGAGGTCCTCCACTTCGCGGAAAAACGGGCTGTGGACGCGGGCCTCCTGAAATATTCGGACAACTATGTGAAACTCCTCGATCCGGCTGTCCGGAAACTCTTCCGGAAATACACGGTCTCGGTGGGAAGCACCGGAAACCTGGGATTCAGCATCGGGATGATCTCGGCGGCGCTGGGCTTCGGGTGCCGGATTCACATGTCGAGCGACGCCAAGGCGTGGAAGAAGGAGCGTCTGCGGAAACGCGGCGTTACCGTGATCGAACACGACTCCGACTACACGAGCGCCGTCGCCGAAGCCAGGAAGGCGGCAGCGGCGGACGATTCGGTCTATTTCGTCGACGACGAGAATTCCGTGAATCTTTTCCTCGGCTATGCGACCGCCGCGTTCCGCCTGAAAGCCCAGCTCGAATCGCAGAACATCGGGATCGATAGGAAACATCCTCTTTTCGTCTATCTGCCGTGCGGGGTCGGAGGCGCGCCGGGCGGGATCACCTTCGGATTGAAAATCCTGTTCGGGAACGCCGTCCGCTGCTTCATCGCCGAACCGGTGGAATCGCCGTGCATGACCCTCGGACTGGTCACCGGGCGGCATTCGGAAATCAGCGTCTACGACATCGGCCTCACCAACGCCACGGAGGCCGACGGACTGGCTGTTTCGCGTTCCTCCGGGTTCGTCGGAAAGTTCATTGAAAACCTTCTGAGCGGAGCTTTCACGCTGGAGGATGACGTCCTGTATAAATATCTCTGGCTCCTGAACCGGCATGAATCCGTGAAGGTCGAGCCGTCGGCCGCGGCCGGAATCGCCGGACCGGAATTTCTTCTCCGTTCCGAAGAGGGCGCCGGGTACCTCGAAAAAGCCCGGATCAGCCCCGAAAACATCACGCACGTCGCATGGCTTACTGGAGGCCGCTTCGTCCCGGAAACGGAAATGAAAAAATTCATCCGGAAGGGAGCGTCCGTCATGACGGCAGCCTCACTTCCTGTTCGGAATATCAAACGGAATAGAAAGGATACGGAAAAATCATGAATCCAGCGAAAACTCTTGCGGAACACCGGGAATATCTCTATGAAATCGTGAAGCTGAAATTGTTTTTCGTTCACCGGTGGCTGTCGGAACATCCGGAGGAGACATTTTCGAATGTTCTCCGCAATCGCGTCGACATCATCCGGAAAACGGATATCAACAAGGAAGGTCTGACCCCGGTCAACTCTTATTTCGACACCCCGGAATGGCTCGCTCTCGAAGCGGATGCGGAAAGCCTTTTCCGTCGTTTTCCAAAGGATGCCGGAACTTTCGAGACAAAGGCATTCGAGGTTTTCAAACCCTCTCTGGACACCCGCTGCGAACGGGACTTTCTGGACCGCTCCACGTTCAACGGATACCAGTGCGGTTTTCTCCGCCATAACACCGTGCTCTCGAAAGATTTTCCGGATACGCTGATTTTCCACATCGCCAACGCAAAGGCACCGGATTCCTTCTTCGATTTTCCGGAATACATCCGCGAATGCTTCCTGAAACTTCTGGACGTCGCGGAAAACGATTTCAAAGTGGAAAACATCGGGACCGGCACATGGCTGAACTCGGTTCCGAAATGGCTGGCCCTTTTCCCGGAAGAATGGACGGCCAACCGGATGCCGCCGCAGACAAACGTCTGCTGGCATTACGGATTCTGGGGACAGTTCATCACCGCGCGGGGCACCTTCAACCACAAGTACGGACAGCTCCTCCGGGAAACGGGGAAGATGCCTTTTTATCCGAGAATCGCGAAATGCTCCGTCAAGGCGATGCGGGCCAAATGGTGATATGAGAACGGGATTTTCAGCGATTGTCTTGGACAGTCCGACTTTGTTTGAACAATATAGCCCCCCGATC
>MWCA01000126.1 GCA_002069785.1 Lentisphaerae bacterium ADurb.Bin242 | reverse complement strand
AGCCCGTTTTCAGTACAGGCCCGCACAATTTCCGCCGCCGCGTCCGGGGTGACATCGTGGACCTGGATGGCCTGGCGGCTGGTGAAATGGACGAAGCCGGGTTTGACTTTTTCCACGAGCTTGACGAGGAACAGCAATTTGTCGACGGCCAGTTCGCCTCCGGTGATGCGGATCCTTGTCGCCAGCATATCATTGCGCTGAATCAGGATCCCGAAGACTCCGCAGGCGGATTTGACTTCCGGCACTTTGATTTCTCCGTCGGCCGCTTTCCTGAGGGCTTCGAAAAGCCCCTTCTGGGATTCGACGATATGTTTCAGATCGCTCATTCTTTCCTCCCGGCTTCATCCGGCTGCGGATGGCCTTTTAAACGGGTAGTCTACATTATAAGTAGAGAATATAATCCCTGTCCGGGAGTTTCGCAACCGGCAATTCACTTTCAACGGGAAAAAAATGGTTTTTTTTGCTGAAAAATCAAAAACTCTACAAAAATAGTATATTTTTAAAGATTCGGTCTTGACAAAGAAGGAAAAGCGTGTATAATATATGAATCACTACATAAATAGTAATGATTATTTCATACCCGTTTATGGATTTTTTAATAAAAACAATAATGGTAATGGTAGATTATATGAAAAAGAGAAGCGTTTTCCTTTTCCGCGGTACGGCCATCGGCATCCTGATTGCAATGTCTACCGCCGGATGCGCCGCAATCCCGGAGAAAGAAACCCCGGCAAAAAAAGAAGTTTCCGCTCCGGTCATCCGCCCGGAGGAAAACGGACGCGAACTGCTGGAAGCATTTCTCCACCAGGATGCGAAAGCGTTTGTCAGAGCATTGCCGGAGGATCTGCGGAAGCAATTCGGAGAAAGGGAATTCGAAGGCGCTTACAAAAGCATTGTCGAAACCCTCGGCAAACCGGTGTCATATGAATTCGGCCTCCGTCTGGAAAATCCGCTCCTGACGGTTTCCCTCTGGAAGGTCCGTTTCGAGCGGAAGAACACGGAAGGCAGCCCCATTCACCAGGAAGCGTTGTTCCGGGTGATTTCGGGAGTGATCGACAGCCGTCCGAAGATCATCAGCTTCAATTTTCTTTAATGTCAGCTTCAACCCGAAAAATGAAAGGAGAGTCGTCAAGAAAATCATGAAAACAAATCCTCAAAGCCTTTTCCGGAGAAAACACCTTTGCCTGGAGCGGATCGAATTTCGGATTCGATGTTGCGGCGTATCATCCGACTGCAACCAATAACGCTCAAGACAAAGGATTATGATAATGATGAAAGAGAAAAAACTACTGTTTCTGCTGCTGGGGGCATGGCTCCCGGCGGCCGGGGTGCTGAGCGCCCAGGACTCCGCGGCGGAAGTCCGAACCATCCGCCTGCTTCAGGACGACGCGCAGCTGCGCCTCGCCAGCAAGGTTTATGAACTCAAGTATGTCAAAGCGGCTGACATCCGTCCCTATATCGAGGCGGCGGTAAAACGGTTCCATTCGAAATCGAAAACGGAACGGGTCAATTATTCGGCCGCGAAGAGGAACTTCCTGATCGTTTCGACCGGAGAGAATTTCCTGCCGTATGTGGACGACCTGATCGCCAAGATCGACCGTCCCGGCAAAACGGATAAATACGGATCGATTCTGGAAGGCACGGGGATCACCCGCATCGCCTACACGCCGAACTACCGTGCGGCGGAAGACATTGTGCGGATCATTAACGGAGCCATCAAGACCAGCGAAGGGTATGCGTATCTGAACAAGGATACCAATACCATCTACTGGAAGGATGATAAACTTTCCGCGTTGGCGATCCTCGCCTGGGTGAAGGCTCTTGACCGGCCGGTTCCGCAAGTCAATCTGCATTTGAACTACTACGAAGTCCGGGAGAGCAAACTCCGGGACATCGGTGTGGATTACCTTGCCTGGCGGAACGGTCCGGGGCTGAACCTCTTCGAGGCAGCCTACAGCGGAGGAGACGTCTTTTCCAACGAGGCTATCCTGCAGCTGATCAGCGGAGTGTCCTCTTTCACGGACATCGCCAAAAACTTCTCCACCAGCTGGGGATACGGAGGATTCTTCACGGCGCCCCAGTTCGACCTGAGCTTCATCCGGCTGCTCCAGCAGTCGGGGAATGCGAAACTGGCGGCGAACACCAATCTGACGTTCGTGAATACGGCGCTTTATGAGGATCCCTCCCTGAACCAGTACCGCACGTACCGCGCCACGCTGACGCCGGACTACCAGAACATCGTCAAGGACGACGATGACCGCAGTTCGGTGGTCACCAGCGGAAAAGCCGCATTCGACTTCGTGGTCAACAACCCGGTCATCTGCTTCGGAGCGGAAACCGGCGAGATCAATTCGATCGGACATATCCCGTCCAATGAGGCTTTCTACCGGAAGGACAACGGAGGAGTGGTGTTTCAATACCAGCTCCTGACGCGGGACGTCGTGGAACGCAACAACCGCGGGGACGAGCTGGGAAATTCGAGCTATACGACCGGCAGCCTGACGCTGGGATTCAAGACGGAAAAGCTGCTTTCCAGCTATGTCAGGGAAACGGAGGCCGAGGAAACCATCGGAATCCCGTTCCTCGTGAAAATCCCCGTGCTGAAGTATCTCTTCGGGACCACGACCACCCTCAAGGAAAAAACCTATATCATCGTGACTGCCGAGGCCAATCTGGTTCATCCCGAACTGCTGCCGCCGTCTCCGGTCAGCCGCGAAGTCATCATGGAAGATGAAAACTGATGGAACAAAAGGAGTTTCATAACATGAAAGCGTATATTGTCGCCGCTTCCGCGGCATTGCTGGCCGCCGGATTCCCGGCATCGGCCGAGGACATCACCTTGACCCCCAAGGCGATTCCGGGAACCCTCCGGAGCGAAAATTCGGAAAACACGAAAGGATACGGCGGCTCCACCGTCCAGACGCAGCTGCGTCTGGACGTCAAGGACGCCACCAAAGCGATTCACTTCATCCGGGACAACACCGACCCGTATGTGCTGACCAAGGCTTACGTGCTGAAAAACGCGGAGCCTTACGCCCTGCGCGGCTATCTCCTGGCGGTCGTGAAGGGAACGAAGATCGCCGACAGCCCGGTGCAGGTGGAGGCGCTCAAATACAACGACGGCACCGGCATTCTCCTGGTTTCGGCCGAAGATTACCGCTTCTCCAAAACCACCAACGGCGAAAGCATCGACCAGATCATCGAACGGCTGGATCAGCCCGGAATCGGTTTTTCCAGCGGCCGCCCGAAGTTCATCTATTATCCCAGGGTGAACGCCGCGGCCAATCTTCGCGAGATGGTCAAGAACGTGGGCGCCAGCGGCACTGACGTCGAATTCTCCGGCGGAGTGGATGTGCTCCTGGTGGACGGACAGCTGAACGCCCTGGTCGGGGCCGGTCCGTTCTGGTCCTGGAAAAACATTCAGGAAATGCTGGAACAGTATGACAAACCGATGCCCGAAGTCCGCATCAGCTACCGCCTCGTGGAAGTTTATGCGGAAAACGATGACAAGCTCGGCGTCGACTTCCAGAGCTGGAAAAACAACGACGGCGCGGACTTCTTCTCCGCCGGCGGACGCTACCGGAACAACTGGGCGTCCACCTTTGCCGGAGACGTCAACGGGTCGGGTTCCAGCCGGACGGATTTCTACAATTTCAATCCGAAATGGAATTCAAAGTATCTGGATTTCCTGAGCGCCAGCGGAAAGGCGAAAGTCGTCACGCAAGGCATTCTCCTGGCCAAGAACCGCGCGAATTCCGTGGTTCAGGTCAATTCCGGACTCTTCTACGACGATGTGTCCAAGACCATCTCGGGCGAAATCCTGAACGACAAGATCCCGGAAGGCAAGGAAAAAATCCCCGGACCCGGAGGCGATTTCCTCATCCAGAACGGAAAAAAACAGATCACGAAAGCGGATAACAGCTTCCGGTTCGAACTGAACATTACGCCCGTGGTGACGGCAAAGAGCACGACGCTGGCCCTTTCCACCGCAAGCGTCTCCCTGATCGGCTGGAACAGCGACGGAACCCCCCGCCTGAGCCGTTCCACGTTCAATACGGAGGTTCAGGTCGGCAACAGCGGCAAGGACTTTGCCGTCGGCGGCATCCAGAAGGCGGAAGTCGTCCGCAGCGTGGCGGGTCTCCCGATCCTGAAGGACCTGCCTGTTCTCGGCTGGCTGTTCTCCACAGAGGTCGAGTCCACCAAGCGCTCCCAGCTGGTGCTGCTCGCCCGGGCGGAATACGCCCTCCCGTTCGACCGTGTCGAGACGAGGATCACCAACGATATCGGCAAGATCGTCGATCCTGTCGAAGCCGGAATCAGGAATCCCTACAGGAATCTCGGCTTCGAACAGCTTCTGCTCGACACGAACAAGCTCGAATAAAGAGATGCTGGAACCATGAACAAACCGCCCCGCGCGGGGCGGACTTCACGATTTCCGGCGGACAAGCCATCATCACCCGTCTGGAAATCGCGGCATTGGAAGAAAGGAGACACTCATGAAGGAAAAAGACGGCGGTCCGAGCTGTTCCGAATGCGGAATCCGCAACTGCTACCGCAGAGATAAAACCTATCCGCCGTTTTGTCTGACCGGAAAATTCGCCGCCGCGGCCGAAGAGACCCGGAAGCTCTACCGGGGCAGCGGCATCGACGGACGGATCGCCCGCGCCGCCGCGGAAATCGAAGGCGAATATTACGGACGCCTGACCCGGCTGGAGGAAACGATCCGTTTCGCCATGAAACTGGGCGTGAAAAAACTGGGCATCGCCAGCTGCATCGGACTTCTGGACGAGGCATCGCTGTATGCGAAAATCGTCCGCACCGCCGGAATCGACACCCGAACCGTAATTTGCAAGGTCGGCGCGATCGACAAGACCCGCATCGGCATCCCGGAAGAACTGAAGGTCTGTCCCGGCTGCAACGAATCGTGCTGCAATCCGGCGCTTCAGGCCCGAATTCTGAATGAATGGGGCGCGGATTTGAACGTCCTGATCGGACTGTGCGTCGGCCATGATGCGATCTTCAACCGCCACAGCAAGGCGCCGGCTGTCACGTTCATCGTCAAGGACCGGGTGCTCGGGCACAATCCGGCCGCCGCGCTCTATACGGCAAAATTTTACTACAAACGGGTTCTGGACGAGAAGACTTTTCCCGCTCCCAGAACCATATCCAGGCGCAAAGCGCCGGAAAGGAAGAAAAAATGATGAAAATCCAGGGAAAATCCATGATCCGTGCCGCGCTTCTGGTTTCCGCTTTTCTGCTGCTGGCCGGATGCGGAAAATCCGGGCAGAAGACATCGAACCCGGAAAAAACGGAACCCGTCGGGAGAAAGGAAGCCGTCGAAAAGAAACAGGCTCAGGTCCTGCGGGTCGGATACCAGCAGGGCGGCAGTTCCACGCTGCCCATGCTGGCGAAAAACGAAGGGTATTTCGAGAAGACCGGGGTCCCCACGGACTTTGTGCTTTTCACCAGTTCGAGCGACGGCCTGAACGCCTTGAACGTCAATAAGCTGGACATCGGGGTTTCGTTCGGAACCTGCGCTCCGCTGACCTATGTCGCCAAAGGGGCCAGGTTCGTGATCATCGGGGGCAATCTCTCCGGCGGCCACCCGATCCTAGTCCGGAAGGGACAGGGTATTTATTACAAATCGATCCGCGATTTCAAGGGAAAAACCGTCGGGACGCCCCGCATCTTCACCTCCGACGTGGTGTTCCGCGGCGCTTGCCGCGAGGCCGGACTTGACCTGAAAAAAGACTTGACGCTGGTCGAGTTCAAACGTCCGGTCGATGTAATGGAAGCGGTGAAAAGCGGAAAAATCGATGTTGGAATCGGGGCCAGCAATGTCATCGGGCAGGCCAAGGCCGCCGGACTCGACATCCCCCTCTGGAGCAACGATCTTTTCCCGGACCATCCCTGCTGCCGGATCGTGACCACCGAGGAGACCCTCCGGACGAAACGCTCCGAACTGGTGAATTTCCTGAAGGCCGAACTCCTGGCGGAAAAGAAATTCACCGAAGACCCGGAATCCGGCGTGCGCGCGGACATTGTCCAGCAGAAGTTTTCGGAGGAACTCGCCCGGAACCTCGTTCTGGAACCCCATCAGCTGCTCTCCGCCGATCCCAACCGGAAAGGAGTCAGGCTCATGTGGGACTTCATGAAGAAAATCCAGTATGCGGAGGGGGAAATCGACCTGGACAAGGCGATCGACACCTCCCTGTATTACGAGGCTCTGCAGCAGCTCCGCAAGGAATCCCCCTCCCCGTTCTGGGAAAAACTTGAACAGAGGTACAAAGAACAGAACTTATGAGTTCTCCGGAAAATCATGCCATCCGGCTCGAGCATGTTTCATTCGCGTATTCGGTGGAAACCGTTCTTTCGGAAATCGACCTCGCCGTGGATGAAAATGACTTCGTCGCGGTCATCGGTCCGTCCGGATGCGGGAAAAGCACGCTTCTGCGCCTGGTCAGCGGGCTGATCCTGCCTTCCTCCGGGGAGATCTTCGCCAATGGAAAGAAAGTGGAAGCGCCCGGGCTGGACCGCGCCGTCGTGTTCCAGGACTACAGCCTGTTTCCGTGGATCACGTGCATGGGAAACCTGGTGCTGGCCCTGGAGCAGAGCCGTCCGGGAGTGTCGAAAAAACACTGTCGCGAAATCGCGGAAGAATATCTTGCCATGGTGGGCCTCGCCGGGAGCGGGGGGAAAATCCCCGGCGAACTTTCGGGCGGAATGCGTCAGCGGGTAGCCATCGCCCGGGCCCTGGCGCTGAATTCGCCGGTGCTCCTCATGGACGAACCGTTCGGGGCGCTGGACGCCATCACCCGCGCCCGTCAGCAGGACATGCTCCTGAACATCTGGCAGACGTCGGGCGGCCGGCGCAAGACGGTGGTCTTCGTAACCCATGACGTCGACGAGGCGCTGATCCTGGCCAACCGCGTCATTGTGCTGGGCGTGAGGCCGGGACACATCGCCGTGGACATCCCGGTCCCGCTGCCCCGTCCGCGCTCCCGCGGAAACTCCATCGGAAGCCGGCCGTTCCTTCTTCTCCGCGAACAGCTGATGCGGGAACTGGACCTGGCCGTCAGCACGCAGCTCAACCTTGCCGAAAGCAAAGACGGATCGGGAATCTGACCATGAACAAACATGAATTCGAACAATTGCAGATGATCCGGAATGCGCGGACGGCGGCCATCGGATCGACCTCTATTTTCCTGCTGCTCATTCTGGGATATGCCGCGCTCACCGACTTCACCGGGCTTCTGGACCCGGTGCTTTTCCCGGGCTGGAAAGTGATCCTGCCGGAACTGGTGCAATCGTCCGGAGAACTGTTCCGGGGACTGCTCTATTCCATGCGGCTGCTGATCCCCTCCCTGACGGCGGCCATCCTCGCGGGAATCACCGCGGGGCTGACCGTCGGGCTCCATCCGAAAGTCCGGCTGGTCCTGATGCCCCTGTTCCGGGCCGTCAACCCGGTCCCGCCCACCATGCTGATCCCCTACGCGATCGCGGTCCTGCCGTCGTTCTGGCTCTCTTCGGCCGCTATCATCTTCCTCGGCGTGTTCTGGCCGGTACTGATGAACACGCTGCACGGGATCGCCCTTCTCGAACCGCGCTGGATCGACAACGCCCGCTGCCTGGAACTTTCCGGGCGGAAGCTGATCTTCAAGGTGATCCTGCCCGGCGCCATGCCGCAGATTTTCGCCGGCATCGGGTCCGGCCTGATTTTCAGCTTCATCCTGCTGACGGTGGCCGAAATGTTCGGGGCCAAAGCCGGAATGGGATTTTTCGTCCAGTATTATGCCGATTTTGCGGAATACGGAAAGGTCATCGGGGGAATCCTTTTCCTCTCTTCCGTGGTGATCGTCATCATGACCGTTTTCGATTTCATTCAGCACAAGGTGCTTTTCTGGACCCGCAAGCGGTAAAGGAAAAAGGAGGATTTCATGGCCGCCGCAAAAATGAAATATGATCTCAAGCTCACGGAACGGGTGCGGAAATTCGCGCTGGAACTGGGGTCCTCCCTCTTCGGGGTGGCGGACGCCGGAATCCTGAACGAAGCCTTGGAGGAGGGATTCCGCCCGGAAGACAGCCTTCCCGGGTGCAAGGCCGTAGTCGTGCTGTCGCTTCACATCCCGGACGGAGCCCTGGAAATCCTGCGCCGGGGCAAGTCCAACTACAGCTACAACCTGTTCGGCTACGCCTATCTGAACCGCGAACTGGATTTCCTCATCTACCGGATAACCTGCTTCCTGGAGGAGGAAGGATATGCCGCGGTGCCGCTGCCGGCGCGGGGAACCATGTACGGCGCCTCCAAACCGTATTTCGGCCCGCTCTCCTACCGTCATTGCGCCGTGGCCGCCGGCCTGGCGGCATTCGGGATGAACGGCCTCGCACTGACCCCTCGATACGGCTCCCGGCAGAGATTCGTCGGGATTCCCACCACGGCGCCGCTGAAACCGGCCGAAAAATTCCTGGATCAATCCGCCGTATGCGACGGGTGCATGGAATGCATCCGCAACTGCCCGGCGCACGCTCTCACCCTGAATCCGCCGCATATATGCAAGCTCGGCGGGCAAATCTACCGGTATGCGAACGTCGATCCGAAAGCCTGTACGCACATGTCCCGCGGATTGAGCACGAAAGTGTGGACGGGCGCGCCGTTCAATCCGAAAATCGACGTCCCCGTGACGGAAAACCAGGATAAGGCCGGCCATTATGACGACCTCTGGAACAAGCGTGACGCGGGAATCCGCATCAGCGAACACGCCGAAGCCACCTACGGAGCCACGCTCTGCGGACGCTGCATGGCCTTCTGCACGGCGGGCCACGACGCCATGAACCGGAGAATGAGGCCGTGCCAGACCGCTTTTCAGGATGACCGCGTCTTTTATCCGGACGGGTCCCTGAAGGTCCCGGAACGGATTGCCGCCCTGCGGCGGAGACAGAAACGGCCCGCCGGACACAAAAAGAACCGCTGATCCCCCGCGGAAAAACGGACGGGGCAAAGACGTCCGCAGGCGCTCCGGACTTTCGTTTCCACTCCGGAGCCGGTTCAGATGCAGTAATCCAGAATGCCTTCGGCGATGTGCTGTTTCCGGTCGTTCTCAATGATGTCCTGCAAGGTCACCTTGCGCATGCTCTCGCGGATGTCCGCATTCAGGTTGTCCCAGATTTCGCGGGTGACGCAATGGAGGTTGCGCGGACATCTTTCCGGAGCCCGCACGCAGTCCACGATGGAAAGCGGCCCCTCCATGACCTCCACGATGTCCAGCAGCGTCAGTTCCCGGGGACTTTTCGCAATCCGGAAACCGCCTTTGGCTCCGCGGATGGAACGGACCATTCCGGCGCGCCGCAGATCGATGATCAGACGGCTGATATACTTTTCGGAAATCTGCTGGGATTCTGCGATGTCGCGGATCAGCCGCGGATTTCCGTTCTCATGCCGGGCCAAATCCAGGAGAATCCGCAGTCCGTAACGTCCTTTGGTGGAAATTTTCATGAATATCTCCTGAAATTCTATTCTATACCACAATAGTAGTCAATATAATCCGTCAAAAGGGGTTGTCAAATAGAAAGTTCCGGTTTTTCGAAATAATTTTCCGTCCTTGGGAACGCGGCAGTTCTCCTGCCGAATCTCCCTTTTTTCCGGGAAGTCCTCCCAAAGGAACAGGTAAAGGAAGAAAGAATACTTTTTTTGTAGATTTTTTATTTTTCTCCTTGAAATTTGGAAAAAGAGGTGTATAATATACCATCAACACTACCAAAATAGTAGCGATTTTTATAAAAAATCATCTCAAAAAGGAGAACATGGATTATGAGCAGCATTGCGAACACGATCGTGGAAAAAATCGGAAACACGCCTCTCGTACGGATCAACAAACTGAATCAGGGCGGCGCGGAAGTCCTCGTCAAAATCGAGTATTTCAACCCGGGCAGTTCCGTCAAGGACCGGATTGCGCTGGCCATGATCGAGGCGGCGGAAAAAGACGGTCTTCTCAAACCCGGCGCGCTGATCATCGAACCGACCAGCGGCAATACCGGAATCGGACTGGCGCTGGTGGCGGCGGTCAAGGGCTACCGTCTGATCCTCACCATGCCGGAAACCATGAGCATCGAACGCCGCAAACTTCTGCTGGCGTACGGCGCCGAACTGGTGCTCACCGAAGGCGCGGCCGGCATGAAAGGGGCGATTGCGAAAGCGCTCGAACTCCACGCCGCCAACCCCGGCTCGTTCATCCCGCAGCAGTTTGAGAACCCGGCAAACCCGGCCTTCCACCGGGCTACCACCGCCGAGGAAGTCTGGCGCGATACCGATGGAAAGATCGATGCCTTCGTCTCCGGCGTCGGAACGGGCGGCACCCTGACCGGAGTCGGGGAAGTCCTGAAGGAACGCAATCCGGCAGTCAAAATCTTTGCGGTCGAACCGGACGCCAGTCCGGTGCTTTCCGGCGGGAAACCCGGACCGCACAAAATTCAGGGGATCGGCGCGGGATTCGTCCCCAAGGTCCTCAACACCTCGGTGATCGACAAGGTGATCACCGTCTCGGCGGAAAACGCGGGCCGCACCGCCCGGGAAGCCGCCAGAAAGGAAGGATTGCTGGTCGGCATCTCCTCCGGCGCGGCCTTGTTCGCGGCGCTCGAGCTGAGCAAACAGCCCGAATTCGCCGGCAAACGGATCGTGGCTCTTCTTCCCGACTCCGGTGAACGCTATCTCTCCACCTGGCTCTTCGATGAAAAATAGGCCGGAACCGGCACAAAAACAGAAAGAAAGGGACCTTTTCCATGAGCGACAAAAAATATCATCTTGAAACGCTGGCCCTTCACGCGGGCCAGATTCCGGACCCGGCCACCCAGGCGCGGGCGGTGCCGGTCTACCGCACCACCGCATACAGTTTCCGCAACTCCCAGCACGGTGCGGACCTTTTCGCCCTGCGCGAACCCGGCAACATCTACGCCCGGCTGATGAATCCGACCAACGATGTGCTGGAAAAGCGTCTGGCGGCGCTCGAAGGCGGCGCGGCGGCACTCACCCTCTCCAGCGGAACGGCGGCCGTCTACTTCACCATCACCAACATTGCGAAGCTCGGCGACGAGATCGTGTCCGCCAACAACCTTTACGGCGGAACCTTCACGCAGTTCGATGCCATCCTCCCGCAGCAGGGAATCAAGGTCAACTTCGTTCCCCTCAACGACTTTGCGGCCACGGAAGCGGCCATCAACGAAAAAACACGCCTGATCTTCATCGAGACGGTCGGCAATCCCGGCCTCGACATCGCCGACATCGAAGGCTACGCCGCCGTCGCGAAGAAGCATCATCTGCCCCTCGTGGTCGACTCCACTTTCACACCACCGACGCTTCTGCGTCCGATCGAATACGGCGCCAACATCGTGATCCACTCGCTCTCCAAGTGGATCGGCGGACACGGCACAGGCATCGGCGGCGCGGTCATCGACGCCGGCAACTTCGACTGGACCGATCCCAAATTCGCGCTTTACAATGAGCCGGACCGCGGGTATCACGGGCTCCGTTTCGCGCACGATCTGGGGGACCAGAACCCGCTTGCATTCATTCTGCGCCTCCGCATCGTGGGACTCCGCAACCAGGGCCCCACGCTGGCTCCCGACGCGGCATGGATCTTCCTCCAGGGAGTCGAATCCCTCCCGCTCCGGGTTGCCAAGCATAGCGAAAACGCCCTCAAGGCGGCGGAATTTCTGGAAAAGCATCCGAAGGTCGCGTGGGTGAAATATCCGGGGCTTCCGGCCGGAAACGCACTTGCGGAAAAATATCTCCCCGACGGCGCGGGCGGCATGGTGGTCTTCGGAATCAAAGGCGGCGCGAAGGAGGCGCAGTATCTGGTAGACAATGTCAAGCTCTTCAGCATCCTCGCCAATGTCGGCGACGCCAAGAGCCTGATCATCCATCCGGCCAGCACCACCCACTCGCAGCTGAGCGAGGAGGACCAGATCAAAGGCGGCATTCTGCCCGAACTGATCCGGCTCTCCATCGGGTTGGAACATATCGACGACATCCTCGGCGCCCTCTCCGACGCCCTGGACCTGATCTGATCCGGCGCATTCGCCGTCGGACACCACGGCTCTTCGAAAACTCACGGGAATCGGGTAAAAATGATTCCCGTGAGTTTTCGAGGTCAACAGGTTTTGTCCGGAAAGGAATTACGATGGAACGGAATTACGCATTGAGCCTGTTCAAACGCTATAATCACGACCCTTTTCATCTGCGTCATGCACTGACCGTGGAAGGCGTCCTGAAGTGGTTTGCCGCCGAACTCGGATACGCGCAGGAGGCAGAGTTCTGGGGAGTCGCCGGACTGCTTCACGACATCGACTTCGAGGAGTTTCCCGCG
>MWCA01000125.1 GCA_002069785.1 Lentisphaerae bacterium ADurb.Bin242 | reverse complement strand
CTCTTTTCAAAAGGACTTCCCCTGCCTCATCGCAGAGCCAGCGCGAGCGGACATTGCGTAAGATTGACCGCCCCGCCGGAACGGTACTGCGCCAGGACCTCCCGGGAACGTTCCGCCAGACGCCGCCGGACCTCGCGCCTCTCGCCCCGAATCCGGGCAATGCCCATGCGGTCGTAGGCGGTGGTCTGATGGCGCATCCACGCGATCACGGCGGCCTCGGCGCGGCGTTCGAGCGGAATCCGCTCCGTCCGGGCGACCGTGCCGCTTCCCACCGGAACGGCGTGCGCCGTCACCGCGTCCGCCAGCTTTTCCGCGAATGCGCTCCAGCGCGGGGCAAAGGCCAGAAAGTTCAATACCGCCTCCCGGAACTCAATTTCGTATTTCGTCTGTTTGACTTCGCGGGAACGGCGGGATGCCTCCAATTTCTTCCGATAGGCCGGACCGGCTCTCTCCGCTTCGAGCTGCACCCTGATTTTTTCCACCGTCGCGGCAGAAGTCCAGAGTCCGAGCGACTCCAGATGATTTTTCCGGCGGTGGACCAGCATCCAGTATTCGCCGGCGGCTTTGAGCCGGCGCGTCAGCCCGGGGTCGCCGGAGGGCACAAAACACCAGCCGGAGGGCGGCGTCACTTCCTTTCCGTCGTGGAAAAACACATTTTGCCGCTCGGTTTTCCAAATCAGAAAATCGTCTTTCTTCATCGCTTCAAAAACTCTCTGCGCTGTTCTTCGGGATAATGTTCGATGGCGTACCGCAGCATGGTGCGCGGCATGGACAGCCGGTGTTTCCGCAGGAACTCCGTCAGCGCCGAGCGGTCCCGCTTCCCGACCTCGCGGAGCATCCACCCGGCCGCCTTGTGCATGAGGTCGTGCCGATGTGTCCGAAACCGTTCGGCCAGGCGGAACGTGTCGGCGAACTCCCCTTTCCGGATGAAGGTTATCGTCGACACCATCGCGATGCGCTGTTCCCACAGGGACCCGCTTCCGGCAAGACGGTCCAGCACGGAACGGTCGCCGTTCAGCAGATGCGTCCCGACAATGTCCGGCGCACTCAAGTCCACCAGGTCCCAGTTGTTGATATAGCGGGTGTTTCCGAGGTAAAGGAGGTAAATCCGGTCCCGGAGCTTTTCGTCTCCCCGTTCATATTGTTCCACGAGAATCATGAGTGCGCAGAAACGGACCTCGTGATACGGATTTTTCAACAGTTTCAGGACTTCCGGCAGGGGAAGCTCCCGGTATTTCCGGGCAATCTTCCGGCTGGCGGGAACCGTCACGCCGAGGAACAAATCGCCCTCGCCGTACTGTCCCTTTCCCGTCTTGAAAAAGCCCTGTAGGACAATGGCTTTCTCCGGACTTCCGGCAGTCCGCACGGCCGTCTCGACTTCGCTGTAATCCAGATTCGTTTTATCCCGCATTTTATCCGTCATTTTTCTTTCCGTCCTGTTGAATGCTCTTTCCGGGAAAATATATCATGCGGAAAAAGTGTGTGCAACCCTCGGTTCCCCATGCAGCCGTTCTTTTTTTCGAAGCCCCGATGACAAAAGAAGTCTCCCCAAAAAACGTCGGATTCCGGATGGCGAAAAGCCATTCTTCCATTCCGGGAATTGAATGTCTTCTCATTGCCGTTCGATGCTGAAATTCCAGTCTTCTCCGGGAGCAAGCGTCTTTTCGATCACGGAACCGGTTCGATCCGCCGGGTCCAGCATCCGGAACGTGCCGCCCCGGAGCGACCGGACGGAACAACCGGTGATGCGTCCTTTTTCCATTTCCGCGGAAACCTCGAAACCGCCCTGCGCCAGAAGCCCGTGGAAACTGCCCGTGAAGTCTCCGGGAACGCACGGAAAAAGCCGGATGGTTCCGCCCCAGCTCTGGAGCAGGGTTTCCGCAGCCAGAAAGAGAAATGCGGAAGAGCCTTCCATCACGGAGGGGACGATCCGCTTCGCGGCGGGATTCGGGGTCACGTCCTGTCCGGAGTCCGGGCCCGGAACGGAATCCGTGACCACCACGGAATTGTGGCTGAACAACCCGTTCGGTTTCCCGAAGTGGTCCAGGAAACGCCGGACGCCATTCCAGCCTTCCCGCGGATCGCCGGTCCGGAGGGTGACCGCGGTCACATTGAACGCGCACCAGCCGTGGATGTAATGGAACTCGCCGGGAAAGCCGGTACAGGAACGTTCCACGGCGGACTTCCGGATATAGTCGAGCGTCTTTTCCGCCGTCCCCGGATCGAGGCAGATTTCCGACGGGAAGACCGGATACAGAAGGTGTCCGCCGTACATATAATGATCCAAAGGGATGTCCGGTCCGCACCACCAGCCGCCTTCGGGCCGGAGCGCCGGAGCGGGGGTATGCGCCAGAACGTCCTTCCAGCATTCGCACTCCTCCCGGTCCGTGCCGAAAAGGGAAGCCGCCTCGACCACGGTTTCAAGACAAGGTTTCAGCAGGCTGATCGTGCAAGTATCGTCCCGGGTCATCGTGAAGATTTCGGGCGGGACGCTCCAGTCGAGATGATACATTCCGTCCGCGCCGCGGTGCATGATTCCCAGGTAGAACCGGACAAACTCCCGGAGAAGCGGATAGAGTTTCTCCCGCAGGAGTTTTTCGTCCCGGGAATAACGCCACGCAAGGACGAAAATCATCCCGGAATAGGCGCTTCCGCACAGCGTATACCGGTAGGAGGCCACCGGAACCTCCCGTCCGTCCTGAAACATGCACAGGGGAAGACAAATGCCGCCGCAGCCGAACAGTTCCTTTGTATGCGCTTTCAGAATCTCCGCGGCATTCAGATAGGTGTCCGCCATCACCGACACGAATTCGCAATGGTTGAGCGGGATTGAAGGCATCACGGAAATCTGGACATTCTGGTCGTGCGTATAATAGGGCGAACTGGCGCCGGTCGTAATCACATCCACAGGACCGCAGGCAAGCCCGTTCAGCCCGGGCATGGGCGCCTTCCCGTAGGAACAGGCCAGCTCGTAAAGGGAAAAAGTCCAGTATTTCCCGATCTCCGGTTCCGAGGCGAATTCGGCCCATGCCTTCGAATAGTATTCCTTCCACCAGGAACGGTTTTCCATGCGCAGGACATCGAACCCGGACGCGGCAGCTTCCTCCGCCGCCCGGCGCGCCTCCGCCAGCGGGTCCGCGCAAGTCCGGGAGGAACGCACCGCCAGAAACGCATCGACGGCTCCGACCGTCCGGACCGTGTGAAAGGAATTCCCTTCCCGTCGGACGACGGGTTCCTGTCCGTTGTGCGGAACCAGCTTCAGCGACACCGCATAAAAAACGTCTTCACCCGGCAACTTCTGGAGAAAGGAGATTTCTCCGCCGGAAACAGTCCACAAGGGAGCCTCGAATTTCTCATTGACCGGCCGCAGTATCTCCCATACAAAAGTCCGATCTGCCCCATACTGCCGGTTTTCATCGCACGCCCGGATGCAGAGGACGCTTCTTCCGCGCGGAATGAAGGAAAACGCCTCCGCCTGAAGCGAAGCCTTCGTCATCCCCGAAACAAGTTCCGCATCGTAAAGAGAAAGATGCTGCGACATTTTCGGGACGGCGGGCATGTTCCATCCGAAGCCCTCGAAGATTTTCAGCCGGAGGTGGACGGGCGTGATCGAAACGGCTTTGTGGTCGTCCGTCTCGCACTGATCCAGAAACTTTGAACTTTTCACCTCCATGGAGGTGATTTTTTCCATCACCTCCCGGTGCGTGAGATATACGGGCTTTCCCGTGGCGCCGGGATACACATCCACTTTGTTGACCAGCCATTCAAACGCATAGGAGCCGAAAGCAAGGACCCCCAGATCGCCGTTCCCCAGAAGAAGCCCGTCCGTCCACGATGCCCCGGCCTCGTCCCGTATGAAATCCTGACGGCGGACCGCCGATTCGACTCCGTTCATCCTCTTTTCCTCCCGAATGCATGGTGGAATGAATATACCTTCCATCCGGGGATTTTCCAGTCTTCCTTTGCGGAAAAACCGCTTTCCCTGTTCTGTTTTCTTCAAGGACAGCAGACTGTCCGCCGGGACGTCGTCAATTCGAGCCGGCAGGCACTACGGACACGTCATCGATGAAAGCCTCTCCGGGAGCGTAAAAAGCCAGATAGACCTGTTCGCCCGGCTTGACCGTATAGGTTCCGGAATAGTTTTTCTTTTCCGGGGAGAGATCGACGGAAAACGCTCCTTCCGTCGGCCGGTTGACCCGCTTGGACTTGCGGTCGCCGTCCGGTTCATGAACAAACCGGTAGATGGAGACGAACAACTTCTTTTCTCCGTGCGCGGAAAAGGAAATCCGGATCGTCCGGGGCGTGGAAGCCGGTTCAAAAAGATACTGGAAGACCTGCCCCTCCCGGATATGCAATTCATATTCGCCGAGAATCGGGTCTCTCAAAAAAGCCTCCCCGACGGTGTTGGTCTTGCTGTGGGACTGTCCCAGAATCCAGTGTTTCGGCAATTTGCCGCTGGGCACTTTCCACGCCCCCTGATTTTTGGCTTCGACCACCTCGTTCATGGAGCCGTTCTTCAGCGGGCTCTGCCCCAGGGAGAAGGTCCGGAACGATCCCTGGAATCCGCCCTCGCAAATGCTGCTGAGTTCCTGGATTCCGCCGGACAGACGGCGTCCCCGGCAGAAGTTGAACTTCCACAAGGTTCCGGGCACAAGGGAGGCTCCGAGCGATTTCAGCGGAACGGCTCCTTCCACAATCCAGCGGTCTTTCAGGACTTTCACGGCGATCGACGCCCCGGAGTCGAACTCCTTGTGCCAGACCCCATCCTTGAGTTCCATATCCAGAAGGACCCCGTTTGAATTGACGGCGAAATAGAAATAATTGCTCGGGCTTCCGGACGGATTGATCATCCATTCGACGCCGTTGTCCTCCCATACATTGCCGTCTTTCCCGGTCACCAGGATCCGGGCCTTGTCTATCGACGGCTCCATGCACACGAATCCGACATACAGACGTTCACTGTCGAACACGGATTTCACAAAGGTCTGTACGGAAGGCTCCTTCCCGCCCGCGGTCGTGAAACGGCCCAGAATCCCGGCATTCCGCCAATCGGCCTCATCGAGAACACCGTCGATGATGATTTTGCCCGCGGCGGGCTGGATCGTTCCGCTCGACTTCTGCTTTTCCCGGAGTTCCTTGAGCGGATTCAGCCAGGTGTTGGTCAGGAAGGTCCGCTCCTGGGCGATGCGGGTTTTGTACGGTTCCGTGTTCCCCGCCAGCTTCTCCGCCTCATCCAGATACTTCACCAGCTTGTCGGCATCCGGCCGGAGCATGGCATAGGCACCCGGGAACGCAACTCCGCCCGTTCCGTAGACCATGTGTTCGGAAAGCCCTTCCCAGAGCTGCCCGAGGAGTTTGCGGTACGGTTTCATCGCCGGGAACGCCGGGCCAAAATAGAGGGCGTTCGCCTCGTCCAGCGTCTTTTCCACATCCAGGTTCACGTCCCAGAGCATTTTGGAGGCCAGATAAATCTGCTGCCATCGGGCCTGCCACAATCGACGAGTGGGCGTGCCGTTTTTGCCGTTCGCCAGATGTCCGGCATAATAGGCGTCCGGGGCGGGAATCTCGTCATTGTATCCGCGCATGCCGTGAGCGTGATAATACTTCAAATCCTTGGCGAGCGTCACTTCCAGCGGCGCATACGGCGCTCCCACGCAATAGTATTCGTAAATTTTCAGCGGGCCGACCAGTTTCTCCCAGGTTTCGGAGAGCTTTTTCATGTGGACATTGATCGAGCAGTTGGGATCGTTGAACGCGTGCGTGTAGCATCGTCCATGGTCGCAGAAGGTGAACTTGATCCGGGAATCCGGTTTGATCTTTTCCGGAGGGGTCCGGAAGTCCGCGTAAATCCAGGAATGGAGTTCGGCGTCCGGTTTTTCCCGGAATACCTTTTCCGCGGTTTTGTTCACCATGTAGTAGAAACGGTCCGGAGTGGAGTTGCCGAACTGTTTTTTGCATGAATCGCAGTAACACCATGTGTTGCAGTTGTCCCCTGCCCCATACAGGAATTGAACGGGATAATGCAGTTTTTCCCCCTGTTTGAACCGGCTCAGGATGAAGTCGGAAATGCGGTCGATCACCGCCGGATGGGAGGTGCATACCTGGGCATAGGTACAGCCTCCGATTTTCACCGACGGGTGGAATTGCGGCAGACGTTCGCCGTTCACCATGCAGAAATATTCCGGATGCGTCTCGAAAAGAGAATTCGGAACTGATAAAGTGAAGGTTTCATGTCCGCCCGGCTTCAAGAAACCGCCCCGCGCCGCAAGGAAATCGTCCCCCTCCTTCAGCTTCGGATTTTTTTCGCCGCGAACGATCATGGCAAAGTGGATTTTATTCCGCGCCAGCCATTTCCAGGTCTCGGCCGCGCCGTACATCCCGGCAAACGCATTGCCTCCGGTCGGCTGCATCGTCCGGTCGGGAAATGACGGATTCGAAACGAAGTCCCCGTCCGGAACCGTCAGCGTTTTGGAAGGGGTGAAATATTCGCCGTCCCTGCCGGGGAAAAGCCACCGGACGCCCGCGTATTTTTCCAGCAGCGTATAGACCCCGTAGAGCACGCCGAGGGAGGTGGGCGAGACAATATACAGATTCTTTCCGCTCCGGATGCAGAAGCCGTCCGGCGACATTTTCCAGTCCCGGAGAATGGACTCCGCCGCCTTCCCGCTAAGCAGAATGATGTTGCCGGAATCCGACGACGGCGCATTTTGAACCGGCACCGCGCCTCCGGTGATCTTTTCAGCATAGTCACGCAGTTCTCCGGCGGCCAGTTTTTCCGGAAGGGAAGATTCAGCCGGCAGGACGATGCGGCTTCGAGGCGCTCCGTCCCGCACGATGTCAAACGCATTCAACAGAGGAACAGACACGATTCCGGACAAAAAAAAGACAGTTAATTTCCGGGCGATACCATTCATTTTGGAACTCCTTCCGATATTTTTTTCCGATATGGTGAATCATCCATCAGTTTTCCGGGACGCCGCCAAAGGGAAACGTGTTGTTCAGGACGCCCGAAAAAGTGACGGTTCCCCCACTACTCACCGTATACGCCTGACGGGTCCGTTTCATGGTGACGAACTCGCAATGCTGATCGGCAAACGCCGCATTGAAACCGGGCTGTCCCATCGTATGAACGCGTGTCCCGCCCGAATAGCTGGGAGCATCCAGCATGGTCGCCAGAATGGAAAGCGGAAATTTCACCGTTCCGACTTTGTAAAATCCGTTCGTGGTGTCGGCCACCCCGCGGCCCAGAAGAGAAATCACCATCACCGTATTATTCAAAGCGTAATCCGACGGCGGCACACTTACATGAAGGAAGTCTTTCCGGGACGGGCAGGAGGACAATCCCTTGGCCCTTTTCCCGGTGCCGCCGCCGTTGTCCGATGCCTGGGGAATATAGCCCAGTCCATACGTATAAACCCCTTTCTTTTGCATCAGGGGAATCGTAAACTGGGGAGTTCCTCCGCCCACCCAGTTGGACGGATAAACCCGGAAATCGGCGGGCGCCCAGTCCTTGTAGTCCGAAGAATAAAATCCGAAAGCCATTCCCCATTGTTTGAGGTTGGACAGACAGGACGAGCGTCTGCCGAACTCCCGGGCCCGGCTCAGCGCCGGCAGCAGCATCCCTGCCAGTATGGCGATGATCGCAATCACGACGAGGAGTTCTATCAATGTGAAAATTCCTGATACTGCGGTTTTTCTTTTCATTTTCCGTATCCTCCATGAGTTCAAAATCATATGGTTTCCTTTTTCCTCTTGTTTTTTAGTGATGTTTCTGATTTTCAATATATTCCGAAGAGCGGCCATTGCAAACGGGTTCGGATGTAGGCTGCCGCGATAAACATGTATTCATCCGCTTTTTTTTTCTCCTTCCCATATCCGGCTTTTCTTTATTATTGTTTTGCTTCCCCAAAAAAACAAGAGGAGAGCTCTTGCATTTTTCATTCAAAAAATTACACTATTTATATAAATCGGAGAAGGAGGGAAAGCGGAATGAAGGAAAATCCGTTTCAGCAAAAAGTGGTCCGAAAAAAAGATTTCGAGGAAATTTCCCATGTGGATTTCTCCACAAAAACAGGACGGAACAGTGTTTTCTTTCAACTACGCGTTTACGGGGAAACCAATGCAGAAACCAGGTGGAAGCCCATGCAGAAGGCTTCTATCGAAAAACCGGATTCGTCAGGAATAAAGTTCAACCGCAGGAAAACGCCGATGACGGGATCACGCGGATGACAAAAATCTACCCCTGAAAATCGCCCGGCAGACAAGGGGGACAGCCCCGCCGGAATGCCGTTTTCTTTTTCTCTTCCCGGACTATTCTTCCTGAAGCATAAGGGAAACATCGTCTACCAGCGCAGACGTATTCTCCTTGCCGATATAGGAAAACATGAGGCCGACCCATTCATCCGGTTTTATTGTGTAGTTTATGCTGTATACCTTCGTATTGGGCGTCAGATCGAAACTTCCGGCATTCTCCGTCTGATGTATTTTGCGTTTATAGCCGTGTTTTTCCTTGGGATCGGGTGTATCGGTATAGCGCAAAAAGCTCACGGAGAGCTTTCCCGGTCCGCCGGAAGCCTTGAAGGAAACAGTTATTTTCTTTGCTTCTTTCGATTGTGCAAGTCCGGGGTTGATATACATAAGCTGAAAAATATGACTGTAAGAACCTATCCGCACGGCGTTCCCGCCGGAAATCTTTTGAACGGAAGTGCCCTTGTCCACATTCCAATGCTCCGGTTTTCCATTTTTGTCGCGAGCCTCGAAAGAGCCGTTGAAAAGACGCGGTGAGCCGATCACGATTCCGCGATATCCGCTCGAATCGTGGTGTTCCGTTCCATCCAGAGACATGGAGCCGCCTCCCTCATTCCGAAGAGCCGGACAGGTTCTTGCCGCATGAATCCGCCAAAGGGCGCCCCGCCGGGCCTTTCCGATTCCGGCAAGCGGAACTTGAATTTCAATGACGTAATGATCGCCGTACACCTTTGCCGCCGCTTTCACTCCAAGGTCAACCTCCTTGTGATTTCCCGGACATCTCGCATCGTAAACCGTGCCCTTCGCGTTTACGGCAACGTGGTAATATTCCTGCGCGGCGGAAGGCGGCATGATGAAAATCTCGATACAGTCATCCGACCACACCTTCCCGTCTTTTTCCGATTCTTTCGCAACGAGTTTCGAGATGTCGGGGACCTTTGCCATGATGCGAAAATAAAAGTTTTCCTTGTCGGACAAGATGGAAAGCGTTGTCTTTGCGTTGTCCGGCACGGGCTTTTCCCTGTCTCCAAAAGTCCACTTGAAGTCGGAAGTATGGAAAGCGCGGGACCATTCCGGATCGGATGGATTTCCATCGATCGTTACTTCTCCTTTGCGTGTCGGCGCCGAATAGCTTTTGTCAATTTTTTTACTCATATCCTCATAAGGGGCGACCCAATAACGGGTGAGCCAGTCTCGATCCCGGGCAATTCGTCCAAGCAGAATCTTATCTCCGGCAGCCAGTGCTTCCGCCTCGCGCAGATATCGGAAAAGCCTTTCTTTGCTTTCGGGAACGGAAAGAAGCTGTGGACGCCTCTGGTCCCGCGTCGGATATCCCATGCAGCAGGAGGAATTGTCCCAGAGTTCCCGTCGGAGGGCCTGATATTCTTTCATGGCCGGATAGGCTTTGCCGTAATACTTCGATTCAGCGTCATCCAACAGTTTTTTCACATCGAGATCCGGATTCCACAGCAGTTTTCCGGTCACGTAGAGCCACTGCCAGTTCGAATTGAACCGGTCAGAACGGTGATCGATGGTTCCTTTCTTCGCAAGAGGCCAGAATTGCGCATCGGCAAAGGAAGCTTCCTCTTGCCAGCCGATTATTCCAAGCGTTTTGTAAAAACGCAAGTCCATGGCCTGGCGGTGTTCCACGGGACAATAAAACATGGGGGTGCAGCTGCTGTATTCGCGAATGAGCATTTTTTTCGTTATTGCAAGCCATTTTTTTATCAGTTGCACCTGTGCGATGTTCCGTTCGCAGCCGGGATCGGAAAGTTCATGTCCGTAACAACGTCCGTGAATACAGTAGGATACCGTCATCCGCGGATCGCAACGCACATTTTCAGGAAGGGTGCGATACGTGTGATATGCCCATACGAAAAGAGGCGCGTTCGGATATTTTTCATAAAGGCGCGCTGCAATTTTCGATACAACCTTGTGAAAACGCGTGGAGACATTCACATGATCGAATTTCTCTGTTTCATCGAGTTTGCGGCACTCGGGACACTCGCACCAGCCGGTCGTGACATCGATCATGCCGAAAAGGTAGTTGGCTCTTTCCATGGGATATTTTATGTAAAGATTGCAGATATATTCGTAAACGAGGTCCTGAACAGCCGGATTCGAAAGACAATATTGCTGCCCCTTCACCCTTTTCCCGTCGATCATGGCAAAATATTCGGGGTGCTTTTCAAAAAGGGACTCCGGAACGGCATCGACAAAGGTATGGTGTCCGCCTGTCATGGCAGCCGGATTGGAAACCCGTTCCATATAGAAAGGTTCGGAAAAATTCCCCGCGAAATTCCATGGACGGCTTATCTGGAATCCCTGACGGACCGCCAGGGTTTGTCCATGGACCGGAACCTTCCCCGTTGCGCCGGTATGAAGAAGCTGGCGATAAAAAAAGGCCGGCTCCCGAAAAAGTTCGAAATCGTCCACATGGATTTTTTCCATTTTCGGGACATACTCATTCGGGTCCTCCTCCGTCCATGCCTTGAACCATCTTATCCCGAGTTTTTCATCCAGGAAGGCATAGGCTCCGTAAAGTTCGGCCACGCGGGTTTTTCCCAAAATCAGGATTTGATTCCCCTTGCAGGAAATGTAAAACGATTCCGGACTTCCAGCGGCTTCCAGTTTATGCCGTATTTCGACTGGAATATTTGTGGATGTATCCAGTGTGCCGATGACGATTCTGTTTTCCGCCGCCGATCCCTCCCGCACGGTTTTCAAACCGGTTCCGCTGATTTTTTTCACATAATCGGTAATTTCCTTCGCGGCAAGCTCCGAACTTGGATGCGCATTCCGGGGAAGAACGATTTCCGTGGAATTCGTAATGTCGAATGCGTTCAAGATTCCCGCGAAAAGAAAGATGGAAGCTGTTCCGCCGTAAAAAATCCGGGTGTTCATAGGCATTTTTTCTCCTGGGTTTTTGAATTGAAAATCAATTTTTTCTGAACCAGTTCCATGGACTGTCCTTCTTTGCATAACTGCTGTCGAAGGTTGCCGGATTGCGTCCAAGAAATCCCTCCGGCGGAACCGGATCCATGGAAGCTCCGTAAAGGTCGGCCGGATTCCGCATTTTCATTCCGCGGCAACTGAAATCAAGATAGAGAATATTTAAATTCCGTTGGTGCCGAAGTTCCGGCAGATAGGTTCCGAGATTGCTGTATCCGTAAACGAGGCTGTTTGTTCCGTCCATCTGAACATATTGTTCGGAGGTTTTTTTACAGTCCGTTATCTTTTTGGTGATATGGTCGGAACTGGATGTGCTCAGCACACTGTAATTATAACCGTAGTTGTTCAGGTAAGCGGAGGTTGCCGCGTTGTCCTTGGCCGGACAGATAAAAGTTTTCTTCGAAATGTATTTCAGCCCTTTCGGGGATTCACGGCAAAGTCCGAATACAAGGGATTCGCTGAATAGGTTGTGAAGCGGCGTCCAGTCATTGTAATCTCCCGCATACAGACTGATCGCAAGGCCTATCTGCTTCTGGTTGTTGACGCATTGGATCGATTTCGCCATTTCCCGAGCTTTGTTCAGCGTGGGCAGCAGCATTGCCGCCAGAATGGCGATGATCGAAATCACAATGAGGAGTTCGATTAATGTAAATCCTGCTGGAAACCGTGGTTCTTTTTTCATCTTCGCATCCTCCATGAATTCATACTTGAGCCATAACTGTTTTACCGGTCCTTTCAAAAATTATATTGTCTTTCTTCCAAAAAACAAGAGGAGAGCTCTTGCATTTTTCATTCAAAAGATTACACTATTTATATAAATCGGAGAAGGAGGGAAAGTGGAATGAAGGAAAATCCGTTTCAGCAAAAAGTGGTCCGAAAAAAAGATTTCGAGGAAATTTCCTATGTGGATTTCTCCACAAAAACAGGACGGAACAGTGTTTTCTTTCAACTGCGCGCTTACGGGGAAACCAATGCAGAAACCACGTGGAAATATATCCAGAAAGTTGGCGGAACCCAATCCTTTTCCCTGCAATACATCCTCCACGGCGAATGCGTCATCTCTTCCGAAAAACAGACGAGAGTCTTCCGGAAAGGCGACATGATGATGCACAAAACGGACCACAGCAATCTGATCCTGTCTTCGAATCCGGCCACGGGACTGAAAAAAGTATATCTCTGTCTGGAATACAACCAGATGCTGAATCACCTTTACAATATTTTTTCATCTGAAAACGTTTTCGTGGTTCATCTGGATCGTCCCGAACGCATTCTGGAACTGTTCGACAAAATCAAAAGACAGGTGACCGGAAAAGAGGAGTTCAACGACGGTGAATTGTCCGCGCTGATTTATCAGATTCTCTATGAAATCGATAAATATCGGCAAATCCCCGAATTCACGGATGAGATGTCGCGGATTCTTTCCTTCATCGAGTTTTCGCCGGAATCTTTTCCGGATTTGAAAAGTCTTCTTGCCGAATTCAAAGTCTCGCACTACAGGCTGTGCCGCTTCTTCCGGAAACACCTTCACACCACGCCCATGGAATATGTCATCGAAAAACGCTTCGGAAAAGCCTGCTGGCATCTGGCGTATCAGACCGCCCCGGTCAAGGTCATTGCGTCCCTCTGCGGGTTCGACAACGTTCCTTTCTTCACCAATTCCTTCAAGAAGAGATACGGCATGACTCCCACTGAATTCCGGGAAAAAAGCAAATGCCGGATTTTCTTCCCCGGAAAACTCCGCCGCAGCCTTCCTCAGAACGGGATGATCTCCTGAACGGTCGGCTGGATCATGATTTCCGGGAAGACAAGATGGTCCGGCGATTCGACGATCCGGACGATCAGGTCGCCCATCTGGTCCGGAGACATCATTTGTTCAGCCAGTTTCGGGTCATTGGGTCCCAGTCCGGCCGCCTCGGAAAAATTCGTCGCGCCCCAGCTGGGAGTGACGACCGTCACGCGGACTCCGGCCGGGCGCAGTTCCGTGTAAAGGGCGCGGCTGGCCATGTCGATTCCCGCCTTGGCGGCGGTG
>MWCA01000124.1 GCA_002069785.1 Lentisphaerae bacterium ADurb.Bin242 | reverse complement strand
CCGTCCCCCCGCCCGCGTTGAGGCGGTTCAAGGCGCGCATCAGGGAGAACTGATTGGCGGCACTCTGGAGCGGAGCGGCCCAGCGCCGCGCGCCATGGAATTCCACGATTCCGGCCAGGTCGTTCTCCTTGAGATTTTCGAGCGCAAGCCGGGCGGTTTCCCGGGCCAGGTCGATGCGGGGGCCGCGCATCGAACCGGAAGTGTCGATGATCACGACCAGCGACACCGTCGGAATTTTTTTCTCCTGCTCCCCTTCGTAAGACACCGGAAACAGCCGGGCGTAGTCTTCCTCCACGGCGCTTTCGGCAAACAGCGCTTTCCGCCCGGTTACGGCCAGCAGTCCGGCGCCGTCTTGCACACACCGGACAATCTGTTTCTGCTGTTCGCGCGAAAGATTCCCGGCCGTTCCTTCTCCAAGGATCAGCAGCGGATATTGCGAAAAGTCGCTTCCCGGACGAAAAATCTCCACCGTAACCGCCTCCTGAAACACCTTCTGGAAAACCGCCTTCTCCCGTTCGGGATTTTCCGAGATCAGCAGCGCGCGGAACGCCTCCCTGACGTCGATGGCCAGTTCGGCCTCCGGCACTCCGTCGAGACATACTCTGCCGCGGAAAAGTCCCGCACGGGGCAGTCCCAGTTTCATGACGACGGTCTGGCTTCCCGGTTTCAATTCCGGCTGCTTCCGGCTCATCACCTGTCCGGCGTCATCCGCTATGGACAGTTCAACGGTCCGGGAATCGGCGCTTTCCAGGGCAAGGCGGAGTTCCACGCTTGCGCCGGTTCCGGCGGAAGCCGGATAGGTCAGTTCCCGGAGTACCGGCCGGTCTATTGAAGGAGATGCCGCCGACACGGCCCGGACAGCAATCCGGCGTTGTTTCAGCACTTCGACCGCGGCTTCCAGCGAATGGTCGGTTTCCAGCAGACTGCCGAAAAGGACGATGCTTCCCCCGCCGTCCGGCAATGAACTGCCGGTTTCCAGCAGAGCCAGCGCCGGACTGCCGGAGAACTTCCGGATATCCCGGGACGCGTATTCCGGAGGCAAGGCCCCGGGGTTTGCGCCCTCTTCCAGTAAAACCACGTGTTTCTTCTGCATGGTTTCATACCTCCAGAACGGTTGGGATGCCGCCAGAATCAGCAGGAGCAGCATCAGGGTCTGAAACAGCCAGATTTTCCTGTGACGGCGGCGCAGAAGGATTCCTGCAAGCAGAGCCGCCGGCAGCAATCCCAACCAGACGGGAACGGCGAATGTCAGATTTTCCATTTTCATACCAGCTTTCTGCGGGTCCACCACCATAAATCCAGGGCCAGCAGCAGGAATGCCAGCAGCCACAACCCGTTTGAAAGGCGCATGGAGCCGATCTCTTTCGACAGGGTTCCCGCCTCCGATTCGGAAACCGAGAGGTGCTGAAGCCCGTCGGCATGGAATCCGCGCAGTGCGCGAAGTTCGCCGAAGAGCTTTGCCCATCCTTTCGGAGTTCCCCAGTTTTCCAGGTCGTCGACGATGACGTCCGCGCCTTCCGGAGTTTCCGCCGCCGTTATTCCGGGAGGCAGGGAATCCGGCCGGGGAACCCCGGAAAAATAAATACGCCATGGCGGCGGACCGGTCGGTTCCGCGGGAAGCCCGCGCCGGACCCAGAAGCCGTTTTCCGGCAGCCACGGAGGCGCGGAAGCCCCGAAGAAAAAGACTCTGCCGTTTCGATCCGCGGTCCATTGGCGGGCCAGGCGCAATGCGTCGGAACGGTTTATGGCGCCGTTTTCCGGCGGGACGGCATGCGGAGCCGGGGGAGACCGGAAGCCGCGGATCACTTCCGGCGCGGCCCCTGCGGCGATCAGGACCGTTTGCCCGGGATCGCCGGCCGCTGCAACCTTTTCCGCATCCTTCAGCGCCGAGGGTTCCGCCACCACCGCGACGGGCGGCACTTCCCGAAACCGCCAGACCGGCTGGGCCAGCGCCGCCGCGATCGCCATGACCGCAGTCAGGAGGCAAAGCAGATGCAGCCAGTGTTCCAGCTTGTTCCACAATACCGTCCGCCTCGATTCGGGCTTTGCCGCACGCCACAGCATGACGGACGGAACTTGAAGTTCCGGATACCGGACCTTCAGGAAAAACAAAGCGATGACCGTGCCGCCGCCCACTGCGGCTCCGACCGCCGCATAACTCCATGGAATCCCCTGCCAGAACATTCAAACCCCTTCTTGCGCGAATTCACGCCTGTAATTTTCAAATAAGTCGTTGACCGAAAGCGATGTTTTCATGCGGAACAGCCGTCCGCCGGCACGCTCGCCGACCTTCCGGAGCAGCGCCTCGAAATCCTGCATCCGGGCGAGATAACGTTCCGACAGCAAACGGCTCTCCGCGACCGTAATCCGCGTCCCGGTTTCCGAATCGACCAGGCAGGACTGCCGGTAAAAGGCCGGATCGTACTCCTCGGCATCATAGATCCGAACCGGGATGAACGCCGCGTTCTTCAACCGTTTTTCCAATTCCGGCAGACCCTCGCTGTCGTAGAAATCCGAGACCACCCAGCATTTTGCTTTCTTCTGCCGGGGCGCATGCGGCGGCCGGTTGTCCGCCTTGCCGTCCCATACCGTGCTCAAGGTTTCGCACAGGTCCCAGATCGAATCCCGTCCGTGGTAAGAATGTTTGCCTGGCTCGATCCCCGGACATTGCAGCTGAATCCGGTCGCCTCCGGCCAGGAGCTGCGCTCCCAGAAGCGCCGCCAGCCGCCACGCGGTAGAGGCCCGTTTCCAGGAAAAACGCACGGAGGCGCTGGTGTCCAGAACCAGAATATGCCCCGTGTCCGGAAAGTGGCGGTAACGCCGCAAAAACAGCTTCCGGCTTCTCCGGAAGATATTCCAGTCGAGATACCGCAGGTCGTCTCCCTGCATATAACTGCGGAAATCCTGAAACTCCTGACTGTCTCCCGTCGCCGCGGAGAGATGCCTTCCGGGCCGGGGGCTCCGCACCGTCCGGATTGCCGGAAGGGTTTCCCCGTCGAGCAGCCGCAGAAATTCCGCAGGAAAAAGCCGGTGGTTCATTATTATTCCCTTATTTCTTTCAGCACGGAATTCAGAATGGCATCGGCGTTGAGTCCCTCGGAACGGGCTTCAAAACGCAGTACGAGCCGGTGACGGAGCACCGGGAAAAATGACTTCCGGACATCGTCGGAGCCGATCACGGTGCGTCCGTCGCACAGGGCATGCACTTTTGCCAGCAGCACAAGATTCTGCACGGCGCGCGGACCGGCCCCGAAGCGGATGTATTTCTTGCTGTTCGCGGTGGCGTAAGGGGAGGTCGGCTGGGTGGCCATGACCAGACGCACCGCATATTGTTTGACGCTGTCTTCCGCCAGCACGGCACGGGCGGTCCGCCGCATGGACAGCAGTTCTTCGGGCGTGCAAACCGCGCGGACGGACGTTTCGCCGGTTCCGGTGGTCAAATCCAGGATCCGGCCGTATTCGCTTTCGGACGGATATCCCAGAAGCAGCTTCACCATGAAACGGTCCAGTTCCGCTTCCGGCAGCGGATACGTCCCTTCCTGTTCGATCGGATTCTGCGTCGCAATGACGAAAAACGGTTCCGGCAGCGCCATGGTTTCCCGGCCGGAGGTGATCTGATGCTCCTGCATCGCCTCCAGCAGCGCCGACTGGGTTTTCGGCGTGGCGCGGTTGATTTCATCGGCCAGAATGAAATTGGCATGCAGCGGGCCGGGCACGAATTTCAGCTGCACCTTGCCGTTTCCCTCGTCGGCAAGCTGCAATCCGCCGGTGATATCCATCGGCATCAGGTCCGGGGTGAACTGAATCCGGGAAAACTGCACGCGGAGACAGCTTGCCAGACTTTTCGCCAGCAGGGTTTTTCCCAGGCCGGGGACTCCCTCCAGCAGAACATGTCCGTTGGCGATCAATGCCGCCAGCAAGGTTTTTGTCAAATCGTCGTGACCAATGAAGACGCGGTTCAATTCCGAGTGCAGTTCACTGAACTTGCCGCGGAAATTCACCAGCGCTTCCGGCGCCTCGGGGGATGTTGTCATTCTGTATTTACTCCTCTAAATTAAGATAAGGGTTCACTCCGCTCCGGAGTTTTGGTTGTCCGGGGATTCGTTTCTCCGGAACGGTTTTCCAATTTCGGGCCCGGATTGTTTTCCGGTTTCCTCCGCGCGGGCCGCGGCAGGAAGTTTTCCGGAACGGCGGGTTCGGTTCCGCGGGCGCCGATCCGCCTTGGCTGCGATTCTTCGGAAACCTGCGGCAGAACCGAGCTGTCCGGAATGCTCACTTCCTCTCCCGGAGCCAATAGTCCGGTGACCATATCCAGCAGCGGAACGGTCGGAAGCATGGAGGCGGTGCCCCGTGACTTTTTCTCTCCGTTCGGCCCGCCCCGTCCGTCGCTCCGGTCGCCTTCTCCGTCTTTTTCTCCGAGTTCCCGTCCGGCCGGAGGCGCATTATCCGCCAGCAGCGGCTGCGCTCCGTTCAGGGCGGTCTCGGAATTATGCCTGACCTGTTTCTGCCGCCGCAACGGCTGTTTCCGGTCGTATTCCGCTCCATGCTTCCCTGTCAGGAGGTTCGCCGGGGTGGCGGCCGGTTCCGATTCCGCCCAGCTTTCGGCTTCGGCGGAAGAAGATTCGGCCCTGGCCTTGCCGGACGGAGCTCCATTGTTCCGCCCGGACTCTTCGCCCGTCCGGTTTTCGGAGGGGGCGGAGGACGGATGGAAGGGTTCGTCGGCTCCGGCGTTTCCACTGCCGCCGTGACGGGAAGACATCTGTCCGCGGGAGTTCCGCCGCCATGCGTTTCCCTTTACGGCCGTCCCGCTTTCCCCGGCGGAAAGCGTATTGCTTCCGGCTTTGGCGGAGAGAAGGGGGGCGGGCGGCTTCTTCTGTTCCGTTTCCGGCCGGGTCCCGGCGACGGCCCCGGTCATCTCCGAAGCGGTTCCTCCGCCCGGTTTTGCGCTCGTTTCGGCCTTCGGTCCCAGGTGGACGAAGAAAGCCAGCGCCGCCGCCAGCAGCGGCAGGCCGTACAGCTTCCAGCGTATCTGGAACTTTTCCGCCGGAACACGCCCGGCATATGCTTCGTCGGACAGAACCGCGATTCCGTCGGCAATCGCATACAGGGCGAATTCCGAGTCATTTCCCTTCTCCGCCAGCTCCCGGGCGTTGGTTACGCGGCTGTTCGTCCCGAAAAACGAATCGAACCGCCGGGCGCACTGCCGGAGATCCGGATAGCCGCACGCCAGACGCACGATGACCAAGATAGCGGCGGCCGCGAGGGCCGCTTCCGTCGCGGAAAGCCACGAAAACCGCAATCCGATCCGGCTGATGGCAAACACGGCGGCGGCCGCGGGCAGGGAATCCAGCGCCGCATGCACCAGATGTTTCAGCAGCAGAATCCTCTGCAAACCACGGAGCCGGGTGCTCAATTCCGCTCGAAGTCCGGCGGCGGAGCCTCCGCGGGTCCGTCCGTTTTCAGGAGACGGGATGAATCCATCTCCGATTTGTTTTTTAAGTTCCATGCCGGTTTTTCATTTCATGTTGGGATGGATCCTGCAACGTTGTGCCGGACCCGCTGCAAAGCATTGACGGGCGGAGGCAGACGATGCCGGAAACAGGGGGCAACCCCTTCCTTCGGAACGCAGCGAGTTCCGCACCGGAATTTCTTCTCGGATGGTTTGCCGCATATTCTGCACCCGCTGCTCAATTGACATGTACTAAAACATAATTGTGGAAGGAGACATGTCCGCTCGAACCGATGCCTTGAACACCCGCAAATGCCTTATTCTTTGCACGATCAGGATCCATGTCGCGATGCGGCCCGATCTTCTCGAGGGGTTGGGAAGTTGGAATCGTGCTGCTCGCTGCAACGATCCCGGCAGGTGCGGGAGAATAGGTGGCGTTGTCCATCAGGATCAGGGTGTAGTAAACGTCGTTTTTCGAGGGAGACCAGCCCGGAATCCCGTTGGAGCCGGCATATGTCTGTCCCTTGGTAATCGACAGATAATAAAAATATTTGGTGTACCAGAAATAGGTATTGCCGTAATCCTGTTTGGTGGGAGTGGCAGACGGACAAATCCAGAGTTTCCGGTTGGTGCCGGTGTAATCCCTCAGCGAGGCCGCCATTCCAAGCGTCTCCGTGGTGCCGGAATCATCCGCAACTCCCAGTCCCCGGCGGTAATTGGCATTCGGCAGTTTGTTATTGAAAACGGACTCCTCAGGTTTCCAACCGCCAAACGTAGCGGGATGCGGAAAACACTCTCGATTATCCGTCCGGTATAATTGAACCGCTTTGCCGATCTGCCCGAGATTATTAGTGCAGCTCACCCATTTTGCCCGCTCTTTCGCCTTGTTCAAAGCCGGCAGCAGCAAACTGGCAAGAATGCTTATAACAGCAATAACCACAAGAAGTTCTATCAATGTAAATTTCCTCATTTTCAAATCCTTTGTTTTCCAAGAGACCGTATCAATATTTGGTCCTTTGCTGATCGATGGTTGACTCCGTCCGTAAGAACCGTCTTTGCGGACGATGGTTTTGATTATGAAACGATTTGTTTTCTATGCATGGTCCTCCTCCTTGCCGTGATTTTACGGCGTTGCCGGGATGTCCGGAATTCCGGGTCCTGTATATTTTATTTCATTCCGCCGCATTTTAGTTCGCAACCGCCTTTTTCATCGAGAGAATTTTAAACTCATCGTTCTGCCGGCTCATCAGGATTTCAACCGGAATGCCGGCATCGAACATCCCGTATAAAATGACCTCCTCCGGCTTGGCCTCCACGGGAAAGCTGCCCTGGAATGTGAACTCCGGGCCGCCCATGAGCTTCTGATATTCCATCCGGGTCTTCTCGTCCGGAAGTGAGATCCAGTATTTTTCCGTTCCTTTCCACCCGTATCTCTTACCCGTTTCCAGCATTTTTTCCAACGCCGCCAGAGCCTCCTGTTCCGTTTTATTGTCGACAAACGGCATTGCCCTGTCCCGATGCATCCATTGCCAAGTCAATATACCGGCAAGAATGACGGACAGGAAAACCAGAAGTTTCACTTTCTTTTGTTTTTTCATGATTTTTCCTCCTTGTATATTTTCATGATTTTTCCTTGCAAGCCCCTTTGAATTTCTTCTTTCCGAATTGTTTCCGTATCTCCTCCGGCAGAACCGCTCGGGGCGGTTGCCGTGATTCCCGGATGCGGAATACATTCCCTCCGGCAAAGGATGACCGGCGTCAACGCGGCAATACGGGAATTCTCCGATTGTGTTCTATAAGAAGGATTGTTCTTTCTGTTTTTCATAATCAGCGTGCAATATAGCATGAGTTTTTAGCTTGTCAATTAGAGAATGCTAATTTTTTATAAAAAATTAGCATTCTCTAATTATAAGTTATAAGGGATGTTACTTTTTAATTCCGGTGACACACAGCCATTGGCGGTTTTCATGCAGATGGAATTCCAGCCCGGAAAAACCTGCCGTCGACAGGTATTCGCTCAACTGGTCCCGGGAATATGCCCGCATCCCGTCCACCAGCCGGAGCCATTTTTCCGCCTGCTCCGGTTCCGATGTTCCATTGCAGATCAGGAATACCCCGGAAGGCTTCAGCACCCGGTATACCTCGCGGAAGTTGTCCGGAAGGTTCGGCCAGAAGTAGATGGTGTTCGAAGCGGTCGCAAGGTCGAAGGAATGAGGGCTGAACGGCAATTTTTCGACGCTTCCGTTCAGGATCAGCACCCGTCCTTCACGGATCGCAGTCCGGTTGAGCTCCTGCGATTTCCTGACGCACAAAGGAGAACGATCCACTCCGTAAAACTTCGCCGACGGCGCGATCCGGCGCATATTGTCGATGTTCCGTCCGTTTCCGCAGCCGATGTCCAGGACGGAAGCGCCTTCCGGAATGCCATAGAATTTCCGGGACCACCGCAGGATCTTCTGGTGCGTGTAATTCATCATCCACAGCATCAGTTCCCCGCCCCGGTTGACACCCGGATTCCCCGCGTTTTGAAAGAATGTTCTGAGCATGTTCATTTGACTCCTTATCGTCCTGTCATGGTGTCTGCCGTTCTTCCCGGATTCCCGGGGAACGGCAGGAGCATGATTCCATCCGTCCGGCATTGCCGCAGCCGGGCTCCGCGAATTTTTGTATTTGCAGCTTTTCGAGCAGGAGCCGTGAAATTGCTTCGGGACTTGTCTCCCGAACCGCCAGGAACGATTTTCCGCTTTTCCGGCAGACGCCTTTGATCACATCCAGCGCGTTGTGACTGTTCACGCGGGTGATGAAAACAACGATGTCCGCGGCTTTCGTCGCCTGCCGCAAGCGGTCCGCGCCGCTGCCGTCGCAGCATCCGGAGTGAAAATAGAATTTTGCCGCGCCCAGCGTCGCAAAAACGGAACGGTATTGATTTTCCATCCGGGAAAGCCCGCCGATCAGGGCAACTTTCAGATTTGCCAGCGTGCATTTTCCGTTCATCGGATTTTCGCCGCAGGCCGCATGCCGGGAAGGACAGGGAGAATCGGCTTCGATCACGGTCAGTTTTTCACATGGGGTGCTCTCCCCGTCGAAACTGTCCGCCAACGGCCGGCCGTGCGAGAATTGATACCGGAGCATGCGCAATTCCCGTTTCATGGCCGAGGTTTCTTCCCGGTTCCGTCGCAGTTCGGCATTTTCGGCTTCCGCGCGGGCAAGCTTCATTTTCAGTTCGGCAATGGATTCCTGCGCGGAATGCAGCTGTTCCCGGAAAAGTTTGTTCTCCGCACGAATCTTTTCGCACTGAAACACCGAACCGTTTTCTCCCTGGAAAGCATGCAGCAGCAGACGGTGTGCGTGATAGATCAGAAGCGACTGCATTTCCGCCCTTTCATCGAGCGCCATCGCCCAGAACATCGCGCCCGGATTCACTCCGATTCCATGGCTCGTCTCTTCCAGCATTTTGTTTTCGGAGACCTCGAACGGGATCGATTTCAAGCGTTCGATTTCCCGGCCGTACCGCCGCGTGAAATAACGGATCAGGACCGATGAAACCGGACTGTCCGGGACATGACATTCCCGATGAAGCTGATACAGCATCAGCGCGCAATCCCTCCCCGTCGGGGTCCGCTGTTTTTCATGCCGTGCGAGAATCTTCCGGAAAAGAGGCTCATTCCAGTTCATGGCCAACAGCATGGACAGGCTCAGGCAATCCAGTTCTTTGAAAATGTTTCTTTCATTTTTCATCGCTGCCTCCGTCCGGTCCCGCCTCTCTTTCCGGATTCTCCGTCTTTCCGGCGCTCCTCCCGGGGGAGGGCGGGCGGCTTTCCTTCAGCCTTTTCTTCAGCGTTCCGTCACAGCAGCAGGGACCGTGTCTGCCGCAACAGACGCCCGATTCAGATCCGCTGCACATAGTCCATTCCCGCCTTCCGCTTATTGTTTCAACTGTTCGATCCAGGCGGCGATGCGGGCGGACGTTTTTTCGGATTCGTTGTTATCGTCGAGCGCAAGCCCGCAGAACTGTCCGTCCGTTTCGGCAAGGGAGCCTGTATGGACATATCCGTTCACAGACGTTTTCCCGACCAGCGTGGCTCCGCGGGCGGTTGCTTTCGCCGCAAGAATCCCGAGAGCGTCGCAGTAGGTGTCCGAAAAACCGCTCTGGTCGCCGGTTCCGAACACGGCGACTTTTTTGCCGCTCAGATTTGCCGATTCCAGCAGGGAAATCCGTGTGACCCAATCATCCTGCAATTCACCGAGTCCCCAGGTAGAGCTCCCGAGAATCAACAGATCGGCCTCGAAATCCGCGGCCGTCGCATCCGCGATGCGGAGGGGTTCCACGCCGAACGCTCCGGCGATCTGTTTCGCGGCTCTTTCCGTGTTTCCGGTGGTGCTTCCATAAATGACTTTTACTTTACCCATTTGCAATACTCCTGTTGTTCGGGTTTCCCTTGGATATTTGATCGAAGAAAATCTGTAGGTTTCCGCAGGCGTCCAGAATGTCGGAGGCAATCCGTTCCGCCTGCCGGTAGAGGTTCATGAGAAACAGCGATTCGGACGCATCGCCGAACACCTGCCAGTTCCCGTTCCGGACCGGAGTCCGGGGAAGCCGTCCGATGAACCCGGCCACATCTTTTACCGGATAGCCGATGAAGATTCCCACCTCATGCGGAATGTTTCCCGTCCCGCAGCGGCCTTGGAGGGAAACAAAGAAATCCTCCAGCGTTCCTCCCGCCGAATATCCGTATTGTGCCAGGAACGACCGTTCCTCCGGACCGGAAAGCGTTTTTTCCAGACGTTCTTTCCGGTAGAAAAGAACGAGGGAACTGACGGAATTCGTGCAGAGCACCCGGCAATCCAGCTTCAACACGGCGAAGATCTCCTCCCGGGCCAGGCTGTCCGGACGGCCGTCGGGAGTCCATGTTTCGTAACAGTGCCGAACCCTCAGGAGTTCGGCCGGTTTCACGCCGTCCCTGACCGCCGCCGTTTTCAGCCAGAAAAAGCGGAGCCATTTTTCCCGGGAGGCTTCGAAATGTATGTCATTCATCTTTTTTTCTACCAGATTATTAGTCTCATCTAACTCTTAATCCATCAAAAAAACATGCTTCCTTCCGGAGAAGGAGAGCATGCCGTTTTTCATCCGACGCTCTTTACTATAACCTGGAATTTCTGTTTTTCAATTAGTCAAAGCTAATTTTTTTTGATATTTTTTTATTTTTCCTTCCGCCCGGGATGATTCACACTCACAGGCTGCCGCTATTCTTATGCGGCGGATTACGAAGGGCGGGCGGTGAAGGACTGTTGACATGGGAAACCGCAGGAACATTCAGCAAAAAAACTTATAAATTGTGCGTCGCCGGAAGAGTGATCGGATTCTGCCTTGTAAAATATTTTGTCCATGCTATTTTAATTTCCGGAGGAAAAAGCATGAAACGGATGCTTTTTCGTCGACACGGGAATCAATAAAAACAGGAGGGGGTTATCATGTCAAGACTCATCAAGGAAAATGCCGCTGTGTTATTGATTGATCATCAGGTCGGTCTCCTTTCGCTGGTGAAGGACTTCACACCCGCCGAGTTCAGGAACAACGTCATGGCTGTCGCCGATACGGCAAAGCATTTCAAGCTGCCGACGGTATTGACAACCAGTTTCGAGCAGGGACCCAACGGGGTTCTGCTGCCGGAACTGCGCGAAATGTTTCCGGATGCACCGTTTATTCCCCGCCCGGGCAATCTCCATTCTTCACCAGCCGTCAGAGAGGTGTATCATGGTTGAAAGAAAAGTCAGCAGGACCGTCACCGGAACTCAAACAGAAGATGGTGCGGGAGTCAAGTTAACACGGGTCATAGGACATCGTGACGTGAAGGATTTCGATCCGTTTCTCATGCTGGATGCCTTCGATTCGCGCAACCCGGGCGATTATGCCGCCGGTTTCCCGTGGCATCCCCACCGCGGCATCGAAACCGTTACGTACCTGATTGCCGGAAACATCGAGCATAAGGACAGTCTGGGCAATACGGGAAACATCCGCGATGGAAGCTGTCAATGGATGACCGCGGGCTGCGGAATTCTTCATCAGGAAATGCCGCTGCCCTCTCCCCGCATGTTCGGAACACAGCTCTGGATCAACCTGCCCCGGGAACATAAAATGACCGCTCCGGCCTATAATGACATCAGTCCGGAAGCCATCGTGAAAGTAAGAGAAAACGGAGCGGTTGTCCATGTGATTTCCGGACATTACAAGGAATTACAGGCGCCGATGCAGGGGCATTTCGTCAAAGCGGTGTACCTGGACGTTGAACTGGAACCGGAAAAGGAATGGAGCCTGGCTTCTCCGTCCGACCATACGGTATTCCTTTATATCCTGCAGGGTTCTCTTCGGATCGGCGGAAACACGTATGCGGCCAAACGCGCCGTTCTGTTTACGCCCGGCGATTCCGTTTCCGTGACGGCCGGCAAAGATGCCGCGCGTTTTCTGTATTTCTCCGCCAAGCCTCTCCATGAACCGGTCGCCTGGAGCGGTTCCATTGTCATGAATACCCGGGAAGAACTCAAGCAGGCGTTCTCGGAGCTTGACAAAGGAACCTTTATTCAAGAGGGCCGGAAAATAAGCGAAATCCATTTGTAACAGAACGCCGATATCTTCGCGGGCGCCGGCTGCGGAAAAACCCTGTGACGGGTCCGCCGCGGGCGTCCCGCCGGATTATTCTGTTTCGACCACCAGCATGGAATGATATTTGATTTCCGGAATGCGGAAGAGAAGTTTTCCATTCTTCTCTTTCGCTTCGAGTTCGATTTTTTCCGGGGCAAGATAGGATTTCACGATGTTTCCGGCGGCATGACTCAGTTCGACTTCGATGCCGTACACGGGAAGCATGTCCTGTGCCTCATACAGAGAGGGCGCCAGCAGATATCCGAGGTCGAAACGGTCCGGCGCGGACTGGCGGTTGTTCAGATGGATGACAATGCGATTGGCGGACTGCCGGAACGCGGTGACTTCGATGCTCGACGGTGCGCGGACCTCGATGTCCAGTTCGCCCGCGATCAGTCGGTCGATCTCCTCCAGCATGATTTTCCGGGCGAAGGCCGGGGCCGCTTCCGCATACAGTGCGCCCAGTTTGGCCCCGATATATGTCGCCCGGCCCCTGCCGAACGGATGGGTCGTGATCAGCGTTTCCTCCCGGTCGCTGAACGTGACGCTGTTGACGAACCCCGGACAATAGGTTTTCAATCCCGGTTTGGAGCGCAGAAGGCTCCCCCGGATTTCAGCGTCGCAATTTTTCACCGTGACGGCCGGAGCGGGAAGCGCGTATCCGGCCACGTCCCGGTCAAAGGATGCGTATTTCAGGAATCCGTATTCGAGTTCTTTCCGGCGCAGCGCGGGGTATTCCGTCCGCAGCCGGTAATCCTTTTCGGGGAGGTGCCCGGCATAGGAACAGCCGAAGACGTCGCGCAGCGCAAAATCCTCCCGCCGTCCGCCGAAGGCGTCATACAGGGAGGTGTGGTAGGTCGCGAGAATTTTTCCGCCGCCGGCGATGTATTCGCGCAGGCATCGGACTTCCTCGTCGGACAGGCATGCCGCGCCCGGCAGGACGATCAGCTTGTATTTTTTCAGACCGTCCCGCGACAGATGTTTCGTTCCGATCAGGTCGAAGATCCGTCCCGCGTTCAGCAGCGCCTCGAAATATCCCAGAAATTCGTCGCAATACAGGAGTACGTTGTCGCGTCCGTAAAACACCTTCGAGCTTTCGGAATAAAAAATGGCGATTTGTGCGAGAGATTCCGGATGGCCGTTGACCCATTCCCGCCGCTTGTC
>MWCA01000123.1 GCA_002069785.1 Lentisphaerae bacterium ADurb.Bin242 | reverse complement strand
ATTGGCGCAGACGCCTCCGCCCGCCTTGACCGGCCGGACGTCCTGAAGCTTCACATAAAATGAAAGACGGTATTTCGTATCCGGCTTCAATCCGGGAAGGTATTGCGTCAGGGAAATGGCTTTTTCCGTCCGGAGCATCATGGCATAAGGCGCGCTGACGAAGACCGCGGAATCCAGTCCGTATTTGTTTTCCGGTTCCGGGACGTTTCCGATCCATCCGCCGACCCATCGCGAGCTTTTCCAGATTCCAAAGTGGCGCTTGGAAAGGGTCGGGAGCATGGAAAAATCCCCGTTGACCAGAATTGATTTGTCCGGTTCCGAGGTCAGCGATCCATAATTTTCCAGGTCGTGGAATCCGCGGGCGAAAGGACTCCAGATATAGAGCGCCTCATAGTCGGACCCGGTTTTCAGAATCCGGTTCCGGGCGAAGTTCGCGGGAAATTCCTCTTTCAGGTCCGGAAGACTTTTCAGCGGGATTGCGATTTCGGCGATCCATGAATCTTTCTGTTTTTCCGTTTTCACGACCGCGCCGGAATTCCAGCCGAAATCGTGTTTTCCGGTGGCTCCCAGCTTGACGATTTTCTGGTCGGAGAGCGAGCCTTCCGAATTGAGCATCAGCTGATAATAGGTTTTGCGGTCGCCCGAGGGGTTCAGGAAGATTTCCGTGGAGTTGTCCTTCCAGATTTCCGTGTCATCCATTTTCCGCTTCATAGCCGCAATATCGGCCATGTTCGGCTCCTCGCAGGCAAAACGGATATGAAGGTCGGTCGGAGTTTTCCAGACCTGAACTCCGGTTTTGACGGTCTTTTTGAGTTCGGATTTGCTTTCTTTCCGGAACGGGATCAGATACAGTTCTTTGCCGGGGGCATCCGTAATATGAAACTTCAAGCCCGTGACCGCCGAACTCATTTTGCGGTAATTCTCCGATGCGGCGACCAGAGGTTCATAAAATTCCTTCCGGATCAGTACGATCCGTTTTGCCTCGATGGAATCTTTTTCGACAAGCCCCGAAGCGCGCTTGAGTTCCGAGTCCATCGAAGCGAGGACTTCGGAAGAATAGATTTTGTTCCAGAGATCATAGTCGGAGGGCGGAGCGCCGACCGGCCCCAGCGGGGTATCGACCGTGCGTCCGGCGATTTTCCCGACCCAGTTGTCCTCCAGCTGCTCGTAGAATTTCTTCATGACGGGCGCCGCTTTCCCGAACATCAGACGATAATGTTCGTCCAGCAGGCCGTTCACATCGGCCCTGTTGTCCCAGGCGACCCTGGCGAAGATATAATAGTTGAGGTAATTATACAGGAAACGGTCGCTCTCCGATTCGCCATACGCTCCGAAGATCCACGGGGCAAGCTCTTTGTAATACTCTCCCCAGGCGCGCGGGCTCATCTGCGGGACGCCCGGCATGGCGAGTGTGGACATTTTGTTGGCATAATTCCAAAGCCAGACCTTGCGCCCGAGTTTCTTTGTCCATGCTTTGATTTCGCCGTCGTCCAATTTTTTCTGGGCGGGATTGCCTTTGGACCACGGACCCTTTTCCGCCACCATGACCAGGATGTTGTCCGGGATGTCGAAGGCGGGAACCCGGCGGTAGGGACGGTAGGCCATCATGGTGACATACCCCGGAATTCCCTCCTTTTTGAGGTGGTTCGCAATGGAGACGGTGTTGCCCCAGATGAGTTCCGTCGCATAGTGCGGATCGTCTTTCTTATAGGCGGCCTGGCACTTGTCGCATTTGCACCCGCTGAAGGCGTCCTGCGGCATGATGTCCACGTAAGGGGGTTTTGCATTGCTGCTCCAGCCGTATCCCTTATTCGAGCCCGGCGCCGGGATTCCGCGGACATCGGCTTTTTCTCCCTTCAGACAGGAACGGACGTCCTGGTAAATTTCTTCCAGGATGCCGCTGGTGTAACAGAGCTGTCCGGGGTGCCGCGCAGACGGATCGTTGCTCCGGTTGCCGTTGCTCTGAAGGGCGAAATATTCGGGATGCGTTTTGCCGAAGCGCCGGATGTATTGGAAGCCGTTGAGCCCGTGACAGCAAGGCAGGTATTCCGTTTCGAGGCGCAGCCGGTAGTAGCTGTTCAGCGTTTTAGCCGGGTTGATGGTGGCATTGCGGTTTTCGCCTTCGAAATATTCGCCGTCCCAGAAAGTGGATACCTTGCGCTGGGTGAAATCCGGCCTGTCGAAGATGTCCAGCTCCGGAATGACGAGCCGGTCTTTTTTCGGCACGACGGTGCCGAGTTCGCCCGGGAAATACATCCGGACGCCCGCGATCCGTTCCAGGAAATCATAAACGCCGAACAGGGTTCCGCGTTCATAGAGCTGACTCCAGACGCCGCCTTTCTGAATTGCCTGTTCCGGCTTTGCCTTCGGATCGTCGATCCCCGCAATGAAGATTCGCGGTCCGTCCGTGCGGATGAAGAAAGAGTCCCGCACCAGTTTTGCCGGGTCGAGTTTCGCCCCTTTGCTCCATTCATTGACGCCCAGGATGAAAGAAACCTTGTCTTTCGACACTTCATTCACGATCGGAATCTTTTTTCCGAAGATTTCCGAAAGAAACGCCTGGAGTTCCCTTGCCGCGAAACGGGTGGTCTCCGGGGCGTCGGACGCAAGCACGATTTCCGTGTTGGAGGCCGTGGCGACGGCGGCGTTCTTTTTTCCGATCCGGACCACCCGTTCCGGCGGTTCGGCCATTCCCGGCGGAAGGGCAAGACATGCGATGCAGGAGAAACAGAAGACCGAAGCAATCAATTTATTCATGATGATTTCTCTTATATATAGGGGTTGGATTTATTCCGCAAAAACCAGCTTTGTGTTGCCATAGCAATCCCGCATGGCGATCGTGCCGGAATGGCCGTCGAACCAGAGGGTGCCGGCGGTTCCGTTGTGACGGAAATGCATGTCCCCGTTCCCTTTGTTCGACGGTCTAAACGGCCAGAGGGTTCCCGCGACGGTCGTATAGGTGAATGCCCTGCCGTCGCGCAAGTCCTCGGTATCCATTCCGTAGATCAGCTTCGAAGGCTGCTTGATCAGGTTGATTTTTTCCATCGGATGCGGAGGCGGTTCCGTCAGGTTGTTGCGCGCATAGTAGCTGAAACCGTGGCTGCCGGTGACAGTTCCCATGTAGTCCGGATAGTTTGCGTAGCGGTAGGCGTCCGCCGGACACATCCAAAGGCGTCTTTTGGAAATGTCCTTGTATTTGTATTTGGCCGGATCGACTCCGGTATAGGGCGCCAGATCGTAGTAAATGTGTCCGGCTTGCGTGCCTCCGGGAAACCAGTCCTTGTAGTCCATGGTGTAGGAAAGCATCGCCTGGCCGATCTGTTTGAGGTTGCTGACGCAGGAAATGCCTTGCGCCTTGTCCCGCGCCTTGCTCAGCGCGGGCAGCAGCATGCCCGCCAGAATCGCGATGATCGCAATTACGATAAGCAGTTCGATCAATGTGAATTTTCCTTGCCGGTACGGATGCGGTTTCATGTTTCTGACCTCCGTTGTTCTGTATTTTTTGAGTTGCGGAATCATATGGTTTCTCCGAACTGGAATTCCATGGGAACCTTGCAGACCTCCACGCGCCCCGGCGGAGCGATTGCCAGACGGGCCGCCAGTTCGCCGATCAGCTCGGGCCGGACTTGAATGGAGGTCAGGCGGGGGGAATATTCCGTGGCTTGCCGACAGCCGTAGAAGCCGACCAGCCCGGCAAACTCGGGAATTTTGAGTCCGGCTTCGTTCATGCGGAGAAGGATGGCCCGGGCTTCCTGATCGGAAGGTGCAAAAATCGCGGTGCGGCGTTTGCCGAAGGAACGGACGGCGGCAATGACTTCCGTTTGCATCTGAGTGGAGGAAATCTTGTCGAAATTGCGGACAAGGCGGAACGGGCGGGCGGCGGCGATCTCCTCGTAAAACCGGAGCTGGAGGCGGTCGCGGTAGGTGTCGTAGCCGGATTCGCATCCGACGAAGCATTCATAGCCGAGACGCTGGAGCGTGGGCATCAGGGAACGGTAGGCGGGCAAGATGTCGCAGACGACGGAATTGACCGGAAGCGTGGAATCCCGGTCGGTGACCACGACCGGAAGCCGGGTCTCCGCCATGATTTCGGCCAGCGTTTCATCCGGGAGCCGGCTGTCGGCCACAAAACCGACTACAGAGGGCGCCATCGCGGCGGCTTCGGCGACCAGCCGGGAAAAGTCGGACTGGTTGACCCGGAGAAGTTCCGCGGCGGACGGCGAAAAAAATACGCCCAGCCCGGACGCCGTGGCTTCGCGGATCGCGCCGCTCATCAGTTCGTTGTAATACTCCTCCATCCCGCGGATGGAAAAATGCCGGAAAAGCGCGCCCAGGGATTTGACCATGGGACTTTTCACCTCGAATTTACGCGAAACGGAGTAGTTTTGTCCGGTATGGCGGACAATGACCCCTTTGCCGGAAAGAAATTCAAGGGCGCGGATCGCGGTGACGTGGCTGACGCCGTGGACGCGGTGGAGCTCCCGGATGGACGGCACGGGCATTCCGGGTCCGAGAGTCCCGTCTTTGACTTCGGACAGAATGGCGGCGGCAATTCTGCGATACAGCGGCGTCTTGTCCATTTATCACCTGATATAAAGTTGTTTCTGTTCCTATTATACCGGATGCAATCAAAAAGGCAACAGGAAAAACGCAGGGCAATGAAATTTTTTTGAAAAAAAATCCTTATCGCATCCCTTATCAGTTTTTCAAAATGTTTATCAGGTGATATGATTTCTTCTTTTATCCGGAGCCGTTGGCTTTTTCCGCTTGACACCGGCCCCTGCATCCGGTATATTCCACTAAAATGCAACTTCAGGGAGATTTCTCATGCCGGACCATTACGCCTCTTTCGATTTTCATCTCCATACGCTGTGGAGTTATGACGCCTGCACCCCGATTGAACGCTACTTCGAACTGGCCCGCGAACGCGGAGTGAAAGTGCTGGCGGTCACCGAGCACCACACCATGGACTCCTTCCGCGAGATTCAGGCGATCGCGCCGGCTTTTCCGGAAGTCGCCTATGTCGCCGGAGCGGAACTGACCGTTTCGTCGGAACTCGGCACTTTCGATATGGTGTGTCTCGGGCTGCCGCCTTCGCCGACGCCCGAACTGGCGGAGGTTTTCGAGCGGTATCACCGCTGGCAGCGCAATTACGGCGACGCCTTGAGCGACGCTTTCACGGCGGGTGGTTTTCCCTATACGCGCGAAGACCGTCTGGCGCTGCTCCGGCGCTACCGTCCGGAACGGACCATCGAGGTGCAGGGGATCACCCATGTTCAGAATGGTTTGCAGCGGGACTACCTGATCGGGGAAAAGAAATATTTTCCCGATGTCAATGCGTTCCATGATTTCCGGATAGGCAAGGAGCTGCCGCCTTATCCGGCGGCGGAGACCGTGATTCCGGCGGTGAAACGCTCCGGCGCGCTGGTCTTCATTGCTCACCCGGCGGGATATTTCAACCTCGATGACGTCAAACGAATGGATGCATTGCGCGAGTTGCTCGGTTTCGACGGAATCGAATGCGCGCACGATTCGGTGCCTCCGGAATTAACGCCGTTCTACCGGCGCTATTGCGTCGAACACCGTCTGCTTTCGACGGCGGGCTCCGACAGCCATTCGCTGCCGGAGTCTCCCTATCGTTTCGGAGCCGCCCATGAGTTCGGCCGTCATATCGGCGAAGACCGCTGGCGCGACGAGATTCTCGAACGGGTCGCGGTTTACAACCGGTGATTCCCCCGGGGGTGATGTTTCATTCCGGGACTTTGCGGAAGACGGCATCCACCGAAGGAACCGGTTTCCCGGTCAGGCAGTATACGGGATTCCCTGTCCGTTTTTTACATCGACTTCATTGCAGCCCGCGTTTTTCATTCCGGCGACGGGTTTTTCTTTCAGCAGGGAAGAACTTTTCTTGAAAAAGTTTTGGTTCCGCTCCGGCAGAATCCTGCCGCGCGACGATGGGACGGTTACTCCGCATAAGGATCGTCCACCACGATTTTATGCGCGTTCGCCTTCAGATATTCCGTCGCCGCTTTCGAGGCGGCAAACGCCTTTTTCATCAGCAGATCGGCTTTGGTTCTTTCCGATGAAAGTTTGCCGTTGACAATCTGGTTTTCGATTTGCCAGTATTCCGTCCAGCAATCCGCCACGTCATCGACCAGCTTCTGCATTTTCGGGTCATCCGTATTGTTCCATTTTGCATAACGGGCCGTTTTGGCGCGCAAATGCGGAGGAATGACCAGGTCGAAATGCGTAAGGAACAGGAACGAGACATCCGAAAGTGCCGTCCGGACCTTGTTCCATTCGGCATTGAACCTGCCGTAATCGGAGGCGGCGATCAATTCGTTCATGACTGTCCCGGCTTCGGCAATCTTCTTCCGCGCTTCCTGTCCGTTTTTCTTTGCCGCGGCCGCGACCGCTTCATTTTCGAGTTGGAACGCGGGCGTCATATCCACTCCATTCCCCGCCGCACGATCCGCCGCAATACGGAATACGACTTTTGCCCGATTGAACCGTTCCAGTGCGACTTCATTTGCTGCGCTCCTGACTTCGGATTCCTTCCCGATGACGAAATATTCGGCGTCGCCGGGCTTCAGTTCTATCCGGTATCTGCCGTCCGCCGGAGCCATCTTCGTAAGGGAATAGATGCTTTCCCGGTTCGGCGGCGCAAACGTCACAGGGAGGGACGCGGCATTTTTTTCCGAATGGTTGACCGCCACGGCGAACAGGACGCCGTCTTTGCGGTCGAGCGTGTAGAACTTGACCTGGGGTCCGTCGTAATATCCGTTGGCGCTTCGGTACCGGGGCGATTCAAGTTTGAGCCAGGCCGGGACGGCGCAGGGGGAGGCGGGGATCAGCTGCGGGCCGATCGCCGTGATCTCGCGGGCGCATTCGCCGAGTGCGAACCAGAGCGGCGTAAGCTCGCCGGCATTGCCCCGGGCGGCGTAATGATATCCGTAATTATACCGCCAGGAAAGCCCGCGGTTGTTGACCTCGTGGCTGTCAATCCCTTTCACCCCGTTGGCACAGGCCAGATGACACATCATGCGGTATTCGGCGGGAGTCGGAAAAGCATACCCTTTCTGGAAGGATCCGAAACATTGGAGAATGATATGAACCGGCACCTCTTTCGCCTGAGCCACGGTTTCGGCGACGACGCGTTCGACGCTCCACGGATTGCGCCCGCCGTAACTTTTGCGGTTGACCGGATACCAGTCTCCGAAAAATACCGGCGCGTAGGGAATATAGACACGCGTATGAATGTTGAGATATGGATAGATCGGCAGTTCGACCGGGATACGTTTGGCCAATGCCTCATGCGCTTCGAGCATGCACGGAATATTCTGTCCGGTGGTCTCGTCGGCCGTGAAGATCGCTTTATACTGGCGGTCATATTTTTTGATGAAGTTCAGATGATCCGGATGGTAAAAGAAATCCAGCCTCTCCCGCAGAATCGGACGGAATTTTTCAACGTTGATGTCATTTTTTCCGAAGAGGAGAGTGGAGGAGACGAGGGAAAGGTCATATTTCACCGCCAGTTCACCGAAGAGATTCCTGCCGTCCTCCAGGTTTGCCTTCGATAAAATCGTTTTCTGAATAATGCGTCCCATCATAATCAGGTTGAAATGATTGGCCGCACATTCGCGCATTGCGGATTCGGCATTGCGGATGAACTGATTTGCCGCTCCGCTCACGCCCGTGGACTCGCGCCAGGCCAAGGCCACGTCATTGAACATGAATGGGAAAAAGTGGTCGAATCGCGGAGTGAGTGAAATCTTTTTCGGAGCCGGAAGTTTGATCCCCTTGATGAATTCCGTCTTATAATTGTATTTTGCCCCGTAAACCGCGCTGTAATTTTCCGATGAACAATGGACCGCGGGCGAATCCAGCGCCGTCGTTGCGGTCTCTCCCGCTTTCAGCTTGAGTGCGGTGTCTTTCGAATTGACGGTGTACTTCTGCGAGATGTTTTCCACCGCGGCGACGGTAAACGTTTTCGCGGCATTCAGATCCAGGGAATCGACTCCCCAGACGGCCTTGCCGTCGAATGCGAAAACCGGATTGCCGGACGGAGCCGTATTGATGGAATAGGAGGTCTTCCATGATTCCTTCGGCGTGAGCTTCAAATCGGAATAATACCATTCAACGGTGTCGATGGGCTCGCTGATCCAGGAATAGGCGCTCGTGACATGGGGAAGGTGGAAGGCAAACACCGCGGCGGCGTCCGGAGTCGTTTTGGCCAGCCAGCCGGACTGGAGATTGTTCGAATTGAGCGCATTGGTTGTTTTCGTGCTTTCGGCAGTTTTGTGGAATGCCTGGAGCCAATCGCGGGTGGGCGAAGTGAAAAAGCCGTCGGAACCGACGAGAATATTTTGAATCCGGCAGGAAGTCGAGATCGTCTCTGCGCCTGTATTGACAAATTCGAGATCGACATTGATTTTCAGGGAATCTTTGTCGAGAGTAAAAATTTTATTTACCTGAAGTCCGGCAAGCTTTCCGTCTGTTTCAAGGTGCGACACCAGAATTTTCCGTTTCGGTTCAAGTACGGACAACTCGTATTTTTTGTTTGCAAAAGCCCCGGGGACCCGCTGCATCGGAATGATTTCCAGGGCAAGTCCGCCGGTCGCATTCATCGACCGCGGAAGAGTCCACTGTATTTTTTTGCCGTTGACGAGGGTTTCGAGGCTCCGGATGCAGCCGCCGAACAGAGGATCGATTTCCGCACGGACCAACCCGTTTGCGAGCACGGGAGCGGATTCTTCCTGCATCATGACGTCATCCACGATGAGTTCGGCATCCGGAATCCGGTTGCCGAGCGTTTCAATACCGAAATAAATTTTGGAAGCATGCGGAGGAATCTGGAATTTATACTCGCAGAGGGTCCAGCTGTCCTTGACATTCCAGCCCGGCATCAGATATTTTTTATCCTTTTGGCCGTTTTTGTCGATGAAGAAGATTCGGAAATAGGCCTTGCAACCCTGTTTTCCTCCCTTCATCCAGGCGTAAGCGGTGAGCGTGGTGTCCGGTTCGCAGTCAAGCGTTTGATACGCGCCGACAAAGGCCTTTTCGACTTTTGTGAAGAGCCGGGCCGCTTTTTTGCCGGAATGTGCGTCATCGGTCATTTCGGCGCCCGTTTTGTCGGAGCCGGCCTGGAGGATAAAATCCCAATTTTCCGCCAGGCGAAGCACCACTCCCTGGGATTTACGGGATTTTTCCGGAAGTTCGAAGCTCCCGTTGAGAATCTGTGCAGCATGCATGGAGAACGCAAAGGCACAGCAAAGGAGAATGTAAAAGATTTTTCCGGACATTTGTAATTTTCCTTTCTTTTATCTTGCTATCGTGGTGACGCCGCCATTCCAGAGATCGTATTGACCTGAAGCCTGACGGTATATTACTTCTGTTTCCTCTCCGACATTGCCCGCGATAAATACCATATTCATGCCTCTCGTGTGCGCTTTGTTCAGCCTTGTATTGCGATACGTCGGCGTGAGTGCAGAGAAATAAACGTTTTTACTCGCTGCATCCGGATGATTTTTCCACCATCTCCAGCAATCGGCATAAAGAGGTATTTTACTTGTATTGTTCTGAATCTGCGACAGTTTATAAAGATGAATACTGGAAGGAGCGGTTGTGAAGTTAGGTCTCGTTGCAAACAAATAAGAGTAACTCAGAGAACATTTGAAAGAGGAGTAAAATATATAGGGTTTGCCGTTCTCGCTGTCATCGGAAGAGCAGATGAGTATTTTGCGTGAACCCGTCGTGACAAGGGTCTTGCCTCCTCCGGACGCTCCCGGGATGACATCCTCCATGATCATGAACTCGAACCACCAGCAGCCTTGGCCGTCCGTTCTCACCTTGCTGGAATACGGCAGAAAAGGAACCACGTAATCCCTGTTGTCCAGAGCATAATTATACCAGAGCTGCCCGAGCTGCCGCAGATTGTTTTTGCATACCATTCCGCGAGCTGTTTCACGCGTACGGCTCAGCACCGGCAGCAGCATGGAGGCAAGAATCGCGATGATCGCAATAACGATAAGAAGTTCGATCAGAGTGAAATTCACGAATGGGCGGATTCGTGGAATCCCCGGTCCGGGCGGAGCCGGAACCGATGTGGTTCGGTTCCGGAAAATGACCGCAAGGTGTTTCATAAGACGTCTCCTTTCTCAAACAGTTTATTTTCGCAAAAAATGAATCGGGATGATCCTGTTTTTTATTTCATTTTTTTCTGTTTTTCAGTATTTTCACGGATGGACCGATCACTGTTTCCGATTGCATATAACCCGGTTTTTCCAGGGAGGCCGTCAGATTGCCGATCGCCATTCGGAACACTTTGTCCGGATAAAGCACGATCTCCGCTTCCGGTTCGATTTTCACCCCCGGAGGCAGTTTATAGAAATCGCTGTCCACCATGATCGGACATCTGGCGAAACGGGTATCGGCAATGTCTTCGGCGAGTCCCGAGAAAATATTCGAATGGCAGAATATGCCATCCACTTTTCCTGCCTGTTTTGAGCTGAAAAATACCTTGAAATCCGCATTTCTGGAAAATACGGTATTTTCATCGAACGAACCGAAAGCATCGAGCCAGGCATTTTTCCAGCCGATAAAAAAATTATCCAGAACTTTTGAAAGGTAATCCACGCCGCTCTTTCCAAAAAAAGCAACTTTTTTCAGGCCGCGGCCCATGAACCATTCGGCTGCCATTTTTCCGGCCTTTTCATAGTCGACCGTTACCGCAAACTGATCATTGCGGACTTCGCATAAGAGGGTACAGACCGGAATGGTTTTACGCAGTTCATCGATGATCCTGAACCGGGATTCGTCCGGACGCAGCCAAAGCACCCCGTCCGGATAATACATCTGAATCTCCTCCAGTTCGGTTCCGGGTTCCCCGGTCAGGAAACCGATATTCATCAGGGATACTCCCCGCGCCGTTTCAGCACATAATCTTGCAATGACATTCAGATACCATGAGTCATAAAATGCGGCATGTCCGCGGGATGTCAACAAAAGAATCTTATGCATGTTTTTCAGGCGGGAAAAAGTATTTTTGTAAGGTTCCACATTGATAAAAAGGCCGCGTCCCTGCTTCGGGATGAGCACCTGTTCCTGAATCAGGACTTTGACCGCCTTGCGGACAGTTGTGCGGGTTACGCCGAAAACGCGGCACATTTCCCGTTCGGACATGATTGGTTCTTCCGAATTCAGATGCCTGTACATCTGGTCGATCACATATTGTCTCACTTTTTCATATTTCGGCAGATTCATACGGTACAGGTCTCTTTTTTATGTGGTATGTTTTTTAATTACCATCTAAACATATATTATAACGACAAAATCGGAAATAACAATAGGGAAAATAGAAAAAAACGATTTTTTTTCAGAATCGGGACTTTTCTGCTCATTTCATGAATTTATATGGACATATTTGCGATTATATGCCTGGAAAAATGATTATCAAGCCGGATTTCAAAAAAAATTTGGGCTGGAGCAATTTATTTTTGTTGTTCATGCCGGAATCCGACAGATGCCGCTTTTTGTTTCATGTGATTATCCTTGTGTTTTTGCCGGACGGAGAAGGCTGTCGAAGGCCATATCGAAAGCGTTGTTGTCGAGAGGAAGGGAAAGCGTTGTGTTCTTCAGCTGGGAGAGAAGCATCGCGTTTTCAAGCTCCAAAGCTCGGAGTCCCTCTTCCACAGGGGAAAAAAGTTCGGTTCCATATAGAATCGCGTCGGCAAAATTTCCGATGACCTCCCGATGCATGGCAGGGTTGATGCCTGTAGCGGGAATCCCGATTTTCCATACCGGGGGAGGCTCCATCGGAAGCCGGCCGGTCCGGATATATTCCGTGACGGGGATCTCGTTGCGGAGAAAGACAAGGGATTCGTCCTCAAGAAGAACCCGTCCCCGGTCGGCGGCGATCTCCAAGCGGTTCGTTCCAGGCGCCTCGCCCGTGGAAGCGACAAAAATCCCCGTTGTCCCTACCGGATATTCCAGCAGGGCGGAAACCTCGTCCTCCACCTCGATATGATGATATTTCCCGAAGAGAAGACGCGCCGAAACCCTTTCCGGCATTCCGAAAAACCATTGAAGGAGATCAAGCTGATGATGGCACTGATTCAGGAGAAGTCCGCCGCCTTCGCCTTTCCAGGTTCCCCTCCATGCGCCGGAATCGTAATATCCCTGTGTCCGGAAGTGCTTTGTCGTGATCCAGTTGATACGCCGGACGCGGCCAAGCTCTCCGCTCTCCAGAAGCTGTTTCAAACGGATATGAGCGGGAATGCGGCGCAGGCAGAACATGACGCCCGCTTTCAGCCCCGGATGTTTTTGCGCCTCCCCGACAAGGAGTTCCGCCTCGGATTTCCGGACCGCGAGCGGCTTTTCCACCAGAACATGCAGTCCATGCCGAAGAGCCGACACCGCCAGTCTTACATGGGCATAGTGGGGCATGGCGATGATGACAGCGTCCACGCTTCCCGACCGGAAGAACTCCTCCGGATCGGAGAAACATTCGATCCCTTCTTTTTCATAGGGTTCCAGCGCCTTGCTGTTGACATCGCAGACCGCGCTCAGGCGGCACTGAGGAAGCTCCTTTACGCAGGAGGCATGATGACTCCCGATAAAGCCGAGTCCGACAATTCCAATTCGTATGATATCGTTCATTTCATAAGTCCTTTATCGCTCCCAGTGGAGCATTCCGGCAAACGAGTGTGCTCCGGAGGAAACAGACGTTCATTTTTGTCCGTCATAAATGCGCAGTTCGTCGTATGCCCCCTGGGAGACCCAGCGTCGCCCTAGACGGAGCGAAGAAAATTTCTGCGCTTCGAACTTTGCGGGGAGCTTGAATTCCTCTTTCTCGTCGACACGCAGCCGGATGCCCGCAGGCCAGTGGTCGGTCGCGGAAAGAATGAGCCGGTCGTCGAAAACCCTTTTCCCATCCACTATCTTTCCGGTCGCAAGCCGCAGTTTTCCCGTGGGGAAATGGGAGAGAAGACGAAAGAAATTCTTGTCGAACACCCCCTCCATGATCTCCCAGTTCCCTTTGAAATTCGGAAGAATCGTCCGTGCGGACCGATAGAGGCTTTGGCAAACGAAAAGTCGTCGTTGAAAAAAACGTTCCTTTGCAAGTCCGTATGCGGGAAGATGCCGGACATCCTCCGGGAGGCTAAAAGCGCTCTCCCCGCTTTTGAGGGTAACGATCTTCCCGCCACATTCCGGCAGGACGGTCAGGAAGACCCAGGCGTAGGCCGGGAAGAACAGGATCTGGAAGATCGAGTTGAAGGCCACGAGACCGGCCACATACTGGTTGTCGCCTCGGGCCAACTGGTTCCAGACCAGCACCATGGCGATACAGCGC
>MWCA01000122.1 GCA_002069785.1 Lentisphaerae bacterium ADurb.Bin242 | reverse complement strand
GGCGGTACGCTGGTCATCAATACCCGCCAGCTCAATGCCGATTATCCGGAGGAACTGACCGGAATCGAACTTACCGGCAAAACCATCCGGAGCGGCGACTATGTGCTTGACGATGTGAAACTCACAAGTGCGGAGGTCATCGGGAAAGATGCCGGGGGAAACGTGCTCTTCGTGTGCAACCGCTATGGAAGCGGCGCGGTCATTGTCACAACGCCGCAATCTATGATTCCGGCGCAGCCTGCCGATTGGAACACGTTCAGAATCGACGCGCTTTCCGGCAAACTCAAATTTCCGCATGTCGAAGCGCTCCTGAAAATGATTTGCAGCGAAGTGAATCCCGTCAAAGTGGAAGGCGACGTTCAGTTCGGGTTGAATAAAACGGAATCCGGCTGGTGGCTGTATCTTTTCAACAACAAGGGCGTGATGAAACTCGACGGCAAAGAGGAATGGTTCGATATGAACCGCGCCGCCGAAGTGAAAATCGACTTTGACAAGATAAAAGTCAGGAACGCGAAAGAACTGCGCTCCGGCGAAACACTCGCGGTGAAAGACAACAAACTGACATTGAAAATCAATCCCGGAGATTTCAAGATTCTCGAACTCAAATAAGGAGCAAAGAGCATGAAAAAATTACTATTGCTGGCGGCTGCGCTGTGCAGCGCGGGGATGTCTGCTGCGGAAGAAAAAAACCTTTTCGAGGACAAATTCGAAGACACGGAAAAGTGGTTTAAAAATCCAGCCTGTGAAAAATCAGACGGCGGCGGCCGGTTCGAAATCGTGGAGAACGGCAAAAGCGGGAAGTGTCTCAAAATCGTGACAAACGACAAACAGACATTCATGTTCAATACGAGTCAGCCCATCCCGGCAAAACCGGATTCCACGATCAGAATTTCATTTTATGTGAAAGGTCACGGATCGGTTTCGATAAGTCCCATGGGACGAACGACTGACAAAACGATTTATTTGAATGAGCTGGTCGGTGAAGGCGAAAAGATTTCCACAACGGATTGGAAAGAAATCTCGTTTATCATCCCCCTGAAGGACCCAAATGAAGGTGTGAAATTCGACAAAATCATGCTGCGGATGAATCTATTTCCCGGTTCGGAACTTTTGATCGATGACTTCCGGATCACGGAGAAACAGCCGTAGCAGCGTGATCTCCGACGGAACTCCGAGCCGGATCGGAAATCCGTTCCAGATGCCGGAGCCGTTCGAGACGTAGAGAGTCATGCGTCCGACCCGGTAAAAGCCGGAGACAAAACCTGCGTTGAACCGGGCCACGAGATGGGAGATTCCGAAAATCATTCCGCCGTGTGTGTGTCCGGAAAGCTGGAGGTCCACCCCGTTCGCCGCCGCTTTCATGGCCAGGCGCGGCTGATGGGACAGCAGGATTTTCACCGCGCCGGACGGCGTGTTTGCCAATGCTTTTTCCACATCCGGGAGTTCACTGCCGCCGCGGTGGGCCGCGGCGGGGTCGGTCACGCCGGCCAGAATCAGTCCGCCGTGGAAGAGTTTCACATGGGTGTTGGGAAGCATCCGGATGCCGAGCGTCGGCAGGAAACGCATCCATTCCTCATATCCGGAGTAGTATTCGTGATTGCCCGGGACGCCGTAGACTCCATAGCGGGCCGAAAGGTCTTTCAGCGGAAGCAGTTCCCTGCCGCGCAGCGCAACCGTGCCGTCCACGAAGTCGCCGAGGATCACCACCAGATCGGGTTGCAGCGCATTGGTCCGTCCGACGATTTTCCCGATGTAGTCCGCACCGGTCAGACCGTCGACATGGAAATCGACCAGGACGGCGATCCGCAGTCCGTCGGCCTCCGGCGGAAGATTCTTCAGTACCACCGTCGCCTCCCGGACTTCCGGAATCTTTTTTCCATTCCAGATGCCGACGGCCGCCAGCCATGCGGCGAAGAGGACCAGTGCCAGATTCACCCGGTTGCCGACTATCCTGAAACGTTCCGTCCGCTTCCGTTTCCGGCAGAAGAGAAAAAGAAGATACCCGGCCCGGACAATGTCCGCTCCGATCAGCAGAAAGAAAAAGAGAAACAGCGCGGTGAAAACCCACGCGGAAAGCAGCAGGACTATTTCCGGCAGATCGGGGGCGAAAAACATCGGGCCGCCGAAGAAATGCAGCAGCTGGAATTTGAACGCCGCCGCCAGAACCGCGAGCGACAGTCCCGCCTTCCACTTCCAGGAAAGGCGCAGCGGCAGTACGGCCCGCCCGATCACGGTTCCGGCCAGCAGGGCGGCGAAAATCAGCATATCGGTTCCTTCGTTCCTTTCCTGACGAATTCCGTTCGCGGGTCCGCGGTTCCGGCCGGGATTCCGCGAACGGAATTTTCAATCTCCGGATTTCATCCTGTTATTTCTTTTCGGGGAGTGCAATGACCGACCTTACCCACTGTTCGATCCTGGTGTCGGACTGCCGAATGGAAGAGCCCTGAAACGCCGCGGCTTTCAAAACATTTGACTTTCCGCAGAGTTCGCGCACGTCTTTTTCGCAATTCTGCATTCCGCCGCTGCCGTGCGTGAAAAACGGGACCACCGTTTTGTCTTTCAGATCGTAAGAGGTCAGAAAAGCGGCGACCGGAGGCGCCATGGTTCCGATCCAGTTCGGGCTTCCCACGAAAATCACGTCATACTTCCCGATGTCGTCGACTTTTGTCGAAAGTTCCGGTTTGAATTTCGCCCTGATTTCCTTTCTGGCCTGATCCACGCAGGCCCGGTATTCAGTCGGGTAGGGGACGGCCGGTTTGATCTCAAAGAGCGTTCCCCCGGTGATTTTCCGGATCGTTTCCGCCGCATACTTCGTGTTGCCGCTCCAGGAATAGTAGGCAATCAGGATCTTGCCCGGTTCGACGGCTTTCCTTTCGGGCTTCGACTCCTGTGCGAAGCATCCGAACGACACTCCCAGTACCGCGGCCAGCATCATCATTTTCGTTTTCATGAACATTCTCCTTTCATAGTGAATTCAATGCGGCCCGGCAGTTGCGCCGGAACCGCTGGTGATACTCAAATCCGTACGATTGCAGAAAAATGTCCCGGATTTCCGCGAGAACGGGAAATCACAGGAACAATAGAATCTCTCCAAAAGGAGATTTTTTCAAGTGGAATTCTGTAAAAAAACGCATTTTTTCATCGGAGGGAAGGAAGGCGAATGGAAAAAATTGCCGGGACCGGTCATGTGTCGGCATTGCGATTCAAAAGAAGAAGGTCCGGATACCGCCGTTACCGGGAGTCCCGCGCCAGCTTGCAGGAGACCCCGCCGTCCACGGGGATATCCGCGCCGTTGATGAACGAGGCATCTTCCGAGGCTAAAAACACGCACAGTGCCCCGATGTCCCCTCCCTGTCCGATCCTTCTCACGGGAATTCCTTTGGCGATCTCGGGCGTCGTGTGCATCCGAGGCACGTCGATATAACCGGGCAGGATGTTGTTGACGCGAATTCCGAGCGGGCCTCCTTCCAGGGCCAGCTGGGCCGTCATCGAATGGACGGCTCCCTTGCTGAGCGCATAGAGTGTGCGGCCGGGTACCGTTGTATCCTGCTGCACCGAACCGATATTGAGGATGCTTCCCCCGTTTTTCTTCATCAGCCGGAGTTCATTCAGACAACAGAACAGGGTCCCTTTGACGTTCATGTCGGTGAGCTTGTAATACAGTTCCGGCGTGATGTCTTCCCAGGCGATGAACCCCGGGTCCCAGCCCGCGTTGTTGACCGCGCAGTCGAGCGAGCCGAATTCCTTTCCGATCCATTCAAACATCGCGGACAGTTCCTCCGTTTTTCCGAGGTCGGCCCGGAACAGATGGATTTTTCCGCCGAGGCCGTCCGCCAGTTTCTTCGCCCGCTCCGGATCGGTCCTGTAGTGGAGAATGAGTTCCGCCCCGGCTTCCGAAAACGAACGCGCGATTCCTTCCCCGATTCCACGGGAGGCTCCTGTCACGAGCACCCGTTTTCCGCGCATGAAATCCGGTTTCATCCTTCCACCTCCAGCGTATATTCCCCCGGCGCAAGCCGCACATTTCCATCGGCGTCCGCGAAGATGATTTTTCCATCGTCCGTGGTGGCGGATACGATTTTCTTTGCAATCAGGCGAAAGTCGATTTCCTCCTCGAAAAGCATCGAAACCGGCGGCTCCTTGCGGCAGTTCACATACCGGTTCGCCATCCTGCGGTAACTTTTGCCGCGTCCCGGGTCCATCATGAACGCCTGTTTCGGCATCAGGGTCAGACTCCACTTCCGGTCCGATTTCTTTTCCAGGAAATAACAGCCGTTCCCGGAGCATTCGGCAAACAGCGAATTGCCGCGTCCGACCACCCGTTCCAGCTGCCCGATGTTTTCCAGCGGTTCCGTGTTGGAGTTCGAGTAGAAGAAGGAATGTTCGTCTTTGTAGATCACGCGGTCGTCCCTGCGCTCGATCCGGTAATTTTTCCCCTGCCAGCTTTCCGGTCCGAATTCGATCGGATCGCCGGGTTCGTTGTTCCGGAAGAGTTCGCCCGCCGCGGCAAATCCGGCGGCGCGGGAGGGTGTGTGTGCGATGTTCAGAAAGTGGACAAGCCAGCCCGGATTCCATGCCGCCGCCGCATACGGGGTATAGGTGAAATACGCCGCCATCTGGACGTCGTGGCGGGCGTATTCGGCGGCGATGGCCGCGAGCGGATACCCGTTGCCCGTGCTGCTGGCGTCGAATTCGTAGGCGATCCGCGCATGCCGTCCCCGGGGCAGGGTTTCATACCGCTCGAACCATTGCTTCGCAAGGGTTAGATGGTTGGCGGAATCCGTACAGGTGCTGTCGAAGCCGTCCGCATTGAGATACGTTCCCAGCGTCAGCGCGTCGATGGAACAGGTATCGAACAGTTCCTTCAAGTCTTCCGGAATCAGCCCGGAATAGCTGGGAAACTGGGCCTTGATCACATGCTTCCCGAAATACTCGTCCACAACCGGCCAGAGGGTTTCGAAATAGTTCCGGATGCACGCGATCCGGAACCGGCTGAACGCTTTTTCTTCGTCCGATTCCTCCGGGTGTGCGGCGCGGAATTCCTCCCATTTCCGGATCAGTTTCCGGCGAACCGGGCCGCGGGAACAGGCAAGGGCTCCGGTATCGGGAGTGTTTTCGTCGGGTTCCTGCCGGGTCAGTCCGAGCGAGGGAAACTGCGGCTCGTTGAAAAGTTCGATCGAAACGATGTTGGAATATTCGTTCATCCGTTTTCCACTGACCGTGTTTTTCCGGCTGAAAAGCGCATTCAGATACACCTTCTGGCATTGGATTGCGTCGGAGTCCCAGATCATGGCGTCCACGGAAAAATAATTGGAGAAACCGAAGGCGTCCTGCGATTCCAGATACCAGTAGGCGTAAACGCGATCCTGAAAAATCTGGTTTTTGACCGTGTTCCACCACACCGTCGGCGTGATCATGAGAAAAATTCCATTCTTTTCGCATTGGTCGATCAGGTAGTCCAGCACCCGCATGTTTTTATTTTCGACGATGTTGCCGCCCCGGTCCGTGATTTCGCGGTCGTAAAGATGCATCCGGATGAAATCCGCGCCCAGAAGTTTCAAGTGCCGGATGTCCTCATCGATTGCCTTGAAGTGATCCTTTCCAAGCTCTTCGATATTGTAGAAGTTGTGGTTGAAGGGAGCATAATAGTTCACGCCCCACAGCTTGGCTTTCCGCCCGTCCGCATCGTAAATTACGCCTTTTCTTACGGAAAACGGTGTTTTATAATTCATCGGAATTCCTCCTGAATCATGGTGTAGAGTTCCTCGAACATCCGGTCGTAGACGGGATCGGAAACGAAGCCGGGTTTCCGGCAGGAATCGCTTCGGATCAGGCCGCGCCGCCGGAGGATGCGCTTCTCGAAATGAATGATCATCTCCACATCCTGGCGGATGTGGTTCAGCAGGGCGTTGAGCTTGTTATGGACCCGCTGCGCTTCGCGGTCGTCGCCGGCGAGGAGCGCATCCCAGATTTTCCGGTAAACATCCGGCATGGAAGGACCCGGCATCACCCCGGATGCCCCGCGACGGAACCCTTCGATCATCTGGAAGCCCGCGTTTCCGACAAAGATTCCGCATCCGGACGGCAGTTGTTCCTTCAGTGTGGAAACATAGGCGCCCGGCGGTTTGCACTCGATTTTGAAATACTTCAGGTGGGCGTGCTTCCGCGCCAGCTTGACGAGGAGGTCGGGGGCGATGGAGACGCCGGTCTGGTCGGGAGCATACTGGAACATCAGCGGGAGTTTCACGCTTTCGCACAGGGCGTCGATGTGCTCGAAAAGCGCCGTTCCGCCGGGCTTGAGGAAGAAGGGCGGCAGCACCATCATGCAGTCGGCCCCGGAGTCCTCGATCCGCTTCGCGCGGCGGAGAGCCGATTCCGTGGAGTGTTTCGTGTTGGAAATGATGCAGCCTGCGCCGTTTTTGCGGCAGACTTCGACGGTCTCGCCGATCAGGGCTTCTTCCTCGTTTTCGTCCAGTTTGTAATATTCCCCGGCGATGCCGAAGAGTGTCAGGCTCTGCGCGCCCAGCGCAATGAGTTTTTCGCAGCAGTTCCGGTAATCCCGGAGATCCACCGCGCCCGAATCGTCATAGACGGCCGGGGCGATCGGACAGATGCCCTGAATTTCCATATTCTTCACCTCTTGAACTGAATTTTATCGGCGAACATCTGCTTGAAATACCGGATTTCCGATTCGTTTTCGATTTTTTTCACGGAATCGCCGTCGTGCACGAAAATGCCGTCGATAACGACGTTTTCAATGCGGTGTTCCTCATCGAACCCGTTCAGGGAGATTCCGCGGAATTCCTTCATGACACGAAGATTCCGGACCAGTACATCCTGAATCCGTCCGCGTCCGGCGTCCGTTGAGTAGAAATTCTTCGAAATGGTGAAACTGATCTCCGGCGCTTCGGACAGGTTGTTTTCGATGTAAATATTTTCGTAACGCACGTTGCGGACCGTCGAATGGTCGATGAGATAGATGTGGCACATCCCTCCGGTTGTGCGGATGATTTCGATGTTTTCAAACCGCACGTTTTCGAGCGTGTCCGCCTGCGATGTATGCCCGATTTCGAGCGCGCTGCCGGCGTCGTTCCACGTGACGATGTTGCGGACGAGGATGTTTTCCGAATGCATTCCGCTTGTCCGGCGCGTCTTGATTGCGACGGCATCGTCCGCGCACTTGAAGAAACACTCTTCGATGGTCAGATTCATGCACGAACGCGGCTGTACGCCGTCCGAGTTGGCCGCCCATGCGAGCGCCTTGTGGTGGCGGATCGTCATGTCGCGCGTTCCTTCCGGCACGAGGTTCCAGAACGGCGAATTGAAGATGACCGGTCCGTCCCACTCGATATTCCTGCCTTCGAAAAAGTGAATGAATGCATCGTCCGCGCGTCCTTTCCAGTTTTCGCCGGGTCGACGCGAAACCTCGGTTCCATCGAAGATTCCCAGTCCGTAAATCCGGATGTTTTCCCCTTTTTCGCAGGTCAATCCCGCCTTGAGGACCGCACCCGGCGCCAGGTAGATGTCGTGTCCGGAAACCGGGCGCAGCCGGTTGCCCGGCAGACGGTGCACTCCCGGCCGGAAGGCCAGCGTTTTGGCGGCCGTATAATCCAATGTTTCATGCATTCCCGGCTCCAGCCAGAGAGCGTCTTCCGGTTCGGGCATGACCGGATCGTTGAAGACATACACGGTGAACATGGACTCTTCCGGGGAGCCGTAGTTCACTTCCAGCACGCCGTAGCGGTTTTTCTCCAGCGTGAAGGTAACCTCGTTCTCATGGATTCCCACGGGAACAGGTTCCCGCATCGACGGCCGGAAAACCGCGTTGCGGATGCCCGTTTTGAAGCGGAATTTGAAGTCAACCGGGACGGACGACGCCATGGAAAGCCATCCCTCCGCTCCGCCGTTCGCATGGGCCGGAAAATAGACCGACTGCGACGCCGCTTCCAGTGTCGCGCAGGGCAGCCACAACAGATCATCGTGTTCTTTCACGAATCCTTCGAAAACCGCTTCCCGGATTCCGTCGATGTGCGGCCGGAAGGCAAGCCGTTTTCCGTCCGGAAACAGGTTGATCGGCGTAATGCGTCCGAAGCGGGTGAGAACCTCCCGCAATTTTTCCGGAACGAGCCTCCTGTCCGAAAAATACACGTTCAGAAGACGGTTCAGGAAGGCATGTTCCGTAAAGGCCCGCAGATGGTGAAGCCAGGTCCAGAGACGTTTTTCGGAAAAGGTTTCAAGTGAAAGGACCGGTTCGATCATGATCCAGTTTTCATATTCGGAAAACTTCCGTCCGCCGATCCGGTTGACGTGCTTGAACAGCGAGTCCAGATACCGTTCCGCGAAGATCGGCTCATCGTCCCGGATCGCGTGTTCACTGCGCCCGTCGGGAATCCGGTAGCGTTTCGTGACCGGGGTGAGCGCCAGATAAAAACCGCGCCGGAAAGCCTCTTCCGTAAAAAAGTCCAGCACTTCGAGCGCGGGAGAATCTTCCTTGAGCATTCCGTTTGCTTCCGTCAGGCGCGATTCATCCAGTTCCAGATGGATGAAATTGATTTTTTCTGCCGTGCGGTCCGAAAGAAACTTTTCCGTTTCCCCTGACGTTTCCGGCAGGGAACAACGGGTCGGCCGGATCGGAAACACGTTCCAGTTCCGGTCGAGAAGCATTCCGTTTTTGATTCTGAACGGGGTTAAAAATTCCATGATGTTCTCCTATTGCATGTATGGGAAGTCACAACCTTCGTCGGCTTGAAGCACTTGGTCGATATAGTGACGGATGAACCCGCGGCGGAACGTCTCCTTCGGTTCGATCCGGGTGTGTTTCAGGCGTTCGGCAATTTCTTTGTCCGAAAGCTCCGCCCGCAGGATGCCTTTTTCCACATCCATCTCGATGATGTCGCCGTTCCGCAGCGCTCCGAGCGGGCCGCCGCCGCATGCCTCCGGACACACATGCAGTACCACGGTTCCGAACGCACCGCCGCTCATCCGTGCGTCCGTGATGCGCACGTAATCCTGAATTCCGCGTTTGTAGAGTTTGGGCGGAATGGGCATGTAGTTTCCGAATTCAGGCATTCCGGGCGCGCCTTTTGGTCCGTATCCGCGCAGAATAACCGCCTTGTTCTCATCCATGTCGGAATTTTCGTCCAGCAGATACTTTTCCGCTTCGGCGAGAGTGTCGAACACGCGGGCTTCGCCCCGGAATTTCAGGATGGACGCCGCACTCCGCTTGATCACGGCCCCGCGCGGAGCCAGGTTGCCGTAAAGTACGGCGATTCCGCCGCTGTTCCGGAACGGCCTGTCCAGCGGCGCGATCACTTCCGGACGATATGTTTTTTGCACATTTTCCAGATTTTCTTTCAAGGTGTTTCCGGTCACGGTCATCACTTCCGTGTGCAGGAGCGGTTCGAGTTCCTTCATCAGCGCCGGAACGCCGCCCGCCTGATGGAATTCGATTCCGACCGTGCCTTTGCCCGAAGGCTTCACGTCCACCAGCACTTTCGTGCGGTCGCTGATGCGCTGGAAGTCGGAAAGGCGGAGGTCGATTCCGGCCCGTTTTGCGATGGCCGTGAGATGGATGATCAGATTGGTCGAGCCGCCGGAACTCATCAACACGGTAATGCAGTTTTCCATCGACTCGCGCGTTACGATGTCCGAGGGTTTGATGTCCCGTTCGATCAGTGTCATGATCCGGCGTCCGGAGAGTTCGGCGAAACGCATTTTTTCGGCGGAGACGGCGGGCGATGCGGCGCTTCCGGGAAGGCTCAGGCCGAGGGATTCCGCGGCGCACTGCATGGAATTGGCGGTTCCCATGATCGGGCAGGCGCCGACACTCCCGTAAAGACAGTCCTCGACACGGTTCAGCTCGGCTTCGTCGATTTCGCCCGCAAGGTGACGGGTCCAGAGCTTGAAACTGTCGGTGCCGCACGCGAGGGATTCCCTTTTGTAATTGCCGGGAAGCATCGGGCCGCCCGGCAGGAAAATCGCCGGCTTGTTCGCGGACACCGCGGCCATGAGCTGGGCCGGAACGCATTTGTCGCAGGAACCGAGCAGCACGACGCCGTCGAACGGATGACGCGCGATCAGTTCTTCGGTCGTCATGGAGAGGAGATTGCGGTAAATGAGGCTGGAGACGTCGAAAAACACCTCGCAGATCGAGAGCGTGTTGACCTCCAGCGGAAATCCGCCCGCCGCCCAGACGCCGCGCTTGACCGCCTCCGCCAACTGCCGGAAATGGAAATGCCCCGGATTGGTTTCCGCCCAGGTGTTGACGATTCCCACGATCGGACGCGCCAGATCGTCATCGGTGTATCCCATGCTTTTGACCAGCGCCCGGCGCAGCAGACATTGCCGGGTTCCGGGCTTCAGCCATTTTTTCGAACTCGAATTTTCCATATTTTCATCCTTTTGCAAACGGTTTCGTCCGCCGGATTTCGACCGGCAGTTTCTGGCACACGGGCCGGAACCCCGGGTTTTCGATCGACCGGATCAGCATCCGGGCGGCTTCCGTTCCGAGCTTGCGCATCGGCGGATGGACGGTCCACAGCGGCTGCGGAATGAACCGGGCCAGCGGGAGATTGTCGAACCCGGAAAAACGGATTTCCGACAGGTCCGCGCCGTCCTTTGTCAGTCGTGCGATCAGGTTGCCGGCACAGACGTCGTTCAGGCAGCATACCGCGTCCGGGGCGGTTTTCTTTTTCCGGAACAGCGCGGCGAAGGTGTCCCGATCCTTTGCACTCCGGCAGATGTATTTTTTCTTCGGACGCAGACGGCATTTCCGCAGTCCCTCCAGATAGCCGTTTGTGCGTTCCGCGGCGGCGAGGGGGTTCACGTCCGCGTCTCCGTACAGCGCGATTCTTTTGCAGCCCGAGCGATACAGCTTTCCGACCAGTCCGGCAATGCCGGCGGCGTTGTCGAAAGCCAGCAGCGAGCCTTCGGTGTTCTTTGGAAGACGCATCAGGAAAACCAGCGGAATTCCGCTGGAAACAAGGCGTGTGTAGGCGTTCAGTTCCAGGTGCCTTGGATCGGCATAGACCAGAATTCCGGACGGTTTGCGCTTTGCGGCGGTATCGATGATCCGCTCCTGGCTGAGAGAGTCCCCATGGAGGGAAACAATGGAGGAAAAATAGTTATTTTCCGCGCACTGGCCGCCGAAGGCTTCCAGCGTTTCCGCGAAAAAACGGATGTCATGACACAAAAACACGATTTCCCGCGAAAGGGTACGATCCTTCCGGACCACCATGCTTCCGACGCCGTTGATTTTCCGTATGACGCCGCGCTCGGCCAGTTCGGCGAGCGCGATGCGTAGAGTCGGCTTGCTGGTATGGAGTTCATCGGCGAGCGACTGTTCGGAAGGGAGCAGAGCGCCCTCTTCCAGCGAAAAAAGGCGTTTTTCAAGACGCCCCAGCAGGGTATGATACGTGGTTCTTCGCGCCATGATGCGTTTCCCGGAGTTGTTCTTCGGTTCTTACGATACAGCCGCCGGAAAGCAAATGCAAGTTTAAAATTGCATAAAATATAAAATTATTTTAAAGCATGGCGGAAGGATGGGAACTGCCTCTTTTCCCGGCAAGCGCCATCGGTTCGTATCTCCGGACTTTTGAAACCCGTATGGCCGAATATTTCGGCCGGCCGTTGAACGGTTTCTGCTTTGCGGAAAAAGAATCGCAGGGGGCGTGCCGTCATCCCGACGATGAATTCGGCATGGTGTGGAGAAAAAGATTGTATTTGATTCCGGACATTGCGTATTACTTTCCTATGCTGAGAATCCGGAATCCGTAACCGTCCACGGAAACGGGCTTGTCCAACTCGACTTTTGCCGTTCCTGGCCAGACATCCCGGGCAACGACGGGACGGAATCCGAATTTGCCGGAGTCAAGAATGATTGTTTTCGGCGTTTTCGTGAGGTTCGCGAGAATCAGGACCGCTTTGTCGTTTCCGGCGAATTTATAGTAACTGATCCGGATGTCCGGATCGGACCCCGTGATTTCCTTCTGTTCGTAATACGGCATGAAAACGGCTTTGTCGAGATTCAGGGCGTCCATGGCGGGCCACAAGCCTTCGATTCCCGGATATCCTCCGCCGGACATCGGGACGTCATGGAGGAGGCACATCGTGATCATGGCTTTGGAGGCATTGAACCGTTCCGGGATGGAATTGCGGAGTCCTTTCTGGAACCAGGCCTTGATTTCCGGACACCATTGAAGCAGGGACAGAAACTGCACCGTTACGCCCATGACTTCACTGTTGTAGTTGTAGCGCCAGACTTCGGGCGCGGAAAGCTCCTTGTCTTCGATGTAGACATGATGGTTGCGGGGGAAGGAGTGCATGTATTCCTCGCCCGGATTGACGATATCCACGAAACTCATGTAAGCGGGATGGAAGGTTCGCCATGAGTGGATGTAGAGATAGCCGTTTTCATCGCGCTCGCGGATGATCTTGTAAAGACGGCGGTAGAGGTCACGCACGCCGAACACATTCACGAGATTGACCTGGCGGTCCCGCGTCAGAACATTTTTCCGGGGCACTTGATTGTAAGGATTGTCCGTAGCCGCGGAGCCGCCCGCATCAAAGTAAATCCCCTTGAATCCGAATTCATCCATATTTTTCGCAAGATAGAAGGCAATATAGTCGCGGAACCCCGGAATGTTCGGGCAGACGGGAGCGCCGAAGTAAAACAGGGTGCCGTCCGGATCCTTCAGATAACTGATTTTGATGGCTTCGCCGTGAATCGGACGCGCCCACGCTTTGCCGAAATAATCATAGAGGGCGTTTTCCGTTGGAATGAGATTGTTGCAGCAGTAAGGGATACAGGCAACCCCTTTCTTCGCGTAGTCCGCGACCGCCTGTTTCAGCGTGACCGGATTTTCCGGCTGCGTCAGGAGATAACTGCGCTTGAATCCGGCGATACCCTGTTCATGACTCCATCCGCGGACGGCGAGAGTCTGTCCGGGGTATTCCAGCCAGCCTTCGCTGTGGATCTTGCGCCAGTCGGCGCGCGGGAACTTTCCGGGCGCAGCCATGACGCACAGGGTGTATTGCGCCGGTTCATTCAGCATGACATTTTTCCGGATCATGTGAGCTGTCAGCTCAACCTTGCCGTTTTGCCGTTCCAGCGTGAACGGGAATTCGTTTTTGGCATATACGAAATTCGTGTCGTTATCGGTGAATAGACAGAATCCCTGCCTGCCGGTAACCGTGATGCTGTGGGAGGCTCCGATATTCTTTCCCCGGTGCCAGTTATTGTCCAGCAAAGGCGTCATTGCAACTTTGCTCTGATTTTCCGGGATGTCGAACGAAACAGCGAAGTTTCCCACCGCGGCATTTTGAGAAGCGGGAATCAAGTCGAAATCCACCCGGATCAGACCGTCGTAGTCGATTGTTCGGGTCC
>MWCA01000121.1 GCA_002069785.1 Lentisphaerae bacterium ADurb.Bin242 | reverse complement strand
CGCGATATACCCGATCCGTTCGCCCGCCAGCGAAAGGCTCTTCGAGAAGGACCCGATCACCACGCTGTGCCGGAAGGATTCGAACACGGACGGAATTTCCAGTCCGTCGAAATTCAGGAAACGGTACGGTTCGTCGGCCACGATGTAAATGGGCCGCCCGTACCGCTGTTCCGCCGCGGACACCGCCTTCGCCAGCGCCTGGAAGTGCTCCTTCGTGTAGATTTGCCCGGTCGGGTTGTGCGGCGAATTCAGAATGATCGCCCTCGTGCGCCTGTTGATCGCCGCGGAGAGCTTCTCGACATCCGGCTCGAAGGAAAAGTCCACCGACGGCACCGGCACCAGCTTCCCGCCCGAATTGCCGACGTAGAAGCCGTATTCCACAAAATACGGGCTCGGCGTGATCACCTCTTCCCCGTGCGCAAGAACCGTCCGGAAAAATACGTTGATCCCTCCGGCCGCGCCGCAGGTCGCCACCACGTGACGGCCTTCCACCGGAGCGCCCTGTTCCGCACGCAGAAGCGAGGCCAGTTTTTCGCGCAGCTGCGGATACCCGGCATTGGGCATATAGCCGATGGAAAACGGCTGAAGGGAATCCGCCGCAATCTTTTCGAGCGCGGTCTTCACTTCGCACGGAGGAGGAAGATCGGGATTCCCGAGACTGAAATCATATACGTTCTCTTTTCCAAATTTTTTCTGGAGTTCGATTCCCGCCTCGAACATTCTGCGGATGCCGGATGAATTCGCCAGACACCCCTTGATCTCTTCGGACACCAACTGCATTCGATCGTCTCCTTTACGGTAGTATGGATTCATTATGAAAAAATCATTCCTTACTGTAGCATTCGGCAAGGGATTTTACAATCGGCGGGAACAAATTTTCCGGCAAACGCACGATATCCCCCGCCCGGATTCTCCCTCATTTTACAAAAACATCCGGGGGTGCGTTTTTTGCGGCGCAAAAAACAGAAGCTGGAAATCTCTGGAAGGGGGCGGGGCGCGGGAAAAGATTTTCCTTTCCCCGTCTCTCATAAGTTCTGCAATCATCTCCGGCTCGCGGAATCGATTTGTCTTTTTTCAGGCTTCGCGGGAATTCCGCTGATCCCGGTCAACTTTGCCGCACCGGGATAAAGAACATTCCGCCGGAAACGCCGGATTTCTTCGTCTATCGGAAACTATGGCTCGTTCATCTTCTGTCTTTTGGGGGCATTGGTTCCATGCCGACCTTCCAATGCGGACATTCCCGGCATGCACCGTAGTTGTAGGCTTCATCGGGACAGGTTTTACAGGGGTTCCAGACGTCTTTTTCCATTTTTCTGCGTTCGGCCAGGATAAAAAAACGTTCAATTTCTTCAAATTCAGACTTGGACAGAAACTCTTTTGAAACCCCGATCTTGCACAGAGAGATGACTTTTTGTTTTGTCGTTCTTTTCATTAAACTCCCCCTTTTGACTTTATTAACTTTATTATAACTATATTTTTTAAAAAATCAAAATAAAAACAAGTATTTTTTAAAAAATATTGTTTCTCTTGATTTTTCATTGTTTTTCGCTTGTTTTATCGTATATTACAACAGAAGCAAAAGGAGACAACGATGGCAAAAAAAACCATGGCAAGAATCCGATTCGGAAAAATGTTGAAAAGAGTTTTGAAGGCCGCCGGGATTTCCCAGATGGAAATCGCGGAAATGATCGGGGTCACGCCCCAATTCATTTCCGGGATTGTGACAGGCAATTTTTCCACGCCGCGCTCGAAATTCGATTCGATCTGCGCCATTCTCGAAAACCGGATCGAAGACCGCGATTTCAATTCATTCGTGGAGGCTTTCGCGGAGGAAAAAATCAATGACGACGAGGAACAGAAACTGCCCGTCGCCCGGAACCCGTACGAGGAAATCACCGTCAATGCGCTGGAAATGCTGTTCCTGAAAAAATTCCATCTGCTGCTGCCCGAACAGCAGATCAAGATCATGAACACGCTGGAGCAGTATGAACGCGACAACGAATACCGGCAGGCGGCGGAAACCGGACCCGAACCCTCCAAGGGAAAATAAACTCTCCCGAGGACTTGATTTTTCTCATGAAATGGATTGGCCGGCAGGAATGTTCAGCCGTCACCATTCCGCGATGACGCCGTCTTCCATACGCCAGACCGGGTTTTTCCAGTCGTGCCCTGTTTTCGCGGCCTCGCGGACCTTCTCCTCGTCGATCGTGATGCCGAGTCCCGGCAGCGAGTTCCGGAAAACATAACCGTCCCGGTATTCGAAAACGGAACGGTCCTCCAGATAATCCAGCAGGTCGGCGCCCCGGTTGTAGTGGATTCCGAGGCTCTGCTCCTGAATGACGGCGTTCGGGGTCCCGTAGTCCAGCTGGAGACTGGCCGCGAGCGCGATGGGACCCAGCGGACAGTGCGGCGCCACCGCAACGTCGAAGCATTCCGCCATGGCGGCAATTTTCCGGACTTCCAGAATTCCGCCCGCGTGACAGAGGTCCGGCTGAATGATGTCCACCGCGCCGCTGCAGAGCATCTCCTTGAAGTCCCAGCGCGTATAGTTGCGCTCCCCCGTCGCAATCGGGATCACGGTATGCTTCCGAAGGTCCAGGAACACACTGAAGTTTTCGACCAGCACCGGTTCCTCGATGAACATCGGATGGAAGCACTCGAGTTCCTTGACGAGGATGCGCGCCATCGCCTGGTGGACCCGTCCGTGGAAATCCACGGCGATCCCGAAATCCTTGCCGAGGGCGTCGCGGATCGCGCCCACGCGTTCCAGCACCGCTTCGAGCTTGGAATAGTGGTCCAGATAGCCCAGCTCCGCCGTGCCGTTCATCTTGACCGCCGTATATCCCTGCGACGCTTTTTCCCGGGCCGCCGCGGCCACATCGGCCGGACGGTCTCCGCCGATCCACGAATATACCTTGATCCGGTCGCGGACAGGCCCCCCGAGAAGATCGTAAACAGGAAGTCCGGCGGCCTTGCCCTTGATGTCCCACAGCGCCTGTTCGATGCCCGAGATGGCGCTGGTCAGCACGGGACCGCCGCGGTAAAAACATCCCCGGTAGAGCATCTGCCAGAGGTCCTCGACACAGCGGGGGTCCTTCCCGATCAGAAGAGTCCGCGCTTCACGCACGGCCGCGGCAACGGTCTCCGCGCGCCCTTCGATGACGGGTTCGCCCCATCCCGAAATTCCTTCGTCCGTCGTGATCTTGAGAAAAAGCCACCGGGGCGGAACTTTGAACAACTCCATTTCAACGATTTTCATACAAAACATCCTCTGTTTCTGACGGCCGTCTTTGCGGCAGCTGTTCCATTACCAATAGCACCATTCCGGAAAAATGCAATAGGACAGCCTCGAATTCCCGGACATTCTCCGCAGGTGAATTGCATAAAAAATGAGTTGCGGGGAAAGGAAAAACCTTCAAAAAGAGTCTTCGGAAAAGGGAAGAAAAAATCCGGGGCGTTTCTTGCATTCGGAGGAAGGCGGATTTATAGTACGGGGAAGCTTTTACATTCAATACGATTCGGAAGGACCACACCCCCTCATGGGCGAAATCAGAAACAACCGCATGGAACGGCTCCGCAAGGCCGATCTGTATCCCGTCATCACCCGTGAATTCACCGCCGGACGCGGCACCCTGCGGGTTCTCGAAGAAGCGGCGGATGCCGGAATCCGCATCGTCCAGCTCCGCGAAAAGAGTGTTTCCGACAGGGAGCTGTGTTCCCTTGCGGAGAAATTCCGCAAAATCTGCGACCGCTACGGCATTCTGATGATCCTGAACGACCATATCGACATCGCGATGGTCTGCGGCGCGGACGGAGTCCATCTCGGGCAGGACGACCTGCCCCTCGAATATGCCGTGAAGCTCGCGCCGGAACTTCTGATCGGGCGTTCCACCCATTCGCGCGTCCAGGCGCTCGAAGCGCAGTCCCTCGGCGCGGCCTACGTCAATCTCGGACCGCTCTTCCCCACGCAGACCAAAAACACGCCCGTTCATCCGCTCGGACTGGAAATCATCCGTGAAACACGCCCGGAACTTCACATTCCTTTTTCCGTCATGGGCGGAATCAAGGCGCACCATATCCCGACGCTTCTCGCGGAAGGGGCGCGCCTGATCGCCATGGTCACGGAAGTCACCCAGGCGCCGGACATCGGCAAGCGGGTCCGGGAGCTCCGCGCCCTCTGGCAGCCGACATGAAAAAACATTCATCCGCAACAGGAGAAATTACAAAATGACGTCCCGTGAAGAATCACAATCCGCCTCGCGGCCGCCCTCCGTTCCGCCCGGAAGGAACCGCCGGAAATGGATTCTTGCCGGTGCGGCGCTTCCGGTTGTCCTGTTGGCTTTTCTGATTCTGGGAACGCCGCGAAACTACCGTGTATCGGCAATCCCGGAAAAGCTCGAACTTCTGACGGTCCAGAGGATCATGCAGAAACTGACCGCCTCCCTGCTGAACGAAGAAGGAAAATTCGTGGAGTGCGCAACCGTTTCCCTCGCGCCGGAGGAAGTGAACGTTCTTCTGACCAACGGACTGCGGGCCGCCCAGTTCCGGAAAGCCGATAAGGAAAAACCGACCTTCACGGGATGCTGGACCGACGGAAAACTTCATTTTCAGATCAGTCAGCCGGTCGGTTTCCTGGCGGTCAACCTGGATTCGAAAATCGTGCCGGACCTTCGGGACGGGAAGTTGTCCGTCCGGGTGGATTCCGCCCGGATCGGCTGGCTCCCCCTGCCCTCTTTTCTGGTGCAGCATGCCGCAAACCGGGCTCTCGCCGAGTTGGAAAAAAAGGACGAGGTCCGCACGATCGTCGCACTTTTCCAGTCGATTCAAGTCAAGGACGGCCATCTGGAGATTCGTTTCTATCCGAAGAGCCTGAACAGCCTGTTTTCCATTTTTCTGACGTGAGGTTCCGGGAACCGGCAGGAAAGTGTGAAAGGAATCATTTCCAGGAAATGAAACTGAACTTCTGAAAGCGCCACTTCAATATAACAGGGAGAGTTTTCAAAATGAATGTGAAAGCAGGTCTGTCGGTTCTGGTATCTCTTCTTTTTGTTTTGACCGGATGCTCCTCGGGAGGCGCCTCCGGAGCGAATTCCGCCGGAAATACGCCGGAAATGCAATCGCAGGACAAGCAGCAACAGCAGACGGTGAAACAGTCTCGCGCGAAACGCAAGGCTTCCCGTAAAAAAGCCCGCCGTCCGCCGGAACCCCAGCCGGCGGAAACCGGTGCGAAAAGCGTTGAACCGACGGAAGCCGCTCCGAAAAGCACGGACACGAAAGACGCCGCTGCCAAGGACGCCGCCGCGACAGCCCCCTGAAGTCGGAGAGCGGGGACGAAATGCCGGAAATTCCGCTGTCCGATCCCGTTCCCCCCAAAAACGATGAATCCGCTGTCCGCGGAAAGTCTCCGGCTGAATTCATTCCGCCATACCGGCCGGAAACCGGACAACAAATCCGGAATCGCTGTTGAAATTCGCGGATTATGAATTATTGTATACAATATACAATGTTTTTTCAAGGAGGTTCTATGAGTGCCGATCAGAAAGCAACGGAACGCCGACGCCGTCTCGAACGGGGCGCGGCCTTCGCCGACGGCAAATTCGTCGACCCGGACAGGATGACAGCCCTTCTGGAAACGGTCATCGGGTGCGGGGATATCGTCTGCGTGGAGGGGGACAACCAGAAACAGGCTGACTTTCTTTCGGGATGTCTGGCCGGAATGGATCCCGGAAAAGTCAATCGTCTGCACATGGTCCTGTCGACCATTTCCCTGGGTTCCCAGCTGGACATTTTCGAGAAGGGGATCGCCGAACTGGTGGACTTCTCGTTCTCCGGTCCGCAGGGCGCGCGAATGGCGCGGATGGCGGCCTCCGGGAAAGTCAAAATCGGCAATATCCACACCTATCTTGAACTCTACAGCCGCTACTTCACCGACCTCTGTCCCGACGTCTGCTGCATCGCGGCAGAAATGGCCGACCGCGAAGGCAATCTCTACACCGGGGAGAACACGGAGGACACGCCGGTCATCGCCGAGGCGACCGCCTTCAAAAGCGGAATCGTCATCGCACAGGTCAACCGGATCGTCGACAAGGCGCCGCGCGTGGACATCCCCGCCGGATGGGTCGATTACATCTGTCAGAGCCCGCGCCCGTTCCATCTGGAGCCGCTCTTCACCCGCAACCCGGCGGAAATCACCGAATCCATGATCCTGATGGCCATGATGGCCATGAAGGGAATCTACGCGAAATATCTCCCCCGCTCGCTCAATCACGGAGTCGGCTTCAACACGGCGGCCATCGAACTCCTGCTCCCGACCTACGGAGAGTCGCTCGGGCTCAAGGGCAAGGCGTGTCTCCACTGGCTCCTGAATCCCCATCCGACCATGATTCCCGCCATCGAGTCCGGCTTCGTCAAGACCATCTACACCGTGGGCAGCGAACTGGGCATGCGCGACTACATCAACACCAAGCCCGACATCTTCCCCATCGGCCCGGACGGCTCGATGCGCTCCAACCGCGCATTCGGCCAGATGTGCGGACACTACGCCACCGACATGTTCATCGGAGCCAGTCTCCAGATCGATCCGCAGGGAAACAGCTCGACCGCCACCGCCGACCGCATCGCCGGATTCGGCGGCGCACCCAATTTCGGGTGTGATCCGCGCGGACGCCGCCACGGCTCCCCCGCCTGGCTCCTCGCCGGAAAAGAAAGTTACGAAGGGACCGGCGCCCCGCCCCGGGGACGTCGTCTGGTTGTCCAGATCGTGGAAACCTTCCACGGCAAAATGGAGCCCACCTTCGTCGAAAAACTCGACGCGTGGGAGCTTCAGAAAAACGCCGGTTTCGCGCTCCCTCCGATCATGGTGTACGGCGACGACGTCACCCATCTGGTGACAGAGGAAGGCATCGCCCATCTGCTGTTGTGCCGGACCCCGGAGGAACGGGAACAGGCCGTCCGCGGCGTCGCCGGATACACGCCGGCGGGACTGGCCCGCGACCGCCGGGCCGTCGAAAATCTCCGCGACCGCGGCATCGTTCAGCGCGCCGAGGACCTCGGCATCCGCAAGAATCAGGCGACGCGCGACCTTCTGGCGGCGCGCAGCATCAAGGACCTGGTCCGCTGGTCCAACGGCCTTTACAATCCACCCGCAAAATTCAGGAACTGGTAATCATGGAACATCTGGAATATCGTATGGAGGCGCCGGGCGGAAAGACCGTTGCGGTGAAGCCGTTCAGCCTCGCCGGAGTTGTCGCCTCGGGCAACCTGGAAGTGATGCTGGAAACCGTGCCTTCGGAAAAGGGATGCGTCTTCCTCATCGACACCGCGGCCAGGGGGTTCGAGGCCTCCTGGCAGGCAGTGATCCGTGATTTCATGGAGCGCTGGAAGCCCGCGGGCCTGAAAATTTCGATCAACGACAACGCGGCCAGCCCGTCCGTGGTCAGCCTGCGGCTCGATCAGGCGTATGAAGACTTGACGGGAGAATGAAAATGAATCGACAGAATATCGGCTGCAATTATCTGGAGGCTTCCGCCCGGAAACGGCTGGAAGGCATCCTCGATCCCGGTTCCTTCCGGGAATTCTGTCCGCCCACCGGAAAACGGATCAGCCCGCATCTGCATTACTTCGACATCCCGGTCGCGTTCGACGACGGGGTTGTTGTCGGTGAAGGGCTTCTGAACGGAAAAACCATGGCGGTCATTGCGCAGGAAGGCCGTTTCATGGGCGGGGCGATCGGCGAAGTCCACAGCGCGAAGATCGTCGGACTCCTGCAGCGGTGTCTGAAAAAGACGCCGGACGCGGTGCTGTTCCTGTTCGATTCGGGCGGCGTGCGTCTTCAGGAGGCCAATGCCGGGGAGATCGGCGTCGCGGAAATCATCCGGGCGCTGCTGGACGTCCGGGCGGCCGGAATCCGCGTGTTCGGGCTCGTCGGCGGAAGTTGCGGCGCTTACGGCGGAGCCGGGATCATCACCGGATGCTGCAACGCGCTGGCCGTTTCCGAGGAAGGACGGATCGGCGTGTCCGGCCCCGAAGTGATCGAAACCAACATGGGCGTCGAGGTCTTCGATTCCCGCGACCGCGCGCTGGTCTGGCGCACCTACGGCGGAAAGAATCGTTATCTTCAAGGACAGGTGCGGAAGCTTGTCGAAGACTCCATGAAGGCTTTCCGTCAGGCGGCAATCGATCTGCTGTCGCTCAAACCGGACTACACGCTGGCTCAGCTGGAAGCCGAGCAGAAACAACTGGAGGAACGGGCGGAGAAGTTCGCCGGATGCCGCGACGCCCTCGACGTGTGGCGGAAGCTGGGCTTCCCCTCCCCCGAAAAGATACCGTCGCTGACCGTGGCGGAGCTCAAGGCGGAAGGAGGCGCGAAATGACATTGCAGGAACTTCTGCCGAAGCTCTTTCCGGACGGGAACACCGTCACCGTAACGGACAACATCGCGGCGGGGGAAGGCCGGACCGCCTCCGGAACCGTGCGGATCATCGGAACGACCGGCGGAACCCGGCTCGGAATCAGGGAGCTTCTCGCCCTGTCTCGCCTTTTCCTGGACGTCCTCCGGAACCGTCCCGGACAGCCCATTCTGATGCTGGTCGACAACGACGGGCAGAAGATGGCGCTCGAGGATGAGCTTCTCGGGCTCAACCAGTATATCGCCCATCTGGTCAAACTCCAGGACCTCGCCCGGCGGAACGGGCATCCGGTCGCGGCGCTGGTCTACGGGAACTCGATAGCGGGCGGTTTCATCGCTTTCGGGCTGTGCGCCGGGGATACCTATGCGCTGCCAGACAGCAATACCTCCGTGATGATTCTGCCCGCGATCGCCCGCGTGACCAAACTGCCGCTGGAATATCTCGAAGAATTGAGCCGGACGGTCGCCGTGTTTGCGCCGGGCGTAAAGAATTTCTTCAGAACGGGCGGCCTCCGGGAAGTCTGGGACGGAAATTTGAACGAATGTATGGAAAAAGCTCTCCGGCAAAACCAGTCCGCCGATATCCGCGCCGAGCTTGGAGCGGAACGCGGCGGACGGCCCGAAGCCGCAAAAATCATTCAGGAAGTCATGAATGCCTGACACAATCTCTTTTTCGCGTCACGATCTGCTGCTGCCGGAGAAGGATTGTCCGGTAACAGCGGATTTGCGCTGCGCGGAAACCATTCGCGAATGGCTGGATTGCGGACGCCCGGTTATTGTGCGGCGTCCGTGTCTCACGGAGGAAGGGCTTCACTGCGGCATTCCGCTCCCGCCGGGCGGCGGCTGGAACCGCCTTGCGTTCACGCTCGATCCCTCGGGGATCGCGGGACGGCTTGCATTGCCGCGTCTGGAGGAGTGCCTGGGACTTCTGCCGGAAGCACGCCAAAGCCGTCTTTCCGCATTGTCGGAACTGCGCCCGGAGGTCTTCGGAAGTCTGGCGTGGCAGCGTCTGACCGGACTGCCGTATCTCCATGAGAAATCCGACATTGATCTCCTGTTCCGGGTCCGGAGCCGGAAAGAACTGCGGACCTTATGCGCCGCGCTGGCGGAGCGGAATCCGCCGGAGGAGTGCGACATCGAAATCGTGCTGTGGAACGGACGGGCCTTCTCCTATCGGGAATGGCGGAAGGAAACTTCTACCATTCTGCTGAAAGGAGATCATGACATTTTCCTCTGCGGAAAAAATTTTCTGTCTGGATCAAAACCGGATTCGGACCTCATCGCGCGGGAAGCGGAATCCGCCCTTTACGAAGAACTGGAAACTTATCCGAAGCCCGGACTGGTCAGCTATGCGGATTCCGGGAGCCACCGCGATATGAACGCCTCTCATTTCCGGGCGGGAATCGCCGCTCTGCGGGAGTATTTCCGCCGCATTGCCGAAGCCGGAATGCGCAACGCCCCGATGGAGGAGCTGAAAGAACTCGGAATGGATGCGGAAAAACGGATGTTTGAGGCGACGGGCGGTGTCAACACGCATCGGGGCGCGATCTTTTCCCTCGGCATGCTGGCGGCGGCCGCCGGACTCAAAACCGCCGCGAAAGATCGCTCGGAACTGGGGGAAATCGTGAAAAAAACCTGGGGAGAGGAGATTTTGAAACAGCGGAACCCCGGAAGTCACGGCGAGGAAGCGCTCCAACGCTATGGAGGAAACGGAGCCAGAATGGAAGCGGCTTCCGGCTTCCCGTCCGTTTACCAATACGGACTGCCCGCATTCCGGGCGGCGCTCGGGCGCAAACGTTCCAACGCCGCATGTCTCGACGCCTTCTATGCCCTGCTGGAACGGGTCAACGACACGACTCTTCTGCACCGGGGCGGCCGGGCGGGACACGATTTCGCCGTGGAAGCCGCCGTCGCGTTCCGCCGTGCTTCCGAAGAGGAAAAACCGGCACGGGCGCTGAAAAATCATCGGGAGTTCACACGCCGCAACCTGAGCTGCGGGGGTGTCGCCGACCTGCTGGCCGCCACAATCTTCATTCACCGCATGGAGGAGCTATGGGAGGACTTGTAATTCTTTGTTCGGGACAGGGCCGTCAGGAGCCCGGAATGCTGGATGCTCTGCAAGTCTATCCGGAAGCGCAAGAAGTGCTCGAAACCGTGCGCGCCGCAGGGGTCCTGCCGGATGGAATCGAACAGCCGGACTTGTGGTTCCGCAACGACATCGCCCAGCCGCTGATTTGTCTTTATCAGCAGATGGTCTGGGCGGTGGTGAAACCGCTCCTGCCGAAGCCCGACATCCTTGCCGGCTACAGTCTGGGCGAACTCATCGCCTGCGGAATCGCCGGAAACCTCTCTCCGGCGGAAACGGTCCGGCTGGCCGCCAAACGGGGAAAGCTTATGAGCGACGCAACGGCGAACATTCCCCAGACCATGGTCGCAATTCTCGGATTGAACCGCGACGCCGTCGCCGCGCTCTGTGAACGCTTCGGCGCCCATATCGCGATCGTCAACGCGCGGGACCATTTCATTATCGGTCTGAAAGAGGTTTCGGCGGAGGCGTTCCTTCAAGCGGCACAGCAATGCGGCGCAAACAAAACCGTGCTTCTGCCGGTGTCCGTCGCCGCGCACACCCCCCTGATGGACGTGGCGGCGGAGGCGTTCGAGAAGACGCTGGCCGACATTCCGTTCATCTTCTCCGGCAGTCCGGTCCTCGCCGGAGTCAGCGGCGGAAAAGTGTTCAACCGCGACCAGGCCGTCGCCGCGCTGACGTCCCAGATTCACCGGACGATCGACTGGCAGGCCTGTCTGGAAACCGCTTATTCGTATGGCAACCGCATCTTCCTCGAACTCGGCCCCGGCCACGGACTGGCCCGGATGGCGCTGGAAGCCTTTCCCGGGATCGAAGCCCGTTCGCTGTCGGAATTCCATGACCTCAAAGCCGCCGCAAAATGGATCGACGCGGTTTCCGCCCGCGAATATCCGGGCTGAACCATTCTTTTCCCCTTGAAATACGGCGGACGCATTCCACGCCGTCCAAAATAAATGCTTATTTTTTACAAAATTCACTTGACTTATAGTAAATATCATTTATAATAATATAAAATTAATATTTCCGGATATGCGACGCATCCCGGAAGAAAACAATCCAAAAATGGGCGCGGGCGCCCGGAAAGGAATCGGCAGATGTCGAACTCGATCAATGAACAGGTGGCCGCGTGCCGCGAAGCAATCCGGAAAGCGGTGGATTTCCAGATCAGCTATCAGAGGCCGGACGGCGGCTACATATGGGACGGTTATGCGGTGGACGCGTATCACAAGCAGGCGTATTCGTGGTCGCTGACCGGGCATTTCGCGGAAGGTCATAAACTGTTGGACTGGATCAAGGCGAACAAGCTCCAGCCGGACGGCCAGCTCGAAGCCTACAACGGGGACGTCTACAAGCATGCGTGGCTCTTCCAGGGCGCCCAGCGCCTCGGACGGTTCGACGTCGCCGTGCCGGTCTGGAATTTCCTGAAAAGCTGTCAGTATGCCAACGGCGGATTTCCGCATTTCAAGGGGAACAAGGTCATCCGCGCGATCGGCACCGCGTGGACCGGCGTTTCCGCCCTCTATGCGGGCGACCTTGCGCTGGCGAAACAGTGCGCCGCATGCTGTCTTTCCATGCAGAACCAGCAGCCCCGTGACGACCGTTACTACTTCCAGATGAAGCTCGACGGCACGCTCTATACCGAAGCGGATTCCCCCGACGCCGGGTTCATTGATACCGCCAAAACCAAACAGTGCTACTGGGAAGTCGGATTCTCCATGCTGCTCATGTGCAAACTTTACCAGATCACGCAGGACCCGACCTGGCTGGAAAGCGCGCGCCGATTCTTCGAGTTCAAGCTCCGGTGTCAGGATGACGCCTTCGCCTACTGGGGCAGCGGCAAGAGCGCGCTCGCGGCCGCGCACTACTTCGCGATCACCGGCGACGAACGCGCCCGCGACGCCTCGCTCCGGTTCATGCGTTTCGTGGTCGAAACGCAGAAGCCCAACGGCGGGTTCCAGTATGAGGACGAGCCCGACGAGCTTTTGATCTACGTCGATCACGCCGCGTGCTTCTCGGTCTGGGGCACCGAATCCATTTCCATCATGACAGGCAGAATTCTTTAATTCACGGAGCGTATGAAAATGATTCTCCCGAAATATACTCCCGAAGAAATCGCGCGGCTCAAAAAGGACGGCCGTGAAAAGGTCCTCGGACACTGGATGTGCAACGAGGATTTGGACAAGTGTCTCAAAATTTTCACCGCCGGGGAAGGCTGCGACATTTACGACATCGAGGGCAACAAGTATCTCGACACCTTTTCCTCCCTCATCACGAACGCCTGCGGACATGGCCGGAAAGAGATCAGGGAAGCCGTCATGAAACAGATGGACAGCCTTGAATTCTTCCCGAACTATCACGACGGTTTCGCCGTGCCGCTGATCGAGCTGGCCGTGAAGCTGGCGGAAATCACGCCCGGCGACCTCGGCGTGACCTTCTTCCTGAACAGCGGTTCCGAAGCCAACGAGACCGCCGTAAAAATGGCGCGCCAGTATTTCTGGCAGACCGGGCGCAAGGGCAAATACAAGGTCATCGCGCGGCGCGGCTCGTATCACGGCACGACGCTTGCGGCGACCTCCTTCACCGGGTTCAGCGCGCTCCGCGAACCGGTCGAACCGCTCCTTTTCGGAACGCTTTTCGCGCCTCAGGTCAAATGTTCCATGTGCGAACTCGGACTCGAAAAAAGCTCCTGCGGGATGGCGTGTCTCAAGGCGCTCGAAACCCTGATCAAATCCGAGGGGCCCGACACCATTGCGGCGCTCATCATGGACCCGCTTCCCGGCTCGAACAGCGGATATCCCATGCCGCCGGACGGCTACCTTCCGGGCGTCCGCGCGCTGTGCGACAAATACGATATCCTCCTGATCTTCGACGAGGTGCAGACCGGCTTCGGCAAGACCGGAAAATGGTTTGCGTGCGAACTCTGGAACGTCGTCCCCGACATCCTGACGGTCAGCAAGGCGATCACCAGCGGATACCTTCCGCTCGGCGCCACCATCACGACCCCGAAAATCGCCTCCGTGTTCAATCAGGGGCCCGGCAGCGAATTCCGCAGCGGAAGCACGTACGGCGGACACACGC
>MWCA01000120.1 GCA_002069785.1 Lentisphaerae bacterium ADurb.Bin242 | reverse complement strand
AGGACGGTCAGGAAGAAGGACGGATTTTTCAAAACGACGGGGGCGGCGGTTGCCAGAAACGCTTCCGCGGTCAGAACAGAAAGAATGAACGATTTGAACCGCATGAATTCCTCCGTGAAACCGGTTGCGTCTGTTATTTCAGCATAATGTAAAGCGAACTGAGTTTTGTGCTCAAATTGTTCCGGCATGTCATGACATCGTTGGAGGAGACATGACCGTCCACATAAAGCATATTGGCACGCGCGGCGTGGCGGAATGCCACAAGGTGTGTCGGTTCTCCTCCCAGAAGCGATGCGCCCAGGCGTCCGAAGTAGCCGGCGGCCTGGGAGGCGGCGCTGACATATCCGGAATCCATGAACATGACTTCCTGCGGGATGTTTCGTACATTCAGCGCACGCCATTGGAAAAGTTCCGGCAAATAGCTGAATCCGCTGTCCACGGCTCTATAGTCGATCCGTCCTCCGTAGACCTCATTGTGAGAGACCCGGTTGGCAATGGCCGTCTTGTTCAGCGGAGCGCGCGGACAGCCCATGAACTTCGGGGAATAGTATTGGTAGTCGGAGCCCATTTTATATTCGAAATAGCCGCAGCGTTTTCCCAGAAGTTCGCTGTATCCATAGGTGCATCCGCCCGTGTAATTGAAATAACGGTCGTAGTCGTTGCAATAGAACGCCGCATATGTCCCGAGCTGTTTTAGATTGTTCGTGCATGCGACTGCGCTGGCCCTGTTTTTTGCCTGGTTCAGCGCCGGGAGCAGCAGGGATGCCAGAATCGCGATGATCGAAATAACAACCAGGAGTTCGATCATAGTGAAATTCATGTTTTCTTTCCGCATCATCCGTTTTCCTTTCCTCTTGCTTCTGTTTGTTGTTTCAGGCTTTCTTTTCCAAATTGTGCCCCCATCCGCACCAGACGCTTCCCGCCGGAGTATAATCCGGAAGACGGTTCGCCATCATCAGTGTGGAAAGCTGAAAATAACAGGCGTCCATTTCGGACGGCGCGTCCACGGGAAACTCCGTGGAAGGCGGATGGGTGCCGAAATGGCTGAATCCTCCATCCTCCCGCATACAGGAAAGCGCCCATTCCGCGGCCTTTTCAAGAGGTTCCTTTGCCGGGGCCTTTCCTCCGAGCATCCGCAAGGTCACGCAGGCGTCGAACGTGCCGTGCACGCCGCCGAGCTTCCAGCTTCCGTCCGCTTCCCGCAGAGAGAGAAACGTCTTCAGGATCCGGTCCGCGAGAGGGATCGTTTTTCCGGCGAGGAAGAAAAAGCGCGCCGTATGAAAGGTCCCCGGATTGTTCCGTTCAAACGGATACCCCGCCTTCCGGAGCGACGGCTCCAGTATCCAGCCCGTTTCGGGGTCCTGTTTTTTCAGTACCGCGCCGGCGAGCTTCTCAAAACACTCCCGGTCCATTTCCGCATCGAGCGCGGCACAGGCATTCGCATAGAAATCCGGCGTGTAACAGCCGATGTTCTCCAGGGAAAGAATATGCTTCCTGAGCCATGTTTCGGGATTGTATTTCGGGGATTCCCCCAACGCGCGCAGTCCGCGGAGCGCCATACAGGTGATGAAAAGGTGATAGAAGCGGACCGGAAGGCCGGGAAGGGGGGCAAAATTCTGAAAATGCCCATCCGGATGCTGATGAGCGGAAAGAAACGCGGTGGTCTTTTCCGGATACGGAAGTTCAAATCCGAGCATGAGCGCCAGCTCCGCCGCATAGGCGGGCGCGGCCGTTTCGCTGACCCGTCCATCGGCAAGTCCAAGACATCCCAGGGCGGCGGAGGCGGAATAACCGCCTTCCTCGTCGGCAAGGGAAAGAATATATTGACGCGCCTTCTCACAGATCGGATTCATGTTCCGCCTCCTTGTTCAGTTGTGTTTTAACGGCGTTCAGTCCGTTGGTTATGCCGTCGAGAAGTTCTCTTCCGACGCTAAGGTAGCTTTCCTTCCATTCCATAAAGGGCGGGTTCTTCCTGAGAAGAAGGGTTTCAAAGGTCATGACAACAGGCGTTCCGCAATGGCGGCGGACCCACATTTCCCGGTCATTGCTTTCGCGCGGAGGATCAAGCGGAATGGTCAAAGCCTTCCCGAGTTCCTCGATAAACCGAGTATGTTTATATTCTCCATTGACAAAGCATTCAAAGCGATCACGGTGACGTCCGTTATGAAGCCTGAGAAAAAAATGCGGCCGGATTTTTTCGACAAGTCCGTAAATATATCTCGTCTCCGGATACTCCGTTTTCTCATAATCCATGCTGATGTTGTAGCCGATGTCATCTCCGCCGGGGATCGTGTTGTGGTAGCTCCGCCCGGAGCAAACCCCGTCGATATTGACGATCGGGACGAAGTGAAAATCGAATGTACGCAGGAGCTCCCGCCGGTCCGCGAGGGCCTCCATCATTCCGCGGCAGGCATACATTCCCGCCGATTCGGACGGATGTTCGCCTGCGATGACAACGCAACGTATCTTCCGCTCCGGCGGTATGGAAAAGTCCGTCAGTTCCATGCCGGTTACAGGATGTCCCGTTTCATTCGAATGATACGTCTCTCCCGGAGCTTCCTGTCGGACATACTCCGGATGCGCCGCGGCCAGTCCCGTAAAAAGGCGGTCCCGATCCTTCGGTGTGAACGGAACGGGAACGGCGACCCATACTTCCGGAGCGTCAAGACGGACGGTGCAGCGGACACCGTAGGGAATATGTCCGGAGTCTCCATAGGGGAGCGGGGGATCGCCGGGTGTGTAGTCCGTAACGGAGATATTTTCCTGTCCGATGTCCCGCCAGTGTTCCCGGTCCGTGGAGCGCACCGCCGCGCTTTCGTTCCAAACGGTCCGCCCGGCATGATTGAAATCCGCCGCTTCCAGAATGATTTCCCGGCCATCGCCCGGAGAGAGAATGCGAAAGAAAAAGCGCCAGGAATAGAGGGCGCTTCCGGCTCTGGTCCAGAAACGGTAATGACCGGGAGCGATCTCCGTAAAGTCATACCCGTTCCCGCAGGAGAAATGGGAATCGAATGTCAGTTCTCCGATGGATACGCGTTTCGCCGGCATGCTCATTTTGCATTCTCCCATTGGAAGGCCGCTGTGATGCACTGATTCTTTTCCCTGGAAAGGAGATCAAAAAAGCGCTGGGCGTCCTCCGGTCTTCCCTTATGGGTAATGAGTTTGGAGAAGTCGAACCTCTTTTTCTGCTGATAACGCAGAATCAGATTGCGGTTGCTGGCCTTGTTCCAGGGATAATAAGGAGTGGCCAGGTCGGGACAGCACGGCTGATAGGAGCCGAGAATGCGGATTTCCTTCCGCTGCAGTTCCGTATAGAAGTCGATCCCGACATTTCCGTGGGGGCAGCCGAGAATGACGATCCGCCCCTTCGGCGCGACCAGTTTCAAAGCGGCGGGAATGGAGTCCGGCACCCCGTTGGCAACGATCAGGATGTCATAGCCTTTTCCGCCGGTGGCATCAAGCGCCTTTTCGGTATAAGCGGGATCGTCCGGCGAGACGAGAAGGTCCGCGCCGTACCCCGCCGCCGTTTCCCGGCGGAAGGGATAGACATCCGCACCCGTAATGACATCCGCTCCTCCCGTATGGCAGAGCGCGGCCGCCATCTGTCCGATGACGCCGAGACCTGAAACAAAGACTTTCATCCCTATCTGTAGTTCTGAACTCCGAACTCCATGCAGCGCAATGGAGCCGAGAATCGCGAACACCGCTTGTTCCGGGGTGACGCCGTCCGGGATCCGTTCCCATGTGTTCGTCCATCCCTGATCGCAGTGCCCGCACATCGTTACGATAAAGTCCCCCGGCTTCACGTCGGCAACCTCCCGTCCGGTTTCCAGGACCGTCCCGACTGCGGAGTAACCGCTGCTTGCCGGATAGGCGCGCGCGCCGGTCTTGAGATCCGTATGGGATCCTTCAAAAAACGCCAGCTCGGTTCCGGGACTTACCAGCGACAGATAGGTCCGGATAAAGACCATCCTGCTGGTGTCCGGCGGATCGACTCTCGGCGTTTCCGCCATTTCAGCCTTCCGGACGCCGGTAAAGGTAATGAATCTGTTGATCTTGTCCATAATGTGGATTCTCCGTTTTCATATGTTGTGGCAAAGATAGCCGCCGTCGACGGGGAGTGTCACACCTGTAACGAACCCCGAAGCGTTCGAGCAGAGAAAAATGGCGCTTCCCGCCAGTTCGCATGGCTCCCCGAAACGGTTCGCAGGGGTATGGGCAAGAACATTCCGCCCCCGTTCCGTCGGCGTTCCGTCCTCCTTCCGGAGCAGATGCCGGTTCTGTTTCCCGAGGAAAAAACCCGGCGCAATCGCGTTGACCCGGATCCCGTAGGGCGCCAGTTCTCTGGCATATCCCATGGTCTGGTTCACGACGCCGGCCTTTGCCGCCGAATAAGCCCATGCCCCGGAAAGCGGATTGTAGGAGCCCATGGACGCGATATTCAGGATTCGGCCCATGATCCTGTTTTCAATCCAGTAGGCGGCAAAAAGTTTGGAGGGAAGGAAACATCCGCCCGTAAGATTCAGAACCAGAGTCCGTTCAAATTCCGCCGCATCCGCCTCCACAAGAGGTTTCCGGATACTGCTTCCACCGACGCCGTTGACCAGAATATCCGGTTTCCCGAAAGTGTCCGCCGTCGCGCCGAGAGCTTTCTTTCCGTCTTCCTCTTTCGTCAGGTCAGCACGGAAACATGCGATATGATCGGGGGACGCGCCGAGAGAGACAAGATGTTCCTTCTGCACGGAGAGCGTTTCCATATGATGTCCCCACAAGGCGACAAGCGCACCCGCTTTGAGGAAACCTTCCGCAATGGCGCCGCAAAGAGTTCCCGCTCCTCCGGTGATGACACATGTCCTTCCGGCAAGTCCGAACAGACGTTCTATATATTGTCGAGCAGGCATCGTTTATACTCCTTTTACCTTTTTCGGAGAGGCTTCCCCTCCGATTGTCTGAAATCGGCTTTTTTGACCGATTTTCCGTGCTTTTTTACTCCATTGCCGGAAAATCGTCTCTGTCAATCATTTTCCCCGCCTTTCGCAGAATTCATTTCCGGCAGGTATTCCATGGAAATGCGACCCCGTATTCCGTTCCGAGCGCCTCAAGAGCCGCAAGAGTGTTCGGAGAAAGAGGCACACCTTCCTTCTCCGCTTTCCGGACATTCTCAAATTCCTTTTCTCCGGCGAACCAAACCCGCTTCTCCCCTTCGGCGGGAGGCGTCATCCGGAGTCCGGCCAGCATCCGGTCCATATCGGCGCGGAAAAGCGCCGGATCGCGGAAGGCATCGATCTTCACGGCTCCGAAAAAGTGGCTGACCCGTGCGGAGGATTCGGGCGTATCATAGACATCCGGTCCGAACGGCGCTCCGCAGAGAACCGCACAGAGAATATCGACCATGACGGCCAGTCCGTACCCCTTAAAGCCGCTCCGCACCTCGCCTTCGCCCCCGAGCGGAAGGATTCCGCCGCCGCAGCGGGCCAGCATATCGTTGAGGATTCCCTTCGGATCGACGGCGCAAAGCCCGTTTCTGTCGACCGCCCATCCTTCGGAAAGTTTCCAGCCTTCCCGTTCGCAGACCTCCAGCTTGCCGCGTGTCACAACCGTCGTGGACATGTCAAGAACAAACGCCCCCTCCCTGTCCGCCGGAGCGCAGAAAGCAAGCGGATTCGTCCCGAACATGACCTGCCGTCCGAAGGTTGGAACTCCGAGCGCGGCGGTGTTCGTCATGGCGATTCCGATCATATCATGTTCGAGCGCCATCATCGCATAATATCCGGCGATCCCGAAATGATTGGAGTTCCGGACGCATCCGAATGCCGCGCCGGCCTGTTCCGCTTTGGCGATGACCTGCCCCATGACGCGCTTACTGACGGGCGGTCCCATGCCGCCGCCCGCGTCCACGGCGATGGTCGAAGGAGTTTCCCGCAGGATTTTCTCCTCGGGATGCGGCAGTATCTGACCGTTTTTCAGTCCGTTCGCATAGCGCCGCATCCGCCCGATGCCATGGGAGGGAATTCCTCGCATATCCGCTTCGACCAGAACCCGCACGGTCGTTTCGGACTCCGCCCTGGGAAGACCGAGCTTCCGGAATATTTCCGAGCAGAATCCGGTCAGTTTCCCTGCGCGAATTCTTGGATATTTCATTGGCTCCGTCATTTTACAGCCTTTTTTGATGGTGCAGTTTTAATTCTATACTATAATATATGGACTTCTCCTGCTTTTCAAGTCCGGTTCTCAAAAAAGATAAAATATTTTTCCGGAGGCTTGACAAAAACTCCGAATCCCCCTATATTCCAGCGTGAATAATCCTCATGCTGCAAGGAGAATTTGTGTTGAAAAAACCATCAAAAAAGCTGCCTCTCTACCGGAAGGTCTATGATTCCATCGTGGAACAGCTTGAGAACAATAAACGGGAAAAGATTTCCGCGACCATTCTTTCCCGCGAATACTCCATCAACAGAAATACCGCAGAAAAAGTCATGGATCTGCTGGAGGCGAACGGCAAGATCCGCAGGATATCCCGGAAAGGCTCGTTTCCGATAAAACAAAGCGGTTGTCTTCACGGGGATTCCATCAATTTTTTATTTACCCGCGATACCTTCAGCAATCAGTTTCTCGACACCTATCCCTTTGTCAACGCAAAGCTGATCGACGGCATCTACCGGAGTGCGGCGTCAAAGAAATGCGACGTCAATATCCTTCTGCTTGATCCGGCTTCCTCGAAGGCCGAACTGGGAGCGAAGTTTTCCTCCTTCGGCCCGCGCGCGGGATTTGTTCTGCTGAACCCCGAAACGATGCCGCAGGTCCTCTCCGTCCTCCGTGGAGAGCAGTTTCCTTATATGGCCTATAGCTCTGTCGCTGAGGGAAACCGGATCTCCCATGACAGCTATACGGCCTCCTGCCGCGCGGTTGAACATCTTGTCCGGATCACGGGCCGGAAAAACATCGCGTTTCTGAATCCAGGCTCCGACTTCACCTATACGGGCGACCGGATGAGAGGATACCGCGACACATTGAAAAAGTGTGGCATTCCTTTCCGGGAGGAGCTTGTCTTCACCAGGCCGTATTCCGATACGGAGTTCCTCGCTTTTGTCCAATCGGACTATCCGGGGGGAAAGATCGATGCCGTATTTTCCGCCACCTTCGAGATCGGACGCAAGGCCGTCAATGTCCTGAAATTCTGCGGAACGCGCATTCCGGAGGAGATTGCCGTGATTGTCTACTACGACCTTCCAGAGTTTTCCATGTCCGTGCCGTCGATCTCCTGCGTCAATGTTCCGCTGGAGAAAATCGCCGCGTCGATGGTTGAAAATTTGTTCGATATGATCAATTTCGGCTTTCGTGACGATATCCGGATCGTCTTCAAGGACGAACTCATCCTCCGGGAAAGCTGCTGACCATGTCCTCCTTTCTTCATTTCGATCCTGCGCATTTTACCATCGAACTTCCGTTTCCCTATACACATGGAAGACGGATCTTCAATTTTGAGGCCGTTACGCTTCCCTGTCCAGACGGGAAATATCCCCTTCACCTCCGTTTCCACCGGGATTGCGGACCTCTTGCCCTCTCCTTCGATCATATGGGTTTTATCCCGCTTGCCGCGCCGGAAGCAAGCCTTGAAACACGGATCACGGAGGGCATGCTCGGTTTTGACTTCGAAGCACCGGAATGGACCGGCGCATCTTTCCCGTTGGAAAGCGTCGCGCTTCAAACAAGCGGGCAGGCGGGCAACGATGCTTTTTTTGAAAAATATATTCGCCGCACCGGAATTGAGAAATGCAACCTTTTTGAGGACTGGGCGGGAACCCGCCGCCGGATTCTGGACGCTTCGTTCGAACCCGTCCTTCTGGAGCAGATGCGCGATGCCATTGTGGATTTTTCCGCATCACATCAGGTGCTTGATCCGGAAAATCCGCATTTCGGGGCGATCTATAGCCCGGAGGAGGATAAATACTGTTTTCGGGACGCGATCTTCGCCGCTTGCTGCTTTATGCGCCGTTACCTCCGGACCCAAAATGAGACATGGCGGAACCGGGCGCGTCTCGCGCGGGATTATTCCTTCCGGGGACAATATCGGACAGGCGGTTCGGCCAAAGACGGCTGCTGGGCCGCAATGGGAATCATTGATGATTCCGCGGGAAAAAGATTCCGGCGGATTACGGATCCCTGGGCGCAGGCATCCGGTGTCGATTCAGCCCTGATCTGCATCTATTCCGACCGGCTGCGGCGAATGGGACTTGACTTTTCTCCGGAACAGATTGCCCAAATGGAACAAGCCGTCTGTTGGCTGATGCGCAATAAAGTGTCGCCGGGCTGGTTCGCCCATCACGAAGGGGCGGCGTATCATTGTGCCAATATGAATTTTCTCGGATCCTCCATGGTCTTTGCCGTCGAGCGCATGCTTCAGGAAAGTGGCGGACGAAGCCTTCCTGATTCCATATTGCAAACGGCCCGGGATGCATTTTCCCGTGTTATGGAAACGCAGCAGGCGATCGGGGTCTTCCCTTATCGGACGGACCTTTTTGAACGGGGCGGAGCCTACGATCAGCAGAACCTGCCGGATATGGGCATGGGGTTGCAGGCGGCGGTTTTCCTGCTTGCAAATCCCTGCTTTCCGCTTGCCTTCCATGATGTCAGAGAGAGTCTGCGGCGGGCGGCGCTCTGGTATCTGTTGACCTCACGTTTTGAGAACGGACTTTTACAGGCGGACTACCGTATGGACCGGGAATTCTTCGAAGGCCTTGCGTTCGGAAATTTCACATGGTGCCGCATCATGATGCTTTTTGTCATATCCTCCGTCTGCGAGACGACGGGAGACACCGCGTTCTGGCATGGATTTCTCCGTTCCCACCTGCGGACAATCAAGGAAACTCTCTGGAACGGAACAGATCCGACACGTTCTCCGCTTCTTCCGGCCATAGGTCCCGTGAAACTTGTCTCATGGATCCGTCAGAACGAATGGGCCGCACTGGTATTCGATGATCTTGCGATTCGCTTCGGTGCTGATCCACTTCCTCCAGGTTTTCTCTGATCTCGAGGAGCCTGATAGTCGACAATTGTTAAAATAAAGATAAAAACGAAGAATACCCATGACAAACAGTTCAAGGGAGCGGTTCGGATTCCGGCTCTTATACGGCAGGCTGAACGGGTTGATTTCGGCAACAGTATCCGTCATGAGTTCGGCGCTGTGGATAATTTTTCTGAATCTCTTTTCAAGTTTTTCGATCTAGTCTTCACTGGCTGCCAGCAAGTAGAAAAAACAAGGTGCTTTTTCGGGGATTCTATTGGGGGCGGCCCCTCCGTTCGTAACAATTCCATGCATCATGCCGGATTCGGAAGGCTGCTGCCGCCAGCATCCGATCGTGTTGAACAGCAGTATCACGGCATCGAGGGCATTATTTTTTTTCCGTATTTCGTTGACCAGGGATTCGAAGGTAATCAGAAGTTCATCAGTTTTCATGGCCGGTTTCCGCATCGTTTTCAAAAGGCAGACGTCCGGGGAAGAAGTGTCATTCAGTCTTCGATATTTCCCTGAGTCGGGATTCGTATTGTTTCCGAAGCATATCGGAACGGCAGAATCGGCTGAACCCCGTGTTTTCTCTGCTCAGAATGGCAAGCAGTTTTTTCAGAACGGAACATTCCTTCTCCGTATCGATCGAGAGCATCCACACGAGGGTCCACAGATCCAGGACAGGCACGGTCAAATCTTCGATTTCCGAAGCCGTTTCTTCCAGTTCCGCGATCATTTTTCGGCAAACGGATTTCTCCGTATTTCCATGTTCATTGAATTCCAGAAGAATCCTGCCGATCTTGTCCGCTGCATGGAGAACCCGCCGGGCGTTTTTTCCGTACAAATCGGACGCAAGAGTTTTGCGAATCTGTTTTTCATCCGTTTCCGGGTTCCACATCAGTGCGGCGGAAACCTGATGGATGAGGAAGAACGGCAGGTCGGTGAACATGTTTTCGCAGGAAACACTGCCTTCGATCCCCAGACGGTTGAAGTCACGGATGTCGCGTGCCAGACCGCTTGCGTCATAACTGAGACGATGGCGGCCGGGTTCGGTCGACAGACTGTAATATTCGAACATCCGGGTATGAAAATGCCCGATCTTATCTTTCCAGCCCCGGATCGATTCGCCGACGTCGTTATTCAGCGGACGACGATGGTTCTCGAAGTCATGCGAGGCATTGTGCCGGAAGTCCGGTTTCCAGTCCGGATAGCGGCATTCGGACGCATCCAGCCGGTGCCGGTAGCAGCGGTTCCACGGCGCGATGATGAAGTCGACCGAATCGATCCCTTCCAGCCAGCGGCTCCGGGGAGGTTCCGTCGTCATGAAGTAGATCAGTCCCTCGAACCGGAGTTCCGGAGCGAATTCCGAAACCTTCCGCACGATCTCGTCGAAAATCTCCATATACCACTCGCTGAACGGTTTTTCAATGCACCGCGGACAAAGGCACGCGTTGTCATAACCGTCGCCGAGCCAGAAGGCGGCGATATCCGCTTCCGTGTGATGTTTTTTCAGATATTCGACCACATGCTCCACATACAGTTCCTTGAGGCCGGGCTCGGACATGCAGAATTGAAACCACATTGTGGACATTCCGACTCCGCCCGCCTCCCGGGAGATGCGGCCTTTCGCTTTCAGGCGTTTTTTCGCCTCGTCGAGAGTGATTCCCCGAAGCGCCGCAAAATGTTCGACGATTCCCGCCGCCCATCCGTGCCCGTAGCGTTCGATCAGCATTCCGCGGGAACGGGTAAATTCAATCAGTTCCTCCCTTCTTGCAATGAGTGAATTTCTTTCCTCAACGGACCAGTTTGCGCACGTGTACTCGATGTGCTGGAGCGGGCGGATTCCATTCATGACAGCCCATTCGTCTCCGGGACATTCCAAGGGAAACCCTTCCGAAAAATAGAGATTGCACTTCTGTTTCAGCATCCAGTCGATCATGTCACGCATGCAAGGCATCCCGGCCTCATCGTCTCCGGCTCCGCAAACGGCATACCCGCGATACCGGCTGGAGGCATATTCGATTTTATCCAAGTGGTCGAGGTCGGCGCTCACCCCGGACGGCAACGTGTCGAGACCGGGTGAAGTCCAACGACAGCCGAGTTCGCCGAGGTAATCGTAGACGGCGAAAAGAACGCTCCGGGAATTCGTTCCGGTCAGAATAAGTTTTCCGCCGCGACTTCTGATCATGATTCCGTCGTCCCATTTGCTGTATGCCATTTCCGGGATTCCGACGAGGTAGTCTGCGTCTGATTCGTCGAAGGTTCGTTCCAATTCAATTCCGGCGATTTTACCCAGATATTTTTTCAGTTCGGAAACGGCAAACGCAAGAACCGGATCGAATTCGGAAGGAAGAAAATATTTCACTGTCGTCCCATAATTCTTTGAAACAGCCATTTTTACCTCCATATCTTAAACGAGTTTCATGCGCAGCCGATATCTTTTGTTCTCCGGGAAGTTCGGAACGGGCGACGGAGTTTCCTCAACAATGGAAAATCCGCGTTTAAGATAAAATCCGGGAGCCTGATAACTGGCGGTCGTTACCTCGACGGCTTCGGCGCCCTCTTTCACGGCAGCCTCCTTCACGGCGTCGACAAGGAGCGCTCCGCCTCCTGTTCCCCGGACGGATTCTTCAAGGAAGAGAAGTTCAATGAAAACTTCTCTTTTTCCTGTTTCAGGAACGGTATAAAAGTAGTATACGATTCCTCCGCCTTCCCCATTCCCGCCGGCAAGGAGAAAAGCCTTTGCCCCATGCGGGTTCTCATATACACATGGCGATGTGTTTTTTCCCGTTTTAAGAAGATTGAAAGACTGTAGACGGTCGTGAATTCTCCGCAAGTCCGCGAGATTCTCCGATGCTATGATCTTTGACATGAAAATATCCTTTGCGTTATTGCTTTTTTACCACAAATTCCGGGGAACACCTGTGTCGGCAGGAGTCCTCTATCCGCCGACGGGAACAATGACGGCAAGGATATCGTCGACGAAGCAGTAGCGATGGTGTCCCCGCAGACTTACATCACTGTCACTCCTTCCGGCAAATGTCGTAAGATAACCGGCCTCGGGGGCATGGATGGCAATTTCCTCCAGAGTTGCGGTGTCGACCATGACACCAAGCTCATCGCCTTTTTTTACGCGGATCCCCGAAGCAATGCCGCGACGGTGGATGAAGAGACCTGAAATCGGAGCATACACCGGAACCCTGCTCTCCAACACGACAGGAGGCTCCAAGGGAATCTCCGGCTCACCCGGCAGCATCTTGAGATGACGACAGAGATTTTCAAGAACGCGTATTCCGCGGTCAACCTCTGCGTCGAATATCTCATACTGTCCGCAAAGTTCTATGCCGAGACATATCTTTCCGGCGTCTTCGGCTTTGCATCTAAGAGAACCGTTCCAGTCGGTTTCGCGTTTCAGATAGCGGACCTGCGGCAGTCCGGAAATTCGGGCAAGCGTCTCCCATTTCTCCGAATTCGGACGTATGACGATGACCGGAGCGTTGAATTTCGGATAGCAGTGAATGTCCACAAGCATATCCGCCTCCGAAAGAAGCTTTTCCCACCAGAAGTGTGCCAGACGGATTATCTCATTACCGTCCGTCGTATTCCAGTGCGTTTGCATGTTGCGGGTGGTTTCCGTATATGGCTGTTCGGGCCCCATGTCCGAATTCGGACGACGGCGTCTCAACGCGAACGGATTTGCAAATGGCACTCCAATAAGGCGTCCCCGGAATTCCGGATTTTCCGAACAGTGCCGTGCAAATTGCCTTATGACGGCGCATCCGTTGAGCTCGTTGCCATGTTGGGCTGCGACAGCGGCCAAAACCGGACCGGGAGCCGAACTTCTTATATCGTAAAAACTCAGAAGTTCGAAGCCTCCATCAGACAGCGGAAACTCCAGACTGCGTATATGCTTCATTTATCCATCTTCCTCCAAATGAACCGTTTTCTTTCCAAGGTCTTTCTGAATTATATGAGGTTGAATCTTGACAAGTCGCATGGTTCCGGTTCCGGAGAATCGACCCACTTCACACCGGCAAACAACATCTGTTTGAAAAACTCACTGTCGCAGGCGGCTACATCGTGCCCGAGCGCCAGGTAATATACTTTGCCGCTTCCCCAGGATTTGCTCCATGCAACCGGCCAGGCCTCATTCCTGAAATACGCCCTGGCCGCCACATGGACACGGGGATCGTAGTCGTTAAGGAACTGCTCGTCGGTTACATCCGCTTCATGAAGGTTCCAGCGGTCCCAGTTTCCGGGAGCCTCGAAAGAGGCGAAATGTTTCATCGCGGGATGGGACATATCGAGGGTTACCGTGTATTTGCGGTACGGCGGATGTTTCCGGAAACGGCCCCCCAGCATCGCCTCATACTCCGGACAATCACGAAATGCCGTGCTTGCACAGTGGATTCCGACGAAACGCCCTTTCTCGGCGCACCAGTCGAGAAGCCCGTGCTTCTGCTCTGGAGAAAGACGGTCCTTGGTCCAGTAGAAGACTGCAATGTCAAAAGCATCCATCCGGGACCGTTTCAGACAGTCGAGATCTCCGAGGACGGTTTCGACCCGATACCCTTCCATTTCGGTCAGATGTTTTCCTATGACAGCACAGCATCCGGCAAAATCATGGAATTCGCCGCCTCCCGCAAGAAGTATTTTCTTCATACCACAGTCTCTTCCTTTCCCCGTGGAAACATGCCGGTCGCCGGAATCGCACGGTTGAGGCGTGCGGACTCCAGCATCAGTTCGATACAGCGGATGGCGTTACGGGCTTCTTCGGGAGTCACAAGCAGCGGAGTCCCGTTTGCCCAGGATTCGTAGAAGAAATCGAAGTAATCTTTTCCCAGCCGGGCGATGAATCCGGGATCGGAAAAATCCGGCGCGGCATGATCGAAATAATAGTGTCGGTTGCAAGTGAGTTCTTCCGGACGCGGGATATGGCTCAGATCGTCAATGGCAAACGTATCCGTCGTGCCGGTCACATAAAAGCGGAAATATCCGTGGAACGGAACATCGTCCGGGTTGACCTGTTTTTCCGGCAGCGGTCGGATCGATATCCGAATGACGGGCGGCTTCTGGAACCGCAGAACCGC
>MWCA01000119.1 GCA_002069785.1 Lentisphaerae bacterium ADurb.Bin242 | reverse complement strand
CCGTCCTTGTCCTTGAAGCGGATGTTCAGGCGGCGGGACTGGAAGTCGGTCAGGTTGGTGTTGGACGTGACTTCACGGTATCCGCCGAATCCGGCGAACCAGGCTTCGATGTCGTATTTACGGTATCCGGGCGCGCCCAGGTCGCCGACGCACACATCGACCACATGGTATGCCAGCCCGAGCTTCTGAAGAAGCGTTTCCTCGTTCTCGAGACAGAAGAGATGGTATTTCTCGGACTCCTCGGGCAGGCAGAAGACGATCTGCTCCACCTTGTGAAACTGATGGACGCGGAAGATGCCGCGCGAGGCCTTGCCGTAACTGCCCGATTCCGTGCGGAAACAGGGGGTGAAAGCCGTATAGCAGCAGGGCAGTTCCTCGGCAGGAAGCGTTTCGTCGGCATGATAACCGACAAGCGTCTGTTCGGAGGTTCCGATCAGCGCGAGGTCTTCCCGTTCAAGTTTGTAGGTCTGGTCCGCGAAGAAGGGCAGATACCCGGTTCCGAACAGGGTCTGCTCCTTGGCGAGACACGGGGTCATGAACGGGATGAATCCGCGTTTGACCAGTTCGGCCTGCGTCCAGGTATACAAAGCGCCGGCAAGCTGGGCGCCTCTGCCTTTCCAGTAGTAAAACCCGGTCTGCGCGACCTTGGCGCCGCGTTTGGTGTCGAGGATGTCGAGCATTTCGCCGAGTTCCTGATGGTCACGGACCTTGAAGCCGAACGCCGGGACCGTGCCGACCTTGCGGAGCTCCTTGTTGTCCCGGTCGTCGGTGCCGTCGGGCACGGCGGGATCGAGCATGTTCGGGAGCCACGCGAGTTTGGCGTCGAGCTCGGGCGCGAGGGTGCGTTCCTGTTCCTCGTAGGCGGCGAGTTCCTCCTTGAGGGCTTTGACTTTTTCGCGGGCCTCGGGATTGGTGCGGCACTCGGCGCTGAGGCGGTTGCGTTCCGCGCGGAGTTCCTCGGCCTTGATGGTGGCCTCGCGGAGCTTGCGGTCGATTTCCAGAATTCCGTCGATATCCGCATTGGCGGCGCCGCGGCGGACACAGTTGGCCTTGACCTTTTCCGGGTTTTCCCGGATGAATTTGATATCCAGCATTTTCAAGCCTCCGTTGGATTAGAATTGGGGAAGCGGGAAGTTCGCGGTGAAGGCGCGGACCTCATCCCCGATTCCGGCGAGGGCGGCGTCATCGTTCCTGGCTTCGACCGCACGGTCGATAAAGTCGGCGATTTTCAGCATTTCGGCTTCCTTCATGCCGCGGGTGGTGACCGCCGGAGTTCCGATCCGGATTCCGCTGGTAACCATCGGTTTTTCGGGATCGAACGGGATCATGTTCTTGTTGACCGTGATGGCGGCTTTGTCGAGCACGGCGGCGACTTCCTTGCCGGTGGCGTGTTTCGGGCGGAGGTCGACCAGCATGAGATGATTGTCGGTGCCGCCGGAAACGATGCGGAAGCCTTTGTCTTTCAACGCCTGGGCGAGGACGGCCGCATTCTTCTTGACCTGAACCTGATACGCCTTGAAATCGTCGGACATGGCTTCCTTGAAACAGATGGCCTTGGCCGCGATCACGTGCATGAGCGGGCCGCCCTGGAGTCCGGGGAACACGCGGGAGTTGATCGCCTTGATGTGTTTCTCCTTGCAGAGGATGAGGCCGGAACGGGGACCGCGCAGCGTCTTGTGCGTGGTGGTGGAAACCACGTCGGCGTAAGGGACGGGGCTTTCATGAAGCCCGGCGGCGACCAGTCCGGCGATATGGGCCATGTCGACAAAGAGATACGCGCCCGCTTTGTTGGCAATTTCGCGGAGACGCTTGAACTTGATCTCGCGCGGATAGGCGCTTGCGCCCGCCAGAATCATTTTCGGCTGACACTCGATGGCCTGTTTTTCCAGTGCGTCGTAGTCGATGCATTCCGTTTCGGGGGAAACGCCGTAGGGGACGATCTTGTAGAGCATGCCGCTGAAATTCAGGGGGTGTCCGTGGGTCAGGTGTCCGCCGTGGTCCAGACTCATGGCGAGCACGGTGTCGCCGGGCTGGAGCAGGGCGAAATACACGGCCATGTTCGCCGGGCTTCCGGCATGCGGCTGGACGTTGGCGGCTTCAGCTCCGAAAAGCTTGCAGGCACGCTCGATCGCGAGTTTTTCGACTTCATCGACGAACTCGCAGCCGTTGTAGTAGCGCTTGCCCGGATAGCCTTCGGCGTATTTGTTGGTGAGGACGGTTTCCTGGGCCGCGCGGATGGCGGTGCTGGTGAAGTTTTCGGAGGCGATCAGCTCGATGCCGTCGCGCTGGCGCTGCGCCTCTTTGTCGATCCAATGGGCGATTTCGGGGTCGACCGGGCGAACCGCGGCAATGTCGTCGTATGTTTCTCGCTCGATTTTCTCAAGACGCTTGATGTGGCGCGGATCGTTGCTGAAGGGGGAGGACGTCCAGACCGCGATGATCTCCCGGATGGCTTCGGAATCGAGGTAATCGGCCGGGATCACAAGCACGTTGGAACAATTGTGGTCGCGGGAGGCTTTGGCTACTTTGGCGGAGTAGGCCACCACGGCGCGGACGCCATGAAAACGGTTGGCGGCGATGCCCATTCCCACGCCGGAGCGGCAGAGAAGAATTCCGCAGGGAAGTTCACCCTTGGAAACGGCGAAGGACATCGGAGACCCGAAATCGGGGTAATCGTCGGCGGGGTCGAAACAGCACGGACCGAAGTCCTTCGGCTGAAAGCCCATCTGGGAAAGGAATGCGATGATTTGTTTTTTCAGTTCGAAACCGCCATGGTCGGATGCGATCCCGATTGTTCCTTTCGGAGCGGTTTGCCAGTCTGTGATTTTCTGCATGATGTTTTCCCTTTATGATTTGGCATTCAATGTAAGAAACAGATTATCAATGGCTTCCTTCATTTTCCGGAAGCAGGACTCGTAAGCCTGAAAAGAGCCGCCGAAGGGGTCCGGCACGTCGGCGCCGGGAGCATCGGCGAATTCCAGGAGGAGATGGACCTTGTCCGCCGCTCCGGGAAAGGCGGAACGCAGATTTTTCCGCTGCGAAGCCGTCATGGTCAGAATGAGGTCCGCCTTCGAGACTGCCGACGCGTCCACTCCGCGGGCGGCATGCCCGGAGATATCCGCGCCGTATTTCTTCATGACTTCGCGGGCATGGGGACTGGCCGGATCGCCGGGATGTGCGAAGATGCCGGCGGAGGCCGCATGAATATCCGTCCGTCCGCTTTTGCCGCACAAACTGCGCAGATACCCTTCGCACATGGGGCTCCTGCATGTATTCCCGGTGCACACGAAAAGCACATTCATTTGCCGAAATCCCGTTTTTCAGACAATCCCGATTGAAGTCCGTCTCCCGACAGGCTATTTTAAACAAGTAGGCAGTTAATATACATGCGGGAAAGGAAATTTCATCAGGGATTATGGAGAATTTTGAGAAAACATTGGAAGAAATCCATATTTTGACGGATCGTTACGTATTGTTTTCCGAAGTTTGCGCTCTTCCGCCGGACGCCGAAGTGGAACTGGACCTCGGGTGCGGGAAGGGCGGGTTCACGGCGGCGATGGCCGAGGCGTTCCCGGACCGCCTGATCCTTGCGGCGGACATCATGCTCGGACGGATGCGCAAGGTCCGTAAAAAAGTTGTGCGGAAGGAGGCCTCCAATGTCCGGTATCTCCGGGTGGACGCCCGTTACCTGATGGGAATCTGTCTGCCGGACCGCTCCATCGACCGGGTCCATATCCTTTGTCCCGATCCATGGCCGAAGCTCCGGCACCGCGGACACCGCCTGCTCTGCTCCGATTTCCTCATGCCGGTCAACCGCGTGCTCAAGGAGGGGGGGATTTTTCACTTTGCGACGGACGACCCGGAATACATGGGCGCGGTCGTGAAACTGGTGGAGGAATCCGGTCTGTTCGAGCGGGCCGGGCCGGAAGCGATCGCGGACGTCGCCGGATTCAAGACGGAGTTCGAGCGCGACTGGCTGGCCGAGGGAAAAGAGGTTCCCCACATCGCCTGGCGCGCGCTGAAACCCGTTTTTACCGGGGCGCACTGAATTTCCGCGGACCGTGAAAAACAATCTCCTGTTTTTTCTGTCGGACGAGTCTTTCTTCCCTCCGGAAGTTTTTTCTTTCCTTCAAAAAAAGAGGAAATTCATTGAAAAACATCTGGAAAGGATGTATTATTACAAAATGGTTTTTCATTTCTCAAATTGAACAAACAGGGGTGATCTATGTTTCCAACGCTTCTTCGGAAATTTTTCAGTCTGGTTTTCCTGAGCGGAATTGTTTTCTGGGCCGGATGCCGGGAGGAAGTCCGGAAAGAAGTCCGGCTGCCCGCGGTGGTCGCGGAGCCGGCCGCGGAAATGGAATTCGCGGATTCCATCACGGAAATCGGAGAAGTGGCAGCCTACGACGCGGTCGATCTCGTGGCGAACGTTTCCGGCTTCCTGACGGAAGCGAACTTCCAGGAAGGGTCCGTGGTGAAAAAAGGGACGAAACTTTTCCAGATCGATCCCGCCGTCTACCGCGCGGCGGTCGCCAAGGCGGAAGCCGACCTGAATAAAGCCCAGGCGGAAGACAAGAACAGCCAGATCGAGTACAACCGGCAGAAACAACTGGTCGAAAAGGACGCCACGGCCCGGCGCAACTTCGACAATGCGGAAATGAAAAGACGCACCGCCGAAGCCGAAGTCAAATCCGCGGAAGCGGTTCTGGCCCAGAAAAAAGTGGATCTCGGATATACCGAAATCCTGGCTCCGTTCGACGGATATATCGGGTTCAAGCGATACAGTGTCGGCAACATGGTGGGACCTTCCGGCGGAACGCTGGCCCGGATCACCCGGAGCGGAAATGTGAAGATTTACTTTTCCGTGGATGAACTGAATCTGTTGAAACTGCTGCGGGCCTATCCGCAGATCGAACGGGAGTCGGGAAATCATTCTCCGGGGAAAAGCTCTTCCAAAAAAGGGCCGAGCATTTCGGTTTATTTTCAGGACGGCGTGAAATACAATCGCAATGCGTGGCTCAACGCGTGGAGCAATGAGGTGAAGGACGGGAACTTCCGTCTCCAGGCGGTCTGTGAAGATCCGGAGGACCTGCTTCTTCCCGGAATGTATGTAAAAGTGCAAGTCCAGACCAATTTTCCGGGCAAAGCCCTTGTGATCCGGGAGGAGTCCATCATGCGCGAGCAGCTCGGCGATTTCGTGTATGTGGTGAACAAGGACAACAAAATCGAACGGAGAAAAATTCAGCTCGGCGGTCACGCCGGCGAATGGTATGTGGTGACTTCCGGGCTGAAAGCCGGAGAGCTGGTTGTGACGTCCGGCCTCCAGAAAGTGGGGTCCGGCGACAGGGTTCAGGTGGTGACGGCGAAGGATGCGGTTCCGGGCAGTTCTCCGGCGGAGAATGAGAAAGCGCCCGCGTCCGGCGGGAAAAACGCTCCGGCGTCCCAGGCCCCCTCCGAACAAAAGCCGAAAAAATAACAGGGATGTGACCCTATGATCAGCCAATTTTTCATCAACCGTCCCCGGTTTGCGATCGTCATTGCGATTCTGTTCCTTTTCACCGGGATGATTGCGCTTTTCACGCTGCCGGTGGCGCTTTACCCGAACATTACGCCCTCGCTGATCACCGTCAGCGCGAGATATCCGGGCGCGGACGCCCAGACGGTTCTGAACACGGTCATCCAGCCGATCGAATCGCAGATCAACGGCGTGAAGGATATGATTTACATGTCCTCGACGGCGACCGACGACGGTTCCGCCTCGATCAAAGTCTTTTTTGACATCGGAACCGACGGCGATATGAACACGGTCAACACGCAGAACCGGGTGAACTGGGCGCAGGCGCAGCTTCCCCAGGATGTCCTGCGGCAGGGGATCATCACGAAAGAGACGTCCAGCAACATGCTGGCGGTCGTAACGCTCTACTCCCCGAAGAAAACATACAACGACATCGAGTTGAGCAACTTCATGTCCATTTCCATCAAGGATGAAATGGCGCGGATCCCCGGCGTCGGCGATGTCGTGCAGTTCGGCGAAATGACCTATGCCATGCGCATCTGGCTGGACACCATGCGGATGGCTTCCCTCAACATTACCGTGGACGACGTCAAAAGCGCGATTGCCGCGCAGAATGTCCAGATTTCCGCCGGCGCGCTGGGCGATGCTCCTTCGTCTCCCGACCAGAAAACGCGGTTCGCCCTTTCCGCGCAGGGACGCCTTTCCGATCCGGAGGAATTCGGAGCCATTGTGATCCGTGCCAGAGACGACGGCTCCCAGATTCGCCTTCGCGACGTCGCCAAGGTGGAAATGGCCTCCGAGCAATATTCCGGCATCAGCACGCTGAACGGAAACCCCGCCGCGATGCTGGCCGTCTATCAGCTCAACGAGGCCAACGGCCTTGCCATCGCGGCGGAAATGAACAAACGCCTTGCCGAACTCAAGAAAAACAGTTTCCCGGAAGACCTCGAATACGGGATCCAGTATGATACAACCCAGTTCATCCGGGCGTCTGTCCACGAGGTCAAGGAAACGTTGCTGATCGCCGTGGTGCTGGTGGTTCTCGTCACTTTTCTGTTTTTACAGGACTGGCGGGCGACGCTGGTCCCGACGGTCGCCATCCCGGTTTCGCTGGTGGGCACTTTCGCGGTCATGCAAGCCGTCGGATACAGCATCAACCTCACCACCCTTTTCGGGCTGATCCTGGCCATCGGCATCGTGGTGGACGACGCGATCGTGGTGATCGAAAACGTCAGCCGGATCATGGAGGAGGAGCACCTGCCCCCGAAGGAGGCCGCGCTCAAATCCATGCGGCAGGTGACCGCGCCGATCATTGCGACGACTTCCGTGCTGCTGGCCATGTTCGTGCCGGTCTGCTTCCTGCCCGGCATTACGGGAGTGATGTACCGGCAGTTCGGCGTGACGATTTCCGTCGCGGTCTTCATTTCCATGATCAACGCCCTGACGCTCAGCCCCGCCCTCTGCGCCCTGATCCTGAAACCGGTCGACCCGAACCGCAAGAAATTCTTTTTCTTTGCGTGGTTCAACCGGTTTTTCAACTGGATGACTTTCCGTTACTCCAAAATCGTCCATTCCCTGGTCCGCAAAGCCGTTCTGGTGATTCTGGCGTACGCCGCCATGGGCTACGGCGCCTATGAATTGTACAAAATCCTGCCGACCGGATTCGTTCCCAATGAAGACCAGGGGGCGTTTTTTGTCAGTGTCCAGCTTCCGGACGGGGCATCGCTCGTGCGCACCGAAAAAACCGTGGAGAAGCTCCGGAACATCCTCAAGGGAATTCCCGAAGTGGACAACTTTATTTTTTGCTCCGGGTACAACATCATCAACGGAATCAATGCGGCCAACTGCGCGTTCGGCGTTGTGATCCTCAAGAACTGGTCCCTGCGTGAAAAAGAGTCCCAGACACAGGATGCCGTTCTTGCCCGTTTCTATGGGAGAGCCGCCGGGATTCCCGAAGCCAGGATCGTTCCGTTCGGGCTTCCGTCCATTCAGGGGCTGGGCGCCACCAGCGGCTTTTCGCTGATGCTTCAGGACCGCTCCGGCACCCTGACTCCGACCCGGTTCCAGAAGATTCTCAATGAAGTGCTCGTGGAGGCGAATGAAAGCCCGGTGATCGAAAATGCTTTTTCTTCCTTCCGGGCGTCCTTCCCGCAGGTGTTTCTGGACATCAACCGGGGCAAGGCGCTGAAACTCGGAGTTCCCGTGGAACGGATCAACAGCGCGCTCCAGGGGGTTTTCAGCTACACCTATGTGAATGACTTCAACAAATACGGCAAATCCTACAAAGTGGAGATCCAGGGCGAAAACGAATTCCGGAACGATATCCGGGATTTCTCCAAGGTGTATGTGCGCAGTGACACGGGCGCCATGATTCCTCTGAGCACGCTGGTCCAGACCGAATACCGCTTCGTTCCGCAGTTCCTCCAGCGCTACAACATGTTCCAGGCGATCCAGATCAACGGTTCGCCCGCGGAAGGATACAGTTCGGGACAGGCCATGGCGGAAATGGAACGGATCGTCAAAAAAGTGGATTCCTCGCTCTCCTATGAATGGACGGACATGTCCTATCAGGAGAAGCTGGCGGGCAACCAGATCGTCATTGTCTTTTCCCTCGCGCTGCTGTTCATCTATCTTTTCCTTGTGGCGCAGTATGAAAGCTGGATGATCCCGTTTTCCGTGCTGCTTTCGGTTCCGGTCGCCTTTCTCGGAGCGGTCGGTTCCCTTTTCCTGCTGAAGGTGGAAAACAACATCTATACGCAGGTCGGATTCGTGCTTCTTTTCGGGATCGCGTGCAAAACCGCCATCCTGATCGTGGAATTCGCCAAGGAGCAGCACGAGGCGGGCAAAGACATTCATGAGGCCGCGGAATTCGCGGCCCGTCTGCGTTTCCGCGCCGTGCTGATGACGGCGATCTCGTTTATCCTGGGGACCTGGCCGCTGGTGGTGGCTTCCGGCGCGTGCGCGGTCAGCCGGCGTTCCCTCGGGACCACCGTTTTCGGCGGAATGCTTCTTTCCGTAATCGTCGGGACAATCCTGATTCCGGTTTTCTTTGTGTTCATTCAGGGAATTATGAACCATTTCGGGGGAAAAACGAAAAAAACGGAACCTTGAAAAATTCCGTTTCCGTGCTAAGTTTTCCTATTGCCATTCATTACAGACGGATTGGAAAGTATGTTTCGTAAAGTCAAATACAAGCGGGCGGCGCTCCTCCTGACGCTCTTTTCCCTGGCTCTGGCCGCGGACGACCAGGAGGCCAATGAGCATTTTGCCCGGGGCCGCGATCTGGAGAAGAAGGAAAATTATTCCCGCGCGGCGAGCGCATATATGGACGCCAGGCTCATGGCCGATTCCTCTGTCCTCAAGGGAAACGCCCTGATCGCCGCCGCCCGCGCCTACCGCAAGGCCAAGCTCTACGGAGACGAGTTCGACTGTCTCAAGAAGCTGGTCACGGAATATATCGGAGGAATCAACTTCACCCAGGTGGTGGACCGGATGTATAAGATCGGGGATGCCTTCTTTGAAGGACATCGCGACGTGGCCGTTTCCTGGCTCCCGTTCATTAAAAAAGAAGACCGCACACTGGAAATCTATGAAGCGGCGCTGAAGTACGCCCCCTGCGCGGATCGGGCCGCGGAAATCCGCCTCCGGGTTGCGCGGATGTATATCGACGATCAGAAACCGGATGACGCGATCCGTCATCTCCGCGAGATTCCGAAGCTCCATCCGGGCACGGAGTCGGCAAAATACGCCATGCTGGAGCTCAGCGACCTGCTGCTTCAAATCTCCGAACGCGGCGACGGCGACGGTTCCTACAGCCGCCAGGCGCTGGAGGCGTTTGACAACTATCTGAAGGAGTTTCCGAATTCTCCGGAAGTCCCCTGGGTGATGAAAGCCCGGGAAAAGGTCCGCAACCGCATTGCCCGCCGGATTCACTCCGTCGGGGAATACTATTATCAGTCCGGAAAACCCGATCTTGCGGAAAAATATCTGGCGGATGTCGTCAAGAATTATTCCAATACGAAGCAGGCGGCCGAATCCGAAAACCTTCTTGCGCGGATCGACAAGGAATATGAAATCCTGCCGGGGCAGGAGCGCCGGTATGTCCCCTATAAGGAAGCGATCAAGATCAATTCCATCACCCCGGAGGCTCATCCCATTCTGATAACGCCCGAGGAGAGCGACAACCGCTGGCTTCTCCCGATCCGCGACTTGCGTTCCAGCGTGGTCGCGAACCCGGACAGCATCACCGAAAAGGACAAAGAAGTCTACCGGGAAGTGATGGAGGAAAAAGAAAAACAAAACGCACAGAAGGCGGGGGCGGTTCAGAAATGAAACAGGTCAGTTGGAAAACCGTACGGATTCTTTTCGGCATGACGGTCTGCATGCTGGCTTTTCTTTCCACCTCCTGCGGCTACCGGGTGGGCAGCCTTATGCACCCGCAGATCAAGACCGTGGCCATCGCGGATGTGAAAAACGATACCACGGAGGTTCTGGCGGCTACGGTCATGCGCAAACTCCTGGCGGAACGCTTCCAGTTCGACAATTCCCTGAAAGTCGTTTCCCTCGACAAGGCGGACTGCATCGTTTACTGCCGGATTGTCGGAGTCCAGAACCTGGGCGTTACCTGGGAAAGCTACGACAACGACCAGACGTTCCGTCCTTCCGAGTTCAAGCTGACGGTTTCGGTGGAATTTTCCGTTCAGATTCCGGGACAGTCGGTCCCGATGGTGCCGCTTCGCCCGGTCAGCGGAACCGCCACGTACCAGTTTACCAGCGATCCCGCCATCGGACGGGAGGGCGGTCTGCAGCAGGCCTGCCTGAAAATCGCCAACAGCATCGTTTCCAGCACCACCGAAGCCTGGTAAGAATTCCGAAGGAAATCCCGGCGTTTTCCGCCGGTCCCTTTGGAATATTTTTCCGTCCTGCCGGTCTCCTGTCCTGCGTAAAAAAATTATTTTGGAAAATTATTTTTTTTGTCCCTTGACATTTTCATGAAATTATTGTATCATTAATAGAACAATAAATCAGGATGTGTTCATGACGGACCTGAAAAAACAGTTATTGACCGAACCGATCAAACGCTATACCGTGCGGTGTGTCGCGAAGGCCGGACCCGAGCCGGAGCAGCTGATGGGAGAAATGGAACTGTGCGGGAAGTTCAAGGTCGGGCGCGGAACCGTCCGCCGCGCCATGGCGTCTCTGATCGCCGGCGGATATGTGATTCTCCTTCCGAAGCGGCGGGGATATTTCACCAATCCGGAATTTTCGGAACAGACCCCGTTCCGTATCGGAATTCTCGTCGCGTCCGGATTTGCTTCCTCCATGGCGTACATTTCCGCCGAAGCCTTTTGCGGAATTGCCGAAAGCATGCACGGCTTTTTCTGCACCTATGATTTTCTGACGCTTTCTTCCGATGATCCGGAAACCGTAGTTGCGGAAATCGGGAATGCTGCCGTAGACGGCCTGCTCTGGATTTCCCCCGAGGAATCTTTTGTGGAAGCGATTGACCGGCTGCTGGCGGAAAATTTCCCTGTCGTGAGCATTGAAAACGTTTATTTGCCGCTGCGCCGGAAGCCCCGTTATAATTTTTATGCGTACGATTATTTTTTTGCAGGAGAGTGCCGCGCAAAATACTTCCTGCGTGAAAAATGCAGAAGGATCATTTACTGTACGGAGAATGCCGATTCTGTAAAGCAGTTTGCGAAAACCCTGCATCGCGGCAATGTCCCTTTCGACGGCAATTCGGTTTTTACATCCGCAGAAGAGATCATGAGCCGTTTGCCGGAACTCCTGAACCGGAACAGGGTCGACGGAATCGTTTGCGACGGGCCCACCCTCCGTTATAACGCTCTCTTCAAGACCCTTTCCGCCCATCCGGACGGCAGTGCGGTCAAGGTTCTCGTGGAGCATGAACCGCAGGCCATCTTGATGGCAAAGCATTTTCCTCATCTGAAAATCGCGGAAATTCCGGAGGTCGATATGTTGAAAACATCATACCGGATGGGGAGGAAGGTCGGTACCCTTTTGAAGGATATCATCACAAAAAAAAAGAATTTCTTCAATCCGCCGGAGATGGTCCGGTGACTTTCGGACTTTTGAAAAAATACAGAACAAGGAGGATTTTCTCATGAAAAAATTCAGAAAAGGCATCCCGGGGACAGGAACGGGTGAATGGAAGCCGATCGGGTTCCGGGGATTTACGCTGATCGAATTGCTGGTCGTGATTTCTATCATTGCGATTCTGGCGGGAATGCTGCTGCCCGCCCTGAACAAAGCCCGTTCGACGGCATACAGAATCTCATGCGCAAGCAACCTGAAACAGATTGCCGCCTCGGTCATGTGCTACAGCTCCGACTACAAAGACTTTATTCCTCCCACCAGCGGCTGGCCGAACTACCTCTGGAAAAACGGCTATCTTTCCATGCCGTCGGACAAAAATTATGCTTATTATTTTCCTGTGGGGCAAAAGAGCACGGTTTCCTGTCCGGGGCGGAAACTGCCGGACCATCTGGCCGCCAAACCGGTTTATTCCTCTTATTCCCCCACTTGCATCAACAGTTCCACCCCTCCCTCCGGACGGGCGTACGGCGGCTGGGAAGTCGCCTACTGGAACGCCACGACTCCCCGGAAACTGACAACCATCAAGGCCGGAACCGTTCTTCTCACGGAAGGCAAACCCGACAAATCCGCCTCCGTTTACAACTCGCTTTACCGCGCATACTGGGATTACGTGATCCCTTCCCTGACCAATACATTCCCCCAGACCGGCGATGCGCTGACCTGGGGCACGGAATGGGCTCATGACCGGACGGCCAACATGCTGCATCTCGACGGCAGCGTGCGGCAATATAACGCGGGGGCGCAGTTCGACGGCGACTGGATTCCCAGAAAATAACCGATATAGGAAAGGAAAATTTTCTTCATGAAAAAGCTGCTTTTCGCAATGGGAATGCTTTGTGTCCTGTTTCTTGGCGCGGGAGAGGCCGAAGTCGGAAAAACGGTTGCCCATTCCGTTGCCGACTGGGACGCCGCCGGAAACGGCGTTACGCCCGAACAGGGATTCCGCAACTGGTATTTCGGGTATTACGACCAGGTGGACAAGCCCGAAACCTTCCAGCTCATTCCGCAGAAAGGAAAACAATACTGGGGCGACGGTAACTTCACGTGCGGCATGATCAGCCGCGACACGATTGCATGGGCGGGCGGTTCGAAGAAGCATAACATCGTTCGCCGCTGGATTGCGCCGGAAGACGGAAACTACATGGTGGAAATGGAGGGCACCCACACCCTCAAGGTGAACGGCGAACCGGTGACATGGCCCCGAAAATTGTACATTTATCTCAATTCAAAGTTGCAGAAGACTTTTTCCTTTCCCGGAAAAACGGTTTGTAAAGAAGCGTTTGCCGTCCCGCTGAAAAAAGGAGACAAGCTGGACTTTGCCGCTCAATCCTGGGGAGGCGGACTCCGCATCACGATTCTCATCATCAAACAGGAGAAAGGACTGGCGGTTGCCATAAATGGAACCTCGCCGTATCAGATTGTCATTCCGGACAATGATCCCGGAACAATCTCCATGAAAGCGGCCAAACTTCTTCAACGGATTTTAAAAGAATCCACCGGGGCGGAACTTCCGGTTGTCTGCGAATCGAAGGCGGGGAATCAGCCTTCTTTTTTCATTGGAAACACAAAAAAAGCCGCGGCGGAGGGAATCGGACCGGAAAAACTTCAGGAGCATGAATACCTCAAAAAAGTTTCCGGGCAGAATGTGTTTCTGGCCGGAGTGAATTCCGAAACGGAAGTCCGCGGAAAGAAAGCATATCGACAGGGCGACTATAAGGCGGTCTGTTCCTTTCTTGAAGATGAACTGGGAGTGCGTTTCCTGCTTCCGGGCAAGGAGGGTGAATTCATTCCGAAGCACAGTTCTTTTACGGTTCCGGCCGGTCTGAATCAAAAACATACTCCGCCGTTTCAATATCACATTACGTCCCATCCGATCAAAATCCGGCGCGATGCGTATGAGCCGTACATGACCGCGAGCAATTTCATTGACCTTGAACTATACTTTCTCTCATTATTGAAAACCTTTTTTGTTTTGAGGCGGGTTCGGAGAGATGAAGCTTGCGAATTTCAGCAACTTGGGATGGATGGAATTCTCGTCCGGGGAAGAAATATTACCTGTAACAATTCTTGTGCTCCTCTACGGGGCGATTATCGTTCTGATCATTCAAATCATCGTACTGCTTTTGCGGCAGGAAGAAGCCGGCAGACTTATCCTGTTGTCAATATCTGCCGGAAAACTTCAATTCATCGACCGGATTCAGTCCCTTGCCCTGATCGAATATTGCAGGAAAGAATTCAAGATGGAATACCGGATGGAATCCTGGCCGACGCTGCGAAGCCAACTGCTGGCGGATTCCGCAAAGGATCACCTTTGCCATATCCGTTTCGGCGATCAAATGTTCTTGGATGAAAAGCTCTCTGCTTCGGAACAGCATGCGGCATATTTGCAATAAGTTAAGTTGCATAAATTTATATTGTAATGCTGAAAAGATGCGCTATATTTTATCTGTAAGCGAAACAGAAGAGGTGC
>MWCA01000118.1 GCA_002069785.1 Lentisphaerae bacterium ADurb.Bin242 | reverse complement strand
CGGAAATTCCGTCTTGCTTTTGATTTCGGACGGGTGTATATTATATGCAGCGGGAATGAAGTTCTCCCCCGGCATGGTGCCGAACCGCCAATCACGGCTGATGACTTCTGTTGAAAAAGAAGGCATCGGCTGTTCTGCCGTGCCTCACATGGTGAGGTGTACGATGAAAATTCTGTTGCTGTCCGGCTGTGCCGGGTTCCTTGGAACGCTGCTGCGTTTCGGAGTGACGCGAGCCGTCAATCATGCGTTGCCCGGATTCCCGTGGGGGACGCTGGCTGTGAATGTCACGGGGGCTTTTCTGGCCGGATTCCTGTTTGTGCTCTGCCGCGTGAAATTCATGCACTATGAAGCCTTTTTCCCGGTTCTGTTCATCGGATTCCTGGGTGGATACACCACTTTCAGCGCCTTTGCGCTGGAGAGCACCCGGTATTACTTCGACGCGCAGTATGTAAAGTTCATCGGGAATATCGTTCTCCAGAACGGAATGGGGATTCTGGCGGCCGGCGGCGGACTTCTGCTGGCGCGCCTGTTCTTCTGCCGTTGAATGACATTTCCGGAGACCGGGGCGACGGAAGAAATTCCGTATCTCTCCCAAAACGCCGGACGGTTATGTCCGGCGGGCTTTCGCAGCCGCCGGGGAAGCGCCGCCGTTCAGAAGCGGCGTATGATATTTCCGGTAGTCGGCGGGAGAAATCCCGGTATGTTTCTTGAAGAAACGGGAGAAATAATATTCGTTGCTGAAGTTCAGCGCTTCGGCGGTTTTCCGCACCGTTCCGCCCGGCCGGAGCAGAAGATCGCAGGCGCTTTTCAGCAGGAACCGGTGGAAAAAACGCTTGGGCGGAACGCCGGTGTCCGCGGTGAATTTCCGGGTGAACGCTTCCCTCCCCAGGTGCATGACCGAAGCCAGGTCGTCCACGGTGATTCCCGCATGGCAATGCAGCAGGATATACTCGACCAGCTCCCGGTAGGAGTTGAAACGGGTGGTCGTCTCAAGTTCCTCCCGATTCATGCGTTTGAGACACTTTGCGGCGATTCCGTAGGCAAAGGCGCTTAACTCGATGGCGGATACGAATTCGGGGCTCATGTTGTAAATACGTTGAATTCGTCTGGCCAGTTTCGGCGCATCGAAACAAAAAATCCGTTTGCAGTTCGAAAACACATCGATTCCGGGCAGAATCTCCAAGCGAACCTGCAATGAAATAAATTTCAGGTTCTCGTTCAATTGCATGCAGGCGCAATGATGGGCGGGGATCACATAAATGCAGCCCGCCCGGAAGGGATGAAAAGAAGAATCGTCCGAAACGGAATTCCGTTTGCCGTCCGGGTTTTCCAGCACGGTGAAAATACGGTTGACCGGCAGAGCGCTCCGGTCGCGCACCGGATAGGTTCCCCGGGCGAAGTGGTGAACCGTCAGGCGCAGCGACGATGCGATGTTTTCCACACCTGCCCGTTTGATGACGCTCATGTCAGCCTCCCTGCAAAAAGTCACAAAAAGATATTCATTCCGGTTTTTCGTGCATTCATTTTTCGGGAGAATATAGTATATTTTGTTTCAAAAAGCAAGGGAAGAACCGTCGAAACGGAGAAAAAAATGCTTTACAACACTTTGGAACGGGACAAGCCGTATTTATGGGGAAAATTCCAACGTCCGGAACCGGACCCGGCGACGGGACTGGACAACGAATCGATCAAAGCCGGGCTGAAAAAGATTCTGGAGGAAATGCACGGGGCTCCGCACTCGCTGATCAAAGCCAGGGGATTCGAATACATCGTGCGGAATGTCCGGATCGACGTCAGTCCGCATGACTGGTTTGCCGGATTCGGTTGCTGGGACCGCAAGGACCGGTTGCTGGGGATTTTCCTCAATACATGGGCGGCGGAACTCCGGAAAGAGTTGTCCACGGCTGAAGTCAGTGAAAAACTCAATGCTTCGGGCGCGGTTCTTCTGTATCCGGACTTCGACCATTCCGTCCCGGACTGGGATGCGGTGTTTTCCCTCGGATTTTCCGGATTGCGCGAACGCGCTCGGACGTATCGCCGGAAAAAAGAGTCGGAACATCCCCTGTCGCGGGAAGAAGCGGCGTATTTCGACAGCATCGAGGTCACGTACTCCGCGATTTCCGAAATGCTCGAACGGTTCCGCCGGCATGCGCTGGAACATGCGGACGGACATCCCCGCGTGCTTGCCGTGGCCGAATGCCTGGCGCATTTGAGGCAGGGACCTCCCGGAAACACGCTCGAGGCGCTGGAACTGATCTACCTGTATTTCATCTTCGGGGAACACATCGACCACATGCAGGTGCGTTCTCTGGGGAATCTGGACCGCATTCTGTATCCGTATTACCGCCGGGATCTGGAAAGCAAGACTTTTGAAGAGGCGCATATCCGCGAGTTCATCGATTACTTCCTGATGCAGTTCGCATCCATCAACAACTACTGGGGACACCCCTTCTATCTGGGCGGGACCCGGGCCGACGGCGGAAGCGAGTTCAACGAACTTTCCCTCCTGATCCTGGAAGAATTCGAAAAACTGAACATCACGTCGCCGAAAATCCAGCTCAAAATTGCGGACAGCACTCCGGCGGAGCTGCTCGACAAGGCGCTGGACATGGTGCGGCGTCACAACAGCAGCCTGGTGTTTGTCAGCGAAAACGCGATCCAACGCGCGTTCATGGGTCTCGGTTTTTCGCCCGAAGAGGCCCGCACCTGCGATGTGAACGGCTGTTACGAATACGACGTCCGGGGCCGGGAAGTCAAAACGGCTCCGATCTACCTCAACTTGCTCAAGCCGGTGGAACTGGTCTTTTTCAACGGAGTCGATCCGGGCACGAAGATCGAATGCGGCTGCCGGACCGGCGAACTGGAAACGATCCGTTCTTTCGATGATTTTTACCACGCGTATTTCCGGCAGCTGGATTTCCTGCTGGAACAGTCCTTCCGGTGTGCGGACGAGTTCGAGAAATCCCTGCACGAGATCAATCCCGGCCCGGTGTTTTCCGCCACCATCGAAAACAGCCTGAAAGTCGCCCGCGACGCATTTTCCAACGGGTCGGTCTACAACAATACGGTGGTGCTGCACACCGGTCTGGCGACGGCGGCCGATGCGCTGGAGGTTGTCCGCGATTTCGTCTTCGAGCGGAAACTTGTGACGCTGGAGGAATTGCGGGAAGCCCTTCAAAACAACTGGAAGGGATATGAGAAACTGCGCCTGAAAATCCTCCGCTCTCCCGGCAAATACGGCAACGGCAGCACCCGCGCCGACTCCCTTGCCGAAGCCATTGCGCACTACGCCGCCGCGAAGATCAACCTGCGGCCCAATGCGCGCGGCGGTTTCTATAAAGCGGGGATGCACTCCGCCCGGACGTTCCTCACTTTCGGCGAACATACCGGAGCCACGCCCGACGGCCGGAAAGCCGGCGACGAGATGTCCAAGAACGTGTCCCCCGCGATGGGCATGGACGCCCAGGGCGTTACCGCGCTGATGCGTTCGGCTTCGCTCATCGATTCGGCGCTGTTTCCCGCCGATTATTGTCTGGATGTCATGCTTCATCCGGCCGCGGTGGAGGGACGGGACGGCCTTTCCGCGATGAAGGGTCTGCTTTCCGCTTACCGGAAACAGAATGGCGCATCCCTCCAGTTCAATATTTTCAATGCGGAAACGCTCCTGGACGCGCAGAAGCACCCGGAACACTATCCGAATCTTCAGGTGCGCGTCTGCGGCTGGAACGTCCGGTTCAACGACCTCTGCCGGAAGGAACAGGACGCCTATATCGAACGCGCAAAGAATATCCGGGAGTGAACAGAATGGATACTTCTTCCGGGCTTCTGCTGGATGTCAAACGGTTCGCCGTTCACGATGGCCCCGGAATCCGCACCACCCTGTTCCTGAAAGGATGTCCGCTGAAATGCCTCTGGTGTCACAATCCGGAGAGCATTTCCCGGGTTCCGGAACTGGCTTTTTACGCCTATAAATGCGTCCGCTGCGGAGAATGTGTAACGGCTTGCCCCCGGAAGGCGCACCGGATGCGGCACGGTGAACATGAGTTCCTTCCGGAAAAATGCAACGCCTGCGGCGCTTGCGAAGCCCGGTGCCTCGGGGGAGCGCTCCGGCTTTTCGGGAAAAGAATCAGCGTCGGGGAGGCGGTCGGAATGTTGCTGGAGGATCGTCTTTTTTATCAGGAATCCGGGGGCGGCGTGACCCTTTCCGGCGGAGAGCCTCTGCTGCAGAGCGCCTTCTGCCGGGAGGTCTTTGAGGAAGTGAAAAAAGAGGGGATTCATACCGCGGTGGACACCTGCGGCTTCGTGCGATGGGAGGCTTTCGAACGGGTTCTTCCCGTCACGGACCTGTTTCTGTTCGACGTCAAGCATGCGGACAGCGCCGGGCACCGGAAGCTGACCGGACAGGGCAACGAACTCATTCTGGAAAACCTCCGCAGGCTTTCCGAAAGAAAAGCCCGGATCGAGATCCGCATGCCGCTGGTTCCCGGCTGCAACGATTCGCCGGAGAATATCCGCCGGACGGGCGAACTGCTGGGAAGCCTTTCCGTGGAAAAAGTGCGGCTTCTCCGCTATAATCCGCTGGCCCGGTCCAAATACGCCGCGCTGGGCATGCCCGACACCCTGCCCGCCGTGGAAGCGGTACCGGAGGACCGCCTTCAGGAAATCATCCGGACGCTGCGGAAGTACGGCGTCAATGCCGTTTCCGGCGGCGACTGAAACTCTTGTTTTCAATGGCGCTTCCTTGCGGAAGGAAGGTTCCATTCCTGTTCCCGCCGCTTCGTTTCCAATGGGATGAAATTCCCGACTCCCTTGGACGCTGATTTTCCGGAAAGTTTTCCGATTGTTTCTTTCAATTCTTGAAAAAGAGATTTTTCGTCGTAATAGTATCGGCAAACGGAGGCGTGTCTTTCGTTTCGAAGCCTCTCCATGTAAAATGATGTCGGCAAAATATGAATACGAGGTCGTATCAGGATGAAATGTCCGATCTGCAACGGCAATGAACTGACGAAAGAATTTTATGAAAAAAAGGTCAACTTCCGCTGCGCGAGCTGCGGCGGACGGCTGATGACCATTGCCGGTATGCGGAATCTCTGCGGCGACCGCAAATTCGTCGATATGCTGTGGCAAACCGCCAGATACGGCTATTCTGAACCCGGTCATGTCTGTCCCGTCTGCAAGGAAACGATGAGGAAAGTGACCCTGCCTCTGTGCGGCGCGGGAATTGAACTGGACATCTGCTGCGCCTGCCAGCTGATCTGGTTCGACCCCAGCGAACTGGAACGGATTCCGCCGCCGAACCCGGAGAAAAAGAAAGAATTGCCCCAGCCGGTGAAAGAATTGCTGGCGATGAAGCGGATCGAAATGGAGGAAGAACGGTTGAATACCGTATTGAAGGGCAGCCCGTCGGAACGGGACGCCCCGGAGGATATGTGGAAATACCTTCCGGCCCTGCTCGGGATGCCGGTGGAGGTGAACGCGCCGTCCGTTGCGCGGAAGCCGGTGATTACCTGGAGTCTCGTCGTCCTGTGCCTGGCGGTGTTTGTCCTGACATTCGGCAACCTGCCGGAAGCGATCAAGGAATGGGGATTCATCCCGGCGCAGTGGGAACGGCATTACGGCCTGACCATGATCACTTCCATGTTTCTTCACGGCGGCATTGTCCATCTGCTCGGGAATCTCTATTTCCTGATGATGTTCGGCGACAATGTGGAAGATGAATTCGGGCGTGTGAAATATATTCTTCTGGTGATTTCTTCGGGATTGTGCGCCCTGCTGCTGCATACGTTTTTCGATCCCCGTCCGGAGATCCCGTGCGTCGGCGCCAGCGGTTTTATTTCCGGGATCATCGCCAGCTATGCCATCTGCTTCCCGAAGGCAAGGCTGTCATTTATGATATTTCCCAGGAGTTTTATTTTTACAATGATGACGGGTCGCTTCTGGTTTGCGATTCCGGCCTGGGCGGCATTCGGCCTCTGGATCCTCTTTCAGATTGCCATGACCGCAAGAACCGAATCTTCCACCGGCGGGGTGGCCTACATGGCCCATATCGGCGGCGTCCTGGCCGGGATGATCTTCGCCGTTTATTGTCGTTTCCGCCGGAAAAAGGAATACGAGCACTGGTCCGAATCAATCGAAGATATCAAGAAAACGCGAAACTTATGAACGGGCTTCCATCTCCCCTTGAAAGGGAGTTGTGAAATCTCCGGTTTTTATAAAATTAAGAAGTAGTTTACTCAACTTGGTGTTGTACGGGGAGTCCCTGTTGCAGAGCGCCTTCTGCCGGGAGGTCCTCGCGGAGATGAAAGAAGAGGGAATCCATACCGCGGCGGATATCTGCGGCTTCATGCGATGGGAGACTTTTGAACGGGTTCTTCCCGGGATTGCCTTTGCCGCCTTATTCTTCGATCAGGAGGTCGCCGCAGATGTCCATGCCGGTGAAACGGTATGTTCCGTTCCCGGCGGGGACGGTTTTTCCGTATTTCGAGCGCAGTTTCCGGTCGAAGACAAAGATTCCGTCCGCCGGGCCGGGGCCTTCGGCGGTAATGAGGACCGCGTTTTTTCCTCCGGCATTCCGGAACGCCGCGCCTTTGAGCTTGCCGGTACGGACCTGGATTTTCAGATCTTGCGGGTCGTGATCCGACAGCAGATACGGTTCCAGTTCCCGGAGCATGGAGGCGACACGCTTGAGTTCCTCCCAGCGGCGGGCGAAGTAGCCGGGCGCTTCTTTTTCATGACAGGCGATGTCGTTGAAGTGGTAGAAGATGAAGCCGGTCGCCCCGTTGATTGCCAGATTCAAGCACATCGCGCGGAGCTCTTCTTCGGTCGGATCGCGGTATTTGTCGAAATCCTTCACGCCGCCGAAGCGGAAAAGCTGCGGGACCGCCCAATGGGGCATCCGTGTTTTCTTTGTCATGGACCCGGCCAGCTCCACCACGGCCATGTCTTTGGACGAGGCATCGGCAATGGGATAGGGATCGCTGCCGAGGACGTCGCCTGTGGGGGCGTAGCGGTACATCATGGTGAACTGCATGGAGAGCGACCAGGTCGGATGAAAGCGGTCCAGCGCGTTGATCTGTTCGCGTCTTTTTTGAACGGCGTCCAGTTGAGAAAGGGGGCGTTCGTCGTTGATGTACCAGCCCAGGATCGCCGGATGATCCTTCAGGGCCGGCACGACTTTGTCGACCACCTTGTCCGATCCCTGGATTTCATACCATTTGTCAACCTTGTAACGCATCTCGAAATCGTAGACGTTCTGGAGGCTGAACAGCACCTTGAGGTTTTTACGGTGCGCGGAGTCCAGAGCCTTCCGGATTTCGGCCAGTCCTTCGTCTGACGTTCTGGAGGGATTCGGCCGGTCCGGGGACGGACGCATGAACAGGCTCGCATACGGCACCACGCAGTTGAACGCGCCTTCCGCGATCCGTTCCAGTTCCTTGTCGCGGATGTGTCCGATATAAACGCCGATCGGAAGGAAGGGTTTGTCTCCGACCACGGCGCGCCCGCGATCGTCAATGATACAGGCGTTCTCTGGGACTTTCCCGTCGGGCGCAAGGAATTCCAGCGGCAGGGACCGTCCGGCAAGGACTTTGCCCGCCGGATCGGACAATTCCACCCGCGCCGTCGTTTTTCCCGCCTTGACGCCGTGAAGCTGAAACACGGCTTCCGAATTCGTCACGTCCGCGACAAACGGTTTCAAACCGGGCAGAGTCAGAGTGCATTGCAGTCCGGACGGCGGATTGGTTCCCGAGAAATAGGCAACGAGCTTGAGGCGGGGATCCGAAACGGGAATCGCCCCCATGCCGGGAGTCGCCGGATACAGGACGAATTCATTCATCGGCTGAATGGTGAAATCATCGAAGAAGGCTTCGCCCAGCCCGTTGCGGGAGAGGTAAACGGTGATCCGACAGCGGTCGGCGTCCGGGGGAAACACGATCTCCTTGCTGATGAAACGCCATTCGGCGCTCCGGTTTTCCAGCCCGCGGAGATAGAGCCGGTTCAGCAGTTTTTTGCCGGAGAAAAACGCGAGATGAAAGGTTGCGCCCAGCTTGTGGCTGCCGGGATCGTCGATATTTCCCTTGACCCAGCATCCGATACGGTAGGCCTGACCGGGTTCCAGCCGGAAGTCCCGCACGGTTTCCGCATAGTCATTTTTGTCGCGGCGTTCATAACGGAGAGCGTTCGTGGCATTGCGTCCGGCGCCTTTGACGATCTGGAAGCCCGGGGTGAGACGCCAGTCCCGGTCGCCTTGTTCGAAGTCGGAATTGTTCAGGACGGACTCCTGGGCAAAAGCCAGGTTCGCGCAGAAAAAAAGCAGGGAGAGAATTTTTTTGCAGAACATTTCAGCTCCTTCTGTCTACCGGATTTGAACCCGCGGACCGCCGCGGCCGCTGTCGGAATTCACGTCGATGACATACTTGAAGAGCAGTCCGGAATAATAGGGGCTGCCCATGTCCGAGTTCTGGTAATAGGGTTCTCCTTTCAGCAGATCGGTGCGGGAGGAAAACGCCGCGTGTCCGTCCGCCATCAGGAAACCGGCGCGGTTGTTGTGGATCATCATGGGGTTGGAGTAGGTGTTGCTCCAGTACATCAGGAAGTGGGGATAATTCGAATCGGGACGCCAGCCGTCTCCGACGACCATCGACCGCGAAGGAACTTTCTCCTTGGAGAGGTTGACCAGCTTCGGAAACACGGTCGTGAGGGAAAGGCGGTAGACCGCGCTGTAGGCGACAAGCCCGCGGTAAAAGGAGTTGGTTTTGTCCGGCACGACTTCGTCGTAATTGATGGCGGGGCACAGGGTCATCTTATAGTCGGGCAGATAGCGGTTTTTGACAAGGGTCTTCGCCCAGGTGTCGCTGTCCGTGTCCGGCGAATAAAACCATCCGGCGAAGTCCCCGCCGTAACCGGCCACCGCGAGACCGAGCTGTTTGAGCTGGCTGAGACAGGACGCCGCTTTGGCCGTGGCCCGCGCCTTGTTCAGCGCGGGGAGGAGCATCCCCGCTAGGATCGCGATGATCGAAATCACGACCAGGAGTTCGATCAGTGTGAAACGGACTCTTGCTTCCGTCCTGCTTTTTGTTCTGAAAAACATGGCATTCCTCCTCAGGTTCGGTTGAACAGGCTTTCACCGGTTCGGATGAACCGGTTTCCTTCGCCCGCATTGTCGGCTCCGGCCAGGAGATGGGCTTCGCGCTGCCGGTTGCTCCCTCCCCATGGAGCGGTCATGTAGCCGAGAACATGTCCGAGGCGCTCTTCGCAGAAGCGGACCAGGCCCGGATAGTTTTCGAGATTGCTGTGGTTGCTTCCGCAGGGGATCTGGTCGTAGCCGAGACGGTCGAGGTCAAGGAAAGCCTGGACACAGCGCGCGGAGCGGTTCTCCCCGGGATTCAGACTGAAACTCTTGCCGTAGTACCAGTTGCTCTGAACGGCCGAGCGGGGCATGTTGGCCTGGAACTCTTCCAGCGGAGTGTCCCAGATTTTATCCGACCAGATCCACGGACGGCTGCCCGCGTCCAGCGCCGTCTGAACCAGGAAGTTCAGGTCGTGCCACCAGAGGGAATTCTGGCGAATGGCGACAAAATTGTAATAGGCCTGGTTCGGGTAATCCTCCTCGTCCATGCCGAGATGGAAGAAGCGCGGTCCGCCGAAGAGCTCGCAGACTTCTTCGATCAGGTCTTTGCAGCAGGCGTAGTAGGCGGGAGTCGAGAGCATCCGTTCGTATTCCTTGAGCCAGGCGTCGTGACAGGAGGAGAAGTTGAGTTTCGGGAAGGGTTCGAGTCCCAGGTCGCGGCAGAATTGGAGTTCGTCGCGGAATTCCGGAATCGTCAGGGCGTCGTGAAGCCCGATTTCCGGGCGGCTCTTGTACCGGATGCCGTCCGCGAGGTCGATCAGCACCGCGTTGAGACCGTTCTTCTTCATACGTTCGAGGACATTGCGCCAGACCTTGCAGTCGAAATAGTCCGCGAGGTTCGGACTGTAGGAACGTCCGCGCAAGTTGGGTTTCGCCTGAAGGACGCTTTCCGGCGGGATGCAGTCCTCCCAGCAGTTGTGGCCGAGCTGGACAAACTGGATTTTCAACTTTTCCATTTTCAAACCTTTCCGATCTTTTTTACCGAACCGCGGACGATCAGGCGTCCGGGAATGTCGACGGTCTCATGCGGTTTCCGGGGCGCGCCGGACAGGATGTCGATTGCCGTCCGGGCCAGGAGTTCCGTATTTTGCGCATAAACGGTCAAGCCTTTTTTCTCCGCGTCGGCGATGTCCTCGATTGCGGCCATGCTGAACGAGCCGGAATACGGCTGAAACGTGTCCAGTTCCATCAGATGGACCGCGTCGACCGCATAGGAACAGCAGATCGCGGTGTAGCCGTCCCGGAGCAGCCCTTCGAAAAACGCGGGAGTCATGAATTCGAACCCGATGTGCTGAATCGCGTTTTCTTCCACCGGAAGGCCGTGTTTCCAGTGCCACTTGAGAAAGGTTTCCGTCAGATGGCAGCGCGTATTGCTGAAAGCCTCCTGGCGAAGCACGATCTTGCGGTGCCCGTTTTCATACAGATGGTCCAACAGGACATTCAACGCATCGGTTTCATCCGTTCTCACGGTCGGGAACGGCCCGCCGTCCTGAAGCCAGTCGTTCAGGAGGAGCGCCCGGAGCGAATTGCGTTTCAGAACCTCCCGGTAATGCTGCTCCTTGCTGGCGGTCTGGGGAAAACGGATGATCGCATCCGTGCGGTTTTTCGCCATTTCATCGAAGAATTCCTCTTCGCGTGAGCCGTCGCCCATGAGAACGCGGATCCCGCGGCTTTCGGCAATGCGCGAAATGGCCTGATACAATTCGACGGTCGAAGGATTGCGTTCCAGGCGGAGGGGGATTCCGATGGTTCGGATCGGACCGCTGTACAGTTCATTCACATACGTCCCGCGTCCGTTGTCCCGCTTCAGATAGCCGTTTTTTTCCAACTGGGCCATGGCCCGGTGCGCGGTGACATACGAAACCCGATACCTGTCCGCAATCGTCCGGGTCGTATGAAACCGGTCTCCGACCGCAAACTCCCCGGAGGACAGATAACGCAGCAGGGAATCATACAGAGAATCCACTTTGACGGAAGCCCGTGTCCGGGATGCCATATCTTACCGCTCCTTGCTTTTGAAATTTGAAGGATACCTTTATATTTTTTCTTTCTTATTATATATCATTAAAAGTATTTCTGCAAGGGATAAAAATAAGAAAATCATGATTTTTAAAAGGAAAATTCAATAAAAAGAAAGAAATGGAAACGCTTTATTTTCGATGGGAATACAATCTTATATTTGTTTTAATTAAACATAACTATTTATAAATAAATATATTATGGAAATATAACGAGAATCTTTTCTTTTGAATGAAGTTCCTGGCAAGATATATTGAATATACCTATATATTATATATTGTTAATATATTGTCTCTTCTGTACAAAGAAGGCATCCCGAGAGCAGCGGAGAGTGCGGACGGCTTCGTTTCATCCATTTCCTTGAACGGCCCTTCCAGGAACTCCTTTCATGGACTGAAAAATTAAAAACCGGATTTTTTTCAAAAAGGACTTGATATTTCTTTTTTTTGTTTTATAATTAATGATACATGATGAGACATGAAAAGACAAGAAGGAACAAATGAAATGATTGCCGTCATAAAAAAAGACTCGCTGTATGAGCAGCTTGTTCAGGCGATTCAAACAGGAAAATATCCACCGGAACACCATTTTCCGAAAGAGCCCGATTTTGCGGCGGAACTGGGCGTGTCTCGAAATACCATCCGGGCCGCGCTGAAACGGCTGGAGGAGGAGAAATATATTCTCCGCCTGAAAGGGAAGGGAACCTTTGTCGCGCCCGGCATGCGTGTTCCGGCGAGTGGCAATATTCTTGTCCTGACCAATTTCACATCGGATGAACGCTATCCGTATCATTACATTCTCCCGTCCATCCGGGAAGAAGCCTTGCGGAGAAGCTGCGGGATCGAAACCTGTGAGCTTGCCCAGTTTTCCATGTTTACGCCGGAACAGGCAAAATCGGTGATCGCCCAGAATCATATTGGTTCCATCATCCTGATCACCAGTAATTTTATCGGGGACGAACCGGTCATTCCCCTGACGCGGCAGCTTCAAATCCCCGTTGTTCTGGCTCACGGGTATCCCGAAGACTACGCCGTGACCGGCTGGGCGGTCGTCAGTTGCGACTTCCGCGCCGCATGGCGCGAGGCGCTTGTGCATCTTGCGGAACAGGGGCACCGGAAAGTGGTCACGACGGCATATAAATACGAGGATCGTTCGATCCGTTTGTATTCCCGTGAAAAATATCATGAACTTCTCCGTTCCCTGAATCTGGAGGATTCCGAAGACCTGATCCTGGAAGCTGCTCAGGAGCAGCCGAACGAACTGCTGCTGAAACTGGAAGCGTTTCTGAAACGTCCGGGGGAGCGGCCCACGGCGATTCTGGCGTGGTCCGACTTTATCGTTCCGGGGATTTACGAGGTATTGAAACGGATGAATTTGCGCATCCCGCAAGACATTGCGGTGATGGGATTCTGCGGAGGGATGAACGTCAAATTTTTCAATCCGGCGCTTTCGACCGTCGATCTGCAATATGCGGAGTGCGGACGGCTCTCCGTTGAAATCGCCGCCACCGCTTCCAAATGGTTCGAGCCTTCCGGCACGAAAACCAAAGCGCCCCCTCTGGTCTATTGTCCGTATCATCTGGTGAAAAATGAAAGTACGGCGATCCGGCGTTTCGAAAACAAATACCGGAAAATATATAAAACGTAGAAAAGGAGAACTGGACATGATTCCCATTAAAATTCGCATCTGCCGGAAAAAATTCACACTGATCGAGCTTCTGATTGTAATTTCGATCATCGCCCTGTTGGCGGGAATGCTTTTGCCGGCATTGAACAAAGCCCGGGAAAAAGCGAGGGCGGCTGCCTGTGTCAACCATTTCAGTTCCCTGGGAAAGGCAATGCAGCTGTATACGGCGGACAATCAGGACTTCATCACTCCGTACAGCAATGAAAATGGGTATACCTCCGGAAGAACAAGGATGTGGCATTTCGCCAGTTCCCTGGGATTGATCAGCGATTATTTGCAGGCCAGCCGGGGCGGCCAGATTGTCGGATATGACATTATCGGCGGAAAAATATGGAAGGGTAAATTCGTGTGTCCGTCCTATGTTCCTCCCGCCGAATGGGTAACCTGGAGTACGCCGAGGGTCTATTCCATCGGGCTGAACTCCTATCTTCCGGAATTGTTTAATGCCGGAAGACTCCCGAAAATCGGCCGGGTGAAAAAAGCCTCCGGAGGCGCCCATGCGCTGGAATCCCGGCAAGGTGTCTACATTCACCGTTACTATCCGCTGACGGATGCCAGTTTACAGGCCGAATTCCGGCATTCCAACAGGACCAACGTCGTTTACATTGACGGCCACGTGGATGCCCGGAACGGCCGGGAAAAGATATTTGTCGCATCCGATGGGTACAAGGATGATTTCTGGACAATCAACTGACATGAAAAAAAAATGATTTTTTCAGAAAGGAGGGCTTGACAAGAAGAACAGTATCGGATATAATTAGATAGGATCGGATGGTATTGGGTGGATAAAAAGAGAGTCGTATGGAACCTTACTCACTGAAAAAAGACAGTCTTTACCTGACCCTGAAGCAGGCGATCATTTCCGGGAAATATGAACCGGAAAGCCGGCTTCCGAAGGAGATCGATTTTTGCCGGATGCTCGGGGTCGCCAAGGTGACCCTCCGTTCCGCGCTGGAGAAACTGGAGGCGGACGGCCTGGTCGTCCGTGTTCCGGGGAAAGGCACTTTTGTCAATACGGGAAAGCGTTCCAATCTGATTCTGGTCGGCATGATCCGGGAGAACCGGATCGAACTGCCTCAAAACTACATTCTTCCCGGCATTGAAAGCGCCGCATCCGAGCAGGGATTCAAAACGGAACTCTGTTTCATCGATTACCTGCGCCGGCTTCCGCCGGAGAACGCCTTAAAGATTCTGAAAAAGAAAAATCTATACGGGGTTCTTCTGGTGACCAGCAGCGTGATGGAAGACGATCCGGAGGTGCGGATCCTTCAGCAGCTCGGGGTTCCCGTGCTCATTGTTCACGGGAACTATGAGGACCGCCGGACCGGATTCGGACTGCTGTATGTCAACCGGCGGCAGTCCTGGCGCAAGGGGCTGGAATATCTGGCGGGAAAGGGGCATCGGCGGGTTCAAATCCTTGCGATGGAACCCGATTCCGTCCGGGGCTGGAATATCAAAGAACTGCCGTCTCTGTTCCGTGAACTCGGCCTGGAGGCCGGCGGGAAGCTGCTGTATTCCGCACCGTTGGAACAAAGCCGGATTCGTGCGGCCCTGGATGAGATGCTTGAGGTGGAAGAACCTCCCACGGCAATCTTCTGTTTTTCGGACTTCTATGCGATGGAAGTCATGATGTATCTTTCAGAAAAAAACATCCGTATTCCGGAAGACATTGCGGTCATGGGCTATTGCGGTTATCCGGGCGACACGCTGCTGGATCCGCCGTTGTCCACGATCGACTTGAATTATGTCGACATCGGGAAAACGGCGGTGGAG
>MWCA01000117.1 GCA_002069785.1 Lentisphaerae bacterium ADurb.Bin242 | reverse complement strand
TGCGCTATGCCAAGCAGGGCATCGGCGTCGTGCTGATCGGCCATGCCGGCCACCCCGAGGTCGAGGGGACCATGGGCCAGGTTCCCGGGCCGGTTCTCCTGGTCCAGAACGTCGACGACGTCGCGGGCCTGACGCTGCCGACCGACACGCCGGTCACCGCCGCGGAACAGAGAACATGGTATTCCCACGTCAGCATCACGCCGTCGGCGGCACTGTAGGCGGAACCTCCGGCCTTGTCCATGATCGCGGTGAATTCCAGCTCAATCGTTCCGCTGGAGTTGGATGCGGTGTTCCGGACAATCGGGCTGTCCAGATACAGCGTTTTCGGATTGGAGGCCGAATACACTTTCTGATTGACCGGATTGGAAATGTCGGCCATCACGTGGCTGTGGGCGGTTGGGGCATACGTGGACGGCTTGCCGGTCACGCCCGTCCATGGAACCGCGTCGGCGTTGGTGGCGTGGTCGGCTTCTTCCGCAGAATCGACTTTCCCGTCGTCGTTCGTGTCGTAGACGGATTTCACCATGTCGCCGACACCCGCACCGTCATCGCCGATGTATTTCACCCAGACCGCTTCGGCAAAGTCCGTAGCGGATGGCGAGGGGATTTCGACCGCCGTATGAATTTCGGCACGGAACTTCAAGCCGTTCGCCGGAGTGAGCGAGAAGTTTGCTCCTGTGGAATCCGAGGCGTAGGCGACATGGCAGAACGAATCCGCTCCGGGATCGCCCTTCGGCCCGACCACCAGCCCGATTGCGTCGCTCCATATTCCGTTGACATCGCCGCGCAGACGAAAATGGATAAAGCGGTCAAGATCGGTCTGCGGCACATGCCACGCCGTGCCGTCGAGACTGAATTCGCATTCCATCCCGGCGGCGAGCAAGGCTCTGACCTGCGTTGCCGTCAGATAATCCGGGTCTATTGGCGTTGGATTCCCGATGCTGGTGATGCGGTTTCGGACCGTGAAGTTCTCGACCTGCAGGATGAAAATCTGGCTGCCGTTGGCGTCGAATCCGACCAGTTCCCCGGCGAGGCCGGACTTGCTTTTCTCGGTTCCGAGCCATGCCGCCAGCTCCTCCGTGTTCATGCCGGACATCGGGATGGAAATTTCGGTATAGGTTGTTTCCTCGCCGTCGGCGGTTTCGGTAACGGCTGAAACGGTGATGCCGCCGTTGTCGCCCACGAGCTTGTAGGTCGTGGCCTCGTTGAAATCATTGTCCATCGCCCATTGCCAGGAGACGATGTTGGCGAAGGCTGACAGCGGACAAGCCTCAGTGCCGTCGTTCTTGGCGAAAAGGCGCATTTTGAGGCACGCCGCAACGCCGCGCACCAGCGTGGGCGGCGTGACGGTCTTCGCGTTGGCATAGTCCTTGACCACGCCGAGCGTCTCGTTCGCCGCGACATAAAAAGTGGTATTCTGCATCAGGAAGTCTCCTGTTTGATTTGAAGTTGTGCGAGGCGTTCGACGGCGTCGGGATGATCGGCGTTAAACGCCTCCCGAACCGCCGCCAGCAGTCCGTCCCATTCGGTCGTGATCGCCGCGTCGTGGTTTTCCTCGATCATTACCGCCAAATCCCGTGCTTTCAGCGCGTTGTCGCGGTGATCGTACATGAGATGATCGGCGGCAAGCCGGAGCTGGCCGGATATCGCGTCGCGGTTGTCGTCGGCGTAGAGGAATTCATTCCAGAGGTTCCACGCTTTCACCACATGCTTTTTCGCACAGGTCGAACACTGGTCGAAAGGAGAAGTCCGGGTGACGGACACTCCGCTTTTGCCGTGACAGTTGCAGCTCATTATTCGAACTCCGGATTTTCGTGGCGGGCATGGGTGAACGCTTCCGTCTCGACGATGTGTTCTTCCGCCGGAAGCTCGTTCAGTTCCAGCGATTCGGCTTTGACGATCCGGCGTTCCTCGAATCCGGCCTCGCGTTTCGCGTAGTAGCAGTTTCCCTCGTAAAAGGCGCATTTGTAGGCTGGGATGCCGTCCGCAATCACTTCCTTCAAAATCTTCATTCCCGACCGATACGCCCAGGAGAAAACCTCCCCGCCGGGAAGCTGCCCGGAAATCAGCAGCCGGTTCGGCTGGAACGGATCGTAGGAGACGCGGTAGAGGAATTCGACGCCGGGCAACGTCAGCGTGACCGTCCGCCCCGGCTCGATGATCGTGACCGGGCCGCGCCGTCCGGCATGGACCACGCGGTCTTTCCAGACAAATCCGACATCGGCGGCGACTTGAACCATCGGATCAGCGTCAAAACCGAGCATCCGGTAAAGCTTGAATTGCCGGGCGGACTTTGCGCCCCCGGCGACGAAGGAAATCTTCCACATCCCGTCTTCGAATTCGGCGGTCGGTCCGCACTCGAAGGCGTCGTCCGGCAGTCCGGTCCGGACGCGTTTCCAGCGTTTGCCAGTGAAGTGGTAAAGTTTCCAGAGTCCGTTGACCGGGATGCAGCAGAACTCTTCCGGATCGCCGTCCGGGCCTGTGGCGGCGAACGGCATGTGCGTATATCTTGAATCGTTGAATGTGAACATGTTTTCTCCATAAAATTTATCCGTTCGGGCAAGGCCATTCGATGCTCCCGTCGTCGCGGACGCATCCCTGCTGAAGCTCCATGTAGCCGTTATAGGAATAGCCGGAGACGAATTCGTCCGGCAGCCCGGTCAGTTTGCCGTTGCCGTCGATGGTTCCGGCGTAATACTGGCTGCCGCTGCACGAGGCATCTGAATCGTTGTGGTGCGCCTCGCCCACGTCCCGGATGCGCCATCGCGCCCCCGGCAAGCCGACTTTGTCGCCCTGGTACGGACGCAGGTTCCATGTTTTTCGCCCATCTCCGGCATTGGTAATTGTGGAAGCGATGACGCGCGGCCTGCAGCAGGGACAGACCCAGCAGGCGATCAGCCGCCCGTTCTTCTTTTTACGGATGAGCTTCCTGGTTTTCTTGTCGTTCCAGAGTTTTGTCGATTCCATCGGATCACCTCAATTTGTAGTCGAGCAAATGTCCGCAACCATGAAAATGGCAACGGGAACCCGGAACGAACAGAAAATCACGGATTCGCCGCTGGCCTTGCAGCTCCCAATCGGAAATGCATACTGCCCCGGCGTGGCGATTTTCACCTCCGGCTCTGACCAGCTTCCCTCGCTGTCCAGCGTGGTGCGGACGCAGACCGTTCCGGTTGACGGAGCAAGTTCGGCGGCGGGAACGTCCTTCCATTCGCCGTTGCGGTTCAAATACCCGGCGGCGACCTTGAGTTTTTTCGTTTCCGCGTCATACGAGAGGGCGAACGGCCCGTCGTACATGTCCTGCGTGCTTGCTCCGAGGTTGATGACGGCTTTCCCGCTGTTGGAAAACAGGACGGGAGAACCGGACGCGCCCCGTGTGAAGGTCGCCGGATTGGATGTGCTTGGAGAAGCATAGTCGCCGGTTCCGCTCACCGCCACGGTCGCGGGTCCGCTGATGATGCAGTCTCCCATCTGCTTTGCCGCCAGTTTCAGCACGGTCACGCCCCACGGCTTCGCCGCGTCCTTCAGCGGTTCGACCGGAACGGCGTCGCCGCAAAGGGCGGCATCGGATTTGAAGTTCACCGCGCACCCCGCCGGGATTTCGCCGGAGGACGCGTTGTAGACCTGAATCCGGACTACGCCCGAATTGGCGGCGGCGTGTCCGCCATTCTGAAAACCGTTGAGGGAGTTCACCATATGCCTGACGTTGTTCGAGAGCAGCGCGCTTGGTGTGAACGACTGCCCTTTTGTCACATCGGGGAAAAATGCCATGGCGTCACCTCACAGTCCCAAGGCGGAAAATGAAGCATATTCGCAGACCTGTTCGACGTAGATCGCCTCGACCTCGGCTTTCGGAACGCCGCTCTCGGCGCTGGTTTTAGAGAGTGCCCAGACGTATTCGAATCCCTTCTTGCTGACGCTCTTGCCGCCGACCTTCGCGTCTGACTCGTTCGGCTGGACGGAGAAATTGAACGTCACCGTGACCTTGGTGGAACTTTTCGCCGGAGAACTGTAGCTCATGCCGAGGAACATTACTTCGCCCGCCGACCAGCCCTTGAACGAGCCGGAATTGACTTTTCCCACCAGTCCCGCCACGTTCCGCTTGAAGCCGGTGGTGATGCGGGAGAGCCGCATGACGCGGGTATAGGTTTCGCGGAGCTGGGCGGTCGGGATGTCAACGCCGGTGATTTCCATTTCCGAACCGGACTTCCCGTTCCAGCCGATTGCGCCGCCCGCGTCCTTCGTGCCGAACGCCTTGGTCTGCTTGAGGCTGTGCGTCATGTGCTTGCTTCCGCCGCCGCAGTCGAATGAAACGGTGCTTTCGGCATTATCGTCGTCATCGTCGCCGGACGAGGAACTGGACTCGGTCTTGTAAATGGCGTTGACCTTATAGGTGGCGTCATTGTCCCGGCTGTCGATTTCGATGGAATCCAGCGGCAGGCCGTGGCACGTTTTCGGCGCTTCCGCGAGAACGGCGGAAAGTGCCGCGTCCTCGTCGGCGACATCGAAAACGATGTACGGGATTTCCGCCGAAGTGTATCTGCCGTTTTTGTCGATGGCCTTCGTATGTTCCTTGTAGCTTTGCCCGACTCTTGCCATATCAGTCTCCGTATGTGATGGAACCGCTTGAGTTCTCGATTTTTTTCAGGTGCTTGTTGGTTTCCTTCTGCTGGCGCGCCGACTCCTCGGTCGCGGTGGCGGTGCGTTCCTGCGCCGAACTGCTTCCAAGCATGGAATCCAGCGCCTCCGCCGACCAGCTGCCGGTCGCCTTGTCCCCGACGACTTTTGACTCCGCCTCGGACGTTCCCGCCGCGGCCTCCTCGGTTTTCTTCCGGACTTCCTCCGTTTTTTCGGCTTTCTCGGCGGCGCGTTTCCTGACCTCGTCCATGGCGCTTTGCCACTGGCCTTTCGCCGCCTCGATTTCGGCCGCCGCCCCGGAAAGGGCGTCGTTGTAATTCTGGCGGTTTTCGTTGATCTCCTGATTCATCGCTTCGTCGATGGCCTGATTGGAGGAGTCCCATTCCTGGCCCAGCGCCTCGCGCTCTCCGGCGCGGCGGTTCACCGCGTCGGCGGAACGCTGTTCCCGCTGTTGTTTGCCCTCCGCCATTTCGGCGTCGACACGGGCGATCTCAGCGTCCACGTTCACATCGGAGTCAAAGAAGCCCTTGAACTCGATCCACTTCTTCTTGAGGTAGCCGACGGTCGACTCGAACGCACCGATCACGCCGTCCCAGAGGAAGCTCCAAGCGTCCGCGATGGCGTCGCCGACCTGCTTGAGTCCCATGAGCAATCCGTACCAGAGGTTGTTGCCGAGTTTCAGGATCGAATAAATGGTGACCGTCCACGAATCCGCGAGGAAGTTCTTGAGTTCAAACCACGCCTTTTTCAGCGGGAACAGTCCGGTCAGCCATACGACTTTCAGGGCCGCGAGGCCGACTTTCGCCGCCCCGGCGAGATCGCCGGAGGCGAGCGCCAGTTTGATGACTTCCCACGTCTGGCCGACCACGTCGCCGATGGCGGCGAACGCCGTGCCGAAATCTCCGGCAAGTCCGCGAACGGCGTCGGCGCAGATGTCCCACGCCCCGGTGAGTTTCCAGATGGCCGCGACGAGGACGCCAAGCGCCGCCCCGACCAGAACCGCCGGACTGGAGATCGCCGCCCAGGTGGCGAGCGCCACGACCTTCACGCCGATGAGAACGGTTTTCAGGAGAGTGAACACCGCGATGAGTCCCTTGACCGCCGCGATGGGCGCGAGAACCACGACTTTCAGAATTGAAAAGACCGTGCAGAGGCCTCCGACCACCACGGCGATGACTTTGAACGCGACTCCGGCGATCACCAGCGCCGCCCCCAATGCCGCGACTCCGGCGATCACTTTCACCAGCATGATGACCACTTCCTTGTGCTTCGCGATCCACTCCGCCATCTTGTTCAGCATTTCGGAAACCTTGTCGATGTAGGGCGCAAGCGCATTGCCGATGATGCGGCCGATGGCAAGCTGGACGCCTTCGACCGCCGACAGGAAGCGGCGGAACGCTCCGCCGATGCCTTTGTCCATTTCGGAGGCGGTCTGCGCCGCCGCGCCGGAAACGTTCTTCAATTTCTTGATGAATTCGTCCAGCTGTTGGATGTTGCCGCCGAGCTGAAGACCGGCAAGCGAGCCGCGCAGGTCGAAAATCTCCTCCGCGAACGCGAGGCGCTTGGCCGTCGGCATCTTCGCCATCGCCTTGGCGATGTCCGCCATGATGTCCGGCATCGACCGCAGATTCCCGTTCGCGTCGACGGTGGCGATGCCGATCTCCTTGAGCTTGTCCTGGATGTCCGTCTTGGCGAACTGGCTGTAGGCTTTGCGGAGAGCCGTTCCGGCGAGTGAGCCCTTGATGCCCATGTTGGCGAGCACGCCTAGCGCGGCGGAGACGTTGACGATGTTGTCTTTCGCCGCCGCGGCCTGCGGACCCGCCATTTTCAGGCCTTCCGCAAGGTCGGTCAGCGTCTGCGCCGAACCGTTGGCCGTTGCCGTCAGGATGTCCGCGACTCCGGCCATTTTGGAACTTTCTATTCCAAACACGCGCATGTTGTTGGCGGCGATTTCGGCGGCTTCGCCAAGCTCCGTCCCCGTGGCTCTCGAGAGGTTCAGGACGGCGGGAATCGCCGCCTCAATCTCTTTGGCGTTGAAGCCCATCCTGCCCATCGCTGTCATGCCCTCGGCGACCTGTTTGGCCGTGAACGAGGTTTCGCGTCCCAGCTTCTCCGCAACCTCGGTCATGGATTTGAATTCGGCCTCCGTCGCTCCGGTGACCGCCTTCACCATCCGCATCTGGTCGTCGAAATCGGCGAACGTCTTGGTCGCGAACGCGAACGGGGCGGCGGCGATGGTCGCCACCGTCACCATGCCTTTGCCCGCCGTGGTGAGCGACGTGCCGAAGTTTTTGATCTTCGCCTGCGCCGCCTTGAGTCCCCGCTCCAGCTTCGTCTGGTCGAGCATGATTTCGACAAATGCCCGGCCCGCTTTCACATTGCCGCTTGCGTTCATACGGAATCACCTCCCTTTCCCGGTTTGCAGAAAACATCCCGCAGAATGGAAAGCGGCGCTTTCACCGGCTTGCGGTCCTGAAAATACGGATTGAAATCGGCGGGTTTGGAAATCTTCCCCTTTTTCGGATCGCGGAGGACGTTGGCGACCAGAGCCATCAGACTGGATGTCTGTCCCCATTCCAGTTTGCCGCGCCCCTCCGCCATCCGGACGAGTTCACGCAAGGTGAATCCGTCCGGGTTCACTCCGCAGATTCCGGCGCACTCGCAGACAAGCCGGTCAACCGTTCCAGCTCGGACACCAGGCTGTCTTCGAATTTCCCGTCCGCCAGCAGCGTCTCCATCCGGTTCCGCGCGATGGCCTCGAAACGGCGCGTCGCGGACAGGATTTTTCGGAACGCCATCCGTTTCGCCTCGGGGAAAAAATCGATGATCTCGTCCAGAAGCGCGGCGGTCGCATGGTCGATGGCGTCCCCGGCCATCGCCGTCCCGAATTCCCCGTCGGAGACATTCTTTTGGTCGCATTCCGGCTTGCAGACGGCGTACAGCACGTCCACCAAGAGAACCGGGTCGGTCGAGAGACGCTCCAGCAGCTTGGCGGTCGGCTGGTTCTTCGCATCCAGTTCGATGATCGAATTGAGGTCGACGCCGCAGAGGGCGCGGACTCGTTTGATCGCGGCGACATTCACCGCCAGCGTCCACACGCGCCCGGCGTTATCGGTAAAACTTTTCATCGGGTCTGCTCCTTATATGAAGAATTGAAGAATCAGCTCCACACCGGTGCGCGGGTCGATGCGGTCGGTTTCGCGGTGATCGAAACGGTCAGCGCCTCTTCGAGCGGCTGTTCGACCGTGAATCCGGTGATCGACCAGTCGGCGTCGAGCCCGTGACCGTCGCCGTCCGTCACAAAGAGCGCGATTGGCGTATTGGAAAAATACGCGGTCTGAAATGCGGTAAAGTCCGCATCCTCGGTGTCGTAAAGGATGCCGAATTCGAGGCTGGCCTCTTTCAGCGTCGCCACGGACGCCTTCCAGCCCTTGGTGGCGCGCGTGGTCACATCGGCCTCGCCCGATTCCAGGTTGAGGGTCAGATCCTTGACGTTTTTGACTTCGGTCGCGCCGGTCGCGCCAGCGGTTCCCCGAAGCAGTTTCGCGTCAAGGCCAAGTACAATAGCCATTGAAATATCTCCTTGTCGTAGTTATGGTTTTACACTATCCTCCCACAGCTTGGGAAGCTGCGGTGCGGTTTTCACAAGCGTCGGCCCCATCAGCGGACGCTTCGGATACTTTCTCCGGCGGTACATGCCGCCGAACTCGTGCGCGGTCATCGAAATGCAGATGAGGGATTTCGCCGGGCCGACCACCACCGTCATGCGGTTTTTTTCGACGCCGAACAGAATCGAGCGTTTCAGCAATCCGCGCCGGGTGTGCGGCGGCGTTCCGGGAGGGGATGATTTGCTTGAGCGGGAGACGGCGTTTCTTGCCGACTTCCGGACATACGCCCCGGCGCGGCGGAGGGCTTTCACATTCCCGTTTTTGACTTTGGACAGGACTTTTTCCTCATCGAATTCGATGCGGATTTTCGTGTTCACTGCTTGACCGTCTTGAACGTCAGTTCAATGACGCTGGTGAACTGGCCGCGTTCCCGGAGATGCTCCGGCGAGTAGATGGGGTTGTAGGCGACGCACACGCACATCGCCCCGGCCAGCCGCCGGTTCAGGAATCCGAGGCCGAGCCCTTCGACGAGCTGAAGCAGTTCGGGCAGTTCATCCTCGCAGCCGCGCTTCAGAAAGCCGACCTGGACTTTCGGCAGTTCCTCGTGGGCGGCGCGGGAAAGGGTCTTGTATTCCGTTCCGGTCGGCACGACCACCACGCGCATCTCCTCCAGCTCCCGCAATTCGAATTCGGGAAAGAAGAGGACTTCCGCATGATAGTCGGACAGTTCGGCGGCGACCGCGTTGGCAATATTCAGCACTTCGCTCATGTTTTACCTCCGCATGAATTCCATGACGATGTTTCCGATGGCGGCGATCAGCGCGAGCACCGCCGCCCCCATCGCCGACAGCATGGTTTTCTGCAGGTCGGCGGCGGGCTTGCACGGCGGATAGTGATGCTTGGAATCCTCGAAATGCATTTTGAGCATTCCCTTCATTTCCGCCAGCTCCAGCCGCGCCTGGTTGACGGCGTCCCACAAATCCCTGTGGTCGGGGATGTCTCCATTCGGCATCATGTTCCTCCGATCTCTTTGGTGTGAATGCGGCGCGTCCAGCGATACGATCCCGACCATCGCCATACCGGCTCGCCGTTCGGCGCAAGCACCTCGTAGCGGTTTCCGGCATAAACGATGGCGTCTCCCCGTTCGGGTTCGTCCGGGAGTTCCGATGCCGCGACAAGGAAGTCGCGGCTCTCGGTCCGGACCGTCACACCGTATTGGTTTTCGGCACGGAACAGCGTCCGCCCCGGCGTCGCGTTGACTTGAGTTTGCGTTCCGTCCTTCCGCACATAGACGGCGGGGACGGAAAGCTCCTTCATCCGCTGGGCTTCCAGCCATGCCGAAGCCTGTTCGAGCATTCCCACGGATTATTCCGCGGCGGCGGCGGTGGCGACGAACGGCGCGTTGAGGAGGAAACGCACGGTTTCATCGGCGGCGGCAGCCGCGCCGATTGCCTTTCCGAGATACGGGTTCCCGGCGGCAACCGTGGTCGCCTTGTGATTGGCCGCGTCCCAATAGACGGCGGCTCCGGCAGCGATGGCACCGGCTGCCTTCGGTGTCTCGAACACGCCGGTCACGGCGAGACTGCCGAGAGTATCAGCTTCAATGTCGAGCCGGGCGACGCCGACAAGGCTGTTGAGAACGACGACATCGCCGGCGGCGACGGCGGCGGACGGCCGGTGGTCGATGGATTCACCTTTTTGAACGTAACGGGCGATCATAAAAATCTCCTTGAAATTGAGGTTGTGCCGGGCGCATTGAAGAGCGCCCGGCTGTTTGTCAGTTGGCGCTTCCGTTGGCCTTGAGCATGCCGCGGAAGTCCTGCTCGCGGACGCCGAGGTCGAAATACACCCGGAACCACATGCCCAGCGTATTGAAATCGGTCTCGCCGCGCTCCACGGTCGGGGTGCGCTTCCCGTTCAAAAAGCCGATCTCGAACGTGTCCACCTGGCCCGGCGCGCCGAAGAGATACCACGCGGAGGCGGAATTCCCTTCGTAGGCGCTGTTCGCCAGATACGGGCTGGACACCACGGAGAGATTCTCGTCGGCGAGGACGTTCAGCGCCGGACGGACGACATTGTCCGAGCCTCCGGCCATGATGAGCGTCGCCCCCTGCGTCAGCTCGACGGCGAGGTGCTTGAGCGCGGTCGGCACCAGGAGGTAGCGCGGTTCGACCGAGATGGGCTGGCCGTCCGCGTCCGTCTGGTCGAGATACATCTGAATGGCCTTTTTGATGGAATCGGCGGAGAGCGCCGAAGCCGCGCCGGTCAGCAGGTTCTTGTGCCCCGTGTGGAACAGCGCCTTGCCGTCGGCCTGCGCCGGGTTTTTCAGCAGGCGCGAGAAGAACAGCTGGTCGATCAGGCGGGCCGCGCGGTTGCCCATCGCGGTCGGCACCTTCATGAATGCGCCGAGGTCGTCGTTGATGATCATCTTGCGCGTCAGGCAGAACTTCTTGCCGTAGGTTTCCAGCTGGTTCTTCGCGGATTCCTCGATCAGCCCGCCGTCCTTGATTTCGCCGTCCGGCGCGACCGGCAGGAGGTCGCCCACGTCCGTCAGGCGGAAGCGGTCGTTCTCCTTGAAGTCGTTCAGGTCGCCCGTGCCACACAGCTTCGTCGCGATCACCGGCTGGGCCTCGTAGGACTGGAGCAGCTTCTTGTTCGCCACGTTCGAGAGAATGCCCGGCAGGGACACGCTGGAGAACGCCGCGCGGATGGTCTCGTTGTCGAAGCCCCGGCTGTACGGGATGCCGTCGAGCTTCATGCACTCGGCCAGCAGCTGCTTGAGCGGCATGTCCATTTCAGCCATTCCCGCCTCGACGGTCGGCGCGCCGTAGGACTTCTCCAGCATGTCGGCGGAGACGCCGACGCGGAGGCACATCGCGGCTTCGACGGTCTTGCGCAGTTCGCCCCCTTCGGGACGCGCCTTCACGCTGATGTGGACGCTGGCGGCGGGACGCTCGGCTCGGATGGTTTCGAGCACCTTCTGCGTCACCTGCGACGGAATCCAGCCTCCGGAAATGGCCTGTTTCTCGATTTCGGGAAATTCGCCGCCGCAGATGGACTGGATTTCGCCCACGCGCTTGCGTTCCGCCTTCACGGCGTTTTCAGCGGCGACGACAGCCGTCACGGTCATGTCGGTGGTGGCGCTTGCCTGAACCGCCGGAGGCGTGGCGGCGGCTTCGGCTTTCTTTTCGGGTTCGGCGGATGCCAGGTCCTTGACGGGTTCGGCGTTCGCGGCAACGGTCTTGGTTTCTTCGGTCATAAGATCTCCTTCGATAGGGTTGGTGTTGGTCAGGTTGAATTGAGCCGTGACCTGCATTTTCGTGGTGGCGTCCGCTCCCACGGCGACCACGGACACTTCGCGCAGCACGGATTTTTGAACATGGTAGAACGGAGCGGCATAGATTTTCCCGTTCACGGACCGGCTTCCGGCCTTGACCAGTTCGCATTCCTTCACATCGGCCCCGATGGAAAGCTGCCAGTCCGCTCCGGCCTTCGACTGCGCCACGATGTCCTGCGCGTCCCTGCCGTCCGAAACGATTTCGCCGGTGATTTCGAGCGAGCTGTTCTTGACGGACGCCGTCACCATGCCGACGCGGGCGTCGGTCTTGTTTTCGTGATTGGTCAGCAGCGGCACCGTGTCGGGGATATCCATCCCGGCGAGGTCGACCACCACCGGGAATTTCCATCCCGGCAGATTCATCTTCCCGCCGCCGTAGGCGAGTCCCGCGACCTTCGGCCTGCCGCCGTTCGCCGCCTCTATGAGCGTGAATTCACTCATCATCTTCCTTCTCCTGCTGTTCGGAATCCGGCTTCTTCTTCCCGGATTCCCCGGTTGACTGTGACGCGGCCTGTTCCCCGGCAATCGGGATGCCGAGCGTCCGCATGAGCTTGATTTCCTTCGACCTCTGCCTCAAAACCGACATGTAGTCGCGCCCGTCCTTGGCGCATTCGGCGGCGAGCGTCGTGGTGTTGTTCTCCAACCGGATCTGCTGGGCGTTCGCCTCCTTCGTCGGGTCGACGTGGACGAAGCCGTCCCAGAACCACGTGTGGCGCGGCGTCCGGCGTTCCAGCGGATCGCCTTCGGCAAAGGCGTATTCCCGATACCACAGGTCGAAAATGCTGTTCAGGACTTCCGTCTCCCAGAACGAGCGGTCGACCAGGATGCTCTTGTGGTAGAGCTGGTTGTCCAGCCGACCGGACGCATAGTTGTGGCCGCTGAAGTCGCCTGCGACCGTGCCGTAGGTGGACACCGCGCACCGCGCGATTTCCGAGAGGATGATCTTCACGAATTCCGCATGGTTCGCCGTCGGCTGCTTCGCGTCCAGCTGGGCCATCTTCCATCCCGCGGGAACGGTCAGCATCATGTTCCGCTCCAATTCCAGCGAGTCCATTGGCGGCACGTTCGCCGCTTCGCCGTCTGGCGGAGCGTCCGTGTAGAGGATCGCCGCGAAATCCGCCGCGGCCTCCGCCGCGCTCAGAACCGCGAGGTTGTATCTGCGGAGCTGGGCGAACAGTGGCAGCGCCGCCGAGAGCTCCGGCACGCCCCGGTGCAGTTCCGGCCGGTCGGGCCGGAAGATGTGGAGCATGTAATCCGCCGGAACGTGGATCGCCTCTTCCCCCGTGGCGAACTTCACGTCGCCGGGATGGTATTTGAGAATCCGGTAGTCCGCCGGGTTGCCCCACTGGTCGTAGGTGATGCCGTCCACGGAGGCGTCGTCCTCCAGCCAGCGCAGTTCGCCGGAAACGCGGTCGGCCTCGATCAGCATCACGTCCATCTTCACCGGATGCCGGACTTTCGGATTCGTCGCCATCACGGCGAACGCCTCGCCGTCCTGACAGCGGGAAATCCGCATCATCCGCAGCTTCTGCGGCAGTTTCACCGCGTCCGACCACCGGGCGAATTCCGTCTCCACCTCGTCGTTGAACGTTTCGTCCTCCGAGAGCACCTGGAGGCGCGGTCCCGTGCCGATGGTGTCGTTCGCCAGCATCTGCACCAGCCCCTTGGCATAGGAGTTGTTCGCCACCTCGTACCGCGACCGCTGGCGCAGGACTTTGCGGACTTCGGGCCGCGCCTCCTGGTCGGCGGAGAGATAGTCCGCCATCGCCCAATGCCGCACATTGTCCTTGTTGGTCTGAGCCGCGTCGAATCGCGCCGTCAGCGTCCGGTGGAAGCGCGCCTCGGGCGGCGTCCGGGTTCGGAACATGGATTTGAGTTTCTCAAACATGTCACGCCCCCGAATGATGCATCGGCGTGATTTTCAGCCCGGTCCCGCGCCCCCGCATCACTTTCTTTTTGGCGAGGTATTCGTCCGCCGCGATCTGGTCGGGAAGCGGATGCTGCTCGACCTTCTGCCCGTCGACTTCCGCCGACTTCGGCCCGGTGGCGTTCCCCCGGATGCTGTCCTCAAGATTTTCAGTTGTTTCCGGCATAAGTCTCCTTTGCGATATTGAATTCGTTTTCCACTGTTTGAATGCGCTGCCCGGTCCACGCCATCACGTTGACGCACATTGAATTGCCGCAGGCTTTGTAGCGGGGCGCGTCCGGACATTCCTCCTCCGGTCTGCCCTTCCAGGGGATTCTCGTATGGTTGTCGGGAAATCCCATGAGGCGCTCGCACTCAACGGGAAGCAGGCGGCGGACGGCCGCATTCTGGCACACTTCCATCACTCCGGTACAGTTTTGAGTGTAGGCGACTTCCTCTTTGGCTCCGACTCCGTTTCCGCCGTTTTCAACCTGCCGTCCTATCACATTTTCCGCGATGGCCACCGCCGGAATGACCTGGCTTCGGATGGTCGGAAACGCGCCCGTCCAGTATCCCTGCTGTTCGCCTCCGGCGTCGTTCTTGATGAAGCCGACCGGCCCATCGCCGTCCATGACCAGCGGGAGGTTGTTGCCGCCGGTTCCCATGCGGGCGCTGATCGTCTGCGCCACTTCACCCGGCTTGAGTCTGGCGTCCTGGGCGTGGTTCTCGAAGCAGACCGCGTTCTGGCGCCCCGGACACGTTCCGTTGACAAGCGTGTGGGAACACTCCTCCAGCGGAAGCGTGCTTTCGGCCTTGCGCCGCGGATAGAACGAAACGGCCTTGCCGCCCTTGTAGTCGGTGGCGATCAGCGTCGGAGAGAGTTCCGTCTCCCGGACTTCAACCTGCCGGATGTCTATGCATTCGCGGTTTGCCGCGACTGCCGGATCAACGCCGCCTTCAGGATCGGCGGCAGTTCCTTGCCTCTTCGTTCGGCGCGGCGGAGTATCCCCTCCGCGCATTTCGCCGTCAAATAATACTTTGGCGGGATAGAGCCAGCTTCCAAGATGTCCGACAAGGATGAGACGTCGCCTTCGCTGCGGCACCGCCCGCGGAAATTCGGGAACTCGGGTATATTGAGCGTCAAGTATCCGCCACGCCACTCCGAAACATCCGGGCGCGGGAGTGACGATTCCGCATTTCCGCCAGCCGTC
>MWCA01000116.1 GCA_002069785.1 Lentisphaerae bacterium ADurb.Bin242 | reverse complement strand
GATCGGTTTTTGTCCGATCGGCGGTGTTGACAGCCGGTATCCGATTCTGAGTGCGAACCAGAATCCGGTCTGGAAGCGGAGGCTGACCGAATGGGGCAGCCGTTTTCCCGGGAGGGTCTGGTTCTATGAATACTACCGTTCCTATTTTTCCGGTTATGCGGAGATTACCGGAATCGGTTCGATCCGTCAAAAGATTGGGCAGGATCTGCGGGATTTGAAAGAAAAAATCAAAGGTCCAGGCGTCATTTCCGAACTGACGCCGGATTCCGACCGGAAATTCAGCAATCATACCATGAAATCCGAATGGGACGCCAATACAATCGGAGCATGGCTGATCGCACGGCTGATGTGGAATCCTTATCAGGACCTCGCCCGGTTGGAGGAGCAATTCTTCTCCCGGACTTACCGCGAAGCCGCACCCGCCATGAAGAAGTTCTATGAGTTGCTGTACAAGGCATGGTCCGACCCCGCCAGGAAAACCGACAAGGGATATTCCATTTTCCAGGCTCCTTATGAGAAAGTCTGTTTCGAGGCACTTTGCGAGGCGGAAAATCTAGCGCAGCATCCCCATTCCAAAATCATGATCCAGCGCCTGAAAGCGCAATGGCTGCTGGCGAAAAGCAAGGCCGGAGTGAATACGGTCCCGCAGATGAGCCGTGAGGAAAAATTCATGGAGCCGTCCGCCACCTGCTATGAAACTTCACTGGTGCTGGATATGTTTGCGGTTCCCGGATATTTCGACTGGGGAAAAACCGTTCCCCCGAAATACGCCACGGAACTCCGGCTTCTCTCCGATGGAGAAAAACTCTACATCCGTGTGGATGCGAAAAACCCGAATGCGGTCTTCCGGAAGAAAGCGGGAGATGCCGCGCCGTCCGGCGACCTCGTGCAGATCGTGTTGCAAATCGGGCGTGGACGGCATTCCTTCACCCTTGACGGCGAGGGCAATTTTCATACTTCGAAATCGTATGAATCAAAGCCTGTTCTTGCGGTTGCAAAGAACAAATCGGGTTATCAGGCTGTGCTGGCGCTCCCCTTTGCAAGTCTGGGAATCGACCTGAAAAATACAATGACCTTTCCGTCGATTGCCGTCATTCGTCGCGCATACGACGGAAAAACGGAGGAAATCTCCACTCTGTCGGGCATATTTCCCGGTCTGATTAAGGAAAAACTTTCATTTTGAATGCGGAGAATCAAAGAAAGGATTGAATTTCCATGATGAACATACTGCAATGCCTCCTTGCCGCAGCCTCGATCGCCGTATCCGGCAATGAAGTGTATGGCGACCGCTTTGCGAAAAATGCCCCGGAAGCCTACCTGAAAAATCCGGGGAAGCAGCTGAAATTTGAAAAGGATGCGGTCAATGGCAATACCATTGTATCCGACATGAGTTTCGCGATGAAGGAAGTCCCCGTGAAACCGCGGACAAAATACCGGCTTTCCTTCGCCGCCTCCCGGAGCGGCGGAACCAGTTTCGAGTCGGAACTGATGGATACGATGACTCTCTTTCAGCACCGCGGCTCGAAGTATCCCGCACTCCGTCTCCGGTTTGCCGACGCATCCGGGAAAACGGTTCCGCATGACAACCCTGTGCTGACAATCTATTCCGCGGAACCGGAAAAATATACCTGTCTGTTCTACACTCCCTCGGGAGCGGAGAATTTTTCCGCTCTGTTTGAGGTCCCGCGCGGCATTGCGCTGAAGCTGGCCGACCTGCGGCTTGAGGAAGAAAAAACGGAAAAGACGCTCAACATCAATGGTGATTTCGCGCTCGGTCTTTACAACTATTCGGGAATTGCCTCGGCAAATGATGAAACACTGCGGCTCCTCCGGAATGAACAAGGGAAAATTTGTTTTTTCACCGGATTTTACGCCTATACGACCAGATGCCCGATCGACCCCGGAAAGAAATACACCCTTGCACTCACGGGCACTGGATATTATCGCAACCGTGTCGATTCGTTTCTGTTGTTCTGGAAGGATTCGGACTGGAAGAAACCGCTTTTGAAAACAGATCTTCCACGTCTGAGCAAAGGAAACAAGGGGCACATTGCCTATCAATTTACGGCTCCGCAGGATGCGCGCTGGGTATCCTTGTGGATTTATCATGCGACGATTTCGGAAATTCGACTCTCCAGGGAAGAATAAAGACTGCCCGCCGATATAAATTTGTGCTGAAAAGGATTTGAAATGAAGTCTGGAAATTTACCGGTCATCCAACTGAAAAACGAAGATTCGAAAGAAATCACTCCCGGTCCGAGGGCAACCCTGTTGATCGGAGGCGATTTCTGTCCGCTGCGGCATTACGAAGAGAAGCTGCTTCAGGGGAAACCGATCTTGACGGAACGCCTGGGACAATTGTTTCATTCTCACGACTTCACCCTGATCAATCTGGAAGCGCCTCTTTGCGCTCCGGACCTGCCGACACTGAGCCCGGGCGGTTTCGGCTTGCGCTGCGATCCGGCGATCGCCCGTTCCCTGAAAGACATGGGAATTCATGCCGCGGGACTGGCGAACAACCATATCCTGGATTATCGTGCGAAAGGACTTTTCCAGACCGTGGAAGCATTGGAGAAGAATTCCATCCGTCATGCCGGGGCGGGACGGAATCTGGAAGAGGCGGAACGTCCGCTGGAAATCACACTCAACGGTCTCCGGATCGGAATCTGGATTCTGGCCGAAAAAGAACTGAACTGCGCCGGTTCCGACACTCCGGGCTCTTCCTTTTTCTCTCCGGACCGGAATCTGCCGCGAATCGGGGAAATGAGGAAAAAGTATGATTTTCTGATCCTCTATGTGCATGCGGGACATGAGTTCACGGACACGCCTTCGCCGCGCATCCGGTCCGCCTTCCGTTCTTTTATTCATGCGGGAGCGGATCTGGTCATCGGACACCATCCGCATGTGATTCAGGGAATGGAAGCTTACGAAGGCGGCTGGATTGCATACAGCCTCGGGAATCTGCTTTTCGATTCCGATTATGTCTCCGCCTGCCGGAATACGGAATACAGTTTCATGCTTTCCATGACGGTGCGGAAACATGCCTTGGAACGTCTCGAGGCGATTCCCTGTAAAATGTTGAAACATTATCAGGCGGATCGATTGGACGGAGAAGAGGCGGAACAGGTATCTTCGGATTTCATTCGGTACTCTTCCGTTCTTGCCGATGATTCGCTTCACAGCCGGGCGTGGGAAAGGAATATCCGAAAACGCTGGCAGGAGGAATATCATCCGATTTTCCGGAATTTTTCCTTCAATTTCTTCAATCCAGAGAATCCGGATTATGCGCTTCGGACCGGGAATCTTTTCACATGCCCGACCCATCTGGAAATGCTTCAGGAAATCTGCCGGATGTTTCAGGAAGGCAAGCTGAAACGGGAAAAATAACATGAATGAGAGATCGGATTCAATGATGGAAGGGAGAATGATTTCTGTTGCGGTCATAGCGGCCGGCGGACGTTCGCAGGGGGTGATGGAACGTCTGCTGGCAGATTCCGGGAATCGGGTTGTCATCCGTTCGGTATACGATCCGGACCGGGCCGTCGTGCAAACGGCGCTTGCCCGTTGGAAAACACCGGACGCAAAGGTCTGTAGCAGCATGGCTGAAGCGGTCGGCACGCCCGGCGTCGAATGGGTGATGGTCTTTTCTCCGAATGTCTTTCACAAGGAGGCGATCGTCGCGGCATTCCGGGCGGGGAAACACGTTTTTTCGGAAAAACCGCTGGCGACAACACTGGAAGACTGCAAGGAGATTTATGATGCCTATCTTGCCTCGGGCTGTCTTTTCGCCACCGGCTTCGTGCTTCGCTATTCTCCTGTTTACCGGAAGGCAAAAGAACTCCTGGACAGCGGAATTCTCGGGAAACTGCTTTCCGTGGACGCCACGGAGAACCTGGCGCCCGCCCACGGCGGTTACATCATGCAGAACTGGCGGCGGCTGACGGCGAACGCCGGACCGCATCTTCTGGAAAAGTGCTGCCATGACCTCGACATGCTGAATTACCTGATCGGGAGTCTGCCGTCCAAAACGGCCGGATTCGGAGGACTGGACTGTTTCATTCCCGAAAATGAAAGCCTGTTCCGCAAATATCCGAAGGGAACGTACGATTCGTGGGAGGACCCGCACCGGACCCCGGAATCCCCGTTCACCTCCGAGAAGAACATCAAGGACACCCAGGTGGTCATTTTCCGGTACCGCAATGGAGTCAAGGTGCAGTTTCAGGCGACCTGCTGCAATGCGATCCCGGAACGGCGAATGTATTTTTCATGCACGGAAGGCACCCTGCTGCTGGACCTTTGCCGGAGCGAACTGAAATACTGCATCATCGGCGACGACTCCGTCCGGACCGTTCCCTTCGCCGCGGACGGCCACGGCGGGGGGGATAACACGCAGACGCGGGAGCTTTATGAAGTCATGTGCACGGGACTCCCGCCGCGCGCCGGCGGATCGGAGGGACTGGAAAGCGCCGTTGTCGCACTGGCGGCCGATCAGGCCATCAACGAAGAACGGGTGATCGACCTGGAACCGGTCTGGCGTTCTCTCGGAAGATGATCCATAGTTATCATAGGAGATGAAATGCAATATCTGCATCTGGATTTGAAAGGCATTGTTCCGTCCGAAATGCAATTTTATTCGTGGCTGGACTGGTTCAAAAAATGCGGTTTCGACGGGTTGGTGATGGAGTATGACTGCCGGGTTCCATGGGATACCTGGGCGGATGCGGGCAGTCCGTTATTCGGGAAAGACGTGGTGACACGTTTGGTCGGCCATGCTGAAAAACTGGGATTCGAGGTTATTCCGCTGATTCAGGTCCACGGGCATCTGGAATGGATTCTCCAAAACGAATCCTATGCATATCTCCGGGAAAACGGTGAACTGAATGAATTGTGTCCGCTTCAGCCGGACAGTTTTCCGAAGATGTGTCAATGGATCGATGAGGTGGCCGCCCTTCATCCGAACGCCCGGAACATCCACCTCGGCTGCGATGAAACCTGGCATCTCGGAAGCTGTCCGGAATGCCGTAAAAAAATCTCCGGAGATCCGCTTCAGCGCGGCAAGATGGGGCTTTTCATAGATCATGCGGCAAAACTCTGCCGCTATGCGGCGGAAGAAAAACAGTTGCGCCCCATGATCTGGGACGACATGTTCTGCCGGGATCACGGCGCCTCGCTGAAATCCCTTTCCGTTTTTCCGGAGGAAACCATTTTCGTTCATTGGAAATACGGACGGAATACAACGGACCATCTGGACCTGATCCGTTCGACCGGACAGGAAACCTGGGGCGCGTCCGCCGTCCGCTGCGGCTGGATCGATCATCATTGGAAAGCCTTGAATATCCTGGGAGACCGTCTCGACAATATTGCCGACTGGCAAAAAACGGACCTGAACCTCATACACACCACGTGGGGACGCCCGAACAATCTCTGGAATCTTTACGGTCCCTGGGAAGCTCTGATCCCGCCTTTCATCGCGGCGGGAAACCCGTCCGGGTGGGCATCCCATCCATGGCGGCTTTTTGTCCGGGCTCTGGACGAAGCGCTGTTGAAAGCGGAGCGTCCGGCGCTGGAAAACCTTGCCGGAGAAGTCCTGCGGCTTCCCGCCGCCGATCCGATGGAAACGCGGGCAAAAACCTGGTTCTCCCTCGGAATCCAATACGAACTGATGCATCTGGAAGCATTGACATTATTGCAGACGGACCGCTGCCTGAAAGTTTTGTCCGGACATGGCTGCCGGGATGTGCGGCGGGATGAGAAGTGGAATACATTGCGCCGGACATTCCGTGAAAAAGTGGAGGAATGGGAAGCGGAACTGGAGCTTTTCTGGAAAGAAAATCAGTTGAGCGATTTCGACGAATACCGCGATACCCGCAGGGCCGGATTTTTCCTCGATTTGTAAAGCGTTGTCCGGAATAAGGACTTCATGCGCAAACATTTTACCCATCCGGACGGAACATATTACTTCTCAAAATACGGCATGACCGAAATATAGTGCAACGCGATTTTTGCGTCTTCCGGATTCCCGGAATCGTTGAAAGACAGAAGGGCATTTTCGCCCTCCGCACGGAAAATGAACTCGTCATAATTGGCCGGACGTACCCACGCAGGCGTCTTGTTCACATGGATAACGCTTTCCGGGAGGACCGCTGCGCCCATCAGGGTACAGTTCAGTTTCAAGGAGGCCGGATTGCCGTTGACTGTATCTTTTGCATCGCTTGTAACAAAACGGACCTTATAAAGTTTTCCGGCTTCAAGCCGGCAAATCTTCTGCGACAGGGTCCCTCCGGAAAAAACAGCATAACGTGTTCCAGTGTCGGGAAGACAGTGAAATCGTTTTAATACCCGTGCGAACCCGTCGGCCGTTCCGACGGAAACTTTCCCGGAGGTTTTCCATGACTCGAGTCCTTTCTCGAAATCGCAGTTGAGCAGATGATCCGGTCGGAAAGTATATCCGTAATTCTTTGAGAGGAGTTCCCTTTTCCCTTCGATCACATAATGACGGAACAACGCACCGATCCAGCGGCTCATTTCCGTATCGGAATAATTGCCGCCCCAGTATCCGACGCAGGGAAGTCCGTCCAGTCCCTTTCCGACAGCAAGCTGATGAAATTGCATATCCTGAAAGTATTTGTAGTTTACCGCCGGATGATTATCCATCGTGAAACTCAAAGGAACGTTGCTTGAGCAAAGAATGAGACCGACAAAGTTCCGCGCACCCGGATAATTCTTCTCGAAAAGCTCCATGACCTCATTTGTCCGATTCTCGATCAGTTTCTGCGCCTGAGCCTCATCCATGAAATTCGACGGAATATAGGCTTCGTAAAGCAGTTTACTGGTCCCGCCGAGATTTGCCGTATGCGAGATGAAGCTTGCTGTGAACGGAGATTTCCCGGGGGTGCCACAAACCCAAGGGTAAATGACACGTCCTGTCGGGATACTATAATTGACTGAGCTTTTGATGAACTGGGCATGCATCCGGATATTGTCTCCGGCGAACTCGTCCAGTGTAATTCCGTCATACATGCCGTTCTTCGGGTTCAATCCAGGGAATTGAGCAAGAGAATCTCCTTTTTTCACGGCAAGCATTACAGCGAGGTCGCAACGCCCCATCATTCGGTTGTTTTTTGTACGGAATATCTTCCAGTTTTCTGCTGAACCGGCGCTGCCGTCATAGAAGGTCGTTGCATAAGGAATCAGATTCCGAAGGTAAAGGTCCCAGGAATTCTTTTCAAGTTTCGGCATATAGGGGCCGCCGCAAAGCTGATAGAATAAAGTTTCAGCGATGGCGGATACGGTGACTTTGCCACTGGTCCCGGTAACGGTGAAATCATGTTCTCCAGCAGGGAGTTCTACAAAACCGCCATCTGTGACGGGACCTTTCGAACCTTGAATATTCAGTGACATTTTCGCAGGCAACCGGAAAAGAACCCAGCCGTCGCGCGGATTAATGAATTTTCCGGTTCCGTTTTTCTTCACCGTCACTTCCGCAAGAACCCAGTGCAGATTGTTTTTCTTCACAGGCGCAGGCTCAGGAAATTCCGGATGGATTTCGATTTCCCATTCGCCTCTGTATGAACCGGACTTTGCGGAGAGTCTGTATTTGCCCGGTTTCAAGGTGGAAAGACGAAGGATAACAATCCCCTGTCCGTCGGGTTTTTCGTCAGACAGCTTGATTCCGTCAACGGAAAATCCAATCAATGAATCAGGTTCTCCGAACCATTTGAAATTCAATGCGGGCGACGATCCGAAAATCCTTTTCAAGCGTGGAAACAACGGTACCAATGTCTGCGGAGGAATTTCGTTCAGATAGGCGTAGGAGACCTTGAATGATTCTTCCGTAGCCGGTTCGATTCGCAGTCCGGAGACCTCCAGGAAACCTTTCCGGATACGATCCACAAGAATACCGCAGCTGAATACCCCTCCGCGAGAGTTTCCCGCGGCAAAAACGGTTTCAATTTTCCGCCAGTTTCCGTTTCCCGGAGGAATATTCATTTCTTCCGCCCAGGACCACCCGTTGTTGAAAACCAGAATCTGAGCCTTTTCCGCATCGAAGGCATCTGTTTTTATCCATGCTGAAAGGCGGTATTTCTCCCCTTCGACAAGAGAAAATGTCCAATCCTGACGGATCAGATACTTCTTGTTTTTTTCCGAAAAACGGAAAATGCCGCCCCCCTGCGGCGCTCCGTTCGGAATATAGATCGGTTTTGCGCCAGTGAGACGCCATTTACCCGGAAAATCTCCGGCATACAACTCCAGATTGCTGTTCTCAAGCATGTTCTCATACTTGCCGGACGGTTCCAGATTTTCCGCATAGGAAACAGACATCAGACTTTGCAACAGGACGGACATGATCAACCCATTTATGATTTTCATTTATCTCATTACTCCATAACGAAGTTCATAAGTGCTTACGGCAACATAGTAGCGGACGCTCCAATCAAGAAACAAGGAATTACTGCCGTTGGAATGTCTCCGGACAATCCCGCTGGCACTTGAAATAGCTCTTGCATTTCCGTCGGTCAGAAGAATTCGTTTGGATGGCTGTCCTATACGGAGTATCCGTTGATAATTGTTATTGTTTTCGTCATAATCGACAGTGGCGTAGTAGTTGAAAGAAAAATCTGAAGAATCCTCACTTGTTGTGTTGGTCCAGCCGAGGAATACACCTTCTGCGGAAGGACAACTGAGCGGTTTATAGAGTTTCTTATAGGCGGGATGTTCGACTTTCCATACCTCATATAGCCGCAGGTTTGCCTGTTTGGCTGGAATATACCCCCCCTGGTAAAGCACATTCACCCAGCTCCTGCCCGGCAGACTGTTATTGTTGATGGGACCCGGCAGCCACTCTTTGCTGTCTGTCGTATAATTTATGAATACAAGTGCCAGGTTTTTCAAGTGGCTGATACAAGAAATCGCCCGGGCTTTTTCCCTGGCTTTGTTCAGGGCCGGCAGCAACAGTGCCGCAAGAATCGCGATCATCGAAATCACAACAAGCAATTCGATCAATGTGAAATTTTCATGACTCTGTCTCATGAGTTCCTCCTTTTTCGGATACTGTTTCTCATCGTTTTCTCTCTTATGTTTAAACCTGTTTTTTTCAATTCCGTTTCCGGCTTTTTCTCCATTTTTCGCAACATGGTCCTATGACAGTATCCTGACACTGTTGCGGACAATCAATTCCGGCGGTTCCAGAAAATTGTCTGTTTCAAAAATCTTTTCTCCAGAGAAAACCCGCTGGAGCTGCACAGCCAGGGAATCTGCAATTTTTTCGGCCGGCTCCTCGACCGTCGTAAGCGAGGGCGTCAGGAGTCCGGAAAAATCGCGGTTGTCATATCCGGCCAGGGAAATGTCCTCGCCGGGCAGAAGTCCCGTACGGTGCATGACTCGCATCAAGGTGAGCGCAAGGACATCGGTAAACGCAAAAACAGCTGTGATACCATGATTTTTTTCGAGCAGGCGCATCGCCGTTTCCTCCTGCCGTTCCATGGAATCCTGTTCCATGAAGCCACTGTGATTTTCCACAGCAACGGAGCAATCTCCGTGCGCTTTCATAAATTCACGAACGCCTTCGTAACGATCATAAAAGAAGTTCCAGTTGATGTCAAGGTCCCTCGCCAGAACCCCGATGCGGCGGTGTCCGCATTCATACAGATATTCCAGAATCATCCGCGCCCCAGCCCGGTTGTCCGCCCCAAAAGAACGGATTCCTTCCTTCCGGCAGTTGACGGTGAAGGTTCTTTCCGGAGGTATTTTCAGACTCTCAGGAAGCTCCTCCGCAATCTTTTCCACAAAAACGGCCGCCCGCGGACTCTTCCCCGGCATCCGTTCGTTTCCTGTCTGGATCAAGAAGCGGATTCCGGTTTCGGCCAGACGGGTCTTGATGTGCGTGAAGAGGCGGAGATAAAACGGATTCTGGAAAAAAGAAAACGGGGAAAAAAGAACGACTTCCCCGCCGGACACCTTTCGGGAGAACGTTTCATTTACGAAAAATCCTTTCCCCTTGATCCCGTAAATATAGGACTGGAACTTGAGCTGCTCCAGCACTTTCTGGACCGTGCAATGGCTGACCTCATAGCGTCCCGTGTATTCCCGGATGGAAGGCAATCGTCCTTTCAGCCTTCCGGAACGGATCTGCGCTTTCAGCTCATTATAGATGTTTTCCGCAGAGGACATCCTTCACCTTACTAGTAATGCTATTTCTGCAAGTCATTAAAAATCATTGTCTTATAATTATAATACGAATAATTTTAAATGCAAGGGTGGAATGAAAAAATTTTATTGTTTTTCTTTTAAATGCAAATGTGAATGAATGCAAGTGCCGACAGCTCTCAAAGTTCATATCATCCACGCTTCCCCTTCCTTGTATCCGTGGTGCGGTGCGTTTTTTACCAATGGATCGTTCTTCCGGTCTCTGCGACCTGTTCAGAAAAATTGTCTGCCTGAAACAAAAATTCCACGGTGATTTGATTTTTTAGAATATTCGGCTATTTTATATTCATAATATAAACTGGACGAAAACAAAGGGGGTATGCCATGTTTCTTGAACGAACCTTGACGAAATATTTTCGTGAAATCAATCATTTTTTTCCGGTTATACTCCTGACAGGGCCGAGACAGGTTGGAAAAACAACATTTCTGACCCATATTGCCGAGCCGGAACGGAAGTATGTGACACTGGATAACCTGCTGGACTGTGAGCTTGCAAAAAACGATCCGCAAGGCTTTCTGGAGCGTTACTCTCCCCCCGTGCTGATTGATGAAATCCAATATGCACCGGGATTGTTTCGACAAATCAAAATGAAGGTGGACGAAACGCGTCGAAAAGACAAGGCAAAAAGTATGGGGATGTTCTGGTTAACGGGGTCTCAACAGTACCACTTGATGGAAGGGGTTTCCGAGTCTCTGGCCGGCCGCATCGCAGTTGTCGATCTGCTGGGACTTTCTGAAAGCGAGTTCGAGCAACGTGACTCCAAACCGTTCTTGCCTTCCAATGATTTTGGTGCCGGAAAGGCGACCTTAACCCTTCCGGAAATCTATCAGCGCATTTGGATGGGCGGCTACCCCGAGCTGCTGGAAGGAGACGGAAAAATGCGGGAGGCATTTTATTCCTCATATCTTCGCACCTACTTGGAACGGGATGTCCGCAACCTTGCAAAGGTAACCGACAGTGAACGGTTTTTCAAATTTATTCGTTCTGCCGCCGCAAGAACGGGACAACTCCTGAACTATTCGGATATCGCCCGGGATGCGGATGTATCTGTAATGACGGTGAAAAGCTGGTTGAGTGTTTTGAAAGCTTCTGGCCTGATTTATCTTCTGGAACCGTATTCAAATAACCTTTTGAAGCGGCTTGTCCAAACGCCGAAACTTTATATGCTCGATACAGGGCTTTGTTCGTATCTGACTCAGTGGAGCGATCCGAAGGTATTGGAAGCGGGCGCCATGGCCGGGGCCATTTTTGAAACATGGTGTGTCTCGGAGATTCTGAAAAGTTACTATCATAACGGAAAATCACATCCGTCATTCTTTTTCTATCGTGATAAAGACCGAAAGGAAATCGACCTGCTGATCGAAGATTCCGGAATTCTCTACCCGGTTGAATTCAAAAAGAGCGCGTCTCCTGCGCCGGAGGATTGCCGGAATTTTCATTTGATGGGACATTTCAAAAAGCCGGTCGGGACGGGGGCTGTCGTCTGCATGTATCCGGAGGTATTCCCCCTTGGGAAGAATTGCCGGATCATCCCCGCCTCATTGATCTAGATAGCAACGGGGACGTGCTGAAAATGATCGGAAAGCATGGAAATCCATTCGGTGCGGTGCCCTGTTGTTTCGATCATCCGCAGGCCATTCCGGCGGACGGCTTCAAAAGAAAACAGCATTATATTTCATAGGACGCCATTATTTTTTGAACTTCTTCCGGTGCGATTTTTGGAAAAGGAATCAATGCGGCAGGGACGTCATACCTGGCGATCGATTTTTCAAACCATGTGACATCGTGCCATGATCCGGCCTTGAATCCCGCCCGGCGGAATACTCCGATGGTTCGGAAACCCAATCTTTCATGCAGTTTTTCACTTCGGGGATTGGGCGTGGCCACACACCCGTAGACCGTCCGGACGCCCTGCCGTTTCAACAGGTCGATCAGGAGGGAATAGAGTTTTTTACCGATCCCGCGCGAGGTAACGGCGGCGTCAAGGTAGATGGACAATTCCGCACCCCATTGATATGCCTCGCGCGCCTGAATCCGGTGTGCACAGGCATAGCCGCATATTTTTCCGGATTCCACACAAACAGGATATGGATATTCTTTCAGGGTGCTTCCAACACGCTGTGAAAATTCCATCACCGAGGGAAGCGTGTATTCAAATGTGATCGCGGTATGAATATATTGTGAATATATGGCTGAAAGTTCCGCGGCGTCATCGATGGTCGCTATTCTGAAATTCATGTTTGCCTCCCATACACATCGCAGGTATTTTTACAGCGGCTTCGGATTCTTTGACAATCGATCATTCCGGGAAGAACTCCTTCAACGCCTCCAGGAAAATCGTCATGCCGCGTTCGTCCGGATGATTGATGGCATTCACCATCAGGCTGTTGTGCGGAATGGCCTCCTTCCAGAGATGACAATAGCGTTTCGCCGCATCCGCGAGCGGAATACCATTGTCCGCGGCGAATTTCCGGAGCATCCGTATAAAGGGGCGCGGATCGTCCTCATATCCTTTCTGTGAGGAGGCGCCCATCCAGTCCGGACGGATCAGGTGCGGCGTCAGAATCAGCCATTCCATATTCCGCGCCCGGAAATCGGACAGAATCCGGCCGTAGACTTCATGAAACTGTTTTTCCGTGAAAACGCAGGCATCATTGACGAATTCGGTGACCACCAGATCGGCGCCGGAATTCACGATTTTTTCGAGATAATTGTGAGGGGAGCCCGGCGGTTCTTCCATGAAACTTGCCGTCGTCCGTCCGCCCCAGCCCCGGTTGACAAGTTCGATTTCCGCCTTCGGAAACCGTTCGTACAAAAAAGCCGCGAGCCGGTCCGGCCAGCGTTCCGCGTCGGGCAGATAAACGGCCTCTGTCACACTGTCGCCCCATGCCAGCAGACGGAACAGTCCGCCCGCCCGCAGTTTTTTCAATGTCTGCGGAAGAAGTTTTTCGGGAATCTCCGGAGGCACGCTGTCGTGGAAGGTCTCTTCCACGAGCGGAAAAATCATTTCATCCGTGAGGCAGTATTGCTTTTCGTAGAAATAAATCCGTCCGATCAGTTCTTCGTCTCCGGTCGCCTGCGTCGGTTTCGGCACCGCGAAGTCGGGGATTCCCGGCTTCTGGCAGACGGTGTCGTCCGCCCGCAATACGATCGCGTCAAGGCGCGGCGTCTGGTAGGTGAAGGAAAGGTAAACTTTCTCCTCCGGACGGATGCGTCCGCCCTCGAGACGGCCGACAACGCACCAATGCGGATCGGCAATGTAGTCGAGTCCGAACTGAAACACCGTCCCTTCCTCATTTTCGACCCGGAGCGTTTCCGGATGGATCGCCCGGTAGAGCGCCGAGTTCTGGGCGAGCAGTTCCTTCGGACGGATGCCTTCGGCGTTCCATCCGCCGTTCAGCCGGTAGAGCGGCATGGAGGTATATTCATTCCGGATGACCTGTACCGGGAGCACGGGTTCGATCGTGAGTTCCGCGGCAATCTTCCTGCCGTCATTCAGTGTAAGCCGGACATCCAGCCCCCAGGCTTTTCCTTTGATCACCGTCAATTTCCGTTCCGCGATACGTTTTTTCATGCTGCCTCATTCTCCGTTGGAATCCTCTTCGAATTCCCTGTATGGCAAGTTGTCCTCTCCGGAGGCCTGTTTCTGCAACGCCTCTGCCGCCGTTTCCGATTTCATGGAATCCCTTTTACTATGTACGAAAGTCAAGGAATTTCAATAGGAGACATGTTCGTTTTATACAGAGGATGTTCGGTTGCGGCACAAAAGAGCCGGGACCGGAGGAGCTCATGAGCGCTTTCAACTCCGGACGTTGCGGCATCCATGGATTTCCATGAAAAAGCAGGGAAAAATGCGAACGGGGCTTGCAATTCCTCCGGAGGGGAATATAGTAAGAAAGTTTGACGTTAAACCTGGAGAATTCGCATGGTTCCGAAAAAAGCACCCGGCTCCTGTACGATCAATGACGTGGCGCAGGCCGCCGGCGTGTCCGGGATGTCGGTTTCCCTGGCCTTCCGGGGAAGCCCGCGGGTTTCGGAAGCCACGCGGGAAAAGATTTTCGCCGCGGCGGAAAAGCTCCATTATGTTCCCAACCAGGCAGCGCGGCAGCTCCGGTGCGGTCAAACGGACCTGGCCGGATTTCTGGTGCAGGATTTTTCCAATCCGTTTCATTCACTGATGATGAAGCATGCCGAAAACGCGTTCAATGGAGTGGGGATGTCCCTGATTTTCGGCGGCAGTTCCTGGAATCCCGACCAGGAGCTCCGCTTCGTGGAAAAACTGGTCCGCATGCGGGTGCGCGGCGTGCTGCTGTGCCCGACGGAAAAAAGTTCCGGCGTGTTCGCCATGCTCGACAGCGCGGGGATTCCGTATGTGGCGCTGGACACCGTCCCGGACGACTACGACGGCTGCTGCGTGGTGAACGACCTGGAAATGTGCGGGCGTCTGGTGGGCGCTCATTTTCTCGATCTCTGCGTGCGGCGGGCCGCTTATGTCGACGCG
>MWCA01000115.1 GCA_002069785.1 Lentisphaerae bacterium ADurb.Bin242 | reverse complement strand
TCAGCGTTACCACGCCGCATTGTCCGGCGTTGAGCGCGGAACCGCCCGTGCGCGTCACCCCGTGCGAGCCGTTGACTTCCCCGACCGGGAACAGGAAGCGGATGTTTTCCGATTCCCACCAGAGATCGGCGGCAAGCCCGCCGTTGTTGTGCTGGGCGCAAACCGCCACTTCCAGCATGTCGGTTTCCAGGTCGATGGAATGGCGGCGGTAAAGCTCGATCGCGGGTTCATTCAGCCGTTTCAGCCGCCGGAACGGAGTGTCCGCCACCGCGCCGCTCTTTTCGAGATAGGACCGGGTTTCCTCCGAGAACGAGGCGAAATCGAAGTCTGGCGGATCGCTCCGGTAGTCCAGAAACACGCGGTGCCCGCGCTCGACGGTCTCCCGGTGGACCAGAATATCGATCAGCGATGAACCTGGAATGTGTCCCGCTGAAAACGGCCACTGATAGCCTTTCAGGAAAATCATGTCATACATGCCCTGCGGCGAGTCGAAATATTCGCGCAGGAATTCCCGTTCCACGCCGTCGGCATCGACGGAGACGAAGCGCGGAAGCACCTGCATGTAACTGCCGGACACATTCCAGCGGAAGGCGGTGGACGCCAGCCCGAACTGGGATTCCGGCAGACTGCGCGCCTTTGCCCCCGCCGCGAGCGCCGTTCCGATCGCGCCGGTGTGAACCGCCGGATACACGCTTCGTTCGTAGAGCCCGCCGGGTCCGCCGACCGCGAAAACCGTATAGGACGCATCCACACGCTCGAAACAATTCTCCGCAGGCGATTCCGTATTTACGAAGAGTGCGCCGGAACAACGTCCGTTTTCCACGGAGAGCGCCGCGAGAATCCGTTTTTCGCAGACCTCGATCCGCCGTTGCCGGAGTTCCCGGATGAGCGCGATGCACATATCCCGGGAGGTTCCCGGACCGCAGCTGGTGGCGCGGCGCTTCGGGTCGTGGTCGGTCTTGTATCCGGGATATTGCCCGAAACGGTCGTGAGGGAAGGGGACGCCCAGATTTGCCAGATGCGCGAAAGCCTGCTGGGAGAGCGCCGCCTCGACCAGCGCCAGGTCGCCGTGCATGCTTCCCCCGCTCATCAGGTCGCGCGCCATGGCGGCAGGGGAGTCCGGTTCGGCTCCATACATTCCGAGCTTGTAGTAAGTCTGTTTGTCACTGCCGGTATTGATGCTGGTTCCCATGTTCAGCCCTTCGGTATAGACGGCGATGTCTTTCACGCCGAGGGCGTCCAAGCGGACCGCGGCGGCCAGTCCGGCCGCTCCGCTTCCGACGATCAAAACTTTGAGTGTGCGGATTTTCATTTTCAAAGCCGTTCCACCGTGAGGCCGCCGTCAATCTGGATGACCTGTCCGGTCGAGTAGGCCAGCGAGCCGTCCAGAAGCATTTTCACGGCTTTGCCGATGTCTTCGGGGAGGCCCCAGCGCTTCTGGAGGGTCAGGCCGCCGGCGATCATTTTATCATATTTTTCCGCCACGGGACCGGTCATGTCGCTCCGGATCACGCCCGGGCGCAGCTCATAGACCGCGATTCCTTCTTCGGCCAGGCGCACCGCCCAGAGCTTGGTCGCCATGGACACCGCCGCCTTGGAGATGCAGTATTCGCCGCGGTTGACGCTGGCGTATTCCGCGGACACCGAGCCGATGTTGACGATGCAATGGAATTTGTCGTTCGGGTTGTCCTTGATTTTTTTTGCCGCCAGCTGGGTGAGAAAGAAAGGTCCTTTGAGATTGATGTTCATGACCCGGTCGAAACTTTCGGGAGTCATTTCCAGAAGGTCGGCGCGGACTTCCGGCGCGACGCCGGCATTGTTCACCAGCGCGTCGAGACTTCCGAAGTCCGCCAGAAAAGAATCCAGCAATTTCGCATGATCGTCCTGGTTGGAGACGTCGCATTGATAATAGGCGGCCTTGATTTTGAACTCATTTTCGAGGGTGGTCGCCAGGTTCGAGAACTTCTCCGTTTCCCCGCGTCCGCAGAACGCCACGTTATGGCCCGCTCCGGCCAGAGCGCGCACGATGCCCGCCCCGATTCCGCGGGTGCCTCCGGTGACAAGAACATTCAGCTTTTCCATTTTTTCCATCTCTTCCGGACGATTTTCCGTCCTGCTTGCGGAGGGTTCGTTTCAGAGGGGTTTTCCAAAACGTCCGCCGTCTTCTATTTTTTCTCATACGATATAATAATATATAAAATATATCGTTCAGGAAAAAAATCAAGGGGACCGGAAAAGAGAAACTGTTTCTTTTCCGCAGGGCTTTCTTCCGCCCTGTATTTTTGCCGGGCGGATGCGAATCGGGTGAAATACCGATGGCGGAGGAACGGCGATTCTTGAAAATCCGGATTGCGGCATTATAGTAAGACGCACTGGAAAACCTTTGCTTCCGAACGGACAAAAGGGAAATACTCATGGGCAGACATAAAGTTCAGAATACGCCGGCCATCCGGAGAATGCCGACCTATCTCCACAAGCTGATGCTGATGCACGCGGACGGAGAACAGTTCGCTTCCACCTCCAGGCTGGCGGACTATATCAATCTGGACCCCATCATTGTGCGCAAAGATTTCGAGCTCACCGGCCTGAAAGGGTTTCCCGGAGTGGGATACAAAACCAAGGACCTGATCGAAGCCATCCGCCGTTTCCTCGGATGGAATGTCCCCAGGCGGGCTTGTCTGCTGGGCGCCGGGTCCCTCGGCAACGCGCTGCTCGGATACGAGGAGTTCGCCGAATACGGCATGGTTATCACGGATGTCTTTGATGCGGACCCGAAAAAGATCGGGACCAAAGTCCATGGATATCCGATCCAGGACGTCCGGCGTCTTCCGGAAGCGGTGAAGAAATCGAAGCCGCAGCTGGCCATCATCTGTGTTTCCTCCGACGCCGCGCAGACGGTCGTGGATGAATTGATTGACTGCGGCGTGAAAGCCTTCTGGAATTTTGCGAACATCTGCCTGAAAGTGCCGCCGGATGTGGTGGTCCAGCGCGAAGTGATCGCCGGCGGGTTTGCCCTCCTGTCCATGAAATTGAAGAAACATTCCTCCCTTCTCGGAATGGAGTGACGGGGTTTCCCGCCGCTGTTGTTTCTTTGAACAATATTTTACCTGATTCAATCCTCGTCCGAAGATGTCCTGCAAAAACGTTTTCGGAACTGTCCGGGTGAAATTCCATTCATCTTTTTGAATACGCGGTGAAAATATTGGTTGTCTGAAAAACCGCATTTTTCCGCAACCTCCGATGTGTTGAAGGCAGAATTTTTCAAGAAGTTCCGGGCGGCATTCAAACGCTCGCTATTGACCAGCGAACGAAATGACGTGTTAAAGGTTGCGCTGATTTTTGCCGATAGCCGCGATTTGCTTAAATGCATACATTCCGCAAGATCATCAAGTCCGATGTTCAGGTGATAATGGAGCCGGATATACTGCTGCACAAGTTCCTTGAATCCGTTTTTTGCCGGCAGCGTCAATTCCAGCTCGCACGTAATACAGTCGGACAGCATCAGGCAAAGCCTTTTCAGAGATTCCGCTTTCTTCTTGTCCAATTTCGGCAACCGGAGATGCTCATGAATTCCCGGATAACGCGGTGCGAAAAAATAATCCTTCTCCGGCAATTCGTCCGCAGAAAATGGTCCCGCAAAAATCACGGCGTCCACCCAGCCTCTCACGAGTACAGGAACCGCGACTTCACAAAAGCCGGCCGGGCATATCTTGAATACAGGTTCATGGGTTTTCTCCAGAAACTCCCGGATGGAAAATGCATCGAATTGGTAACAGGGAAAATTGATTAACGGATATTTTTTCTTTAAAAATGTACAAGCCTTGTTGAGATGATAATAGTTGATGAAGTCCAGCGAACCGCAACGGCCATGCATGCAGAAATTGCATGAGAACATTCTTTCAATCGTTTGAATTGCCTCTTTTATGTGTTTCTGCCTGGATGTCATTTTTCTCTCCCGCTTCTTTTCAATATAATATAAAAATCCAAGAAAACAATAATTTTTTCCACTTTTATTGCCACCTCCCAATATTATATTCTTTGTTGCCGAAGAGAAAATATAGAGGGAAGGTATATTTGGAAATGAATTCAGGAACCAGTCAAATTGACTTTGGGGAATTGCCGGTGATACAGAAAGCGGACGTTGTCGTAGTTGGCGGAGGCCCCGGCGGACTCGGCGCGGCTGTCATGGCCGCCCGCAACGGGGCGAAGACACTGCTGATCGAGCGTTATGGCCTGCCGGGCGGAATGGCCTCTGTCGGTGAGGTTCAGCCGTTTATGCCGAACCATCTGAATGGTGAAGAAAGTTTCGACCGGCCGGTTTTTACGGAATGGCGCGACCGTATGGCGAATTATATGCCGGAAACCTGGAAAGGTTCCAAAATCCGTGAAACGTTATTGCTTCATCCCGGTGCGGCCGCGCTGGCTGCCGAGGAGCTTCTTCTTGATGCCGGCGTTGGACTCCTGTATCACCACACACTGGTCGGGACGGTCGTTGCGGACCGGAAAATCGAACGGATTGTGCTTCATGCCAAAGGCGGATTCGTTGCCGCGGAAGGGAAAATATTCGTCGATTGCACCGGCGACGGCGACCTTGCCGCTCTTGCCGGATGTTCCTTCGAAGTCGGCGACGAAGACGGTGTCTGCCAACCCATGACCACCAATTTCAAGCTGACCGGGATCAACCTGCCGCCGGACGACCAGCTTTCCGCGTGGAGAATGAAGCTTCAGGAAATTTTCAAACGCGGTCAGGCGGCCGGGCACATTTCCTCTCCGCGTGAAACGCTGCTGTTTTTCAGTTATTGCCAGAACGGCGTAGTTCATTTCAACACTACGCGGGTGATCAACTGCAATCCTCTGGACGGGGCAAGTCTTTCCGATGCGGAAGTCATCTCACGCCGTCAAATCCGTGAAATCATCACGTATCTGAAGGAAGAAGCGCCGGAGTTCAGAAATGCGGTTCTCCTGTCTCTCGCGCCGGCGATTGGCATTCGGGAAAGCCGCCATATCCGCGGCATCGCACGAATCACGCGGGATGATTTTGTCAGAGCCGCAAAGTTCCCGGATGCGATCGCCCGCTGCAATTACGCGATTGACAAACATTCCGGCATCGGCGCAGGCACCACGGGAATTGCAATGAAACAGAGCGATTACTACGAAATCCCTTATGGATGCGTGGTTGCACGCGATGTCGACAACCTTACCGTGGGCGGACGCCCGATCTCGGTCGATGCTTACATCCATGCCAGCATGCGGATCATGCCCTGCGCCTGTTCGGTCGGTCAGGCCGCAGGATTTGCTGCGGCCGAAGCCGTGAAAAATTCGATCTTGCCGGCAAGGCTCAATGGATGCGCAATCCGCGCCGGACTGAAAAAACTGAATGCTTATTTATAGTATCCTGTATAAAAGCCGAAAGGAGATTGAAAAATGAAAAACATCAAAAAGGAAAATCAGGAAAGGAATCGGGCCGGGTTTACGCTTATAGAACTTCTCATCGTGATTTCGATCATCGCGATCCTCGTCGGCATGCTGTTGCCGGCTCTCAATGCGGCCAAAACCATAGCTCATACGGTTTCCTGCGCGAACAAACTGAAACAGCATGCTTTGATGATTCAGTATTACGCAAATGATTATACGGACTGGATGATCCCGATTCAGTGCACCTGGAATGGAAAAACGTATATCTGGTACAATCTTTATGAAAATGCAGGATATTTTCCGAAGGATTCCAGCTCAAGTCTTGCAAATCTCAGAAAATACAAATGGCTTTACTGCGATCAACTCCTGTCGACATCCACTGCGATTGACCAGCGTTACGGGATGAATTCGCTCCTGACCGTTTATAAGTTTTTGAAGATTCATAATTTGACGAAATACGAGCTCAATCTGGGCGTATTTTCCGACAGCCTTCATGAAAGTATACGACGGCAATGTTACTATTTCAGTCCGTCAACTCCCAGCGGACCGAAAGCACATCTCAGACATAACAAAAAAACGGTACAAGCGTTTGTGGGAGGCCATGTCATTACAAGAACTTCCGGGGAGCTGACAAAAGCCGGATATATCTGCTGGGGACTTTGAATCAAGGAGTAAAAAGAAATGAAAACGATCCCGTTCTTATTCATGCAAATGCTTGTATTTTCCGCATTCTGCACTGAGGAGTTCAAACTGGTGGAAAATGGAAAACCCGCCGCATCCATTGAATTGCCTGCCGACATAAACATGCACAGCAGCAGAGCTTTTTTCGAAGCGCGAGTGCATGAGTTCAATCAAGCGCTGAAACAAATCACCGGAACCGAACTGCCGCTGGAGCGTTCCCCAAAAGGAAAAGCCATTCGATGGAAGCTGGAAAAACCTGCGAATCCGATGGAATCAGGTTCCTTTTCAATTACTTTTCCGGACAGCCAAACCCTGCTTGCAACCGTTTCCGGCAGTTGCTATAACCGGGTTTTCGCCCACCTCATTGAAACCGCGGGAAATGCAAGGTGGCTCTCTTCGGAAAACTGCGGATTTGACGGTCCATCCATGAAAACATTTTCCGTTGCGTGCAAAGAAGTGTTTTCTCCGGTCCCGTCGTTTCCTCTCGGACGCGTGGCATGGGTCCTGCCGAATGTCCGGTATCAGTGGGATATGGCAGTCAGCTCGCTGTATTATACGCACGATCTTCCGAAGTTTGTTTTCCCTCCTGAGAAATATGTCGGCGGCTGGCCGGAAGCCATCATGCCCGTGCTCAACGGGAAAAAGATCAGCGCGCCGCCGATTGCCGATCGGCCTGACGCCTACTGGCAGCCGTGTTACTCAAACCCGGAAACGGCCAGAATCGCCATTGAAAACATTCTCGAATACATCCGGAAGAGACCCTACATTTCTTCCGTCGGACTTGGCATCAACGACAACGGCGGTTTCTGCGAATGCGCCGCATGTGCCAAACTCAACGGCAAAAAGGGACAAAACGATAAGTCCAATGTTTACTATATGTGGGTAAACCACGTCGCGGAAGGAGTTTGCAAGGTGTATCCGAACATGCGTTTCGGACTCCTGGCCTACCGCGAGACCTATTTCCCGCCCGATTTCAAACTGCATAAAAACGTGGTTCCCATTCTTACCATCGACCTGTTTTCCTGCATCAATCCGAAAGTTCGTGAAAAGCACGAAAAAAACATTCAGAACTGGGCGTCGAAAGCCGAGACAATCGGCGTATGGGATTACTGTTGGGGCAACTATTACTGGATTCCGCGCGTTGCCTACAAACTTCATGCGGATATGTTGAAGTTCCTTCACAAAAATCATTGTCGTTTCTATTTTGCCGAAAATGAATTCATCACCATTGCAGACGGTCCGAAAATGTATCTTGTCAGCCGTCTTCTGAAGAATATCGACACCGATCCGGATTCTATCCTCGACGACTGGTTTATCCGGTGTGGCGGCAAAAAAGCCGCTCCCTTTCTAAAGTCGTATTTCAAGCGGTGCGAAGATTTTTACCGGTCGGACCCAATGAAAAAAACACCGTGGTATGCCAGCTCGAATTCGGTATATATGACACTTTCCGATTCTTCCTGGATGAATGCCTTGACGCCTGAAATTCTCTCCGGCATGTCAAAAGACATCGAGGACGCCTGCAAAATGGCTGAAACCGACGCACAGAAAAAACGCATGGAGGAAATCAGGCTTCATTTCCGCTATGCCGAAGCCAAAGCAAAAATCTGCGGCGCCGAATTTCTCTCTCCTGACGGGTCCGTCAAGACTCCCGGACAGGCACGGAAACTTCTTGAAAGTCTTTGCGAAGTTGGACCCTATTTGAAGACTGAACATGAAATTTCGGAGCTTTGGAAGAATGGTGAATTCGGCAAGTTGTATGGAAAATACACGTTCTCCACAGCCAAAATGTCTGAGGAAATGCCTTTCATTGCTGCGATGGCCAAAGCCATGCCGTTTATCCGCGACCGGGAAGTGGCAGCCGCCCTGGACAGTATTGTCCGAAAGGGAGACCTTCCCCCCTTGGTTCGTAGCGCGGCGCATTGTCTGGCGAAGACAGAAAAAACGGGCAGTCTTTTTCCGAACTCCGGATTTGAATCTCCGGTAAATCCAAGTTCAATTCAATCTTCCGGCAAAACCGTTGCCGAGAGAAGCACTGAATACGCTTCCGGTGGAAAATACTCCCTGAAAATTACTCCGGCGACTCTCTATCCGGTAACCTTTTATGCGAAAGTGGAACCGGGCCACAATTATATGGTTATAATGAAAGTCTTTTCACCGGAACAGAATCCGGAAGCATATGTCGATCTGGTTGTTCGTGCTTCCGCGAATCGTAAACATATTCAGTGGCGGAATCTTGTCAAGAATCGTTTTCCCGCCGGGGTCTGGTTCGATCTGGTTGCAGTTACCAATGTGCCTGACATTCTGAAAGTCGATGGGGTAAATATCGTTCTCGAATTCGGTAATTTCGAGCCGCGGCAAAGCGTCTTCATCGACGACTTGGTCCTTGTCCGGCTTTGATTGTTCTCTTTCAAACGGACTGGAGAACGCGAAACACCGGAAAAAATCTGTGCGGAGCCGGAAGAAGCACCTTGATCGCCATCGGCCGGAGTATCTCGTTTCTATATTTCTCCAGAGGATTTTTTTGCGCGACAACACAAAAGACCGGACTGTGTCGTCATGTCGGGCGAAATCTGGAAGCGGTTGGAATTTTATCTGCCGGGACGCTGGAAAATCCGGGAGAGAAAATGCATAGGACAACCGAAAACTTCTTCTCCCGCTCTTTTCTCCTTCTTTACTGCAAGAGGATTCCCCGCATATAAAAAATCCTGAAAAATAAAAAAGAAATCCCCTTGACATCAAAGTACGCCACGATCATAATAATAGACGTAACTTCAAAAACGGGATGAAAAATGGCGTATCCTCCGAAAATCGAAAAACTGTATAGCCGGGTAAAAGCCCTGCTTTCGGAACAATATTTCCCGGGAGCGAAGCTGCCCTGCGAACGGGAATTTGCGCCGTGGATGGGTGTTTCCCGCAAGACCATTGCGAGAGTATTGCAGCGTCTTGCCGAAGAACACAAGGTTATGCGGGACAACACCGGCACGTATGTACACAAGGAAACGGAGGCTCCGTTTTTCCGTAAACCGGAGCAGGAGCCGGTGAGTATTCTCCTTCCCGCTCCGGATTACACGCTGTCCTGCGAGTTTTCCAGCCGCTATGCGCATGACCGGACGATTCAGGGGGCGCTGAAAGCCGCATTGAAACACAATTCGAGAATCATCACCATTCCCGTCACGGAAACCAACAATCCGGATGAAATCAATTATTCGCAGCTCCGCGGCATTCATCCGGAAAGCCGGGTCATCTGCAACAGTCCGTGGTTTCAGAAACTGCTTCCTTTCCTGTATGCCTCCCGATGCCGGATGGGATTCCTGGGATTCTCCCGGGAATTCCTGAAATCCGTTCCGGACACAACGGACTTCACGGCTTTCTGTCCCGGAAATCTTATAGAGTCCTTTTTGAGAGGCGGAATCCGTCTCCTGCATGAGGCCGGCGCCCGAAACATTCTGTATTTCGGGAGCAATGCGGCGAATGCATCCATTCGCGGGAAGTTCTGTTTTGAGCGCGCACTGGCAGAACTTCAGCTTTCTCCGGGAAAATTTTCCGTTTACGATTCATCCATCACATTGCAGGAACGCCTCCTCCTTTTGAAGCGACTTTTTTTCAAAGAAAAATACGACGGCCTTATTCTGGAACTCAATCCGTTCCGGGAACACGACTGGGACTTTGATTTTTATGCGGAAACCGGGATTCCGGAAAGCCTCCCGATGATCACCGCCGTCAGCGATCTGGTTTTTCAGGACAAGGTGGCGCGGCATGCGAGAGTGGGGCATTATCCCGTCATGAAATACAGTTTTCAAACAACGGAATTTCTTCTTTCGGAGGAACACGGACATTTCTTCCGGGATGCGGAATATGAGTTTCCGACGGTTCACGAATTCATGGAATATCACAATCTCAAACAGAAAGGAAATATATGATGCGAAGAAGAAACGGATTCACATTGATCGAGCTCCTCGTCGTTGTCGCCATTATCGCGATTCTTGCGGGGATGCTGCTGCCGGCATTGAACAAGGCCCGGCTGCTGGCGAAAAAAATCAGCTGCACGTCCAACCTCAAGCAGATCGGGCTTTCCATGTCGCTGTATGCGGGCGATTACGCGGGGATGGTCCCGACTTTCGCACAGAATTCGAATCTCGGAAGGCAGACATGGAATGCACGCCTTTCTCTGTTTTTGGGCGGAACCGACACCGACACGGGATATCAGAAAGGGATGAAGGCGTTTCTGTGTCCGGCACATCCGGAGAAGACGGCCGCGGACGGCATAATTTCCAAAAACAACATCACCTGGGCTTCCGGCAGCTACGGGATCACCTATATGCTGTATAACACTTACGGCTCGACCCCTCCTTACGGCGTACTGCTTTCCCGGTTGAAAAGCCCCAGCAGCGTTTACTATGCGGGCGAGTATGTCAATTATCCGGTTCCCGGGAAGACCCAGAGCACCACATGGCGGTATCCGGTGATTTCGCCTTATGCCGGAGGCGTGAATTGTCAGTGGGGACCCGGTCTTTACCACGATCTGGTCAACACGCAGCTTCTCTACAGCGACGGTCACGCGGGTTCTGTGGATGCGCGCAAGTTTTATGCGGACGGAGCGGCTTCCATCGACCGGTATCCGTGGGGAGCATCGGAATGGAACAGTTGTAAAAAATATTGAAACGAAACATGGAGTGTATGATGAAGTTTTCGCAGACAGTCTTTTTATGTGCTTTTCTGGGGGGAAGCGTTTGGGGGGCGTCGCCCGATTTCCGCCCGGAATTCGACAAAACCGCGTATAAGGGAACGATCTGGACCCAGGTCAACCCGTGGTGGCTTCCGGGCAAGCAGCGGATCGACGACTCCGGAGGGCCGAACTACGCGTTCAAGGAGCATCGTCCGTATGAGGAGTGGGGAAGCGCCTTCGCCGACTTGTGCAAGGACGGCACGGTCAATCTTCAGATTGAACTCCATGTGCCCGCGCCCGGATACGCCAACGGCATGAAAATCATGATGAAGCAGGCGAAAGAGAAAAAGGTCGATGCGAAATTCGCCATTTTTCTGGTTTACTACGGGAAAAAAGATGTCGAGGCCGATATACGGAAAACCATTGTCCAGTTCGAAATGCTCAAGGAGGAACTGAAAAATGATCCCGCGATTTTCCGGATCGACGGGCATCCCGTCATCAGCGTTTACAGCGGGGGATATTTTACTCCGGAAGAGTGGGGAAAGGTCATTCCGGCAGTCGAGGAGAAATGCGGACGTTTCATCTGGCTGCTGAACACCTGCCGGGGGCCCGGCCCCGATTCCGACAAGGCCGAATGCGCCCGGTGGGTGCGGTCGCTGCTGCCTTATTTCGACGGCGTCACCCAGTATGGAAATTATTCCGCAACCAGTCAGCAGGCGCACTATGAAATTCTTGCTCCGATCCTGCATGACGAGTATCCGCGGAAGATTTTCGAGGTCAGCATCCAGAACGCCTACAGCAATCATTTTCACATGGGAGGCGTTGCTACCCGCCTCTCGGAAAAATGGCGTAAATCCGTGGAGTCGGCGCTGGCCGCCGATGCGGATTCGTTCGTCATGACCAACTTTTTCGATCACTACGAAAATTCGCTGATCCTGCCCTGTTATGAACGCGAGGATTTTCTGATCCGTTATGCGATGGCCGCGCTTGCCGACTGGCGCAAAGTCAGGTTCATCCCCGAAAAAACGCCTGAACTGGTGCTTACGAACTATACGACGATCCTCCTCGGTTCTCAGCAGCTCGACTTCGAGGTGATCGGGTTCCCCGTCGATTCTCCGAATAAGAAAGTCACCGTGATGCTCGATGTCTGCGATACGTCTGGGAAAGTCCTCCACACGTTCCCGGATGCGGAGATGGATTTGAGCAAACTTTCGGTCAGGGTATTTTCTCTTCCGTCGGAACAGTTCTTCAGCGAGAGGGGAATCGTTCCGCGCCTGCGATACAAATGGGGCGGACGCGAATATGAACTGCCGTACAATCCGATGACGCTTGTAAGTCCGTCGATCCGCCCGAACTGGATGTTCTGGGCGCGTTCCACCCGCAACACGCTCAAATGCAATGTGGTGAACCCGAAATGGACCATCAATGGCGTCGGACCGGGCGGAACCCTTCTCTGGCCGAAGGACGGGTCGGTCGTCCTTACCGCCGGAGTCAAAGCCCTCTGGGGACCGGAACCGCGCGGACGCAACGGAAGCGGTTTCTTCCGCATCCTGCGGAACGGTCTCGAGTGGTACCGTCTGGCAAAATACGAAGGAATGTATTTCACCCGCGCATACAATCTTCCTTCTCCGGCCGGAGCTTTGAACTATTACCACCTCGAATATGAAAACCCCAATGGCTACAAATATGTGACTCTTCCCGTCTGGGTGACCGGCGGACGGCGTTCCGGAACAGTCAAAATCCCGGTCCGGTGCGGAAAAGAGATCCGCGAGTTTGAAATCGAGGCCGCGCGGGTCCCGTTCTTTTATTATCCGTGCGATCGCGATGAAGGCGCCCTCCTGGTCGACCGCTCCGGCTACATGCACAACGGACGTCTCAACGGAGACGGATACGGCGGCGGACATCTCGGTTATACGGGTTACCATTATTACCACAACGGCGGGGCGGCGCCCATCGACCGATCGCCGTTCAGGACCGATCCGGACGGACGCGGCATGCTGCGGTTCGACGGGAAAAGTTATATCATGATCATGGGCGGGACGGCTTTTCCCGGCGCATCGGCCTATGAGATCGGCATACGTCCTGCCGCCATCGGAGAAAAAATGGGGATTTTCGGCACGGCAAACAATCAGGTCAACCTCTGGATCGAACCGGACGGCCGTCTCGTCCTGACTCGCGGAAGTGAGACCGAAGGGGAAGGCGGCGCCCGGTCGGTTCGGACTTTTACTGCGAAAGTCACCTCGGAAAGCAAGCTCGAAAAAGACAAATGGTACAGAATTGCGGCGGTCTATGACCTGACAAACATAAAACTGTACATCGACGGAAAATTCGAAGGCGAATGCAAGGCTCCTCCTTCGGCCGGACATGCTTCCATCAATCATCTGACCGTGGGTTCGCTCTGCGGCTGGCTCTTCAAACCGAATACCTTTTTCAAGGGCGACCTGCGCGAAATCCGGATTTACGGACGGAATCTTTCCGAAAGCGAGTTTCTCCGGTAGCGCGTTCCATATTCCGCTTGGAAAGACGCCTGTATCCTCTCACCGGATCAGTTTGTTCCGCATCAGGATGGCGGCGCCGCGGGCGGTGTCGTTCGCGGACAGAGCGGAAAACTCGATTTTGAGATCCTTCACGGCGCCGGCGAAACAACTGAGGTTGAGTGTACGGTGGATGGCGTTCATCAGCAGATCGCCCAGCCCGGTGAGCTCGCCGCTGAGCACGATCACGGAGGGATTCAGCAGGGCGACCGCCACCGCGAGGGCGCGCCCGATGCTGTCGCTGACCTCGCTGGCGATGATCCGGGCGGCTTTGTCGTGTTGCGCGCATTCGACGAAGTGGGCGAGCGTGAAGTTTTCCATGTCCAGCTTCGTGTCCACGCCGCTGTTGATGACTTCCCGGATCTTGCGTCGGATTCCGCTTTCCCCGGCGATTGCCTCCAGACATCCCCGGTTGCCGCATTGGCAGAGGGGGCCGTCGGGCGCAATCACGATGTGGCCGATTTCCATTCCCTGGTTGGTGTCGCCGATGAAGCATTCGCCGTTCTTGATGAAACCGCCGCCGATGCCGTCGTCCATCCCGATGTGAAACAGGCTGCCTGAAATCCCGCTGCCGCGCACCCGGTATTCCATGTAGGTTTTGACCGTGCATTCCGGCCAGAGGGAAGCCGGGACGCCGTTTTCCGTTTCGAGCCATCTGCCGGTCTGTGTGTTTTCCCAGCCGGGCACGTTCACCGCTCGGATGGAAACGCCTCCTTCGATATCCACCAGCCCCGGATCGGCGAATCCGATTCCGCGCACGTTTTTCCAGCGGTTCCCGGCAAAGGCGCGGAACTTCCGCAGGATCTCCCGGATTTCGTTCCGGCAGGCGTTCAGGGAGCTTCGTTCGAGCGCGGGCAGCTCCGCGGAAAAGAGGATGCCCCCGGTCATGTCCGCGATGACGCCGATGGTCCGGCGCACCTGAAAATCGATCCCGACGGTCCAGAAATGATCCGGATTGAAGCGGAGCGCCGGAGCCTTGCGGCCGGTCCGTTTTCCGGAGCGTTCCGGTTCGCAGAGAATGCCTTCGCGCTTGAGGCTGTCCACCACCTCGAATACGGTGGCCGCACGGGTTCCCGTCGCCGCGACCAGTTCGGGGCGCGTCATCGAACCGCGGCGGAGCATGTTGTCAAGAATTTCGGAACGTAAATCACTCTTTTTTGCCATCTTGATCCTGCTTTTTCTTTGATATTGAAACGATTTCGTATCATAAAAATAGTATTCTTTTGCGAAAAGTCAAGAAATCAATGAAAAAAGTATTGAAAAAAAAGAGAAAGAGTTCATTGTTATATACAGAGACAAACAATCCAATGATGATATGGAGGAATATCGATGAAGACCTGTCAAATGCGTCACATGACCGTGGAAGAGGTTCAGGCGTATCTCAAGAAAAATCAAACCATCATTCTTCCGTATGCGCTCTGCGAGCAGCACGGCTACCATCTGCCGCTTGATACGGACATCCGCAACGCGGAATACGCGTCCGCCGCGCTGGCCGAAAAGCTCGGGTGCATCTGCGCGCCGGTCCTGAACTACACCTTTTCGGGGGGGATGCTGCCCGGCACGATCAACGTCAAGCCCAACACGTTTTCCAACCTGGTCGGGGAAATCATCGAGTCGCTGACGCTTCAGGGATTCCGGAACTTCATCATCCTTCCGGGGCACGGCGGAAGTGAAAGCATGCTTCACCTGAAGGAATCGCTCCGCATCCTGAAATGGCTGAATCCGGCGCTGGCGGACGACCTGATC
>MWCA01000114.1 GCA_002069785.1 Lentisphaerae bacterium ADurb.Bin242 | reverse complement strand
CCCGTGAGTTCTGGTTCGGGAGGAGTTTATCACACATTGGACTGCATGAAAAGATGTATCTCATTGGGCGCATACTTTAAATAAAAATTGGGAAAATACGGTTGGTAATGTCCGGACACTACCGAATGCCCGGCGCGTGACAGGATTACGCCGACGCTGGTACGCGGCGGAATAGCTGATGCTGTTGAAAACATAACCATGAATTGCGGAATCCGGCAACAGGACGGCGGTCAGGCCAACATCGTATCCGGCTTCTTCTTCGGGCGTCCGCCCTTCATGCCGTTCAACCGGCTGGCGAAGGTTTTCCGTGCGGAGCGCGACGAGCCACCGACAGCGCCAAGACGTGACAGAATCCGGCGGCGTTGTGCTTTCCACCAATCAAGAGAAACCTTATCGGGCTTTTCCGGCGGATTTTCCAGATATTCGATTTCAAGGTCAATATCCGCCTCCGGCCAATGCAAGCCGACCGCACTTGCCTTGATATTATAGAGTTCGGACACGAAACAACTCCGGAAATACGGATAACGGTCAAAGTCAATCCGGTAAACCTTGCCGCAATAATCCACCATCATGAAATCGCGAGCAAGTTCCACGACTTTAGCACTGACTTCCATACCATTTTTCAAGGCATTCATCTTTTCGCCTCCTGATTTCGTTAAGGATCTTATTGGCCGTTGCCGCATTGATTCCTTTGATGTATTCGACTTCGACTTCCGGTTCGAGCCAAACTTTCATCGTTTCCGAAGAACCAAATTTTACCACGTGAACATAGACGCGGTCTTCTTCCTGAGAGAATCTTCCGACCTAGAATCCGAGAAACATGAAAAACTTTGGCATTGCGCATTCCAGTAATATTTCATTTTATCCATACCATAAACCTGACGCTTGGGTTTTTCAAGAGCGAACCAAAAAATCCGCCGAATCCGGACAAAGGCTCTGACAGGAATCAATGTAACCTTAATTATATTGGCCACTACCCTTATCGTATGATTGTTGTTTGCCTCCACCGTCTGGGTTCCCTGGAACGGGAAAACATCGGTTTTTCTTTTTCAGTTCTGCCGGGAGACCTTCTTTTCGAACCGGCGTTCGACCTCATAATACAGCGCGGGAAGGAAAAACAGGGTCAGCAGAGTGGAACTTCCCAGTCCGAAGATCACGATGATCGCCAACGGCCTCTGCACTTCGGCGCCGATCCCGTTCGAAAGCAAGAGCGGCAGCAATCCCAGCAGGGTGGTCAGCGAAGTCAGGATAATGGCCCGGAACCGGCGCACCGAACAGGCCAGCACCGCTTCGTAGAGTGGTTTTCCCTCGGCGCGCAGTTCATTGAAATCGGTCACCATTACCACTGCGTTCTGAATGGCAATGCCGAAGAGGGCGATGAATCCCACCGCCGCCGGGATGGACAGCAGCTGGTTCATGGCGAGCAGACCGAACACGCCGCCGATGAGCGCCAGCGGGACGTTCACCATCACGGTCAGACTGTTCCGGAGGGAATCGAAAGCCAGCCACAGCAGAATGAAAATCAATCCGATGACCACCGGCACCACGAACATCAGCCGCGCCATGGCGCGTTCCTGGTTTTCAAACTGTCCGCCGAATTCGATGGAATAACCGGGCGGCAGTTCGACCTGCGAGGCAATCACCTTGCGCATGTCGGCGACGATATCGCTCGGCGCGCGCCCGGCGATATTGCCGAAAATCGTCCAGACCCGCTGGATATTTTCCCGGTTGATCTGTACAGGGCCCTCGGTAATTTTGATGTTCGCCACTTGGTTCAAGTCAACATAACGCCCGGAAGCGGACTTGAACTTCAAGTTGCCGATGGCTTCCGGAGACTTTCGGAACGGTTCCGCCAGCCGCATGTTGATGTTGTATTTGCGGGTGTCCTGGTAAATCGTCCCGATGTTTTCCCCGCCCAGGGCGCTTTCGACGACGGACATGATTTCCGCCCCGTTGACACCAAGGCGGGACATCACCGGGTGGTTCAGCTCGATCTGTATTTGCGGCTGCCCGAAACTCTGTTCGGTCGAAAGGTCGACCACGCCGGGAATTTTGGATACCGCTTCCCGGATTTCCTCGGCTTTGGTGCGGAGGACGGTCGTGTTTTCTCCGTAAACTTTCAGAGAAAAGTAAGTTTTTGCGCCGGAGAGCAATTCGTCGAAGACGTTCTGGATGGGTTGGGAAAAACTCACGGTCACACCCGGAAAATCGCCGAGTTCCCTGCGGAGCGCCTCGATGATTTTCAGGCGTCCTTCCGCGCCGACAATTTTTCCGTTCTGCAACTTCAGGGCAACCTGTATTTCCGCCACATTGACCGGATGCGGATGACTGCCTGCCTCCGGACGCCCGATGCGGGAAATCGTGCCTGTCACCTCGGGGTGCCTGAGGATGATTTTCTCCAGTTTGCGGGTGATGGCCTCCGATTCGCCCAGTCCGATAGACGGAGCCATGGTCACCGCGACCATGATGGTTCCCTCCTCAAGCGTCGGAATGAACTCGCGCCCGATTTTTCCGAGCATGAAAATGCTGACAACCAGCGCTGCCAGCACGACGGCGAATACGAGATAACGGAACTGAATGGCAAGCACCACGAACGGCATATAGATCTTGCGGATGAACGCAAGGGTCTTTTCGGTGCGGCGTTCGTTCTTCCCGGAAGGTTTCAGCAGAATGGCGCCCAGTGCGGTGGAATTGAGGAATGCCGCGACAATGGACGCCCCCAAAGCGATGGTAATCGTAAACGCCAGCGGGCGGAACATTTTGCCTTCCACGCCCTCGAACATGAAAATCGGGATGAAGACGGCAATGATAATCAGCAAGGCAAACGCCACCGGACGAATCATGACCGCCACGGAATCGATAATGATGGCCAAGCGGTCTTTCCCCGCGTTTTGGGGATCGCCCAGATTCCGCATGATGTTCTCGGTAACCACGATGGAACCGTCAACCAGCATACCGAGCGCAATGGCAATGCCGCCCAGGGACATCAGGTTGGTGGATTGCCCGCTCCACCAGAGGCAGATGACGGCAATCGCGGCGCAGAACGGCATGGCAAGGGCCACGATCAGCGACGCGCGGAGGTTCCAGAACGCCAGCGCCAGCACGATGACCACAAGGAGAATCCCCTGCCACAGGGCGTCGGCGACCGTTTGCCCGGCATTGTCCACCAGATTCGCCTGATCGTAGTACGGGACAATCGTAACTCCCCTGGGCAGGGTGGCCTGCACGGATTTGAGCCTTTCATGCAGCCGGGCAATGACTTTTGAGGTATTCTCTCCATACAGCTTGAGGACAATCCCCGCCACCACCTCTTCTTCTCCGTTTTTGGTAACCACGCCGCGCCGGATGTCCGGCCCGTACTGCACCCGCGCCACCCGTTCCAAGCGGATGGGGACGCCGTCCTTTTCCTTGAGGGTCAGGTTACGGATGTCGTCCAGGTTTTTCAACATGCCGATCCCGCGGATCAGGTATTCCTCCGCCCCGATTTCCACATACTGTCCGCCAACATTGCGGTTGTTTGCCTGAACGGTTTCGACAATTTCCTGAAACGTGACATCATAGCGCCGCATTTCCACCGGATTCAGTTGGATTTGATATTGCAGGACATGGCCTCCCATGGACAGGATTTCCGTAACGCCCTGGATGGTTTGGAGCTGGCGTTTCACGATGAAGTCATTGATTTCACGCAGATAAGAGTTCAGCTCCTTGCCTTGGGTGTCCACCGCTTTAGGATCGGCTTGCAGATAATAGATGAAGATCTGTCCAAGACCGGTGGAAATCGGTCCCATTTCCGGTTTCGGAATGCCCGGCGGCAACAGCGATTCGGCAGTGCTCAAGCGTTCCGCCACCAGTTGGCGGGCGAAATACATGTTGACCGAATCCTTGAAGTAAACGTAAACCACCCCCATGCCGAAGGCGGAAGTGGACTTGATTTGGGTGACGCCGGGCAAGCCGCCCATGGCGCTTTCAATGGGTTGAATCACCATCAACTCCACTTCTTCCGCCGCCAACCCGTCCGTTTCGGCAAAAATCGGGACCATCACCGGGCTGATGTCGGGAAATGCGTCGCGGGGAATTTCCCGATAGCAATACATTCCGTAGCCGATGACGGCCAGCATACCGATGACAATCAGATATTTGACTTGCAAAATGGCGCGAATCATGTTAGTCATTGCCTGAATTCTCCTTCCCGGTCAATGTGCGTGCCCGTGTCCGTCGCCGGTCATACCGCTGAGCATCTGAACGGACTTAAGCTCGAACGCCCCCTTGGCGACATATTTTTCTCCGGAAGTCAGGCCGGAAAGGATTTCCGTGAATCCGTTTACGGTCTTCCCCGTCCGGACATCACGGGGAGAAAAGCCCTTGCCGTCCGGGACAAAGACAACGGATTCCCCGCCCAGCATCTGAACCGCTCCGGAGTGTACCAGGACTTTCTTTTCCTGCTTTCCGGTGCGTATGATCCCGGAGGCGAATTCGCCGGGACGCAGCCAGCCTTCCCCGTTTTCCAGCAGGACCCGGACCAGTCCGGTCCGGGTGGTTTCATCGATAACCGGAGCCACGTAAATGATTTTGCCGGAGATGCGCACATCCGAATCGGAAGGTTGAGCGGAGACATCCATTCCCGCTTTCAACTGCCTCAATTCCACATGGGATGCCCGCAGATCGAGCCACACGTTTTTCATGTCGCTGACGACAATTACGACTTTGGTATTGTCCTCGGCAAAATTCTCTCCTACTGTGACATCCTTTTTCAGGACAATGCCGTCGTAGGGCGACTGTATTTCGTAATCGGTGCACGCATATCCCTTGTCGGACGAGTCGTTCGCATGCCGTTCATGATGGGACGAAAGGCCGAGTGAATTCAGCAGGGTCTTCGCTTTCTCCCGGGCGATCATGGCGTCGGCATAATCCCGTTTGTAGCGCAGATAGTCTTTTTTCGACATGCTGTTCTGCTTCACGAGCGCCTCCGCCATCTCCAGCTCGGACTTGCTGACCTTCTCCAGTTCCAGCGCCGAGTGATAGGCGGAATTGTATTCGCCGAGCTTGTGGCTGGTCATTTTCACCAGCACCTGTCCTTTTTTCACCTTGCTCCCTTCCGCGACCTCCACCGCCGTGACGAATCCGGGCATTCTCGGCATCAGATGGGCGGTGCGGTCCATATTCAGCCGGATCTCTCCGTGAAGCTCGATCCGCTCTTCAAGGCTTCCCGTCTCCGCGTTCGCCGTTTCGATCTTGACCAGTTCCAACTGTTTTTCAGTCAAAACCACCCGGGAAGAAGATTCTTTTCCTTCCTTTTTTTCGTCATGGGAATGTCCTTTTTTTCCATGATCGTGGCCGCCTTTGTTCTCTTTTCCGTGATCATGATCGTGCTCTTCCCCTTCGTGGCCATGATCTGTTTCCTTGTGTTTGCCGGAAGCCTCCCCGGGCTGAGCCGGAACGGAAACCCCGGCCGCGTGGAGGAGGGATTTCCAGCGGAAAGCCCCGAAAAAGACCGCCGCAATTCCGGCGACGACAAGAATCGCAATACCGATTTTCTTACTCATTTCCTCATTTCCTCATGGTTTCAAAAATTCATTTCCCTGCCCGTCGACAGGAAAGATCCGCAAATAGAAACCGTTATTTGAATAATCTATGAAGGCGCGGGCAAATTTCGCCGCTGCCGGAACCATTGCGCGTTACGCATCAGAAGCAAAACATGGTTCCATTAAAAAGGGAAGAGAAGAAGGGATGACGGGTTGAAATGAACTCAAGACAGGATGCTGTATCCCCGCTTCAGACTGGAAGCGGGAATCAGCAGCGCAGAACATGTTTCCGCAGATACAATTTTTCAATGACGGGAATCCGGTCATACCGTTCGGAGAGAACGGTAATTTTCGCGAGATTCCGGAATTCAGACGGAAGAAAATCCGCCGCAATTCCATTCTGTCCGGAAGTTTTTCCATAGAATCCGGATTCCGGGGGAACAAGATTATTTTGCCGGCATCGTTCCAGATGACAGTCTTCCTGTCCCGGAAGATTGTCCGCAAAACCGGAATGGACGGAAACAGCATCTCCGCAAGATTCTTCTTCCGGATGTGAATGCAGGACATCGCACAGAAACAGGCACAGGCATAACTGATGAAGCAGGAACAGCGGCAGAAAAAGCGAGCCGATCTGAAAACGCCGTTTTGGAGAGAAGTAAGAAAAATTCTTCAGATTCATTCTGTTCCCATGATCTATTTTTTATAGTATAGCACCGGACAAACAAAAGTCAAACCCGTTATGAAAACATCCTTCTCCGGCGGTATCCGGCATCATTGCCGTGAAGCACGCCTAGTGCTTTGCGTGATCGGTGAAAAGGGCAAGGTGTGCCAGGAAAACCCGGTCCTCTTCCACGCTGCGGCCGCGGGTGGTCAGGTATCCTCCGGTGATCATGCTGTTCATGCCGCCGAGCATCAGCAGACCCTGGAAATCTTTCATGGCGGTTTCCCGTCCGGCGGCGAATTTGATCATCTTCGCCGGATTCATCAATCGGAAGATGGCGAACGCCTTGGCGACTTCCGACGGCTCCATGATCGGGCGTTTTTCCAGCGGGGTGCCGGGGATCGGCAGAAGCACGTTCAGCGGGATTCCGTCCACATTCAGATCGCGGCAGGCCTGCGCCATCTTGATACGGTCGTTCCAGTTTTCTCCGAGTCCGAAGATGCCGCCGCAGCAGATGGTGACGCCGTATTTCTGAAGGGAACGGATGGTCTGGATTTTCTTCACGATGGAATGCGTGTCGGAAATAAGCTCCGCATAACGTTCCGGATTCGTCTGGAGGTTCATGTTGTAGCGATAAGCGCCGTGCTCGGCAAGAAGCCGGGCGGCGTTCTCGGTAAGGATGCCGAGCGAGACGCAGATATGTAGGTCGGGAAACTCTTTTTTCAGGGCGTCCATGCATTCGAGAATCCGGAGGAATTCCGGATCGGTTTCCTCGTATCCGAGGCCGCTGGTGACGATCCCGTAGGTGCGGACGCCCTGATTGTAAACGGCGCGCGCACCGGCTATGATTTTTTCAGGTTCGAGCAGTTCGTATGTTTCAATGCCGGTGGAATGGAATCCGGACTGCGCGCAGAATTTACAGTTCTGCGAACAGACGCCGGATTTGGCGTTGATGATGGAGCACGGAACGATTTCCGGCGCGAACTTGTCGCGCACCTTGTTGGCCAGCGAAACCAGGTCGAGGATGTCGCAGCCGGAGATTCCGGTCAAGGTGAGCGCTTCCGCTTCAGACAGTTCCTCGCCGTCAAGGACTTTGTACGCTCGTTCGATATCGGGATGGAGCCTCATTTGGAATTGCCTTTCCGGAAATGCGGCGGATCGCCGCGTTTTCCCCAGTTGATTTCCTCCCCGATGGAAAGCACCCGCCAGTGGAGACAATTCCGGCATTTCGCCGAGTTTTCATCGAGGCACGGTTTGTTTTCGTACAGCTGATAGCTTCTGCGGTATTCGGTGTCTGTGACATTGGGCATGATCACGTTGGCGCCCGCCAGGAGGCCCTGTTCGCGTCCGCGGTCGTCGAGCGCCTGGAGCGCGGTCGTCGCGGCAATGTTGACATCGTGAAGATAAAGCCGCGTGACCGCAATCATTTTGAGTCCGAGCTTCAATTGATGCGCCGCATATTCCGAGGTCAGTTCGATTCCCTGTCCGAGCGGGGTGTCATGATGCGGCAGATAGGGGCCCATGCCGATCATGTCAAGGTCCACCTCCCGGAAGAAAATGATATCGTGCGCCAGGTCTTCCAGCGTCTGACCGGGAAGTCCGCACATGACGCCGCTTCCGGTCTGGTAACCGAGACGTTTCAGGGTGCGGAGGCATTCCTTCCGGCGCTCGAACGAATGGTTGGCCGGATGGAGTTTCGCATAGAGTTCCGGCGAAGAGGTTTCGATCCGCAGCAGGTAGCGGTGCGCTCCGGCCTCCAGCCACCGGCGGTAGACCTCTTCGGTCTGTTCTCCGAAACACAGCGTGATACCGAGGTTCTCTCCGGCGAAGGTGTGGATCCGGCGCAGAATCCGCTCGATGAAGACAGTGTTTTTCTCCGATTCCAGTTCCCCGGACTGGAGCACCACGGACCCGTATTCCTGTTCATATGCCCATTGGGCCATCCGGACGACGTCATCCTCGGAAAGCCGGTAGCGTCCAACCCGGAAATTGCTTTTGCGGATGCCGCAGTAATAGCAGTCCTTGCAGCAGTAGTTTCCCAGCTCGATCAGGCCACGGAGGCTGACCCCTTTGCCCGTGTGGCGGAGTTTGACCTCATACGCCGCCCGGAAAAGTTCTTCCGTATCTTCCAGCGACAGCAGTTCCCGGAGTTCCTCCGGGGAAAGCCGGTATGGTTTGTTCAATGCTTTTCGAATCAGCGGGTTCATCCCGGATTCTCCTTTCCGATTTCTTCAATGATTCCGCCGCCGAGCACCCGGCCTTCCCGGTAAAGTACAGCGGATTGTCCGCGGGCCGCCGAAGCGACGCCTCCCGGAATGTTCAGGACGAAGGTCCCGTTTCCGGCTTCCGACACGATGGCCGCGACGGGCCGGGAGGCCGACCGTATCTTGACCGACACGGCGGCTCCGTTTTCCGGTGTGTCCGAAATCCAGTTGCAATCGACGATCGAAAACGAATGGCAGACCGTTTCGGCGGCGGCCCCGACCACAACTTCATTCCGGCACGGGTTCAGATCCAGCACATAAAGCGGATACGGAGCGGCCACGCCCAGTCCTTTGCGCTGTCCGATGGTGAAATGCCAGAATCCGCGATGCGTTCCCAGCACAGTTCCGTGCGTGTCCACGATATGGCCGGGACGGTCCGGCGTGTCGAGCAACTCCGTGTGGTCGCCGCTGTAGAAGTCCTGGCTGTCCGGTTTGTCCTTGACCGCGAGACCGAATTTCCGGGCCAGCTCGCGCACTTCGCTTTTCTGTAGACCGCCCAGAGGAAACAAGAGTTCCTTCAACTGCGACTGTTTCAGGCGATACAGAAAATAGGACTGGTCCTTGCGTTCATCGATGGCGGCATAGAGGGCAACCGTTCCGTTCTCCTCCCGGAGCCTTGCATAGTGTCCGGTGGCAAAACGTTCGAATTCGAGACCGGATTTCCGGGCCAGGGACGGAAGCACGCCGAACTTCAGGAACACGTTGCACCGGATGCACGGATTGGGCGTGCGTCCGGCCAGATACTCTTTCCGGAAATAGTCGAGCACTCCTTTTTCGTATTCCTCCGCGCAATCGAAAACCCGATACGGGATTCCGAGCCGGGCGCAGAGGGCTTCCGCGCGGGCGATATCGTCGGCCTCGCCCGGACCGAAACAGGCGTCCTTCGTCCCGCCGCGGTATCTGCCTTCCTTCCAGATTTTCATGGTGATGCCGACGACATCGTGTCCGGCCTCCTTGAGCAGGGCGGCCGTGACGGAGGAGTCGACGCCGCCGGACAATCCGACCGCGATTTTCATGGGCGGATCTCCAGCATTTTTTCGATCGGGGCGCGCGCCTTCCCGATGACCTCGGGATTGAGCCTGATCCGAGGTTCCATATCCTGAAGGGAAAAGAGGACATCCTCCAGCGTGATTTTCTTCATGTTCGGACAAAGCGGATTCGGTTCGAGCGGATAGAATTTTTTTCCGGGGTTGTCCTTGCGCATACGGTGAAGGATGCCGCACTCCGTTCCGATGATGAATTCGCGGTGTTCGGATTCCCGCACGAACTTGAGCATACCGCCCGTGCTTAGCGACTGATCGGCGAGACGTACCACATTGGGATGGCATTCCGGATGGACCAGAACCAAGGCGCCGGGATGGGCCTTGCGCGCCTTCTCGACGGTTTCCGGGAAAATGCGGTGGTGCGTCGGGCAATACCCGGGCCAGAGTTCCATCGGACGGTTCAACTTTGCGATGAGGTTGGCGCCGAGGTTGGCGTCCGGCAGGAACAGAATCTTCTGTTCGGGAGGAATGGTGCGGATCACCCGTTCCGCGTTGCCGGAGGTACAGCAGATGTCGACCGCCGTCTTGGTTTCGGCGGTGGTGTTCACATACGCGACGATCAGGGTGTCGGGATGTTCCGCCCGGTATTGCGCCACGGCCGATGCATCCGCCATGTCCGCCATCGGGCAACCGGCGTTCGGATTGGGATGCAGCACGATGGAGTCCGGCGAAAGAATCTTGGCGGTTTCCGCCATGAAGCGGACTCCGCAGAAGACGATCACCGGCGCCCGACAGGCTTTCGCCTTGAGACTCAATTCCAGCGAGTCCCCGACGAAATCGGCGATGTCCTGAATTTCCCCGTTGACATAGTTGTGCGCGAGGATCACGGCATTGCGTTCCTCTTTCAGGTGAAGGATTTTCCGGGCGATGCTCATTCAAAAAACTCCTAGATGAAATATTCGATGGACCGGTCGGAGACGTGGAAGAACTCGCGAAAAATCTCTTTGCGGAGTTCCACGAAACCGGATTCGTTCCGGACGCGCGGATGAGAAAGTTTCACCGGGAGGATCTTCCGGATCCGTCCCGGATTGGGCTCCATGACAACAATGTGGTCGGCCAGGAAGACCGCCTCGTCGATGTCATGCGTTACAAATACAACGGTCTTGCATTCCCTCCGCACAATTTCCCTCAGGTCGTTCTGCAGTTTATAGCGTGTGATCGCATCGAGCGCCCCGAACGGTTCATCCATGAAAAGGATCTCCGGATTCACCGCAAGGGCGCGCGCGATCGCCACCCGCTGCTGCTGTCCGCCGGAAAGCCGGCACGGATGCTGTTCGGCGAACGCGGAAAGGTTCACCAGCTTCAGGTATCTTTCCGCGGTCACATCCCGTTCTTCGGGAGTTAGACCGGAAGATTCCAGTCCGAGTTCCACGTTTTTGCGGACCGAGCGCCAGGGAAGAAGCCCGTAATTCTGAAAGATCGTCACATAGCGGGGGGAAGGACGCGTGACCGTCTCCCCGTCGATGACCACGGAGCCGGAGGTGAGTTTTTCAAATCCGGCCATGGCGTTCACCAGGGTGGTCTTCCCGCAGCCCGAAGGTCCCAGCAGGCAGACGAATTCGCCCCTTTCAATGGAAAGCGAGACGTCGCCGAGCACGGTGACGAACTTCTCGTCTCCTCCGGCGGGATTTTTGCAGAGGAACTGCTTGACCGCGTTTCTGACTTCAATATACATGGTCCTGTCCCCACCGTTTCAGAATGTATTTTTCAAAGCGTCCGATGATGAGATCGAGCAGGAATCCGATCGCCCCGATCACCACCATGGCCGCGAGAAGATGGTCCGTACGCATGTTGTTGCGGGCGTCGATGATCATGTAGCCGAGTCCGCTCTGCGCCCCGACCATCTCGCCGGAAACCAGGAAGATCCATGCGCTTCCGAGGGCGATGTGAAGGCTGTTCGCCACCGCCGGAAACACGGCCGGAAACACAATTTTGTACAGCACTTCCGGTTCGCCGATGCCGTAGTTGGCCGCCACCTTCAGATATACCGGATCGATGTTCCGGACCGCTCCGGCGGTGCTCAGAAGAACCGGAAAGAATCCGGCAAGGAAGATGATGACGATCGCCGGGATGTTGCCGATTCCGATCAGCAGCACGATGAACGGCATCCACGCCACGGGCGCGATCGGACGCAGCAGCTGAAGGACCGGATTCGCATATTCGAACGAACGCCGGTACCAGCCGATCAGCAGTCCGAGCAGCGCTCCGGAGACGACCGAAAGCAGATAGCCGACCGTGAAGCGGTACAGGCTGCTCTCGATGTTTTCCGCCATGACTCCGCTGCGGAAAAGCTCCGCCAGGGCCTTCGCCACCGCCCACGGAGTCGGAAAAAGCGCCTCCCCGAATTGCCCGAAACGGGCTGCGCCCCACCAGAGGAGCAGCAGCCCGGCAAACGAGATTGCTATGGTTCTGGATTTGACAAAAAATTTCATTCCGTTTTCTCAATATCTTTTACGAATGTATCAAAAGAGGGCGGATTGTCTGAGATTCCATATTTTCTGACCTTTTCCAGCAGGACGTCATAGGCTGTCCGCGAGATTTTCAGGTTGTCGTAGGCGATCCATTCCAGCGATTTCGCCAGCACCGGTTCCGGCTGCTTCAGGAATTCCTTGGCATCGGTCAGCGTACGGCCTTTTTCGGCAAGACGTTTTCCCGCCTTGTGATATTCCGAGGCAAATTTTTTCGCCAGTTCCGGCTTCTCCCGCAGGAAACGGTCGTTCACGACCAGCGCGCAGCAGATGGAATCGCCCCACAGCGTGTTGGACTGATACAGGAGCTTGCCGTATCCGCCGTTCACCGCAATCGCTCCGAAAGGTTCGGCGACGCAATATCCGGCAATCCGTCCGGAAGCGAGGGCGGAAGGCATTTCCGGAGGCGGCAGTTCGATGAGTTTGACTTCCTTTTCCGGAATGTCGTTTCTTTCGAGCACTTCCCGGAACAGGATGTTGTGCGAGGAACTCCGGTGCGGAATGGCGAACGTCTTTCCGCGAAGTTCGTTTGCGTCGGCAATCTCCTTTCCGACCACGACCACGTTGCCGTCCTTGTGTCCGAGCGCGATCGCGGTTACGCCGATGCCCTGTTCGCGGGCCTTCATCGCGGGCTGGATCAAGACGGAAGCCGCATCGACGCGTCCGGTGTTGAGCGCGTCGAGAAGTTCGGGCCAGGAGCCGTATTTGACCAGCTCGACCTGAACATCTTTCGAGCGGGCGGTTTCATACAGCACCAGCGCGTGGGTGATCGGCAGATAAGCCACCTTGACCATGCCGGAAGTTTTCGGTTCCGAGCAGCCGGACAGCGCGGCGGCAAGAAGCGGCAAAACCGGAAGAGTCCGTAAAAGCAGAGATTTCCTGAAAAATTTCATATTGTTTTCCATTGAAGCTGTTTTCTTTTTTCTTTCAGATGAACCAGAATCCGTTCGGCGAGAACGTCCGGATCAACCTCGACGACCATTTCCGAACCGAGAAGCTCCTTCGTTCCGTGCGTCAGAAATTCCGTCACGGCCGGCGAACCTTGTGTCGGAGCCGGAACGCAATGGAACGAATGAACGCCCATCAGCCGGAATCCCAGTGCCGCGCAGATGCCTTTTTCATTGCTCCACTCGGGGCTGATAAACGCGTAGGGCATCGATGGGACCGTTTTTCCGGACACGCCCGCGATTCCTGCGAAAAACGCCGAGGAGCGGGCATTGTCCAGACACTCCCCGACATGCCAGACCGGCGGCAGGTCCTTCAGGAAGTTCCGGAGCGGCGCTCCCGTGCGTTCCAGCGCCTTGACCGAGCAGAATCCGAGTTTCAGAAGGGCAAAGGAGGCGCACCCGTTCGTCAGGACCAGCACATTGTTCCGGATCAGCCGGTCCGCGATGTCTGCGATCGCCTTCTCATAGATCACCCGCGGATTGTTGCAGCCGACCAGATTGACGATCCCGAGAATCTCTCCGCTTTCGAGCGCTTCCGCGAGCGTGCGGAGCCCGCCCGGAAAATGCTTTGCGGCCCATTCCACCGAAAATCCGAACTCGGCTTCGACCTCATGCTTCGGAATCTTGACCGGGACGTTACGCCGCGCGGCAAAGCTTTCAATGCCGCGGCGGACGATCTTTTCCGCGATCACGCGGATTTCCGCCATGTTGGAATGGTGGTGATCCAGCGCATAGTGCTCCGCTCCGGGCAGCCGCGCGGAATCGCTGGTCGTGACGACCGTGGTCCGGAGACATTTCGCGACCTCCATGATGGAGGGAAAAACATCCTGAACGTCCGCCACCCAGAGGTCGAGCGCGCCCGTGCCGAGGATCAGTTCCGAACCCACCGCGTTGGAAAGCGGGATCACGCCTCCATACCGGTACATCGCCGAGAGGCCCGAACAGCAAATCCCGTAAAATTGAATCCCTTTCGCATGTTGCTTCTTCGCTTCCTCCCGCATTTTTTTCGTTTGTCCGGTCCGGACGATTTCGCTCACGAGCAGCGGGGAGTGCCCGTGAACGGCAATATTCACATATCCGGGACGGAGCGCCCCGGTGTTGACCATCGATTTCCGCCGCCGGGGCAGTCCGTAAAGACAGTCCATTGCGATGGCGGAGCCCAGGCACGACGACCAGGCGAAAGCCAGACCGGTGCGCAGGAACTGCGTCATACAATTGCGCCAGTCGCCTTCAGTGCCGGTGGTCGTGCGGTGAAGACACTCGAAAACTTCATGCGCGGGGCTGATCGGAAGAATCCCGAGCTTTTCCCACGTCTGGAACCGTTCCTTCGGCGCATAGGCGGAAAGGGTTTTGTGAATCCCCGGCACCGTCCTGGACAAATCCTCCAGAAGCGCATCCGCCACCTGAAGCGCCAGTTCTTCGAGCGTTTTTCCCTTTGTGTCGAACCCGAATTTCGCGCAGACGGCAAGGATTTTTTCTTTTCCCTCGATCGGCACGGGAATGCGTCCTTCCGCGGCATACTTCAAGGCAAGCATGGACTCGCGTCCGCGCACCCCGTGCGCCGCCGTCCCGGCTGCCGCGCTCCGCAGCAGATTCCGGGCGACGATCAGATCGGCGTCCGCGCCGCAGACGCCCTTCGGCGACTTGGCCGTGACGCGGCAGGGTCCCATGCAGCAGTTCCGGCAGCAGACCCCGGCCATGCCGAAAGAACATTGCGGCTGCTGACGGTCGAAACGGTCGAAAACTGTTTCCACTCCCGCCTCCTCCAGATGCAGAAGCATCTCCCGGACAGCCGGATCGGGCGTCTGTTCCAGAACATCCCGCTTTTTCGGGAAGGTTTTGCGGTATTCGGCGACCGCCGCGAGATAATCCTCCGTGCCTCCGTGGGAATGGGGATGCGCATGACCCTGTTCCGGGTGTCCGGAAGAAAGACCATCCGCATGAGGATGCGGATGGGGATGAGAATGTTTTTCCTTTTTCATTCCGTACTCCCGTCCGAGTTCATTTCCTGTTCCACAAGGTCCTCGCAGGACCGCATGGCGAGAATGGTTTTTTCGATCAGTTCATCCAGTGTCCAGCCGAGCATCTCCGCGCCGGCCTCGATGACTTCACGGGAACAGCCCGCGGCAAATCCTTTGCTTTTGTATTTTTTGCAGACGGACTTCACTTCGATGTCCCGGATGCTTTTCGACGGACGCATCAGCGCGGCGGCCCAGATCAGCCCGGTCAATTCATCCGCGGCATACAGAACCTTTTCCATTTCGTGTTCCGGTTTGACGTCTGCCGTCAGGTTGTAGCCGTGGCTGCGGACCGCGTGGATCAGGGGCTCTTCCGCTCCGGCATTCCGCAGCAATTCCTCCGCCTTGACACAATGTTCCGCGGGAAACTCCTCGAAGTCGATGTCGTGAAGCAGTCCGGCGACTCCCCAGAACTCTGCCTCCTGCGCGTATCC
>MWCA01000113.1 GCA_002069785.1 Lentisphaerae bacterium ADurb.Bin242 | reverse complement strand
GGAAAAGACCCGAAAGGCGGGCGCGGAATTTGAACGCGGGAAAGCTCACGGCGGATTCTGCCGCATTTTATTCCGGTAGGAGGAGGGGGACACTCCCTCCTTCTGTTTGAACAGCCGCGAAAAATGATACTGGTCGTGAAAGTTGAGCTGAAGAGCAATTTCATTGATTCTCAGGTTTGGATTCTGAGCCAGAAGCTGCCGAGCCAGTTCCAGCCGCTTTCTCAGGTGAAGGTCGTAGGGCGTCGACCCCAGTTCAGCCCGGCACAGGTTGATCATTTTGCAGCGGGACATGCCCAGTTCCCGGCTCATCTTGTCCAGATTGAGTTTTTCAAACAGGGTACGGTCCAGATAATAATATATTTTGATGGCCTCCAGGGACCGCTGTCCGGACGGTTCGCGGAAATGGGAGAGAATCTGTATGATTTTAAATGTATTTCCGGCGCCTTTTTCATATTTTTCCGTTTCCGGCAGCTGGTTGATTTCAAGCATTTCCCGGAAAAGCCGATGCAATTCCGTATTCCCGCAATTTTTGAAGTGATATTTTCCTTTCAGGGAAAAAGCTTCCAGCAGATGATCCACCAGCGGACCGACCGACACGAAATAGGTCTTGCTCCATGGATGAAGTCCATCCGGGTGCAGTTTATGGCTGGCATGGGCGGGGAGAATGTAAACGTCGCTCGCTTTCACCTCGTATAACGTATCGTTGATCCAAATGGTTCCCATTCCTTTTTCGATGTGCTCGAATACATAGAACGGGTAATCGTACCTTATGTAGTCTATGTGCTTGACATATTCCGTGTTCCCCGCGTTCAGAAGCACAAACGGCAGGCCGCAAAGCCGTGACCCGATGACATCGACCGGTTTTTTCTTATACCATTCCATCAGAGAATCAGAAGGATTCATCATGCGCCTTGACCTTTCAGATTTATATTATTATACATCACAAATAGATTATTTTCCATTTTCAAATTGAGAAAGTATGATATAATTATATTGCAGAAAACAGAGGAGGCTTTATGAGGTTGATTTTCAAACATATCATGGAGGACTTGTTATGAAACGGCGTTTTTTCACTCTCGTGGAACTGCTGGTTGTGGTTGCGATCATCGCGATCCTCGCCGGGATGCTTCTTCCCGCCCTCAACAAGGCCCGGCAGACCGCCCAGTCGGTTTCCTGTCTCGGCAAGCTCAAGACGCTGGGCTTGACCACGACGCTTTATGTGGATACCTACAACGGCTGGATGCTGAATGCCATCAACTACTACAACTATGGAACTCAACTGAACTGGTATGCTCTCTTCGGCAGATCGGACTGGAGCGGTTTGCTTCCGTTCGGGAGCAGCACTTATTACAGCACACCGGCCAGAGACATGAAAGCTTATTACTGTCCGGTCGGCAAGACGCCGACCTCGCAGGCCCATCTTTACGGAATGGCATATGTCAATGCGGATAACACCTATTATTCCCAGGTCGTCGAACCCGGCGCCTATTTATATATCAAGAAGATCGGCACAGCCTACAACGCCGATCCATTCTTCGGTCATGTGTTTCATTTCTATTCCGGCCAGAACAAGAATATCGGCGGATTCCCGCTGTTTGCGGACTCCGTGACGACCGGCGGCGTCCAGAACTTCTATTTTCATAAAGGGGGCGGCGGTTCCGCATTGTGCGTATCGCCGCGCCACAACAACAAGGTCAATATCGCTTTTGCGGACGGGCACAGCGAAGGAATTCACTATTCCCGGCTGGGAAAGCCGCCTCACAAGATCCGTTATTACGGCTATGACAACGGCGAAATCGGGCTGACCGCCAGAACCATGGATTGAGCGGTCCTGTCCGGTTCCGCATTATCCATGACTTTAAAGATAAGGAATAGACAAGAATGAATCTGAAACTTTTTATTGCCGGAAGCTGCGTGGCCGTATCCGCAATGCTGTTTGCGCAAGAACAACGGCTGTCCGAAGCGGCGGAATATGGGAATATGCCGAAGGATTGGGAACTCAAAAAGACATGCGGACGCGATTTCCATTCCCAGTTCGATTTTTACCTGAAGCAGATACAATTGTCCCCTCCGGTTTATACCGGCGCGCTGCTGCCGGATTACCTGACCCCATCGGCGTCGCAGCCGGAAAACATCCGGAAACTGGCCGCGATGGATTGTTTCCGCAATGTGCAGTACCGTTTCATCCTCCGGGAAGAAGAACAGGCGGACGGTTCTTACACTTTCCCGCTGGAGAAACTTCCGCTGGAGCTGAAATGCACCCGGGGAAAACCGTTCACCGTGGAACTGCTTTCCCGTCCGGGACTGGCAAGGATTTACTATCTGGCAAAGTTCAAGCACAACAAGGAAGCCTACCGGAAATGGCTGGCGGAGCATCCGGAATTCCGCGGTTTCAATACCTGTGAATGGGGAAATGACGCACTTCTCCTGCACCAGAAGCAGCGCCAGAAGGGAATTCTTCCGGGCAGCAGCAACTTTGCCATCACGCAGGCCGACATCGACCGTCTGGTTACAGAAAAATACCCGAAGCCGGCGAACCGGGACGAGCATGTTTCCGGATTGCTCCGGACCACATTCGACCGGATTCTGGAATACGGATTCGACGATTCCGCCCGTCTTTCGATCGGGGAAGGACACTGGTGCATCGGCCATCTGGCGGCGTATTGGGGAGCCGGCGGAATCGGCATTGAAACCACCCGCAACTATGTGTTCTGGCAGAATCAGATGATGTTCTGCCGGGGAGCCGCCCGCCAGTTCGACATTCCGTGGTTCTGGTATGTCGCCAGTTATTTCGAGGGCTTCGATTCCAAAGGGAAACGGACCTCGGAAGGAAGTCTTTTTTCGGAGGATCATCCCCGCCTCAAATGGCATGGTCCGGACTATGGAATTTCTCTTTCCTCCATAAAAAGGGCTTACTACATGGTCTGGCTTTCCGGTGCTTCCGTCGTGGAACGCGAAGCGGTGGAAAACTGTTTCTTTCTCCATTTGCCGCCGCCGGAAAAACAGGGGCTCTCCGAAGAAGGAAAGATGTATGTCGATTTTTACCGGCTTACGAAAAATCATCCAGATCGCGGGATTCCGTATACGCCGGTGGCTCTGCTGGCGCCCGCGAACCGGGGATATTGCCGCTTCGGCGGGAAAGCGTTCACAACCTATGATTATACGCAGCCGGACTTCATGCTGGATGCGGTGATGTCCACGATTCTCGATTATCCGAACAACCGTGTGCTGGAAAAGATGCGGAACGGGGTCGAATGCGTGATGGCCAATCAGCCGTACGGCGATATTTTCGATGCGGTCACGCCGGACTTTGAGAAACAGGACTCCTTCCGTCGCGCCCTGCCGAATTATAAGGCGGCGATCCTGATCGGGGATTACGGGCGCAATCCCGGAATGGCGAAGATTCTTGTCGATTATGTGAAAAACGGCGGGACGCTTATCCTCAACATCTGTCAGTTGAACGAGGATTTTCCGGCGGATTTCGCGGGTCTCCGCCCGACCGGAAAAAGTGTTGCGAAAGGCTGTTATACGATGGATGAAGTGACGCTCACGGGTGCAAAAAGCATCCGGACCGCTCCGGACGGCACAATCCTCTTTGCGAAGAACCGTTACGGCAAAGGCAGCGTGATTGTCGGGATGCAGCGCTGGCTTACGCCCTGGTATGGGAATGACAAGGAGGGACAGGAGGCCGCGCTCCGGGATACCGCGCTCGGGAAACCGGTCCGCTTTCCGGAAATCGAATGGCTGATGAAAGAACTTTCCCGCGAACTCCTTCCCGTTTCAGTCGAAGGAAATATCCAGTATGGGTTGAACCGGACGAAAGACGGCTGGCTGCTCTATCTCATCAACAATTCCGGAGTCACGAAGTTCGCCGACAAGCCGCAGCGGCTTGATCCGAAGGGGCAGTCCGTGCGAATCGACGTCAGCCGCATCGCTTCCTCGGACATCTTCGAACTATTGACGGAAAAAAAGATTGAGGTCCGGAATGGCATGATCGAAGTGAATGTCCCTTCCGGTGACGTCCGGATTCTGAAAATACGATAAATTCCGCAGAGGAGGATTTTCCAATGAAAAAATTATTTCTCACGGCAGCCGCAATGATGACGGCATCCGCCCTTCCGGCGCAGCAGAGAACCTTCAACCAAACGGAAGACTGGCTGGTCGGCGGGTCCAAGCTCAAACTGGAACAAAAAGCGGACGGAGCCCTTTCCGGGGCGGGGCCGATGGTTCTCACCACAAAAGATTTTATCGTAATCGATCCGGTCCGGCGCTATTCCCTTTCCGGAACCTTCCGCAAGGTTTCCGGTGAAAATGTTCCGCTTTATTTCGGATTCCAGCTGTATGATAAAAACGGCAGGGAGTTCAATCTCGCCCAGGTCAATGCCGTGCGGGGCACCGATACCGAACTTACGGAACCTCTTGCGAAAGGCGGCCGGGTTCTGAAAATCACGGATGGAAGCCGATGGAACAATCTCGCCGGAAAAAGGATCGTATGGAATACCGATCCCTCTTTCAGCGATCTGCCCAACTTCAATATTCTGGGGATAGAGATCGAATCCGTCAAACAGGAGGACCGTTCCTGGACAGTCACACTTAAAACGCCAGTGTCGGCGGCTCTCCCGGCGGGAACGAAGCTCCGGCTCCACCAGCCGGGCGGAACGCTCTACTATGACGTGATCCGGTATCTGGGAACCGACTGGAAAACAATCCGGGGAACTTCGAAAGGGATCGATACAAAACCGGGCATCCGCGGTTCTATCTTCCCGGTCGGCACATTCAAAGTCAAACCCCTGCTCATCCTCAACCTTGGAAAAAAGGAAGACGCCGTTACGGAAATCAAGGACGTAATGCTTTCCATCGAGTGAAGCGGAAAATTCTTATTTTTTTCGAGAACATGTTTTATTCAGTTTCTGAACGCCCAAGACCCGTTTGAATTGCGATTGTTGGAAATGAAAGATTGTCATATACACCTGATGCCGATGGCGGGGCCGGTCGACCCGCCGGAGATTTTCGTGGAGAAGGCGGCTGCCGCCGGGATCGACGGGGGACATTTGTTTTCCCTGCCTCCAGCCACTTTCCGGCCCGACCCGGAACGGACGCAGAACTGGAAATTCCGGCTGGAACACGTGATGGAGTATACCGCAAAAACGCCCGGTTTCCTGCCGTTCTTCTGGCTGGACCCGACGGAATCCGATGCGGATCAACAAATCGAACACGCCGTTTCCGTCGGCATTCGCGGATTCAAGATCATCCCGAATCATTTCAAGGTACGGGACGTTCTGGAGGTTCTGAAGCGGATCGCCGTCCTCAAGATTCCGGTGCTGTTTCATTCGGGGATTTTATTCGATCATTATGAATCCGGACACTTCACGAGGCCGCTTGCCTTTGAATGCCTGATCCGTGTTCCGGGCCTGACTTTCGCGCTGGCCCACATCGGCTGGCCGTGGTGCGACGAATACATCGCCGTCTATGGGAAACTCCGCGCCGCGCAAAACAATGTCCTGCACGACCTTGGATTGCGGATGTTTGCGGAACTGACGCCGGGAACACCTGCGGTTTACCGGAAAGAAGTCCTCCGGAAATTATATCTGGCAGGCTTCAATCCGGGCTGCCGGGTATTATGGGGCTCCGATTGCCGGGCGAACAACTACAACACGGCGGCCGTGAAAACGAAACTGGCCCGCGACAAACGGATCATGTCCGAAATTGCCGAAGAATGGAAAACGAACCCGGATTATATGGAAATGAGTTGCCAGTACCGGCTGGATGATATCTTCGGGCTGGCCACGGAAAAGAATTTCACCGAGTTCCATCGGAATGAGTTTCCGCGATGCGATCGCAACGAGGCAGAACAGGATGAAATATGAGAAAGTTCCTTTCCGGACTGAAACATTTTGGCTTCACGCGTATTTTTCCGGATAAAAGCACAAAACTTCTCCTGCCGCCGGTACTGTATGCCGTGCCCGGGATCGAGGCCAATGTCTATTTCCGCAACGTTTTTCTGACCGTCAATCCCGATCATTACGCCTTTCAGGTGAAGTGTCCGAAAGGCCGCTGTCATGCCAAACGCTGGAGTTTCATCCCGGAGGAGAAGGATGCCGGCATGTACGACTGGTCGCTTTCCGTGCTGGATGACCGCGGGATTGTGGAAAGCGGAACGATGAAACTGGCGGTCGTTTCCCGGAAACCCGGACTGGCCGGAGGAAAAAGCATCCTGCTGATCGGCGACAGCCTGACCGACCACACGCACTATGTCAAACGGATTCACGAACTGCTGCCGGAATTGGAAATGATCGGAAGTCATGCCGGCGCGGGAGAAAAACCGGTCCGGGGCGGAGTCGCGCATGAAGGCTATGGCGGCTGGTCCTGGGCGTCGTTTGCCAGGGAGGGCCGACCCGAAGTTCCGGAAACCGGTTCCTACAGAACCAATCGATTCGTCCGGGAACAGCCGGACGGGCGGTGGAAACTCGATTTTCCGGCATTTTTCAGCCGTTACAATCAAGGACGCCCTCCGGAGATTGCCGCCATCCAGCTGGGCACCAACGATATCGCTGCCGCAACCGACGAAAACAGGGACGAAACGATTTCAGGGATCAGCCGTGCCATGGACCGTTTCCTGGGTTCTTTGCGGGAAGCCGCCCCGAATACGTGGATCGGCATCGGACTGGTTCCGCCTCCCGCGGATCAGGATGCGTTCGGAACCAGTTATCAATGTCTCTACCACTCCTGGCAGTATCGAAAAAATGCTTTTGCGTTGAACCGCTTCTATCTCCGGAAGATCAGCGCATGGAACGACCCGAAAATCCGGATCATACCGACATGCCTGAACCTGGATGCGGAACACAATTTTCCGACCGTGGAGGAACCCGTCAATGCGCAGAACCCGGAGACAATCCTCCGCCAGAGCAACGGGCTGCATCCTGCCGAAAGCGGCTATTATCAGATCGGCGACACTTTTGCAAGCTGGCTGACATCTGTTCTGCAATATTATATTGCCGGGGAAAGCGGACAAACAGGTGAAACGGTCCGGAAAGAATCCGGCATTTGACCTTCGCCGTCTCACCGGACACAATCCCGCCTGTCCGTAAATTCTGCTTTCCGGTTTGAAATCCGCCGGAAACGGGGTTATATTGAAAACTCACGGGATGAACTTTTTCCACAAGGTTTTTTCTTCCCCGAAGGTTCCGTCCTGTTTGCATGAGGCTCGGAATAGCGGGGCGGCGCATGAACTTTATGTATAAAGTTCATTGCTTCGCGCTACCCAGAAAACGGGTTCATGAACCGGAAAAGTTTTGCAGGGGACCATGATGGACAACCCGGTCGACGACGAATTCAAGAAAATACTGACGGTGCATCCGGGGACATCCTGGATGTACTTTGTTTCCAAGCCGAGACGGGAGCGGATGCTTTTTGAATCGCTGCGGGAACAGAACGTCCCCGCCTACCTGCCGCTCCAGCAGAAGACGACCGAATATTCCCGCCGGGTGTACAACCGCTGGCTGCCCATGTTTTCCGGATATGTTTTCGCATCGACCTGCCGGCAGGGGTTCGACATCGGCAAGCTCAATCCGTCCCTGTTGAGGGTGAACTTCCTTTCGGAACCGCAGGGGGCGGAACTGCTCGAAGACCTGAAAATCGTCCGGAAATTCGAGGTGCTGTCCAGGCAGCATAAAGTGGAAGTCTGTCCCCGCCTGGCGCCCGGGACTCCGGTCCTGATCCGGAAGGGGGAGTTCAAGGGGGATTATGCCATTGTGGAGAGGAAGAAAAACGGCAAGAGCGTGATCGTCAATCTCCACTGGGTGGAAATGTCGCTGCATGTGGAACTGCCGGTCGACTGGGTGGAGGAAGCCGGAGCCGCTTTCCGCAAGGAGTCCTGAGGAAATGCAAGAGGCCGAAACGAAAGCCGCCGCGTGGAACGGCGGAATGAATATTCCGTTGAAAAAAAACAAACCATGAAAGTTGAAATATTCAGGAGCTGTCATCATGCTCGATAAGATTGAGAAGTCGGAAATCAAGGTTGCTTTGATCGGACTGGGCTATGTGGGACTTCCGCTGGCCGTGGAATTCGGAAAAAAGTTCAACACTGTCGGATTCGACGTGAAGGCCGAACGGCTGGAATCGCTCCGCAAAGGCGTGGACGTGACGCTCGAAACCTCCAAGGAGGACCTGGCCGCGGCAAAGCATCTTCAATATTCCGACAGCCTCGAAGACCTCCGGGACCGCGACATCTTCATTGTGACCGTGCCGACTCCCGTGGACAAGTATAACCGTCCGGACCTCGCTCCGCTCCACCGCGCCAGCGAAACGGTGGGCCGGACCATGCGCAAAGGGTCGATCGTCATCTATGAAAGCACGGTCTATCCCGGCTGCACCGAAGAGGAATGCGTCCCCGTGCTGGAAAAATTCAGCGGAATGAAGTTCAACAAAGACTTCTTCTGCGGCTACAGCCCGGAACGCATCAATCCCGGCGACAAGGAACACTCGCTCACCAAGATTTTAAAGATCACCTCGGGCTCCACCCCGGAAGTGGCGAAGATCGTTGACGCCCTCTACAACAGCATCCTCAGCAACGGGACGCACAAGGCCAGCTGCATCAAGGTGGCGGAGGCGGCCAAGGTCATCGAAAACAGTCAGCGCGACCTGAACATCGCGTTCGTCAACGAGCTTGCGAAGATTTTCCATCTGATCGGCATCGACACCAACGAGGTGCTCGAGGCGGCCGGGACCAAGTGGAATTTCCTCCGGTTCAAACCGGGACTGGTCGGCGGACACTGCATCGGGGTCGATCCCTATTATCTGACCCACAAGGCGCAGGCGCTGGGATACCTCCCCGAAGTGATCCTGGCCGGACGCCGCATCAATGACGGCATGGGCAAATACGTCGCGGCCGAAATCGTGAAGCTGATGATCCGGAAAGAACGCAAGGTCCTGGGCGCAAAAGTCCTCCAGCTCGGGATCACTTTCAAGGAAAATTGTCCGGACATCCGTAATTCCCGGGCCATCGACGTGGTGCGCGGACTTCAGGAATTCGGCTGCGAAATCGATATTTATGATCCCTGGGCGGACCCGGCGGATATCCGGCACGAGTACGGCGTGAAATCCACCAACAAGCTGGAGGATCTGCGGATGGGCGACTATGATGCGATCGTGCTGGCGGTCGCCCACCGTGAATTCGCCGGCATGGATGTGCGCAAATACAGCAACGGCAACGCCGTCATCTTCGATATCAAGGGTGTGCTTCCAAGGGAAGTGGTGGATGGAAGACTGTAAGAAAACCGCTTTCCGCAGTGTTTTTTGCCGTTTTGGGGCCGCGCCGGAAGTTCAATGCGTCAAATTGTTTGGAAGGAAGCCATGGATCAAGTGGAAAATTCGAGAATTCTGGTGACGGGCGGAGCCGGTTTCATCGGCTCGAACCTGGTGGAAGCGCTGCTTGCCCGGAACAACGAGGTGGTGGTCCTGGACAATTTCATGACCGGCAAACGGGAGAACCTTGCCCCCTTCGCCGGCAGCCGGGCCTTCACCCTGATCGAGGGGGACATCCGTGACATGGCCGTGTGCCGCAAGGCGGCGGACGGCGTCGAATATGTGCTTCACGAGGCGGCGCTCGGTTCCGTGCCGCGTTCCGTCCGGGACCCGGTGACCACCACCGAAGTGAATGTTTCCGGTTTTGTGAACATCCTGTGCGCGGCCCGGGAGGCGAAGGTGAAACGGTTCGTCTACGCGGGCAGCAGTTCCGTCTACGGCGACAGCGAGGCGCTTCCGAAGGTGGAGGACCAGATCGGCCGGCCGCTCAGCCCCTACGCGATCACCAAATATGTCAACGAACTCTATGCGGAGAATTTCAGCAGGCTTTACGGCATCGAGACGGTCGGACTGCGCTACTTCAATGTGTTCGGCCGCCGTCAGGACCCTTTCGGCGACTATGCCGCGGTGATCCCGAAATTCGTCATCGCCCTGATGAAGCATGAAAGCCCGGTCATCAACGGCGACGGCGAATATTCCCGGGATTTCACCTATGTGGACAATATAGTGCAGGCGAACCAGCTGGCTCTTCTGACCGGCAATCCGGAAGCGGTCAATCAGGTTTTCAACGTGGCTGTCGGGGAGCGGACCACCCTGAACCAGCTGTTTCAGTATCTGCGGGAGGACCTGGCGGAATTCGATCCGGAGATCGCGAAAATCGAACCGCACTACGGGCCCGGACGCGCCGGGGATATCCCGCACAGCCTGGCCAGCATCGACAAGGCCCGCGCCCGGCTGGGATATGTGCCCCGTTTCAGTGTGAAACAGGGGCTTGCCGAAGCCGCCCGCTGGTATTTCGAAAATTTCTGAAGACGGACCGCGGCGGCCGGTTTATTTCAAATTCAATCACGCAGGAGGGTAATAGTGAAAAAAGCGCTGATCACCGGAATCACCGGCCAGGACGGTTCCTATCTTGCCGAGCTGCTGCTCGAAAAAGAATACGAGGTGCACGGCATCATCCGCCGGGCCAGCACCTTCAACACCGGCCGGATCGATCATCTTTACAAAGACCCCCATCTGGAGGGTGTGCGCCTGTTCCTTCATTACGGGGATCTGGCCGACTCGAGCAACCTCAGCCGCCTGATCGAGAAGATCCATCCGGACGAGATTTACAACCTCGGCGCGCAGAGTCACGTCAAGGTGTCGTTCGAGGTGCCGGAATATACGGCCGATGTGGACGCCGTCGGCACCCTGCGGCTTCTCGACGCGATCCGGGAGACCGGGGTTCCGGCGCGGTTCTATCAGGCGTCGACTTCGGAATTGTACGGGAAGGTCGCGGAGGTGCCGCAGTCGGAGACCACGCCGTTTTATCCCCGCAGTCCCTATGCGGTGGCGAAGCAGTACGGATACTGGATCACCCGGAACTATCGCGAGGCGTACGGCCTCCATGCGTCGAACGGGATTCTGTTCAACCATGAGTCGCCCCGGCGCGGCGAGACCTTCGTCACCCGGAAGATCACCATGGCGGCGGCGCGGATTCACCGCGGCCTCCAGGACTGCTTTTACATGGGCAACCTCGATGCAAAACGCGACTGGGGCTATGCGCCCGACTATGTGAAGGCCATGTGGCAGATGCTTCGGCAGGACTGTCCCGACGACTATGTGATTGCCACCGGCGAAATGCACACCGTGCGGGAATTCATCGAGAAGGCGTTCGGGGAGCTCGGACGGAAAATCGAATGGCACGGACAGGGCATTGACGAGATCGGAATCGACACGACTTCCGGCCGCCCGGTGGTGCGGATCGATCCCCGCTATTTCCGTCCCGCCGAAGTGGAACAGCTGCTGGGAAATCCGGAAAAGGCCCGGCGCCGGCTCGGCTGGGAACCGGAAGTCCGTTTTGAAAAGCTGGTCAGAATCATGGTGGCGGGCGACCTGCGTCTTCTCGACAATCCCGGTTACGAGGTGGGCTTTTGATTCCGAAGGAGGCAAGGATTTTCATCTGCGGCCATCGCGGAATGGTCGGCAGCGCCGTGGTCCGCAAATTCGAGGAGGAGGGATACACCCGTCTTCTCACGCGGACCCATGCCGAGCTGGAATTGCGCGATCCGGCGGCGGTCAAGGCGTTTTTCGAGGCGGAAAAACCGGAATATGTCGTCCTCGCCGGCGCCAAGGTCGGCGGAATCATGGACAATAAGACCCATCCGGCGGAGTTCCTGCTCGAAAATCTCGAAATCCAGAACAACGTGATCATGCAGAGCTTCCGGAACGGAGTAAGGAAATTCTGCTTCCTCGGGTCGAGCTGCATCTATCCGTGCAAGGCGCCGCAGCCGATCAGGGAGGAGTATCTGCTGACCGGTCCCCTGGAACCAACCAACGAGGGGTATGCCCTCGCCAAGATTGCCGGATACAAGCTCTGCCTTTATCTGGCCCGGGAATACGGATTCGGCGCCGTCAGCCTGATGCCCTGCAACCTCTACGGCACCAACGATACCTACGACCTCGAAAACGGCCACGTCTTCCCCGCCTTCATCCGGCGGTTCACGGAGGCGGCGGAGAACCGGACGCCCGAAGTTGTCCTGTGGGGCACGGGAACTCCTCTGCGCGAATTCCTCCATGTGGACGATGTTGCCGACGCGGTGTATTTTTTCCTTCAGAATCATGACGACCCCGAAATCGTCAACATCGGATACGGCAGCGACATCACCATCCGGGAACTGGCCGGGAAGATCGCCGCGGCCGCCGGATATACGGGCCGGATCGCCTGGGATGCGTCGAAACCCGACGGCATGGTTCGAAAACTTCTGGACGGCGCCCGCGCCCGCGCGCTCGGCTGGCGTCCGCGGATCACCCTGGACGACGGCATTGCCCGGACGATGGCGGAATACCGGCGGTCCCGGGGAGTTCGGTGAAACGTGTTTTTTGAGTTTGCATAACGATAGGAATTCCGTATGAAAATGATCAGTGTGGTCGGCGCCCGGCCGAACTTCATGAAAATCGCACCCCTGTGCCGGGAACTGGCGAAGCACCCGGAGGTCAAGCATCTTCTGGTGCATACCGGACAGCATTACGACGTGCGGATGTCGGACTCTTTTTTCATCGACCTCGGAATTCCCGAGCCGGACACCCACCTCAACATCGGGTCGGGCTCCCATGCCGAACAGGTCGGGCGGACCATGATCGAATTCGAAAAGGTGGTGAAGGCGGAAAAACCGGACTGGATCGTGGTGGTCGGCGATGTCAATGCGACCTGCGCCTGTTCGATCACGGCGAAGAAAGAGCATGTGAAACTGGCCCATATCGAGGCGGGATTACGCTCCGGCGACATCGGCATGCCCGAGGAAGTGAACCGTCTGGTCACGGACCGTCTGGCCGACCTTCTGCTGACGCCCGACCGGATTTCCAGTGAAAATCTCCGGAAGGAGGGCGTTCCCGAATTCAGGATCGTCTTCGTCGGCAACATCATGATCGACACCCTCGAAGCCCAGCGGGCGAAGGCGGCGGCGCGCACTCCGGAGGAGATCGTCCGCCGCGAACTGCTGTTGAAACAGGACATCCCGGCCCTGCCGGAAAACGGTTTCGCGGTCATGACCATGCATCGGCCGAGCAACGTTGATCGGATCGAGACCCTCGAACCGCTGATCGGCTTCCTGACCGGCGAAGTCGCCGCCGACATGCCGCTCCTGTGGCCCATCCATCCCCGCGCCTGGAAGCAGCTGGAAACCTTCGGCCTCCTGGAAAAAGTCCGGCGTACGGTCATCCTGATGAATCCGCTCGGCTATCACGACATGCTCCGCCTCAACATGGGGGCGAAGCTGATGCTGACCGATTCCGGCGGACTCCAGGAGGAATGCTGCGTGCTGGGAACCCCGTGCCTGACGCTGCGCTGGAATACGGAACGTCCGGTCACACTGAAAGAATACGGCGGCGCTTCCATCCTCGTGGGCAACTCCGTGGAGAAAATCCGGGCGGCCTACCGGGAAACCTTGAAGACGGATCGTCTTCCGCAGCGCCCGGAATTGTGGGACGGCCATACCGCGGAGCGGATTGTCGACGCCCTTCTCCTCTGTCCGAAGGCTGCGGTCCGGCAGTAATCCTGTCCGGGTTTCCGCACATCGTTGTCATTCCAACCTTTTCAACTTTCATCAGCAGGGCAGGAACAAAGCCATGAAGAAAATCGGGATCGTTTTGTGCATCTTGATCGGAGTCGCGGGAAACGCCGCGGAATTGTCGGATTTCGCCGGGGAACAGGTGAAGAAAGCCGTCCCGGGGACCATCACCCTCCAAGGTCCGGACGGCTGGCTTTACAGCCGGAATGAACTGGAGCATCTCTCGCGGGGGGAACTGGCCGCCGGAAAGGCGGCGAAGGCTTCCGTCGCTCTCAAAAATCCCGATCCCATTCCCGCGATTCAGGCCTTCAACGACGCCTTGAAAGCGGCGGGAATCCGCCTGATCCTGGTTCCGGTTCCCCCGAAATTCGCGGTCTATCCTTTCGGCGGCTGGAAGCCGGGCGACGCGGCGAAGTATCTCAAACCCTTTTATGCGGAGCTTCGCGCCAGGGGGATTACTGTGGTGGACCTGACCGATGACTTCCTTGCCGCCCGGGATCGGAATGTATATTGTAAGACGGACGCCCACTGGAGTCCGGCCGGAATCCTTCTGGCGGCGCGCAAACTGAAAGAAGTCATCGGAATGGAAGGGAAAACTCCTTTCCGGACGGAGGACAAGACCCTCCGGATCAGCGGGGATCTGGCGGTGTCCCTGAACGCGAAAGCCCCCGCGTCCGAATCCGTGACGGTCCGGGAAGTCAAGGGCAATGCTTTTGACGAAAACAGCCCCGTGCTTCTGCTGGGAGACAGCCACATCCTCATCTTTTCGAACGGCGCCGACATGCTGGCAAAGGATGCCGGTCTGGGAGAACAGCTTGCCTGTGAACTGAAGATGCCGGTGGACCGGATCGGCGTCAAGGGTTCCGCTTCCAGCATCGTGCGGATCAATCTCTACCGGAAAGCCTCCCGGAACGCCGAATGGCTCAAAAACAAGAAAGTGATTCTCTGGATTTTGACTTGCCGCGAGTTCACCGAGTCTTCCAACGGCTGGATGCCCGTCCCCGTGTTCAAAGGGAGCGGCGCGAATTCCGGAACCCCGTAGTTCCGTTTCATTAAGAAAAGAAACAAACCGTCAAAAAGGTCTCTGCGTCGTCGAAAGGCGGCAGGGGGCCTTTTTCATTTTCAGACGGATCGCCGTCCGGCTCCTGCAATGCTTTCGTAGAACCGTCCGGTAAGTTCGAGCAGGGTTTTCCGTTCGGCGGGAGTCATGGAGGAGAACGAAGCCAGTTCGATCTCCTCGATCTCCCCGAGGACCTTTCCGGCGAACGCCTTGCCCGCTTTCGTGAGGCAGATCAATTTCCGGCGGTGGTCGACCGACTGCGGAATGCGGACGATCCAGTTCTTTGCTTCCAGATCGTTCAGGACGACGGTGATGGTCTGGCGGAGCATCCGGGTCGAATCCGCGAGGACCGCCGGCTCCACTCCTTCCGGGTGATCGTTCAGATATTCCAGCGCCCAGGTCGTATTGAGCGAGAGATTCCATTTTTTCAGAATCTTCGCGTAGGCCATGTCGGTCATCCGCAGAAGCTCGAGAAAGCGTTTCAGGCATTGTTTCGGAGTCAAATTCGCCATCTTGTTCCGTCCGTTGTTTTCGGGATAAAATATCATCGATCCGGAAGATTGCAAACAGGGCCGCCGGACTTTTTCGCGGGAAGGTCCCGCCGGAAACGTTTTTTTGAGGAAACGTTCCCGGCGGGAGGGATAGGTCAGAGGCCGAAATGTTTCATCGCGGCCCGGATTCCCCGGTGGAGGAAATCCATCACGCGGTCCACCTCTTCTTTCGAGATGATCAGCGCGGGCGCGATGACGAGCATGTTGCGGTTGTTTCGCAGGATCATGCCGTTGTCCCAGCACCAGTCGCGGATCCAGCTTCCGGCGTCCACGCTCAGGGGCTTGCGCGTTTTGCGGTCCGCCATGAGCTCGACCGCCCACAGGGTGCCGATTCCCTGGACATCGCCCACGATCGGGTATTCGAACAGTTTCTCGAGCCCGGCGCGGATGTACTTGCCGATTTCGCCGGCGCGCTCGACCAGGTGCTCGTCCTCGAAAATTTTGAGGTTGGCGAGCGCGGCCGCGCACGAGAGCGTGTGTCCGCCGTACGT
>MWCA01000112.1 GCA_002069785.1 Lentisphaerae bacterium ADurb.Bin242 | reverse complement strand
GCCGCGTTTCTCGCGCAGTTCGTTGAGGAGCGCGATGACCTTGCGCCAGTGAGTGAGGGCGTGGGTGTATCCGCGGCCGTAGCCGCCATCGGCCTTTTCGATGTTGCGGACGCCGAACTCACGGCAGACCTCGTCAAAGATCAGCCGTTCCAGCCAGTCCGCCGAATCGATCACGGCGGTCTGAAATTCGTGCGGCTCGTCGCGGAGCGCAATCAGTTCCGCCATGACTTCCGACAGCGAATGCGCCAGCGGAAATTTCCTGCAGTTGATCTCGCCGAGGCCGTCCTCGGTCTGAACGAAGACGGCATTCGGTGCGGACGCGCCGAACGTAGACTTTCCTACGCCTTCGCTTCCGTAGATCATGATCCTCGGCGGCTTGTTTTCCCGCCCCGTCTGAATGTTTTCAAGCATTCCCATGGATAAAATCTCCTTAAAAGTTTTGGGTTGTTCTGTTGTGCGAACGGCGCGTCACCGCGCACCTCTGCGAATGCGGGCAAGAATGCTGTCGCGGCCGGCGCTGAGTTCCTTGTCGGTGGCGACGAGGACGTTCATCTGGACGGGCTTCCCGGACAACGCGCAGGCGACAATCCGTTTTGCCCCGTCGAGACATACGCCGAACGGATCGAAAACTATCGGGAAATAACTGCGGTCAGGATTCCACAGCCCTTCCTCCATCGCATAGGCGAGTTCTCTCACCGTTTCATCGTTCCAGTATGAGGATTCAAACTCGCATTCCGACGCCAGCTCACCGGCGAATTCCGGCGTAAAAATGAACCGCCGGTATTTGAACCGCTCGAAGGCCACGTCATCCAGAAATGCGGTTGCGGAATTGCAGATTCTGATTTCAGACATGATGCGCCTCACAGTGTATCGATGATTCGGGTTTCTTCGTAGCCGGTCGGCCAAATTCCGCTGGCGCAGCATCGACTGTAGCGTTCGAGCGCGGCCTCGTTCGTCAGCTTCGCAAGGTCGAGAACCTCGTCCGTAAGCTTCCACACCCCGGTTGAAAGCGGTTCATTCTTTTCAACGGCGATGACATGGACGGGAATATTCCGGCCTGTCGCTTTTCGGATGACCGCCCTGTAAAACGCCATCTGAAAAAGGTAGCCGTAGCGGCGGCAGTCCGATTCGAACCATTTCAGCGAATCGCAGGTCTTGAAATCGGCCAGTCCGGATTTCGGACTGAACCAGTCCATCCTGATTTGGCACGGCACGCCGCAGTATTCCGCCCGGACCACGCCTTCGGCAACGCCGTCGGAAAGCAGTTCCGACGCGACCGGATGAAGCCACGCGGAGGTCTGCAATTTCATGATGAAGTTGTAGTCCCGGCCGGAAACGATCTCCCGGCTCTGCTCCGCACGCCATTCCATATAGGCCTTCGTCGCCTTGCCGAACGGTTCGCCCGTTTTCGGATTCACGGGGCCGTCCGCGACGAGATACTGGCTGTCGAATTCGGCTCTGCCCTCCAGAATCAGGCAGTGCGCGGCGCGTCCGAGAACGAACGCCGGAGATTCGGCATTCTCGATCCCGTCGAGGATTTCTTTCCGGTAGAGCGCGGGGCTTTCCCGGAAGTCGGCCAGCATGTGGCTGGACATAAATTCGCCCCTGCGGCTGCGGGCGTGGTATTCGCCCGCCGGTTCAGTGATGATGAAGTCTGTGTTGCTCATATTGTCTTTCCTTGTGTTGGGTGATTTTTGTCACACCGGGTATATCTCCAATTTTTTTGAAATCAGGACCGCTTTTTCTGAGAAATTTTAAAATTTCTTTGCCTGCATGATTTTCCTGATTCGCGGCAATGCGTGTTTGAAAAGGTAGCGTTTTGAGCAAATATGGGATTCATGAATTTGTGTCAGGGGCATCCCGTCGAGAAGCGATTCGCAAATCTTCCGGTCTTGTTGGCATAGCGAATTCAAGACATCCTGCAAGTCCTCGTCCAACGCTTCTTTTTCGAAAGGAGATTCCGCATAGAATTCCGTTTTGCGGCGGATTCCGGACGAAACGCCGCAGTCGTCCTCCTGCTCGGCGGCGACAAGCTTGTCCAGTGGGATAGCACAGGAGATGGCTTTTTGACTCTCCGACCGATATTGGCGGCGAGCGCGAATCAACCCGGTTTCCAGTTTCATCCGGCAGAAAGTCTTGATGTCCGATTTTGAGGAATCATAACAATCCAGCGAGGATGCCAGAAAAATAAGCATCTCCTGCCGCAGGTCATCCTCGTAGGACGCGAGATAGGGGAACAGCATGCTGTTTGCCATGAGCAGGGAACGTATGGATTCCTGCACATACGGGATGGCATACACTTCCTCGAACGTCGGGATGTGATTGGCATTTTCGGCGGCTTCCGCATTGCGGACGGACTGATTGTTTTTCTGCGTCATTTCGACGGCTCCTTGAGTTTTGCCTCGGCGGAGCGGTCGGGAAGCCGTCAAAAAAATGGAGGTGGTCGGGTTGCGCCATTATTCTGGCGGCATTCCCGACCACCTCCGTTGTTCGGCTGGTTGGTCAGCTAAATACCTGTTATCGTCTTTTTATATATGGAAAAGGGTTATCGGCCCGGTTAGATGGATGTGACGCTCTCCTCTATTTCCAGCGACACCGGCAGTCCGGCTTGGATTTGGATTACGTTGATGATTCCATCGGCAGTTGCTCGGATGATGGCAAGAAATTCCTCATGCTTTTCGGTAAGGATGAAGTCACCGTCCGGGCGGCTGGCGTGTCGATTGATTTTGTCCGCGCCGATTTTCCGTGAGCGCACTTTGCGGCTCTGCGGTGTGGCGACGGCATGGCCATCGCGGATGATGAAATTTAAGAGGCGGCCGTAGTCGACCGCTCTCATGAGGGTGAAGAGATTCCGGTCTCTTTCGTCAAGTTGTCTGAACGTCATTTTTGTCTCCGTATCGTTGATTTTTGTTACAGCATTAATTTACGTCGGGAGCAGGGCGGTTCATATGAAGGGACGCAGAAGGGACGCGGACGGGACGCGGCTTTTCAGGCAGAATTTGTACGGAGAGAAAAAAATTGAAAGTCCTTTCATGTCGGGACGCGGACGGGACGGCGTCCCGTCCGTCCCGTCCGCGTCCCGTCCCGTTTGGGCATGCCGAGGAATATCCTTTGAACGACAGCGACATGCATAAAAAAATCCGCGTACCTCCGGGAAGGGACGCGGATATATAAATGTTTATGGTTCAACGGGGAAGCACGTCCCCTCTGTTTGTCGGCGTCAAGCTGGCCGGCAGAGAGAGCAAATTTTCTGTGCGGCGGCTTTCACCGCATCGACGACTTCCTGCGGAGCCAGCGGAATCGCATCGCCTTTTTGCGACATGATCCACGGCACGGCCACTTCAAGCGGAACCGCCGGAATGCGGAACAGCCAGGACTTGCCACCGTCTTCCGGCGTGATGGTCTGCCCGGAGTGCATCTTGTTCGAGAGGGCGAATTTCCTTGCGTCGCCGGTGAGTCTGATTTGCACGTTCTCAATTCTGCGGTAGCTTACCAGCATGTCCAACGTCACCGAATCAATGATTTTCATGTCCGGTTCGAACGTGCCATCCAGCATTTCCGCGTGGACAATGCGCCCGATGACGAATGTCCGCAGAGCGCTTTTCAGGTGGCAAAATGCTTTTATGCGCCATTCCTTGTCATAGAGGAAAAGCACCTGCGGGTCGATGACCCGTTCCGTCACGCTTCCCTTGAGGTCGTCATAGGTGATTTTCAGGCGGCGGTGCATCTGCCATGCTTCAAAGACAACGGGAAACACCTCGGATACATCGATAGTTCCGGATTCGGCAAAGATTTTCAGAGATTTCACACAGGTAGTGTCGAGAAAATCCGGAGTGTTCCCCTTCAGAATTTCATCTACGGCGGTTTGCACCCGTCCTCTGACCGGATCGGGAAAAATGTCCTCCGCCAGTTTCGCTCCAAGAATAAGAGCCATCATTCCCGTTTCTGTCAAATCCGCCGGGCAGTTGAAGTCCCATCCATGATGCCGCAGATAATATCCCGGTTTGAGCCGGTCATATTCGACCGGGCAGTCGAACTCACTTTTCAGCACCTTTATGTCCCGGAGTACGGTTTTTACCCCGCATTTCACGTTCAGCCCCTTGTAGAGTTCCATGGCGTCGAATTCGGCCACCAGCGAATCCGGCGTCGGGTATGCGTTTTTTTTCAGCAGCGATGCTATGCGGGCAAGCCTATGAAGCTGTTTTCTCGGCAAGACCGGCTTCGGCAAAGTATTTTCCATTTTTTTCTGGCCTCACAATTTTCACGGACATGATTTGTCCGCCATGCACAATATATTCCATCCCGTAAGAGAAATCAAGCGCGGTTGTTGAAGCAGGTTCGGCAAAAAACGCCGGAGAAACAAAATTGAACAGAGGAGTTCCCATGGACAAATCCGCATCTCATTGGCTGAAGGAAATCCGCATTATCGGCGGCTTTCTCGACGGGGTCGTTTATCAGTTCTCGGACAGACTGAACTGCATCATCGGCGCACGTGGAACGGGCAAGACTTCCATACTGGAATTCATCCGCTACGGACTGAACGCCATGCCGATCAACCCGAGGGAGCAGAAGCGCATCGAGAATCTCGTTGAAAGCAATCTCGACGGAGGGCGCATTGAAATCACCATCGAAACCCGGGAGGGGCTGCCGTATATCATCAGCCGGAGCTTCAGTGAACAGCCAATCGTCCTTGATCTCAGCCATAAGGCGACGGGACTGAATTTCACGCCGTCACTTTTCCGCTTGGACGTGTTCAGCCAGAACGAGGTCGAGGAAATCGCCGGGCAGAGCATGTCCCAATTGGCCCTGCTGGAATCTTTCAGCCAGGAGGCGTTGACGGAACTGAATTCGCACATTGACCAGACCCGGAAATCCCTCGAAGCCAATGCCGCCGCGACCATCCCGCTGAAAAAACACGCTTCGGAACTGGCCGATTCGATCAATATTCTGCCCGGCCTGACCAAGCGTCTGCAGGATTTCGCGTCCGGGGATTCCAAGAATGCCGAGAAATTGAACGCCGCCCATACGCAGAAAGGCATCCGCGACCGGGAAGACCACTATGTCAACGCATTGTACAATATTTACAAGGAGACGGGAACCCGCTTGAAAGGGATGAAGGGAGACATTCAGCGTCAGATGGAATGGTGCGGAAACGAAGAGTTGCAGGACGGCGCGGATTATGAACTGATCCGGCAGCTGCACGATGAACTGGCGCAAAACAATGCCGAACTGGATGCGGCCATCGACGCATTCATTGAAAAGTTCGCCCAAAGCTATGGACGGTTCGACGAAAAGAGAAAATCCCTTGCGGTGCGTCATCAGCAGGCCGACATCGAATTCCGCCAGCTCATTGAGAAATGCAAAGAGGAACAGGTCAAGTCCGCCGAGCGGATGAAGGTTGAAAAGGAACGCAACCGCCTTCTTGCGTCGCAAATGGAACTGGGCGAAGTCAACCGCAAGCTGAAAGCGCTCGAAACGGAACGTCAGGGACTCCTGCAGCGCCTCTCCGAATTTCTCGACCGGCGGTTCAATATCCGCAAGGAGATTGTCGACCATATCAATGCCGCGCTGATGCCCAATGTCCGGGTGTCGCTTCAGCAGTTCGGGTGCAAGGAAAAATACCTGTCCCTCCTTGTCGAAGCACTGCGCGGGGCGGCGATGCAGTACAAGCAGGTTGCCGGAACCATTGCCGAACTCGCCGCTCCGGCACGCTTCTCGGCATTGATCCGGAAAGGCGACGAGGCACGGCTCATTGATTCCATCGGACTGAATCCGAACCAGGCGAAAGCGGTGATTTCCATGCTGCGGAATGACGAGTTCCTCTCGAAACTGGAGATCGTCGACATGCCGGACCTTCCGAAAATCGAACTCAACGACTATGGTACATACAAGACCACCGAAACGCTTTCAACCGGGCAGAAATGCAATACCATTCTGCCGATCCTGCTTCTTGACAGCGACCGTCCGCTGCTTATCGACCAGCCGGAGGACAATCTTGACAACGGATTCGTCCACCGGATTATCGTCGACAGCGTCCAGCGGGTGAAGCAGAACCGCCAGCTGGTGTTCGTGACCCACAACCCGAACATTCCGGTTCTCAGCGACGCCGAACGGATGCTGGTGCTGGAGTCGAACGGAACCGCCGGACGCATCAGAAACGCCGGAACGGTCGACGAATGCAAAGAGGACATCGTGAATCTGCTGGAAGGCGGCGAGGCCGCGTTCAAAAAACGCAAAGAACGCTATTCGTATTGAGGTGAATCATGGATGACATTTTTGGTTCGCCAGAAGAAGAAAATACGCCCAATGCCGCATCCGCCTGGAATCTCCGGCTGGCTACGGTCGAGGAGATTCATTCCTATCTCGAATACCATTTTGGAGATGCCGCAGCCGCCGCGCGGCTCAAGCCGTACATCGATGACGAAAAATGGGAAGTCCGCGCCGTAGTCGCAAACTGCATGGTTCAGCTCCGCGAGGAGGACATTCCCGAATTCATACATCTGCTGAAAGATGTCAATTCGTTTGTCGCCGGATCTGCAAAACGGGCGCTTGAACGGAGGAATATTTACACCAACGGCGTCAAGAAGCGGGAGCGGCAAACCTCCATTCTGTTTCGCAACGGGGAGAAGATTCGGGAAAAATTCGGTCCGGAAGCGGCGGAACTGGCCCGGCAGGACGCGGAATACGCTTACGAGGTTACGGTCGGCTCCGCGGCACACGACATCCGCGGCATCATCACGCCAATGGTGGCGAAGTATGAACAACTCCGCACCATCGCGGAAAACGCGCTTCCGGTCAAGGAACTGCAGGAGTTCCGCAAGTGCATGTCCATTCTGAGCGACCGTACGGAAATGATCGAGAGGATCATCGATGACATGCAGACCCTTGCCCGCAAAACGCCGGAAGACCGGACACAGGAGGGCGTCGCCGACCTACTGCGAATGGCGAATGAAATAGTGCGGGAGGAGTTCAGGGCCAAGAACCGGAACATCGACGGCATCAGGATTGAAATCGACGTTCCGGCAGACCTCATGTTCCGCGTAGCCAGACCTCTGATGATTCGCGTATTCTGCAATCTGCTGAAGAACGCGATGGAATCGTTTATCGTCGCCACCAACAAATTTGCCGATTCCGGCCTGGTCGAAGTCAAAGCTTCACGGACTCTTGACGGCATCGAAATTGCCTTCCGCGACCACGGCATGGGAATGCCGCCGGAGTATTTGAAGAAAATCCGCCAATTCCGTCCCCGCAGTACCTCGAAGAAAACGACCGGATCTGGATTTGGACTGGCCATCGCCTATGCGAAAATATTCGACCATGACGGCACCCTGAGCATTGATTCGAAAGAGAACGAGGGAACGGTCGTGATCGTATTCCTCCCGAACAAAATGGAGAAGTGAGATGCAGAAATTGAAAGCGCTGGTCATTGACGACGACCCGGGGATTTTAGATACCATCGAGGAAAAGCTGATCCTTCTCCAGCATGAATGCGACTGTGTCGGCTCGGTTTCGGAGGCGCAGGGGAAACTGGCCGCGAACTCATACGACTACGTGATCCTCGACATGGAAATTCCAATCCGCTGCGCGGGGGAAACCTCCATCGCCAACGGGAAGTCTTTCCTGCGGGAACTGCGGCAGAAATACCGGAAAGACGAGTTGCCCATCATTTTCATAACCGGCCGGGAACTGGACAAAATCGAACACGTGACCGAGGTCATGTGGAACGATGCGAACGATTTTATCACCAAGCCGTTTGCAAAATCGGGCGAGCATACGCTCGAAGCCTCCATCCGCCGCTATACCGCGGAAGCCGCAGGCAGGAAAAACGCCGCGCCATCGCCTGATGACTGGCTCTCCCGCACTGTCTCCGGCGGCATGGTCGCATGGAAAACAAAGGCAAGAAACGGGAAATGGCGTGAATGTTCGCTTCGGGAGTCGACCATTCAGAACCGCCTGCTTGAATGCATTTACGAGTTCTACCGGAAAAATCCCATGATAAGCCATTTTGACATCATGAGCAAATGCGGCTGGCACGAATCAGAGTATTTCAAACGTGAGAACGGAAAGCGGACTCCCACCCGCGGTCCGGTGAAAAACCACGTTATGAAACTGCGGACACAGCTCGGCATCCGTGCCGAGTTTTCGGAAGGCGGAATTAACATTCTCAGACCGGAGGAATGATATGGAAATTTTCGCGGCCATTGATATTGAGACAACCGGGTTGGATTTCAGCAAGTGCGAAATGATCGAGCTGGCCATCGTGCCGCTGAATCGGGATTTCACCGTCTCGGCGGTGCCGGAATTCATGGCTCGCATCAAAGCGGAACATCCCGAAACGGCGGAGGAACAGGCGATGCAAGTCAACAGGCTGAACCCCGCCGATGGCGACAGCCGGGCAAAAACATTGGCGAATTTCCTGTTCTGGTTGACCGACAACGGCATCGAACGGATTGTCCCGGTCGCTCAAAATCTCGAATTCGACATGCGTTTCATCACGCAGACGTTCCCGTCGCTTTCGAAGGTTTTCTCCCGGCACGGACGGGACAGCATGCGACTGGCGCTTGCCGTCAACGACATTTGCTTTCGCGAAACCGGGGAACCGAAGTTTCCCAAGGTTTCGTTACAGTCGCTGAAAGAGGCGCTGAATGTCATTGGCGATGTACAGCACAACGCATTTGAAGACGCAAAAGACGCGGCCATCGTTTATCGACGGCTGCTGGAACAGCTGACTCAAAGGTGAGCATAAACCACCGCGCCGAATGATCGATGATGTTTCTTTGATTATCCGGCGCAGAATCGACCTTTTACTCCGCCTCAAGTTTTTTTGGGACGGAGAATTTTCATACATGCGCTCATTCGCAAAAATCGCCGCCATTCCTCATAAAAAAGCGCGGCTTTGGGGATGTTTGCCGGAATGTATTGCATAACAAAAACTTGAGAAAATCATAGCCGACAGGTCTGCGACCTTTTTAATCGGAGAATTTGCCACCGGAAGCGTCCGGCGATGTGCCGGGAACCGGTTTCCCGTGGTTCTCCGTTTGTCAAAGGGGAATCCCCTGTTCGTCGCAAAGCCCCTGACCGCAGGCTACTTGGACGGAACAACAAAAAAGCACCAACGTAAATCGTTGATGCTGAGTAACTTAAAATGGTCGGGGCGACTGGATTCGAACCAGCGACCTCTACGTCCCGAACGTAGCGCTCCAACCAGACTGAGCTACGCCCCGACATTCTCATGGATGACAGGGAGTTCAATATAGTTCATTTTTTCGAAAAGGCAAGAAGAAAAATTGAAAATATGGATGTTTTTTCTAAAATGTCATTTGAAAAAGTAAACGCACACGCGAAAAAGAAACCTTGTGCATTCAGTCTTACAAAATCTGCCGCAGCACCATTGAAATGCATGGGAAGAGATGCTATAATATTTTGCACAATGAAGCGGAGACGGTAACGCAGGGATGCGCCCGATCAAGGAATAATTGAGCACAATGACGGGTAGGGCCGGGGGAAATCCCCGGCATGCCTCTACCCAGAATTGTTCATGCCTAAAGATCCCGGAGTGTGGGGCAGAGCCCCCGAGACTCCCAACACAAAAAACAGGTGTGCATTTAGTATGTCCGAAAAACAGCGTGAACGTAACGCCAGGGGGTATGTCTTTTTTGGAAGACTAAACGCCCAAATGCTCTGTATCTGTAATAGAAAATTATGGAATTTTAATTAAAAAAAAGTCGTTTGTAAGACTAATTTCTCTCTTTTTTACCTCATTCACAGTTTATTCTGCCGAAGAACCGTTTCTTGATTGAAAAAAGTTCCATTCCTAAATCCAGAAGGAAATTTTTCAAATATCCGAAGAGGTGAAGAGCATGATTATCGATGCACATATACATTTCAATCTGGAAAGGGAGTCCGCAGGTCCCGATCTGTGGCGAAAAACAGTTCTGAATGCAATGCGCTGCGGAGTTGGAGCCTGTGTGATTTCCAGCATGGTGACGGAGTAAGTGTCCGGCGTAGGACAAAGCATGGTATAAGGCGTTCCCTGTGATTTTTTATTCTTTTGGGTTTAGATGCTCCTTTGTATTGCGCCGTTTTATCCGTTTTTGTATGCGGTTCGCAAGCGAACCGCACAGGCTCAGAGTAACATTCCATAGCTTTGCTTTGGGAAATAACCTTGATCGGGAAAAAATTATTTGCCAACTTGACTTCTTCCAAAAAAAGGGCTATATTCATAGCCTGTTCTCTACATATAAAAACTCTTCTTTGAGCGTGTTTTCAATTCAGTTTTGTGTCAAAGTTTTATAAAGCGGATGGAGGTGTTTCCAGCTTATGAAACATCAATCATTCCAAAACGATTACGGAGAAAAAGCTGCCAAAACTGTTGGAATCGCGGGGTCCGCTGCTATGTTGATTTGGGTGCCATAATGATAGCCATGACGGTTCGTTATGCATCGGTCTCGGTCGAAAAAAGGAGAATTAAGCCATGGAAAAACAATCCCTTTCCCCTGAACTGCTGAGGAAGATGGACGCCTATTGGCGAGCCGCAAACTATCTTTCGGTCGGGCAGCTTTATCTCTGTGACAATCCTTTGCTGCGAGAACCACTGAAATTAACTCACGTCAAATCCATGCTGCTCGGCCATTGGGGTACGACTCCGGGGCAGAACTTTATTTATGTGCATCTGAACCGGGCAATCAAAAAGTATGACCTGAATATGTTCTATATTTCCGGACCCGGTCACGGCGGCCCGGCCATCGTGGGGAATGTTTACCTCGAAGGCACCTGGAGCGAGGTTTATCCGAACGTTTCCAAAGACGAAGCCGGCTTGAAAAAACTTTTCAAGCAATTTTCTTTCCCAGGCGGGGTATCCAGCCATGTGGCACCGACGACCCCCGGCTCGATACACGAGGGAGGGGAACTTGGCTATGCGCTCAGCCACGCTTTTGGTGCCGTGTTCGATAATCCCGACCTTATCGCAGCCTGCGTTGTGGGAGACGGCGAAGCGGAAACCGGGCCTCTGGCGACCGCGTGGCATTCGAACAAATTCCTTAATCCGGTCACCGACGGGGCCGTGCTGCCCATACTGCACCTCAACGGCTACAAGATAGCAAACCCGACAATCCTTGTCCGAATAGAGCGCGAAGAATTGGAACAATTTCTGCGGGGTTGCGGCTGGACGCCTTACTTCGTGGAGGGAGACGACCCGGAAAAAATGCACGAGCTTATGGCTGATGTTCTAGACGAGGTCATAGAGAGAATCCGGGAGATACAGAGCGATGCGAGGGACAAGAAAGACCCGACCCGCAAACGTTGGCCGATGATAGTTCTCAACTCACCCAAGGGCTGGACCGGACCAAAGATCGTTGACGGTCTGCAAATCGAGGGGACATTCAGAGCTCACCAAATTCCGCTACAGGTGAACGCCTCCAATCCCGGGCATCTGAAGATTCTCGAGAATTGGATGAAAAGTTACAGGCCGGAAGAACTTTTTGATAAAGAAGGACGGCTGATGCCGGAACTGGCCGGGCTTGCGCCAAAAGGCACGCGAAGAATGGGTGCCAATCCTCATGCCAATGGCGGGCTGCTTCTGCGCGATCTTATCATGCCGGATTTCAGAAAATATGCTGTGAATGTGCCAGCGCCGGGAGCCGTGGAGGCCTCCGACGCGCATACGCTTGGAGTATTCCTGCGCGACATAGTCAATCTCAACCGGGAGCAGCGGAATTTTCGGATCTTCGGTCCAGACGAAACGCTTTCCAACAGATTGAATTGTGTGTTTGAGGCCACCAACCGGCAGTGGGAAGCTCGAACGGAAGAAAACGATGAATTCCTTGCAGCCGATGGACGGGTTATGGAGATGCTGAGCGAGCATCAGTGTGAAGGTTGGCTTGAGGGATATTTACTCACCGGACGGCATGGCTTGTTTAACTGCTATGAAGCCTTCATCCACATAGTTGATTCGATGTTCAACCAGCATGCCAAGTGGCTTAAAGTCTCGGCGGAACTGCCATGGAGAGCCAAGATCGCATCGCTTAATTACCTGCTGGTTTCCCACATTTGGCAGCAGGCGCATAACGGTTTTACCCATCAGGACCCGGGCTTCATAGATCACGTGGTCAACAAAAAGGCCTCCATCGTGCGGGTTTACCTTCCGCCGGATGCCAACTGCCTGTTGTCGGTGTGGGATCATTGCCTGAGGAGCAGACATTACGTCAATGTCGTGATCGCAGGCAAATACCTCGCTCCGCAATGGCTGGGCATGGATGCTGCGATTGAACATTGCACGAAAGGCATTGGCGTATGGCAGTGGGCCGGCAATGACAATGGCGACGAACCGGACATCGTGATGGCCTGCTGCGGCGACGTGCCGACACTTGAAGTTATGGCTGCCGTCTCCATACTCCGCCAACATCTGCCTGATCTGAAAGTCCGCGTGGTCAATGTCGTGGACCTTATGAAACTCGAATCGAACACCCAGCATCCACACGGATTGACCGAGCCGGAATTCGACGGATATTTCACCAAACACAAGCCGGTAATATTCGCATTCCACGGCTATCCGTCCCTTGTTCACCGGCTCACATACCGCCGAAGCAATCATGAAAACATGCATGTTCACGGCTATAAGGAAGAGGGTACCATCACAACCTATTTTGACATGGCCGTTTTGAATGGCCTTGACCGGTTCCATTTAGTGCTCGACGCGATAAAGCGATTGCCTCAGCTCGGTGACAAAGGCGCAAAACTGAAAAAACTGTTGGAAGACAAGCTCATAGAGCACAGGCATTACATTAACGAGAACGGCCTCGATCTGCCGGAAATCCGCAACTGGAAGTGGGAGAACATAAAATGAACACGCAAGCGCTTATCGAAACAGCAAGAGCCATGGTCGCGGGCGGAAAAGGCCTGCTTGCCATGGATGAAAGCAATCCGACCTGCAACAAACGCTTTGCCGCGCTGGGAATCCCTCAGACCGAAGAGACCCGGCGTGCCTACCGCGAGCTGATCGTAACCACGCCCGGTCTTGCGGAATCCATCAATGGCGCGATACTTTACGACGAGACGATCCGCCAGCGCAAGGATGACGGCACACCTTTCATAAAAGTCCTGATCGATGCCGGGATTATCCCAGGCATCAAAGTTGACATCGGCGCGAAGGATATGGCCGGCCATCCGGGAGAAAAGATCACCGAGGGATTGGACGGATTGCGCGAACGCCTGAAAGAATACTCTCAAATGGGTGCGCGCTTCGCGAAGTGGCGCGCGGTAATTGCGATAGGAGCCGGTATTCCCAGCCGGGGTTGCATTGAGGCCAACGCCCATGCATTGGCTCGCTATGCCGCCTTGTGCCAGGAAGCGTGTCTCGTCCCCATCGTGGAGCCGGAGGTCCTTATGGACGGTGAACATACCATGGCGCGGTGTTGCGAGGTAACGGAGAAAGTCTTGCAAACCGTTTTCAACCAGCTTTACATACAACGCGTGATGCTGGAAGGCATCATCCTGAAACCCAACATGGTGCTTCCAGGATTGACCTGCCCCAGGCAAGAAACGGTGGATGAGGTGGCCAACGCCACAGTGAAAAGTCTTTTGCGAGTCGTTCCTGCCGCGGTTCCCGGGGTTGCGTTTTTGTCGGGCGGGCAATGCGGTAAACTGGCCTCGGCCCGGTTGAATGCCATGAATGCCAGATTCAAGTCGCGATCGCCTTGGGCGTTGGTGTTTTCGTTTGCCCGCGCCATCCAGCAACCGGCTTTGGAGATTTGGAAAGGCGAGGCGGATAATGTGACGGCGGCGCAGCAAGCTCTGTATCATAGGGCCAGTTGCAACTCGGCGGCGTGCCGCGGCGAATATGAAACTTCGATGGAAAGTGCGTGAATGTGACAAAAGATAATATTATCTGCTAAGCTTGCGGCATGGCGGGCTCTTGAAGCCAATTATTCGAGAGTCCGCAAGTTGCATCTTCGGAATCTCTTTGCCGATGATCCCGGATACTTAAGAAGACAGAATATTGCAAAAGGAGACAAGAATATGAAAAGCAATCCTCTGAAGCAATTAGGGGTGTTCGGCCAGTCCCTCTGGCTGGATTACATCCGGCGAAATATGATTACCGGCGGCAGGATTCGGCACCTGATTGAGGAGGATGGACTACGGGGGATAACCTCGAACCCATCCATCTTCGAGAAGGCGATCGCGGATAGCCACGATTACGACAAGGACATTCGCGCCATGGCGCTTAATGGAACGGGGGCCAAGGAAATCTATGAGGTGCTCAGCCAGGACGACGTGCGGAACGCCGCTGATGAATTCCGGTCTCTCTACGACAGGACTGACGGCAAAGATGGATATGTCAGCTTGGAGGTCAATCCTCATCTGGCGCATGACACAAAAGGCACCATTGAGGAAGCCCGCCTGTTGTGGTCCGCGTTGAACCGGCCCAATGTCTTAATCAAGGTCCCGGCGACAGCTGATGGGCTGCCTGCCATCCGGCAACTCATCAGTGAAGGGATCAATGTCAACGTCACCCTGCTCTTTGGGTTGCCTCGTTACCGGCAGGTGGCGGAAGCGTATCTTAGCGGCATCGAAGCGCGTGTTGCCCAAAGCAAGGACGTGAAGCATGTTGCCTCGGTTGCCAGTTTCTTTTTGAGCCGAATTGATGCGCTGGTGGATCCACTTCTGGAAAAACTCATTGCACAAGGCGGCAGGAAAGCAGGCCTCGCGAAAAAGGAGCACGGGCAAGTTGCCATTGCCAGTGCGAAAATGGCCTATCAAATCTACAAAGAGATTTTCAGCAGTGCCCGGTTTGAGAAGCTGGCTGCTCGGGGGGCTCGTGCCCAGCGGCTGCTCTGGGCTAGCACCAGTGCCAAGAACCCGGACTACAGCGATGTGAAATATGTCGAGGCCATTATTGGAGCTGACACGGTAACCACGGTCCCTTTGGAAACCATGGATGCCTATCGTGACCACGGAAATCCGAAAGCCCGCCTCGAACAAGATGTCGAGGCGGCCCGCCGGGTTTTGGAGCGGCTGCCGGAACTGGGCATCAGCATCGATGAGGTGACGCAACAGCTTGTCGATGAAGGCATCGAGAAATTCAAAAAACCGTTCGACAATCTGATGGAGACCGTGGTGCAAAAATATCATCACGGCAACTTGAAGGAAGAGTCATGAAAGTAAGTCCTTTTGCCGGAAAGCCGGTCGATCCACCGGTACTGATAAATATGCATAGACTCGTCACGGCCTGCTGTGCGAAGGAGCTTTCGACCGTTACAACGTGTCGTTCTGCGCGGTCACGCAGGAAATCAACATAAGCACGAGTTCCGGGCGGATGATGCTCAACATCCTGATTTCCTTCGTGCAATACGAGCGGGAGATCATCGCCGCGCTGGGCGACGTCTCCGGTCTGTGGGAGTTCCTGATCCCCGCCGCGCGGTATGGACTCCTCCATCTCGTCATTGGGAGTATCGTCGTGTCGCCGGACAAAATCAAGCTCGTCCTGCGCGTCGAAGGGCTGAAGCGGATTTAAAAAATCTGAAAGTGCAGGAAGATAAAAGGAATTATTTTTCAAAAAGATTTTTTCTTTGCAACAGAGGAATCATACCTAACTAATAATTGTTCGATATCCACATTCAGATATGTTCGAAACATCGTGCCACCTCCTCGATCCGGTCAACCGCCAATGCGGTCCGGCGGTAAAAGTCCGACTGTCTGCCATAGGCGACCGCCGCCTTGCGCAATGCCGGAAGTTTTTCCAGCGCCACCGTCAGCGCCGCATTCAGCG
>MWCA01000111.1 GCA_002069785.1 Lentisphaerae bacterium ADurb.Bin242 | reverse complement strand
CCGCTGGCGCTGTCCGCCGCTGAACTGGTGCGGATACCGGCGGGCGAGCCCGGGTTTCAGCCCGACCATCTCGAGCAGTTCCGCAATCCGCCCGGCGCGTCCTCCCGCGTTCAGGGGCGTATGGAGTTTCAGGGCCTCCTCCAGCGCGTTGTACACGCTCATCCGCGGATTCAGGGAGGAATAGGGGTCCTGGAAAATCATCTGGAACTGTCCGCGCATCTTCCGGAGCGCCTCTCCGCGGAGCGCGCACAAATCCTGCCCGTTCAGGAAGATCGAGCCCTCCGTCGGATTCTCCAGACGGACCAGCAGTCTCGCCAGCGTGCTTTTGCCGCAGCCGCTTTCGCCGACCAGACCGAGGGTCTCCCCTTCGTTCAGTTCGAAAGACACATCGTCGAGGGCTTTGACCACCCGCTTCGGGCCGAACAGCGGCGACGGGACCGAATAATATTTTTTCAGATGTTCCACCTTCAGGAGCGGCATGATTCCGGAACCTCCCTCCCCTCCGCCAGAATGCGCAGACGGCCGACGGAGACTTCATAAAGTTCATCCAGCAGGGCGGATTCCGGCAGGAACGAACGGAGCTCCCCATAATAGTTCCCTTCCAGAAGGAACCGCGCGGAAACGGAAAAATTCACGTCGGACGTCCAGCCGAACACCGTGATTTTGAAGTCGTTGACATTCTTCATCATGGAATGCTTCACCGGTTCTCCCCGCAAAGCGATGGCCGCCAGTTCCTCCGTGAATCCGGGCGTGTCCGGCATCCCCAGGTTGACCGCCTCCTCCCGCGAGAACAGCGGACGCTTGAAATGCCGGTTCAGCAATTTCATGATGGAAAGCTTGTCGGCATCGCGCACCGCCCGGGCGAGAGGCAGGATTTCCGGAGCGAGCGAATCCGGCAGTTTCGGCTTGTTGTGGAACTCGACCGCCGAGGCAACCCGCCGCCGTTCCTCCGCGGGAAGCCCCGGCACGGCGAAATCGCGGAGGAATATTTCGGCGCTCCGCTTTCCGTGATCAAAGGACTTGTCGTCCCGGAAGGTCCGGTAGTCCCGGTACTGCTCGAAACGGGAAACATCGTGAAACAGGGCGCAGAGCCAGGCTGGAAAATACTGTTCCGGAGCAAAAACCGGCTCTCCGCAGATGATCCGGTCCATCAGGGCGCAGACATCGAACGTATGCTCCAGTTTCAGGGTATTCGGCCGGGGCGGCTCCTCCCCGGGAGGGGCAAAGGAACGGGCATATTCCCGGAACCGGAGCTCCAGAGCCTGTCTCACACCGCTCTCTTCCATGGAAAACCTCTCCGGGACCTTATTTCGCATACTCGACGGAGCGGGTTTCGCGGATCACGGAAACCTTGATCTGTCCGGGATAGTTCATCTCTTTTTCGATCCGGGTGCAGATGTCGCGGCTGAGCACCTGGGCCTGGGCTTCGCTGATCTTCTCCGGCTGGACCACCACGCGGATCTCGCGTCCGGCCTGAAGGGCAAAGCAGGACTCCACCCCTGAGAATTCGCCGGCGATCGCTTCGAGCTGTTCCAGACGCTTGAGATAGAGTTCGGTGGTCTCGCTGCGGGCGCCGGGCCGGGAAGCGCTGAGGGCGTCGCAGGCATTGGCGAGGATCGCGTACGGGGTGATTCCTTCGACTTCCTCATGGTGCGCGGCGACGGCGTTGATCACATCCTTGGCCTCGTTGTGCTTGCGGAGAATATCCGCGCCGATGGCGGCATGGGTGCCTTCGATCTCATGGTCGACGGCCTTGCCGATGTCGTGGAAGAGGCCGATCCGGCGGGCCTTGTGCTCATCCAACCCGAGCTCGGCGGCAATGACGCCCATGAAGGCGGAGGTTTCGATGGAGTGCTTCAACACGTTCTGGGAGAAGCTGAAACGGAACTGGAGACGTCCCAGCAGGGTGATCAGGGGCTTGGGCACGCCCTGGAGTCCGCATTCGAGGACCGCCTTTTCCCCGGCGTCGTAGACCTCGTCGTCGATATCCTTGCGGATCTTCTTGATGAGCTCCTCGATGCGGGTGGGGTGGATCCGGCCGTCGGAAATGAGTTTCTCCAGGAGGCGGCGCGCCACTTCCTTGCGGATGGGGTCGAAGCAGGAGATCACCACCGCTTCCGGGGTGTCGTCGATCAGGATGTTGACGCCGGTGGCGGCCTCGAGGGCGCGGATGTTGCGGCCTTCGCGTCCGATGATGCGTCCCTTCATTTCATCGCTGGGAAGGGGAATGGTGGCGGTGGTGCGTTCATAGGTGCAGTCGCCGGCATAGCGCTGGATGGCCAGCACGAGGAGGCGCTGGGATTCGCGTTCCGCCTTCTGCCTGGACTCCTCCACGATGTTGCGGATCAGGATGCCGCATTCGTTTTCCACTTCCCCTTTGAGTTTCTCGAGCAGAAGGGCGGTGGCGCTTTCGCGGTCCAGCTCGGTAATGCGCTGGAGCTCTTCGATCTGGTGGGAGATGCTCTTCTTGAGTTCCTCCTCCTTGGCGAGGAGGCGTTCCTTGACAGTGTCGACGTCGCGTTCCTTCTTTTCGATGTTCTTGACCTTGGCTTCGAACGAGTCCGACTTCTTGTCGAGATTCTCCTCCTTCTGGGCCAGGCGGCGTTCGGAAGCCTGGATTTCCCGGCGGCGCTCCCTCATCTCGTTCTCAAACTCCTCTTTGATCTTGAGGACATCGCTTTTCGCGGTGACGCGGGCTTCACGGAGGAGGCGCTCCGCCTCGCGTTCCGCATCGAGTCTGGACTTGTTTGCAAGAGACACCGACTTGGAGCCGACCGCTTTGATCAGAATCATATGGACAATGATTCCGACGATCAGGCCGACCCCCAGGGCAGCAGCCGAATAAATGATAATTTCCATGTTTTTCTCCTTCTAAGCACAAGGTTTTTGCTGTTTCCGGCGGTAGACGGCCCGTTCCGTGACGACCAGATCCAAAGGTCTGTCGTGCGGTTCGACCGGCAGCGCCGCTGTCTTCTGACACTCGTAAAAGATTCCGGCGACAATGCCCGCGGCATGTTCCAGGAGTCTGTCATAGATTCCTTTCCCGCGTCCGAGGCGTCCGCCGTTCTCATCGAACGCGACGCCGGGGACGAGCCACAGGGCGCTTTTCAATTCGGAATCCGGCACGGTTCCGGCGCAGGGAGGCGGCTCCGGCATTTTCCACTTGCCTTCCACCAGAGAGAACGCCCCGTCCGCAGCGGCCATTTCGTAACAAAGATCACGGCGACAGCGCGGAAGGCAAACGGTCTTGCCCTCCGACGCGGCGCGTTTGAGCAGCGGCATCAGGTCCGGCTCGGTTCCGTCGCTTGCATAAGCGGCAATGACTTTCGCGGCCCGGTATTCCGGGAGCGCTTCCAGTCGTTCCAGAATGGCGTGATCGGCAAGAGCTCTCTGCCTTGCATCCAGAGAACATCTCTCATGAAGTTTCTCTTTGCGCAAAAGCTGTTTTTCAGATTGTCGTGAAAGCGCCATGCTGTATCTGTTCCCTGAATGAGCAGCAGGCGGAGGCGTACGGCGGATGAAACCTGTATCTGAAATTTTCTCCGGAAACAAAAAAACACGCAGGTCCGGAGACCCGTGGATCTCCCGCCGCGTGCTGTCTTTGCCGGTCCTTCTTTCCCAAAAAACGCTTCATCGAGCCATTCCTCTGCCCTGAAGCGAACGGGAACGCCCCAAACAAAAAAATCCATGAAAATATTTCAATTCATCATAAAACAAAAACGTTGTCCGTCAATGCGGGCTCCCGCGGGAAAAAACAGAAATTTCATTCCCGGTTTTTCCGCAAAGGTTTTCATTTTTACAAATATTTCCATACGTCACTGGACTTTCTTGCCAAGTGCGGTTCCGATTCGCCTGATTTCTTCAATTTATATATGAACGCCGCGAAAAGCGCCGCAAAGCGCTTTGCACAGCCCTTATGGTATAGAACAATAATACATTCGGTTAAAAATGAAAGTCATTTTTTGAATTATTATAGGTTTTTTTACAAAAAAAAGCCTTTTTCAGGTCCGGAGGCGGGGGTCCAGCGCGTCGCGGAGGGCGTCTCCGACCAGATTCAGCGCCAGAACCAGGACAAACATGAAGGCCGTCGCGCCGCCGACCTCCCACCAGATGCCGCGCCACAGACGCTCCTGTCCGTCCGCGATCATCACCCCCCAGCTCGGCTCGAACTGAACTCCAAGTCCCAGATAGCTGACAATGACCTCCGTCATGACCGCAAACGCGAAACGCATCGTGAAATAGACGATGATCAGGTGCGCCAGATTCGGGAGAAGATGTCCTGTGAGAATACGGAAGTCGCTCTGTCCCAAGGACCTGGCGGCCAGCACATACGGACGTTCCCGCAGCTTCATGGCCTCCGCCCGCACCACCCGGCAGAGGGCCACCCATCCGGTCAGCCCGATCCCGAGGTATACCGCAAGCATTCCCGGTTCCGTCCGGAGGACCCGCGCCATTCCCGCAAATCCTTTCTCCAGAGGCGGATACAGAAACCCCTTGGAAACCAGCAGGGCAAACGCCAGGATGAAGAGCAGCGACGGCATGGAGGCAAACGTGCTGTAAATCCAGACGACGACATCGTCCACTTTCCCGCCGTAGTATCCGGCCAGGATGCCGAGGGTCACGCCGACCAGCACCGAGATCAGCGAAGCGATCACCCCCACCTTGACCGCCGTCCTGGACGCGAACACCGCGCGGATCATCACGTCGCGCCCCAGATAATCGGTGCCGAGAAGATGACGGGACGAAGGCGCCTGAAAACGCTCGTCGAGGTTCTGCCGCTGATATACCGGCTCCGCCTTCCGGAAGGAACACCACGCGGAATACCCTTCCGCGAAAAACGCGGTCCCGAGGTAAAGAAGACAGACGATCAGCGCCGCGGCCGTGGATTTCCGGGAAAGAAGACGGCCCGATACGTCGCGGAAAAAGGAAGGCGCAGCCGGCATCTCCTGTTCAGACATCCGCCCCCTCCTGTCTCCGGCTTTCCCGATGTTCCCGTACCAGGAAGACCTGGAGCAGCGAAAGTTCCGACGGGGTCACGCCGTCGATCCGGCCGGCCTGGGCCAGCGTCCCCGGACGGATCTTCAGCAGCTTTATGCGGGACTCGTTGCGGAGGCCGGGAATGACGGAATAATCGAAAGTTTCGGGGATCCGCCACGACTCCAGCGACCGGAGACGGCGGATCGCCTGCTGTTCCTGCCGCATGTAGCCCTCGTAGTGGGACTGGATGGCGAGACGGCGCAGAATCCGGCGGTCGACCGGATCGGCGGCGTCCAGGCCGAGGACGGACGGCGCGAACGGAGGCGGGTTGTTGTCGGCGTCCCCCTTGCAATCCTTGAGAATGTCCCATAGAGAACGCCCGGCTTCGCGGAGGGAGCGGCAGACCATCTCCGTCTTTTCGTATTTTTCCGCATAGGCGGTGAAACGGTCGTATTTCGCTTTCGGAAGCAGTCCGAGTTCATGGGCGCGGGGCGCAAGCCGGAAGTCGGCGTTGTCCTGACGGAGCGAGAGGCGGTGTTCCGCGCGGCTGGTGAAAAGACGGTACGGCTCGACGATCTCCTTGGTGGTGATGTCATCGGCGAGCACGCCCAGATAGGAGGAGTCGCGGCCGAACTCCACGGGGTCGAGAGACGCGGCATGACGGGCGGCGTTCAGTCCGGCCAGAAGCCCCTGGGCGGCAGCCTCTTCGTAACCGCTGGTGCCGTTGATCTGTCCGGCATGATACAGGCCGCGCCACTTCTTCACGCGCATAGTGCGGTCGAGCTCCTCCGGATAGACGAAATCATATTCGATCGCGTAGGCGTAGCGCGTGATCTTCGCATTTTCCAGGCCGGGAACCGTGCGGAGGATCGCCGTCTGGACCTCCGGCGGCAGGCTGGTGGAAAGACCGTTGAGGTAGTATTCGTCCGTGAACTCCCCTTCCGGCTCCAGATAGATGTGATGCCGTTCATGCTGCGGAAAACGCACGATCTTGTCCTCGAAGGACGGACAGTACCGTGTGCCGATCCCCTTGATCAGGCCGTTGTACATCGGCGCCTTGTCGAGATTGGCGCGGACGATCGCGGCGGCCCGTCCGTCGGTGTGGGTCATGTAGCAGGAGAGGTTCTTCCGGAACGTAGCGGGACGGATGAAGTCGTCCGGGAAAAAGCTGAAATGCTCGTCCGTATCCTCGGACTCCTGCGGGGTCATGAGGCTGAAATCGATGGTAGATCCCAGGAGACGCGGCGGAGTGCCGGTCTTCAGGCGTCCGACGTGAAGGCCGAGTTGTTCGCGGAAGGCTTCCGCCAGGCGGACCGACGGAGGATCTCCCGCGCGTCCGCCGGGAAAATTCCGGAGGCCGAAATGAAGTTTCCCGGCAAGGAAGGTGCCCGTCGCAACGACCACGCTTTTACACCGGAACCGGTCTCCGAACTCGGTCTCCACGCCCGCGACGGCGTCCTTCTCCAGAAGGAAACTCCCGACCTGCGCCTGTTTGATCTCCAGATTCGCTGTCTGTTCCAGAACCCGCTTCATCGCGCGCTGATACGCCGCCTTGTCGCACTGGGAACGCGGCGACCAGACCGCCGGGCCTTTCGTGCAGTTGAGCATCCGGAACTGGATCGTCGTGGCGTCCGCGACCAGCCCCATCGCCCCGCCGAGCGCGTCGATCTCGCGGACCAGGTGCCCTTTGGCGATTCCGCCGATGCACGGGTTGCAGCTCATCTGGGCGATGTGATCCAGGTTCAGGGTCAGCAGCAGCGTCCGGGCTCCGAGCCGTGCGGACGCCAGCGCCGCCTCGCAGGCGGCGTGTCCTCCGCCGATGACGACAACATCAAAATATTCTTCCAGCATTTTGCGGGACTTCTTCCTGTTTGAATGAGAATCCTTATAATATAATCTCTGTTTGCTGTTTTTTCATCCTTCCCGCTTGTTTTTTTCAGGGTTTGTGCAGTATATTATGCCGACCGACACAAGGAGTCCCGAAGCCGATGAATTACTACGAGACACTGGGCGTCGCCGCCGACTGCGAATTTTCCGCCCTGAAGAAGGCCTACTACAAACGCGCGCGGGAATGTCATCCGGACCTCTTCGGCAACGCCCCCTCGAAGACCGAAGAGTTCAAAAACCTGGTGGAAGCGTTCGTCACCCTTTCCGACCCGGAAAAGCGGAAGCACTATGACGGCACATTGCGAATCAACGCCTCGTTCGCGGTCCTGCCGGAGGGCGACACGATCATGGACACCGATGCGGACGACACGCTCGAGGAGCTGATCGTCGGGAACAATCCTCCCTCGAACACCACGCTGTTCACCTTTTTCCGCGACCTGGAAAAAACAATGGTCTTCATGACCAGCCGCGAAGCCCGGAACCTTTTCGCCAACCGCAAATACAGAAGCGCCGCGCGGCTTTACGAAAAACTGGTCTCCCTGGCGCCGCTCAACATCCTCTACCGGGTCTACTACGCCCGCTGTCTGACGCATCTGCGCGACTACAAAAAAGCGGCGTTCCACTACAGGACGGCGATCTCCATCGGAAAACACCGCGATCCCCCGCAGCATCTCCATACGGTCCGGAGGGAGCTTAAGGAACTCTCGCGGAAGCAGATGCCGATCCTTCACAAGATGCTTCGTCTTTTCAGCGAACCAGAGTCCTCCTCCACGCTTACGCCCGACGAGGAAATGATCGCCCAGGCGGAGCGCATCATGGCGAAGATGCTCAACGAAACCCCGAAGAAAAATCCCCCGAAACAGTTGAAATAGAACTCCTTCGGGCCTCCCTGCGGAAGACCGGTGAAAGGCGCAAAACAAAACCGGACTTCCTGCCGGAAGAAGGGAGTCCTCCTTTTCCCCCTTGCCCGTATCGCCGGTAATCTTATCGATACCCGGCAGAGAACGATGTCGCCTTTCTGAAGGGAAGTTCTTAAAGGCTGAAAATATGTTTCCTCCAAAAAATCTTCAGGGAATTCTCCGGATTAAATTTGATTTTACTTCATTCAGAGGGTATTTATATAAGTAAATTCATCACGGAGGGGATTATAGCAGAAAAACTTGTTTCATAAAAAATACCTAAGTCTTTATTGACTTTCAGCAGACGTTCACTTCGAAAACCGCCAATTTTCAACATGAGAATCGTTGCTGAGGGTAAGTGCCATTGTGCTTGGTGCTCCCTTTGCATTCTCATGTGGGCGCTTGGCGGTGCCTCGAAGTGATGTAATCGGGGCACCTTTTTTTTATGTCCTGATTTCCCGTTTGCTGCATAAGATTTTCAGAAATCAATCGCATCAGCCAGAAAGCAAACAGGAGGTTTGGACGATGAAAGGACTCATTTTATTGCTGGTATTGCCAGCTCTCTTCTTCACCGGGTGCATTTCGTCACCGGAAAACGATTCGGCTTTAATGCAGCATTACCCGGATGTAAAGGTCTCCCGGATTATTTCAGTCTATGACGGGGATACCTTCTGCCGAAATTGAATCAGGAATACACCGTCATAAAGCACAAAAAACAACACACCTGTTTGACCTGAAAAGACAAGGAAATAATATGAAAACCGTTTGTTCTCATTGCAATCAGGATTATGAAGTTCCGGATGAGTATGTTGGAAAAAATGGGAAATGCGCTGCCTGTGGCAAAACTTTTCCAATGAAAGAATATTCTGCCTGCCCGAAATGCCATTCCCTCCGCGCCGAAAATATTCAGCCATGCCCCAAGTGCGGGTATTCTTCCGCAAGTGAAGAAAAGGTGTCTGCAACCATGAAATTATGGAACTGGATAAAACATCGGAATAATCATGCGCGGGCGAAAAAGTATCCTGATGAAAGGGGGTAAATTTATGAATAACGTATTTTACATCGCGATGCTTCTTCTCTGCGTGCTCATCACGATGGGGGCATTCTTTTTCGTATTCACGGAAAACCGGAACGACATGAAATGGTGGCTCAATATTCCGCTTTCTTTTGTCCTTTCTCTCCTGTGGCCCGTTTTTCTTGCCGCATTACTCATATGGCTCTTTTTTCTTGCCGTCCGTTTCATATTTTTCATGGGAGGTCTTAAAGACTTATAAACGCGCTCTGGTTTTAATATGAGAAATATATTCGATTAACATTCAAAGGCTTCAATGCAATTTGACTATTCCATTCATTACTTTCGTGCTTTTGCCATCATAAACATTGTGATCGGCCATTTTTATTTCCCCGCAAATGTCCAGACATACTATCCTTGGGATCGATTATTTCAAGGAATATTTTATTGTGACAGTTATTATTTCTTCTTTATTTCGGGATATCTCTTTTTTTATCTGCAATCGATGAAGAATAATTCTGTCTTGGATTTTTACAGGAAGAAAATCCAAAATCTTTTCTTGCCGTTTCTTATAATTTCACTTTTCTTCCTCTTTCTTGCTGATCTTATTTTCTGCCTGATGAAATACCAACTCAATGGAGTACACCTGCCGAAGGGAGAGTATTTTTTTACAAAAGTGATATTTTTCTTATTGGAAGGCAAGATTTCCGGACCTTTCTGGTATATTCCTTTTGTAATGCTCATTTTTCTTGTGTCTCCTCTTTTCTTGATTATGTTCAAAGACGCTCAGAAAAAGTTTACGATTCTGATTATCATATCTCTTTTTCTTCCCTTTTTTTACTCTAGAGGAGAATTGAAAGGATACCCTTTCTTTACTCCGATGTTCCTTGCCGGAATGGCTTACGCAAAATATAAGGAAGTAATTTTCCCGGTAATCTGCCGTAAAATTTTCATGAGCGCCATGATTGTGCTTATTATATGCATTACGTCTTTTATTGAATATGCGTTGCTTACGAATTTAACCTTTGAATTCATTCATATCGATTCCCTGTTTTATCTTCAGAAACTGTTTGTCATCTGTTTTTCGTTGCCGATATTTGACAAACTGGCAAATTCCCGTATTGGCGTATTGGATTCCATTGCAAAATTAAGCTTTTCAATTTATTTCCTTCATGACTTTTTTCTAGCCCAGACAAATTATGTCATTGGTTTTTTTCATGGCTATCCGCCACTTCTTTTATTGACAGTTGCCTTGTTTCTGAATCTTCTCATGGGAATAGCAACCTATTGTATCTGCTTTCTTTTAAAACAGGCCCTCGGTAAATATTCAAAAAATATTATCGGCTCATGATAGCAAGCACAAAGGAAGTAAAATTTCTTCCTCCGGCAACCGATTCTCCGGAATACAATCCCGCCGAACAGATTTGGAGATGGTTGAAGCCGCTTGTTCACGCGGCAAAAACAATCAACGGCGGTATTGCCGGGCTGGTGGTTATTTTGCCCTGAAGGAACAGACAAAAAAAAGACCCTTCCGTTGTTGCGGAAGAGCCTTTCTCATTCGGAAGGGAGAGGTTATTTTTCCTCGGCAAGAATGATGTTGCGGAACGCGGCTTCCCCGGTCACATTCCGGAAAAGGGCGTAGAAGGAAATCTGCTTGATGGCTTTCTGCGGAACAAACTTGCATTCCGCTTTTTCCCAGTCGTGGGTGCCGTCCTTGAACACGGCGGTCCGCCCCCAGACATGGCTTCCGTCCTCCAGGAGGATGTCCGCGTAGAGGCAGTAGTTCCCGGTGGTCACGCCTTTGACATCCTGCGCTTTGCTTTCCCCTGAGAAAACGATCGCTTTCGGAGCTTTCTGATTCAGAACGATGAGCTGGGACACCCCTGCAAGCGTTTTCGGAGCGGTATTCTTACAGGTGATGATTCCCGTCTTGGCATCGATGACGGTCGTCTTGGAATTGCTGTAGAGGTTCCACTTCGGACCGATCAGATTTTTCTCCTGGGCGGAAAGCCCCAATGCGAAAGTGACGAGAAGCGCGGCAAGAATGGCCTTTTTCATAAAGAAACCTCCTGTAAAATGTGATTGGTTGTGTGAGAAAACAGACGTTTTTCCCTCTAAAAGGTTCAATCTATAAGCATTTCCACGATTTTCAAGTCTCTTCCGGACAAGATTCCGGAAAAGTTTTCCGGCGGAAACGGTTCCGGAGAATAAAATTGATAAAATGAATCCTTTTTATTGATATTATCAATGTGACATTTCAAGGAACCCGTGTATATTAGCTGGAAACAACCTCCAAAGGAGAGTGCGACAAATGAATCCGAAATACTGTTTTCTCCCGGCGGCAGCCCTATTGTCCGTCCTGCTTCTTACCTCCTGCGCCTCCAGCGAGCGGCTGATGCGCATTTCCGCCGTGCAGTCGTACACGCCGCCGAAATACTCCCGCATCGACGGTTTCCAGTCCCTGCCGCCTTCCTACCGTCAATACAAGACCGCTCCCGCCGACCGCCGCAACGAACTGGACTTCAACGCTTCCCTGGTCAATGTCTGGCCGGTTTTCTTCCGCGGCGGTGAATACTACAGCGTCCTCTGGCCCATGATCGACTGCGATCCCTACGGCTTTGCGGTGCGTCCCTTCTTCAACCAGGAAGGCAATGAATACTCCGTCCTCTTCCCCTTCTCCGCCTGGAACCCGGTTCACGGCGACGGCTGGGTCTTCAATACCTACTGGACTTCGAGATATTACGGCTCGTTCCCCTTCTTCCACCGGAATCCGAATCCAAGTGAGCTCACCTGGTTCGGACCGGTCTGGTACTGGGACCGCTCCGGCGGCTTCTTCCCCCTCGCAAGCTTCGGGCGCGGCCTCAACTACGTCCTGCTGGCATACTGGAACAGCGACTACGACACCGGCAAAGTCTATTCCGGCGGCTTCCTCCCCCTCGCCCATTTCGGGCCGCAGTGGAATTTCGCCGGACCCGCTTGGTGGTACCGCGACGACAACCGGGCCCTGCGCTCCGGCGGCTTTTTCCCCCTCGCCCAGTTCGGACGCGGCTTCAACTATGCGCTCCTCGCCTACTGGAACAAGGAGGAAGACGGCCGGGTCGGCTCCGCCGGATTCTTCCCGCTGGTCTGGCTCGGCAAACAATGGAACATCGCCGGGCCCGTCTGGTGGTACCGCGACGGCAACCTTGCCCTGCGTTCCGGCGGCTTCTTTCCCCTCGCCCGTTTCAGCAACGAGGACCTCAATTACGCCACGCTCGCTTTCTGGGGAAAAAGCGGGGACACCGGGAACTATTACAAGGGCTTCTTCCCCCTCGCCTACTTCGGCGACCAGTGGAACTACGCCACCCTTGCCTGGTGGTACCGCAACGATGCCGGACATCTCCAATCCGGCGGCTTCTTCCCCCTCGCCCGCTTCGGCGATGACATCAACTATGCCGGACCCGTCTGGTGGTATCACGGACCCGTCCACTCCTCCGGCGGCTTCTTTCCTCTCGTCCGGTTCAGCAACGCCGTCGATCCGCTCCAGTATGTCGGCCCCTTCTGGTACTGGCAGGACTGCTGGGGATTCTTCCCGGCCTTCCGCTGGTCCGACAAGAACATCATCAACGCCAGCCTCCTCTGGTTCGACCGCAGAGACGAAAGCTTCGGACTGCTGCCTCTGTTCCGCTACACCGATCCAACCAGCCATTTTGTCTGTCCTTTGTACATTCTCGCCAGCCAGGGCAATTTCTTCCTGAGCCCCCTGCTGTATTACAATTATCTTCCGGAAGAACAGAATCTTTCCGTCCCGTGGCTCCTTTTCTGGCGCTACCGGTTTGAACGGAGCTACCGTGACGACTTCAATCCCGCCTTCAACTGGACGCCCGAAAAGGAAAAAGAATTCAATCTGATCGGACTCCTCGGATACGCCGGGAAAAAGACCCGCTACGCCTGGGATAAAAACGTCCGCTTCAAATACGAAATGAACTCCCCCGCTTCCATCAAGAACAATGAAGACCTGATCCGCTATGACTTCTTCAAGCTCGGCTATTCCGGCAAGATCCCGGAAACCGATCCGGAAATCCGACAGACCAAGCTCGACCTCTACAAATACACACATACGGAAATCGACCGTTACTTCGGCATGGTTCCGCTGTTCCATTACGAGAAGTCCCCCGCGGACGGAGATGTCCGCCAGGAAACCTCTTTCCGCCTGCTCTATATCCTTCCCTATTACCGCAATTCACCGGACAAAGTCCATTTCTCCGCCCTCGGTCCGATCCTCTTCCAGTATGAAGACAAGAAGGAAAGTTTTCTTGCCGGAAAACTTTTCGGCGACCGGAACATCCGCCGGGAACAGTTCATTTCCGCCGTTCTCCTCTCGACTTTCCGTGAAGATACTTTCTATGTGAAAAATGACCGCCTCAAAGCTCTCTTACAGGCTTACGAAACTTTTCTCAACATTCCCGACGCCGCCACCCGCGCAAGAACGGAGGCATATCTCAAACAGGTCGATCCGAAACTGACCCTCCCCGCGAGTGTAACCTCGGGACGCACGTTCCGCGCCTGGCTGGAGGAAGTGGAGCCGACCCTTGGTCTTGAAACCCGGGTCGAACACACCGGCGGGTTCCTTCCCATTCTTCTCAAATCCAAAAATGACTTCGACAACGGGTACAACTGGTTCAGCTTGGCCCTCCTCTCCAGCTTTAACGACCTCTCGGAAGGGTATAAGTGGTTCTCCATTCCCCTTCTTTCCTGGGGAGAAGACACACGGGACACGAAGAAATTCGTCTCCCTTCCTCTCCTGAGCGGTTATAAGAAAGCTCCCGACGAGAAAACCGTGGCCGCGCCTATCCTCCTCTATTTCAACCGGGAACGGCGCTTCGGGCGTGAACAAGCCGAAATCGTGGAGGAAAAGGATCTGTTCAACGCCACCCGGTCCGCACAGGAAAACACCACCCTCATCCTGATGGGACTCGGTCACTCCGGACACAATGAGTTCCTGGTCCCCAAAATCCCCGGGACCGCCCGCAATCTCTCCGCGCTGCGCCAGGAAATCGAAATGCACCTCGGCCGGCTCTCCCGCGAGGCGTCCCTGCTTGACAAAATCGCTAGGGACAAGGCTCTGGTGGCCGCCGGCGACTTCCGGAAAGAATCCTGCGACACCCCTACCCAGTGCCGCGCCCTGGCCGCCCGGATCAAGAAAATCAAGCCTTCCGACATTCTCTGTTCCGTCCTTCCGTCCATGGCAATCCAGCTGGAGCAGCTTGCCCAGGTGCGCAAACAGCTCGACACCTCGGAGGAAACGATCCTCGCCCTCTGCGCAAAGCTGAAGATTCCCTGCGATGCGAAGCAGCTCGCCGACCGGAACAGGGAACCCGCCGTCAAAGGGACGTTCCGTGCGGAAAGCGGCAAATCCGTTCCACTCCCCTTCCAGCGGGACCCCACGAAAACCGGAGCGAATTCCCCTGCCGGAAAATACCTGACTGTCCTCCGTGAACAGCTTTACAAGGATCATCTGGAAGTCCGCGAAAGGAACCGAATCGGCTCCCTCCTCACATGGCGTCTTTCCAGCGGAGACAACTTCTCCTGGCATGTCTTCGGGATTCTGGCCAACGGCTATAAAATCGGCGACCGCGAGGAGACCCGCATCCTTTACTATCTCTACCGCCACCGGAGCGAAGGAGTCCGCAGCGAACGGCTGATTTTCCCGTTCATTTCCACGCGCGCGGACGGCGACGACAGCCGCTGGTCCTTCCTCTGGCGCGTGCTGGACTTCAAAACGGAAAAAGGGCACACCTCCGGCCACATCTTCTTCATTCCGTTCGGATGAAAAAACGGCGTTACCGGGCGGCGGGCCGGGCGTAGGGCGGAAGTTCCTTGTCGGAGATGATCTTGTCGAACGAGGAAAGCGGGGCGATGGAAAAGAGTCCCGCCCGCCCGAATTTGGAACTGCCGATCAGCAGAAAGTTTTTGCGCGACAGTTCCAGAATCCGCTGGAGAAGGAACGTGTGGTTCTCGTGCCGGGAAAACACCCCGTTCTCCGTCAGGCCGATTCCCGAAATGAACGACTTGTCCAGCTTCAGGCGTTCCGCTTCCCGCAGGGCGGCCTGTCCCAGGAAGGCGTTCAGCTGGACATCGTAATTGCCGCCGAGCGCCACCAGGAAAAAATGAGGCGGAAAGTTCGTGAACTCCTGAATGATCAGCACGGAATTGGTGATGATCGTGAGATTCGCAAAGGCGGCGGACTGAAGCCGTTTCGCCAGAAAATAAACCGTCGTGGAGGAATCCAGAAACACGATGTCGCCGTCCCGGATCTCCCGGAACGCCTGTTCCGCGATCGCCTTCTTCGCGGGCATGTCCAGATTCATCCGCTCCCGGTAGTGCGAGGGCAGGATGTCTTTCGGCGGAACCGCCGCCTGCGAGGAGGTCAGGGAAGCCACCCCTCCGTGCACCTTGCGGAGCTGTCCGGCCGACACCAGCGCGGAGATGTCGCGGTGGATCGTCGCCGGAGAAACGCGGAACTTCTCCATCAGTTCCGCAATGGAACAGAACTTCCGTTTCTCCACATATTCGACGATCTCGAAGGTTCGCAGGCTTTTCATGGCTTCCTCTCCGAAAGGTTCATGCCTGTTTCCGGACCGCATCCGCCGCGCGCCGGATGCCGGGACCCGCTTTGCGAATCACGTCCTCGCCCACGCAGAAGGTCATGCGGAAGTATCCGGACGCCCCGAAGGAACGGCCCGGCACCGCCAGCACGTGTTCGTCCAGCAGCGCCTGAACAAAGATCCGCTCGTCGGGAGTCGGGGACTGCGGGAAGAAGTAGAACGCCCCGCGCGGCATCGTGAATCGGATTCCGGCTTCCGTCAGGACTTCCGCCATGGCGTTGCGGCGTTTCCGGTAAACGTCCAGGTCGACCCGCGCGGCCGCGCATTCCAGCAGGATTTTCTGCGCGATCGCCGGAGCATTGACGAAACCGAGAATCCGGTTGCAGAAGATCAGGCCGTTCACCAGTTCGTCGGCATCCTCCTTCATGGCGGGATTGACCGCGATATACCCGAT
>MWCA01000110.1 GCA_002069785.1 Lentisphaerae bacterium ADurb.Bin242 | reverse complement strand
CGTGCTGCGGACCTTCGAGCAGCGGAGCCGTCACTGCCGCGAAGCCAAGGAGCGGATCGCCGACGCCGCCGTGAAGCTGGTTTCCCCCGGAATGACTCTGCTGATCGACAGCGGGACCACCTGCTGGCACTTTGCCGCCCGGCTGAAGTCCATTGCGCCGCTGCGGGTCGTCACCAGCGCCCTGGCGGCGGTCGAAACGCTGGGCGGGACGCCGGGAATCGAACTGAACCTGGTCGGCGGCTGTTTCCGGATCGAGAACCTGGACTTTATCGGCCCCCTTGCGCTGGACAACCTCCGCGCGTTTCATGCGGACATCGCCTTCCTGGGCTGCGACAGCCTGATTCCGGGGCGCGGCGCTTTCGCGGAGGACGTCAATTCCGCCGCAGTCGGCCGGGAAATGGCCCGCTGCGCCGAACGGACCGTCATCCTCTGCGACCGGAGCAAATTCCGGCGCGGCGGCTGTCACCGTCTCTTCGCCCCCGAAGAAATCGACACCGTCGTCACCGACGGTCCCGCCGCGGAGCTTTCCGGTGAACCGTTCAAAGTGATCTTTCCCCGGGCCGGAAGCCGCGCAATGAAAAAAAATTCGGGCTCAAAAGAATAAAAAAACCATTTTTTTTATTTTTCCCACTTGCAAAAAACGCTTAAGTGTTCATATTATTATAAACAAATAAACAGACAGGCGGTTCTCATGATCAGCGGACCTCAATACACGAAGTGCAAAATAGCGATTCTTGACTACATTGTCAAGAACGGTCTCCGCCAGGGGGATATCCTTCCGTCCCAGCGCGATATGTGCGGCTGTTTCGGCACCAGCATGATTACGATACGCCGCGCCCTGGCCGAACTTCAAGCCGCGGAGATTGTCCACCCGACTCCCGGCAAGGGAATGTTCGTTTCAAAGAATGTGGTCAGTGAAAAACCGCTCGGAAGCATCATTCTTCTGGACATCAATGCTCCTTTCCGCCAGATTCACAACGGGCTCCAATACCTTCACAAGTATGTGCGTCTGCACGGATATCAGTTCAAATCGTTTGTCTGCGGGGAGTATCCGGACGACTCCATCCTCAAGGAGACAGGCGGAGCGACCGGGCTGCTGGCGACCGGAGTCATCACGGACGCCTGGAAGGATTTCCTCGGATCGCTCAGTTGCAGCGTGGTCAATATGGGCCTGAAAAACGAACATATTCCCGGGACGAAAACCGTTTACAGCGATGCCGGAGACGATGTCGGGCTTGCCGTGGATTATTTTGCGGCGGCCGGATACAAAAAGATCGCATTTCTGAACGCTCCGAAAATGTATTATTGCACGGAGACCATGCATAATGCATTTCTGCGGTCCCTGAAAAAACATTCGCTCCCCATTCTGGAGAATCTGGAGTCTTTCATTCCCGATGAAGAACGCAGCGTTGAGGTCCGGCGCTTCCTTTTCCATCACGAGGGACATTTTGACTGTCTGCTTTCCGAAGCCGGAATCGTTTCTTATATTTTAAGCGCCTTCTATGAGAACGACCTGAAAAAAGTTCCTCTCGGCATCGTGGGCGGCATGTGGAACCAGGCTTGTTATCAGAACCAATGGATTGTGGAATTCGGCAGGTCCGAATCCATTTTCAAGCTTGCCGTGGATGTGCTTCTGGATTCGTTCCAGCCGAAAAAACTACAGAAATATCCGGCTTCGAAGATCAAAAATGAATCTGTGATCGGGCAGGCCTGCCCGATTTCATGGAAAAGAGATAAATGCGCCTCGCCGGCGATCATCAATCCAGGGAGAAATCCATGAAAAAAAGAATGAAAAGATTTACACTGATAGAGCTTTTGATTGTTGTTGCAATCATTGCCATTCTTGCGTCCATGCTGCTGCCGGCGCTCCGGAAAGCCATGGTCAAAGCCAATGGAACGATCTGCCTCAGCAACCTCAAACAGGTCGGATTGGGCATGAGCCTGTACGGGAACGACTATAAAGAATGGGTTCCGGGCAACATACGTGTGCATTATGGAGATTATGCGTACCGGAATTCAGCCGGCGTGGAATGGCAGATCTTTCTGGGGCAGGGGACTCCCGCAAGCCCGGAGCGGTATCTGGGATACATCCCGTGGAAGTACGATTCCAGCCTGAAGGGCGAGAAGATCAAGGGATTGATGAAATGCCCCGGACGGAAAAGCTATGCGTCCGCGATTACCATCTGCTACCGGATGGGTACGCTTGCGTGGGAGGGGTTTGACGGGCGCTGGGGCCAGGACCGCAACAATGGCTTTGTCACGTTCAAGAGGATGAAACCGGGCGTTTTTCCAAGCGCTCTCGGCATTATTTTTGACTGCGATACCAACGACAAGTTTCCCCTCAGTCATTCGGGACAATCCATGAATGCGCTTTTCGCCGATTTCCATGCCGATGCCGTCCGGAAAAATCAGTTTCCGGGCAATCCCGGCAAATTGATTTTCGCCGAAGACCTGATGTTCAACTTCGGTTCGGCCAATATGGGATATTATCCCTTCAACGGTGCAAGTCTCTATTAATATAGCTGCATAGGAGTTAAAAATGATGAACTGCTTGAAAAAGACACTGAAAGCGCTTTTCCTCTGCCTGTATCCGGGGCTTCTGTTCGCGGATTCGGGTCCGGACGTCAGCATGATCGCCCTGAATGCGGCGGAAAAGGTCGAACGATCCGCGGTACCGAAGTCGAACGGAACGGAAACGATCCGCGTGGATGCTCTCCGCAACGAACACGAACTGTTCCAGATTCTGATCCGTGCGGGGAAGGAGAATATTCAAAATGCCGGAATCCGTGTTTCCGACCTGAAAGACAACCGGGGAAACCGCATTTCCGCCGGGAACATCGTTCTGCGGACCGCTCATTATATCCACTGTCGAAAATATATTTCGACCCCGCAATGGCTGCCGGACGCCCTGCTGCCCTATACGGGTCCCGTTCCGGTTTCCGCTCTTCAGAACCAGGCGTTTTACGGGGACCTTTTCATCCCGAAAACAGCGGTTCCGGGGATGTACGAAGGGACCGTGACGGCGGAAGCCGACGGCGTGAAGAAAGTATTTCCGATCACCGTCCGGGTTCGGGCAATGACGCTGGGCGATACGCCGTCGTTCCAATCCTCTTTCGACATCTGGCGGGGGCCGGGCACCGTGGACCAGCTGATCGCGCCTTATCCGCAAATTCAATCCGGTTCTCCGGAGGAAAAAGCTCTTTATGAACGGGTGTATGAATTTTTCGTCGCCCGCCGTCTGATGCCGAAGGAACTGCCGGTCGCCCCGGACTCCCTGGAGGCGGACAAATATTTCCGGGACCCGCGCGTCGTCAGCTTTTCCATTCCGTACGACCCCAAGGAAAAAGGGAAATTCATTTCGGCCTGCGATATCCTGCGTAAAAAAGGAGTTCTCGAAAAAGGTTTCGTCTACACCATCGACGAACCCGGTGAAAGCAAGATTCAATACTGCAAAGATTACTATGATGCCCTTCATGCCTCCGTGAAGGATGTCCGGTTTCTCCTTACCGTATCCCGTGCGATTGCGCAGAACATCGATGGGAAAGTCGATATTTTCTGTCCGATCCTTCGTGATTTCGATTATCCCTTCTATCGCGGCTGGATGCAAAAAGGCAAAAATGTCTGGTGGTACACCTGCATACATCCGAGAGAGCCGTTTCCCACCTATCAGATTGACAGTGTCGGGATCGGACACCGGATATTGAGCTGGCTCCAGGCGAAATATCAGGTTCAGGGAGTCCTTTACTGGAGCGTGAATATCTGGCGTCAGCACAACAACAAGGGCGGGATCTGGTATACCCGCCAGGTGCGGGACATCTGGAACGATCCGTCCGCATTCCCGAACACGAATGGAGACGGGTACCTGATTTATCCGGCGAAAGATCCGAACGATGATCCCATACCGACGATTCGTCTTGAACTCATCCGGCAGGGAAACGAAGATTTCGATACTTTCGATCTTCTCAAGAAGGCGATCCGGAAAGCCTCCGTGTCGTTGAAGGTGGAGTATTCGCCGGAAGAGAGGGTCTTTGAAATGGTCAGTCGCATTGCTCCGGAAATGACCGACTTCACGAAGAAAACGGAAGAACTGGAAGCGCTTCGCCTCGATCTGCTGGACGAACTCGAAGCCTTGGAAAACGGGCCGGCCGCGCTGATGTCCTGTTCCTCGCCGGAAGGGAAGCTCAAGCGCGGCACGACTCTCCGCTTCCAACTTTATACCTCCCCGGACAACCGGGTCTCCATCGTTCCGGAAGTCCCGTTCAAACGGGAGAACCATCTCACGGAATTTCAGTTCACGCCGTCTCCGGGGCCGTTTTCCCTTCGCGTGAACATTACGGCGCCGGATGGAAAGAAAACGACCCTCAAACGGGAGTATTTTGTCCGGGAAAAAGACAATCAGGTCTATGAGCTTTTCAACTGGAGCGACAAGATTTTCCAGAGACGGATGCGCCTGGACAAGATCACCGTCTGGCAGGTGCCGGGCTCTCCCGTTCACGGGTTCACCTTCCACGCGGACACCGATTTCCCCGGCGTGCTCTTCCAGGGGACGAATGATACCTCCCTGTATCGCTGGGTGAAAGTCAAACTGGAAAACCCGATGAATGTTCCGGTGAACGTGATCATGAAATATCACGCCCGCAACGGAAAAACCCAGGACGGACAGGGAATTTCCCTTCGGCCGGGAGAAAGAAAAACCATCGTATATCCTCTGAACGCCGAAGGCCGCACGAGGGACGAGGCCTTCAATATGATCCAGTTCTGGATGTGGAAGAAAAACGAGGAACGGAAATTGATCATAGAAAGTGTCGAGTTGTATTCGGAACACCCCGGTTCGGAATAAGAAAACACCAGAAAGAAGAAAGGTTTGCACAATGAAAAAAACATGGATCGCAGCTCTCTGTTTCGCCGGCTCCCTCTTTGCACTGACAGCGGGGGAGGAAGTCCTCGACATCAACGGAAACATGAGCGGAGAGGAAGGAAAAATCCCGACCGGATGGGCGCAGAACGTCAGCCCCTATTTCAAGCCGCTCGGGAAAATCGAAGTCGTCAAAGCGGATGCCGCTGCCGCGGTGAAAATCACATCGACCCCGGAAAAGCCCACGGACATGTTCTTCAAGGAGAATTTCCCGGCGGAAGCCGGAGACAAGGTCGAAATCGAAGCCGAAATCAAGGGAAAAGGCCAGGCAATCCTCGGCATTTATGGCAAGGACGGAGCCAAATGGGGGCCGACGCAGCGTCAGAATTTCAAAGCGACCGATACCTTTACCCCGATCAAGGCGACAGTGACAGTTCAAAACAGTGCCGTCACCGTCAAATCGGTTCAGGTCTTCCTGTCTGCCGGAGTCAACCATGAAATCACTTTCCGCAATGTGAAAGCGAAACTGATCACCAAGTAAACCAATCCGTTTCAGAATGAGTGAAACGGAGAAAGCCTCCCCTGATCCGGTCGGGAGAGGCTTCTCTTTTTGTGTGCGCCTGGCCGGTAGGGCACACAAAAAAAACTGCCGGAATTTTCTCCGGCAGTTTTTGAAGAAAGCGTATATGGACGACGGTCAGGCTTTCGGAGCCTCTTCGGCTGCGGCCGCTTCCGCCTTGACTTCAACGGTCTGGGGCTGGGGGGCGGATGCTTTCTTTTTGGAAACGGGCGCTCCGGCTTCGACCAGCTGGATGATGCACAGATCGGCACAGTCGCCGATGCGTTTGCCGAGACGGATGATGCGGGTGTAGCCGCCCGGACGCTGGGCAAAGCGTTCCGCGATTTCGCCGAAGAGCTTTTCGAGGATCGGTTTCTTTCCCTGGGCTTTGTCCACCGGGGTATTGATTTTGAGTCTTGCCGCCGCGAGACGGCGGTTGTGATCGCCGCCTTTTTTGGCGTATGTGATCAGCGCGTCCACCAGTTTGCGGGCTTCTTTCGCGCGGTTGACAGTCGTCTGAATCTGTCCGTGTTCCAGAATGCTGCACGCGAGATTGACGAGCATAGCCTTTCTGTGGCCGCAGTTGCGGCCGAGTTTGGAGATATTCCGAAGGTGACGCATAATTTATGCTTCCTCTTTTTTGACGGCCTTGGCGCGGTCGGCTTCGGCCTGAATTGCATTGGTGAGTTCTTCGCTGAAGGTCATTCCGAGCGCGAGATTGTTTTCCGCCAGTTTTTCTTTGATTTCATCCAGCGATTTTTTCCCGAAGTTGCGGAACTTCAGCATGCGGGATTCCGTTTTGAGACAAAGTTCCCCCAGCAGCTTGATGTTCGCGTTGTTCAGGCAGTTCATCGCGCGGACGGAGAGGTCGAGAACCTCGACGTCCTGGGAGAGGATGCGAAAAAGCTTCTGTTCTTCTTCGCTGATGGAAGAAAGGGCGTCGTCCTCCGTGAGCTGGCTTCCGAGGAACGGGCGAAGGTGATCCTTGAGGATTTTGGCCGCTTTTTCCAAAGCGTCCCGGGGAGAAACCCGACCGTCGGTGTAAATTTCGAGGGTAAGGGAATCCATTTCGGTTTCCTCGCCGACGCGGGCCGCGCCGACCTGGTAACTGACATGGGTCACGGGGCTGAAAAGGCAATCCACCAGGATGGTGCCGTAGGGATGCGTCGGGAGCTTGTTTTTCTCGGCGGGGCACCAGCCTCTGCCCTTGGAGATTTCCACTTCCGCGCGGAAGGGGATGTCCTTGTCCAGGGTGCAGATGATCTGGTCGGGATTGAGCACTTCCACCGTGCCGTCGGTGATGATGTCCCCGGCGGTGACCGGTCCGGCCACGTTCTTTTTGATCTCGAGGGTTTTCGGCGGATCGGTATGGAGATTGAGTTTGACTTTTTTCAGGTTGAGAATGATCTCGGTGATGTCTTCGACCACATTGGGAAGGGAGGTGAACTCGTGAGAGACCCCTTCGATTCTGACGGCGGAGATCGCCGATCCTTCGAGGGAAGAAAGCAGGACTCTGCGCAGGGAATTGCCGATGGTATGTCCGAAGCCGCTCTGGAAAGGAGCGGCGACGAACTTGGCGTATGTATCTGTGGCAGTCTGTTCTTCCATTACGAGGGATTGAGGCATGGGAAATCCGGATACGGCAGCCATCTTATTTATCCTCCAAGTATTTTAAGGGTTAAAGTTCAAAGGTCCAGACACGGACGGGAGCAGCCCCCCATCCGTGGACAAACATCAGACACGACGCCGTTTCGGGGGTCTGCATCCGTTATGGGGAACCGGCGTGATGTCCTTGATCGCATTGATTTCAATACTGGTGGAGGCGATGCCCCTGACCGCGGATTCTCTTCCGGCGCCCGGTCCGTTTACGCGAACCTCAACCTCTTTCATACCAAGGGCTTCCGCTTTCTTTGCGGCATCGGCGGCAACCACCTGTGCGGCGTATGCCGTGCTTTTCCGGGAGCCCTTGAAGCCGTTTTTTCCGCCGGTGGACCAGCAGAGCACATTTCCATGGAGATCGGTGAAAGTCACTTTGGTATTGTTGAAAGTAGCGAGAATGAAAGCGATTCCGGACGGAACGTAACGTCCGCCTTTTTTGCGTTTGACTTCGCCCGCTGCCGCGGCGGTTTCCACGGGTGCGGCAGCCGGTTCAGTGACGACCGGAGCGGTTTCCTTGATTTCGTCAGCCATATTTTTTCTATGCCTTTCGGTTGGATAATTTCAAATGAACGGTGATTGCGCCGCGCGCTTATTTCTTGGCGGGGGAAGCAGCGGGTGCGGCGGGAGCGGCGGCAGGAGCGGCGCCGGCCGGCGGAGTTCCGCTCTTCTCGATCTTGCGCTGCGTTTTGTCGCGGATGGCGCCGACCGTGACTTTCTTGCCTTTTCTTGTGCGCGCATTGGTGCGGGTGCGCTGTCCGCGGGTGGGAAGTCCCTTGCGGTGGCGGGTGCCGCGGTAGCAGTTGATGGATTGCAGACGACGGATGTCCTGAGCCAGCTGGCGGCGGAGGTCGCCTTCCACAACGAATTCGTTCTGGAGCATGGTGGTGATGGCCGAAATATTCTCGTCCGTGATCTGATTGGCTTTGGTTCCGGGTTTGATCTTTGCGCGTTTCACGAGCTCTTCCGCGACTTTGGGCCCGACTCCATAAATGTAGCGAAGCGCAAACTCAATACGCTTATTCCCGGGGATGTCAACACCGATGATTCTAGGCATGTTCTTCTGGTCTCCGTTTCAGCCTTGTTTCTGTTTATGGCGGGGGTTGCGGGAACAAACCACACGTACCGTACCGTTCCGTTTGATGATCTGGCAGTTCTCACACCTGCGCTTGATGGATGCTCTGACTTTCATAGTTCAGCCTCAAATTGTTTTCACTATCAATTCCACAAATACACACGTACACCTTGTCATAAGGCACAGCACGCACATGTTGGAATGAAATCGGAACGCGACTTCCGATTCTTTTACACGCGCGAAAGTTGGATAATATAGCAGGGGGAAACCGAAATGCAAATCATTTTTCTTCATCAAAAAAAATATTTTTATTTTTTTTTGACATTGTCAGCTCTTTATAAAGGCGAAAATACCGGTTTGTCATGCCTTCGCAGCTCTGGATCACGATTTTTTCCGAATGGGGAAGCCGCAGCGCCCTCTCGAAGATGGTCTCGAACTCCTCCGCGGGGGCGTCGAAATCCACGACAAGGGAACTTTCCCGGGCATGCGCACAGAGTTCGGGAAGGGAGTCCGCGTTGGAACAGAGGACCGGCAGACCGAGTGACAGCGCTTCCGTCAGCGCCAGCCCGAACCCTTCATACCGCGACGGCATGACGAACAGGTCGAACATGGCCATCAGGGAGGAGGCGTCCGGGCGGTATCCGGGAAAAACAACGCGGAGTTCCGGATATTTCTGGTTCAACGCGTTTGCCGTGAGCCGCAGGGAATCTTTTTCCGGTCCGTTCCCGATCACCACGAGCGCCCACTGCCGTCCTTTGGGAATCAGCGGGACGATCCGGGGCAGCCGTTCCAGAAGCCGGTCATACCCCTTCTGAAAGTCGAGGCGTCCGATGGAACCGATCACCTTGTCCGCGTCCGCGATTCCCCATTCCCGCTTCACCCGGGAGACAAGCTCCCCGGAGGCCGGCGTTACCGGGTCCGATCCGTTGTAGATCACCTGGATCGTGCCTTCCGGAAAACCGCAGCGCTTCTCGTGAAACCGGGCGGCGGCTTCCGAAACGGCCGTGTAAGCATCGCAAAGGAAAAACGTCAGCCGGTCGAGCCGGAAGAAATACCCGGTTCCGGGACGCTTCTCCGCAATGTGGATCGTGTTGACCAGCCGGAAGTTCCGGAAAAGCCGGGCGAAGCGGGTGCAGAGGTTGGCGTGCATGAGGTGGGAATGCACGATGTCCGGTTTCTCGCGCCGGATCACCCCGAGCAAGGAAAAAATCCGGTAAGGGGTCTTCTTCGTCAGGTTCAGGAAAAAAATTCGGACGCCCAGCTGCCCGAAGGCGTCCACGATCGCCCGGTCGGGACCGGACGGTTCCCGGAGCAGGGAAACCACCGCCACTTCCTGTCCCTGCTTCAAAAGGAAACGGGTCAATTCGAGGGCGATTTTTTCAGCACCGCCGGGAAAAAGCCCGGTCAATACCATCAGAACCTTCACGAAGGGCCGTCTCCTTTCACGCAGGCGTCCTCAGAAGCGGAAGTTGATGAACGGGAAGAACTTGACGGGGGAATCCCTGATGATGTTCACCAGACCGATCTGAAAAGAGGTGTCTTTCGCCACGTTGACACAGCCGAACTGGAGTCCGCGGACGGTGTTCGCCACGTTGGCACAGAAGCTGGCCTGGAGGCCGTCAATCGCATCGGTCGTGTTGTAGATGACGGCGCCCTGGACACCATAGAGACGGGTGGTCATGCTGCCGATGATGGAAAGTTCGGTGCCGGCAACAAGGGCTTTTTCTCCGAATCCGAACGGGATTCCGACTTTCACTCCGTAGACGTTCAGGACTTCCGCGCTCGGAGGCACTCCCGGCACAAAAGTGAAAGAAATGAAATCCCATTCCTGAGTCTGAGCCGCGGCGGCCGGAGCTTTGTCGGCTCCCATCAGTCCGCATGTGAAAAGTCCGAAGAGCAGCAAAAATACCATCGGTTTCATAAATAATCTCCTCCTTTATCGTAATCCAGTGTTGTTCAAAGACTTAAAGACTGATGTTGAAGATGATCATGAAGGGCAGCCAGCTGTCCGCAATCACGTTGACCGCGCCGAGCTGGATCCCTTTTTTCCCCGTGCACACGTTCACGATTCCCGTCTGGAACCCGCAGAAGGCTTCCCCGGAAAAGATGTTGACAGCGCCCAGCTGGAACCCGTTGAAAATCTTATAGACATAGTTCACCGGGCCGAACTGGAACCCGTTGAACTCATTGGCCGAAACATTGGCGAGTCCGGTCTGGAACCCGTCGAGGCGTTTTCTGGAGACGTTGGCAAATCCTGCCTGGGCACCGCAGGAATGCTGAGTCACGTAAGAGACGCTCCCGGCCTGAAGCCCGTAGAAACTGTGTGTGAAAGCCATCGTCGGACCGGCCTGAACACCATAAATCGTCGCGCCTTTCCCGTCCGGTCCCAGTCCATGGGAATTCGCCACTCCGAACCAGGACGCCTGAATACCCGTCACATCACGGGTGCCGCTGTAGAGGAACGAGGCTTCGACGCCTGTCACGGAGCCGTTGCCGCCCGTCATCGGGACGCCGAGTTTCAGGCCGTAAACGGTCGAATTCTCGGCCCAGGAAGGCATTCCCGGATAAAACACCAGTTGGAACGGAGTCCAGCCCTGCGGTTTTTGAACGGGGGCAGGGGCCTCTTTCCGGACTTCCGGCGATGCTTTCTTTGTGTCCGGGGGAGGCGCCTTTGCATCTTCGGCGGCTCCCATTCCCGACGAGAGCGCAAACAGAACGGCCAAACCTGTCAGAAACTTTTTCATAATCCACTCCTCCTTACATTGTTTGTTGCAGGATGTTTACATTACTATAAAAAGTTCAAAAATCAAACGGAAAGCTTTTCCAGATCCGTCAGAAGGTCGTATCCCTGCTCCTGGATGGTGTTGATCGCCTTTTCCTTCATGTCGCACTCGATGACGACGGCGGCGCTTTTTCCGGAATGCAGCAGAAAACCGTAGGAATCCGTGACATTGATGCCGTTCGCGGAGAGGGACGCCAGCAGCTTGTTCAACGCTCCGGGAACATCGGGAAGAATTGCGATCACGATCTGTTTCCGGGCGACGGCCAGGCCCCGGGCGCAGAGTAGCTGAGCCGCCTGTCCGGGCTTGTCCACCAGCACTTTCAGAACCCCGAAAGTGCCGGCGCCGGCAATCATGAACGCCCGGATGTTGATTTTTTCCTGGGCAAGGATTTCCGAGATCCGGTTCAGTTTTCCGGGCTTGTTTTCAATAAAAATCGACAGATGCTCCAACATGTTCGCACTCCACTGCAATAAAAAAATGAAGCGGGAAAACCGCCTGCGGAAAAGTTTCCCATCCGTATGAAAAACCTTTGCCGTTCTTTTAATCTATACAATCGTTGGAAATAATCAAGTCTTTTTTTACAGATTTTCATTTTTTTAGTGTTCTTTTTCCGTTTATCAGAATGAATGGAATCGATGGGAGACGCCTGTTTTTTATGAAAAATTTTTTTCCCCCGCTTGCATTCCGGAGACATGGGTTTATAATGTATCAACGCTCTAACAAGGAGGTGTCTATGGATATTGCAGTGAGTGGAAGACATTTCAACATCACGGAGGAGATGAAGCAGAGAGTCATCGACACGGTGACGGCTCAGTTCGCCGAGCTCCCTTTGAAGATCATTTCGGCGCATGTCGTGCTGGATCTTCAGGGTTCCCGGGCCATCGCGGATGTTGTGGTCAACGTGAAAAACAACCTCACGGCAAAAGCTCTGGTAGAGGATTATGATCTCTATAAGGCGATCGACGCAGCAGTACTGAAGGCCGCCACACAGGCTCGCAAATATCTGGATAAGCGCAAACATCATAAAAACGGCGAAACCCTGGTATCCCTCGACAGAAAGAGGGAGGAAGGCGACGACGCCGTGCGCGTCAATGGATAATCTTTTGCAACAGCGTACCCCGGACTCCGGAAGGGTCCGGGACTTTTTTTTTACGGCAAGGGGGAGAGTTTCGCCAGCAGGTCCTGCACGGTGATCTGCATGTTTCTGTATTTTTTCTGGAATTCGCGGGGGGAGAGTCCCGTTTTTTTCCTGAACTGCCGCGAAAAGTAATTGTTGTCGCGGAAGCCGGACTGCAGGGCGACGCTCGAGACAGACGTGGGCGACGTCAGCATCAGGATCGCTTTCCTGATCCGGAGCTTGAGCAGGTATTCTCCCGGCGGAATTCCGGTGATTTCCGTGAAGTGATGCCGGAAACTGCTGGGCGACATATGAACCTCGTCCGCCAGCGACTTCAGCGTGAAGACCCGGGCGCAGTCTTTCTCCATGGCGCGGATCGCGCGTCCGATCTGGAACGCATTCTGCCCGATTCCGACGTCCTGCGGAACGCAATAGCGCAGCAGGCACACGAGCATCCTCATGAACTCGAAGTAGGCGGATTCCCGCCAGCCGGCCGTGCACGGATCACATTCGTTCAGGATGGTCTCGATCATGGAAACCAGACGGGAAAGCACGGTCTCGTCCACGGAAAGAAGCGGGGAACACCGGTCCTCTCCCTCGAACTGAAACTGAAACAGGAGCGGATACCCCGGCAGGGAGGCGAGATTCACCTGGTCGATTTTCAACAGCGACGGCTGAAACAGGATGTTGTAATGGCAGAAATTCCTGATCCCGGTGTAACGGTGGACGGACCCGGACGGAAACAGAAATACGTTCCCCGCGTGAACGGATTCGCTCCGCCGGGTGTTTTCATTGTGCGCGGTTCCGCTGCATACGATGACCAGTTCATAGAATTCGTTATGCCGGTGCCATTTGTCGGTGGCGGATTTGTAATCGTGCATATAAATTTTCAGCGGAAGGTCGGTTCCCCCGAAAAATCTGCTTCCGAACAGGTCCGTCTGTTTCCTGATTCTCATGCCGCCCCGTTATTCTTTATGTATTTCGGACAGATCGTGCTATAATAAAGACAATTTGTTCAAGCAGCTTTTTATTTATGCAATATAATATGAATAGAACATGAAAACAATATAGGCGAAAGAAATGGAATTGTCAATATGGAATCCATGGAAAAAACAGATATTGCTATTTTGGAAGGAGCCTGCGATCTTCGTGCGGAGGCTCGCTTGAAATCCCCCGCGTGGATCGCGGCGCGCATTCCCCGTCTCTCCTGGCGGATGGCGTCCGGGCTTCCCTGCGCCGACCCGGAGGCGGTGAAGATGAACGGGGCGGAACTTCCGTCTCCGATCGCGGAAACGGAAGGATTGTCCTACATCTTGAAGACGGAACGTACGAGTTTGTCATATAGAACATTCGATAATGGAAGAGAGGTGAACCAATGAAAGAATGGAAAATTTTCACATTGATAGAACTCCTGGTCGTGATTGCGATGATCGCAATTCTTGCAGGAATGTTGCTTCCAGTCCTGAATTCAGCAAGGGAAATGGCCAGATCCATTTCCTGTCTCAATCAGCAGAAGCAGGTCATGCTCGGTTTTCTTCTTTATGCCGATGAGAATAAGGACACTATGATGTTCAGCCAGAAAAGAGGCGATACGGAAGATACTTGGGGAGGAAATGCAGTTGTCCTTGGAATTGTAAAAAACCGTAACCATAATCTTCTTTTCTGTCCGTTACGTCCTCTGACTCCCGTCACCAATCCAACCTCCAACTGGCGCTATCAGAAAAGTGCAATAGACGGCAACATGGGGCAGTACAGAACCTATGCCATGCGTATGTCCAACAGGGATTTCGGCGGTCTGAAGTGTTCCTTTGATGACAATGAAAACACAGGGCGATATTTCTTCATGACTCGTGTCAAACAGCCGTCATCCATGTCGATGCTTGGAGATTCTGCGAACATGAGCTGCTTAAGGGTTGGATTTTTTGTTCCTGATCTGCTTGATGAAAGAGGAACATATGGATTTTTTTTCGGAGCCCACGGAAGCAATAAGGCAAACTTCGCATTCCTTGACGGGCATGCCTCATCAATGAACATGCAAAGTTTTGTTGATACAAACAGCAAAGAACTGAAGGCCAATAATATTACCGGCAGGAGGATGTATCTTCTGAACAGATTCGGCACCAAACTTATCTTTACTCTTTGATTACACATTACATCAGGAAGGAACAGTATTATGTCTATTTTCAATAAAATTGCTATTGCCGCTCTTTCTGCAGGAGCTGCCTTCATTCTTCAGGCGATTGATCAACCGTATAATCCCGGATTTGAAGCAAATCCTAAAAATGCGGAGGGCTGGAGCGGTTTTACTCTTAGTTCAACACAGCCTCGAAGCGGTCGGTTTTGTGCATACCTCACAGGAAAGTTTGGTAACGGATGGAATCTGGCAAGAAACCGGACAAATCTGGCCTGTGAACCTGAAACATGGTACAGGATCAAGGTCTGGGTACGAGGCAATCATAAAGACGGCGTGATTTATCTTGGCGCCCGGGAAATTGCTGATGTTGCAAAAGGTAAAACACTTCGTTATTTCTGGAAGGAACTTCCTGAAGTGACTTCCGAGTGGAAGCAGTATCAGGCTGTTTTCAAAACGCATTCAACGGCAAAAATCTTTCAGGTTTATGTGAAATTGTCAGCTGCATCTACAGGCGGTCAGGTGTTCTGGGATGATTTCACAGTGGAAATTGCAGAAAAGCCTGAAACACTCTCGTTCGGAAAGTATCCTGCTTCCGTTACATGGGTGGACCGGGATAATCTCATTGCAGATCATGTCAATGATAAACTGACAAAGCTTGATCCCGCAGAACCGTTGAGGGTCTGTTTCCGTAATGTACCGGCAGGCTCTGAACTTGTTCTGACTTTCAACGGCAGAAAGATCAGACGCAAACTTGCCGGTTCGAAGGAGGAGGCGTTTGATCTGCAATGGTCAAAGCTTCCTGAAGGACGTTATATTGTCAGCGCAGAACTGTTTGACAAATCCGGAAAATGCATTGACAGGGCGGAACATACTGTTCTCCGTATGAAGGCTCCTGAAGTGTTCAAGGCGGAACCGGTAAAAAAGGTTACTGCAGGACCCGGGCGGATGTTTCATGTCAACGGAAAGCCGTTCTTCCCTGTCTGTTTCTGCCACATTCCTCAGGAAGAGAGGATCTATCGTGAACTGAAGGAGAATTTCGGCCTTAATACCACTTTTGTCTGGGGTTCTGCAAGCGGATCGACCAGTGAAGAACGTGCTTCCAGTTATATCCGTCAGATAACAAGATTGCTTGATAACTGCAAGCGCAGCGGAGTCTATGCCATAGTCGTTCTTGAAGGACTGGAGCCACACCGCGGCAGAAAAGGTTTTGATCTGAAAGCCATGAGAATGGCGATCGACGGTTTGAAAAATCATCCTTCTGTACTCATTTGGAGGCTGAAAGACGAACCGGATGGAAGCGGACGTCTTGACAAGGACGCATTGCTGAAAGCTTATCAGACAATACGGGAAGCTGATCCCGATCATCCGGTTGTAACGAATTTCTGTAATGAACAAGTATTTCCGCAATATGCGGCAACTTCCGATTTCGGTTCTTTTGACCACTATCCGTATCCTGCAACATCCATGCTTGCGATGCGTGAATTTTCACGGTTCCTGAAAAGTTTTTATGCTGCAGATAAACCACTTATCAACTATATGCAGTTCTGGGGCGAGGGAGAGAAAATCATGACAATGCCTCCCTGGCAGTGGCTGAAGGCCAATTTCTATCTTGCCCTGACGGAAGGAACCAAATCACTGTTCGTTTATGCGTGGAACGATCCGAAACCGAATGAATGTCTCTGCCGCGATATGGAGTCTCAGGGATACCTCAAAGCTCTTGCAACAAAATTCATGGATATGCGTGAATTTCTGACGGTTCCTGCTGAGAAGATCAGCTTCAGACTCCCTGATTTCGTCGGCGCACGCATCAACAGACTCGGACTTCTGCTTGTCAATCCATCCGATACTCCCCGTTCTGTCAGTCTGCCTCTGAAGCAGGAAAAGCTTATCGACGAATATGGGAATACGCTGGCTCCTGATAAAAATGGAATGTTCACTCTTGAACTGATTCCGTATCACGCGATGTTCTATCGCTTCAAATGACATGGAAAGTCCCTGTCAGAACTATTGAAAAGGAGTTCGACTTTTTCAGCAACGTGTCTGCGAACCTTTTTCAAAAGCGGCAGGGTTCCGAACCAGCTGTCGCAGACGAT
>MWCA01000109.1 GCA_002069785.1 Lentisphaerae bacterium ADurb.Bin242 | reverse complement strand
ATATTTGTCAAATGGTTTTTTAATTTTTTTCCATCTTTTTTCCAGCACCGCACCCCCAACTTCGAGACGCAGAATTATTACTATACATCACTTCCCCCTCTTGTCAACCCCATCCAAATACTTTTTTTCCCCTTTCTTACCCCCGCCGCAGGATCGCTCACCGGTCATTGCGCCGGATAAGACAAACCGGCGAGCTGCACCCGATTTTCGGGCGTCCGCTCGCCGGCATGGGACATTTTCGGGCGTAAATCACTTCCGTACGGTGATGATCCGATCAATGTAAACGGCGTTCTCCTCCTTGCTGTCCTTGACGTAGACGGGGCCGGTGAACTTGAGGGACACATAGACCTCGCACAAATTTTCAGGAGCACTCGGATACGCCTTGTCAAGGCTCGTCTGGAAATACCAGTTCCAGGGAGCATGAAGAATGGTTCCGGGAAGAATGTTGAACTCCCCTATTTTGAAAAAATGATATTGCCCGTCCTGCGGGACCTCCTTGAGGCGGAGAGTCGGTCCGAAAGTTTTCGATAACCGGTTGTAAACTCCGGTTTCATACGGGAGTTTGTGCGTGGCCTTCTCGCCGTATTGACCGATGCGTATTGCCCTGCCGCCGCATGCGCCGGAATCGTCAACGAGTTTGACGTTGACGTGCGAAGCCGGAGCAAGGTCGATCCATGTGAAATCCGTCGCATTTTTGCCTTTGAACGGATCGGGAAGCTGAAGATTCATCCGCAAGACAGAAATAACATCCCGGATCGTTTTTACTCTTTCCGGAGGGAATTGATACTTTGCAAGAAGGAGTCTCCCGTTGGCCTCCAGCCTGTCCACGACTTTCGTCCTGTCGCACGCCGCCCCGAGCGAAAGCATCGCGCGGTCAACCGGAATCCGTTCAAGCCGGATGCGTTCGCGGACTTCGGGAGAATCGGCCGATTGAGTCTCCGCCCGGTCAAGGAGAGCGTTCGCCTTTTCAAAAAAATCTCCATTCAAATAGGAAAACTGGCGTGGCAACTCCAATGCGAAGGAGGTCTTTTCCTTTATAACAGAATTTTCCACGAGTTTGAGGTAATCTTTCATCGTGCCGGCAGACTTGCCGTAGTATCCATGAAAAAAATCGTCGATGAGAACATTTTTATCATGGAACGGATCGAGCATCAGCTGCATTCCGAAATATTGTCTGAACGCAAAGAAGGAACCGTCGGGAGCCTCGCTTTCGATCAGCATTCCCTTGGCATTGCTTTCAGCGAATTTTTTCATATCCCCGGCCATCCGGACCGTATTGATGTAAGGGAACTGGAATCCTTTGCAATAGAGAACCCAGTAGTCCCATACGAAAAGTTCAGGGGCAATGGTCTTCCAGGCCTCGAGAATTCTCGCAAACTCCCGGTTGGAAGGATCGCTGATCGGACGGAGCGTTTCGGACAGGCCGCTGCCCGTGAATTCTTTTCCGAGGTTGGCAAGCTGAATGATCACGTTTTTGCGCGGTTTTTCGAATTTCGGAGGCTCGATGGTGTAAGTGTAGGCCATCGTAAGGATTTTCACGTCCGGATAGTCTTTCTCGACAGCCTCGGCGATATGGTTGATGAACGCAAGGGTGGTGTCTGTATAATTGCCGCCTTTTTTCGTGTAGGCCATGCACGAATCGCAACGGCAATAGCTGGTATTGTCGTTGCCGGTGATGACATAGATGCGCGGGGGATAAACCAGCAGCCTGGAACGGGCTTGGTCGCCTTTGATGTAGGAGATCAGTTTTTCAATCATCCGGCGTCTGACCTCGGGATGAGTCAGACAAAGCTGTCCGGGGCCGATGGCGCTGACCGCGCGTTCCCGTGTTCCGGAAGCGTTCATGGAGAAATATTCCGGCTTGTCCGCCGGGAAATCCTTCGAATAAGCGTAAAAGGTATGGCACATTCCAGGCTGTCCGAAAAGCTCCAATCCGCCTCTTTCCGGCGCGATATAGGCGGGATTGTAACGGTTCCGGTTCAGAAAGAGGAAAAAGTTCGGAGAATCCTGAGGCAATACTCCGGGAACGTACCATCTGGAATAGAAGGCGGGTCCCTTTTTGACATGGATGTTGTCCGGCACGGCCAGTTCTTCCTTTTTGGGGATAACCGTGCAGTCATAGGCAAGAAACCGTATACCGCCGTAACGCTCCAGAAAGTCAAAAACGCCGTACAGGGTTCCGCGCGGACGGCTGCCCGTGATCACGAAGGAATTGCCTTCCGATTTCAGAATCCAGTCTTCTTTTTTCGATGTGTCGGGATCGGCTTCAATCCCCTTCGACGCGGCAAAAGCCGTGTGCCCGACATAAATGGCGTTCTTGTTTCCGGCGGCGGCTTCGTCCCGGAGAACGAATTTTGCCCCGGTTATTTTTTCAAGGTAATTTTTGAGTTCAGTTGCGGCGGTGCGTTCCGCCGGGAGGATGTCCTTTCCGTTGATGACAATGTCAACACACGCGTTTCCGTTCTTTGCCAGATCCATGGCCGCGAGGGAGGCCGCGACCGCCAGCATGAAAATACCTGTTGTGAATTTCATTTTTCTTCCTTTGCCGTTTGTATGTTTCACTTCGTTTGCCCGTCAGTTTGTGGCATAATACCCTATTTTCTGGTTGACCAGCCAATAAGCGTCGAACCGGTAATACGTCCCCCATGAATACCCTTTGATAAGAGTCGGACCGTCCACGGGCGCCACATGACCGTCGGCAAAAACGAAATTGCCGCGTCCCGAGTGAAGCATGGCCGGGAGGGAATTCTGGTTGCCGTAGTTGTTTTCCTGCATTACGGCGCTGCTGTAGAATTGTTTCTTGTTGTTGTTTTCCGCAGTGGAATGAAGCCGGCTGTCTCCCAGGAGAATGAAGTTGGCGATCTTGATGTCATACTCCCTGGCCTGTCCGGAAAATTCGAGGGACGGCCATGTGGCGCAATACCATTGAACCCGGCTGCCGTTGAAGCGCCAGCCCACGGATTGATTCTGTCCGGAGCCGCGCATCCCATATCCGGTTCCCATGCCGGCTGATTCACCCGGGAGGGATTCCGGACATTCAAAAATCAGGCTTCTCTGCGTCTTCGGATGGCGGCCGCTGACATACCCAAGGTGATGCAGCTTGAAAGAATACGAATACTCGGTGCTCGGCCAGGACGAGGAGCCCAGGCCGAAAGGCATCCATTCCCCCTTGTCATCCCCGGCATACATCCGCAATGCCACGTTGACCTGTTTGATCTGCGAGACGCACTGAATGCTTCGCGCCTTGATTTTTGCCTTGTTCAACGCCGGCAGCAGCATCCCGGCAAGGATCGCTATGACAGCGATAACGACCAGGAGCTCTATAAGGGTGAAGCGTGATCTTTTCATTTCCGACGTCTCCTTATGTTTCGGGTTTTCTCTGTTCTTTTTCATTTTTCGCCTTCCTCCTTGAACGTTTTTTATTCCATTTTGTATTCAGCGGTTGAATTCCGTACGATGAGCTTTCCGGGAACCGTCTCCGAAAAATTGGAAATATCCGGTGTTTTGGAGGTCCGGTTTTCCATGATGATCCGGATGCAGCGGCATCCTATCTCTTCGAGCGGGTCCTCGACCAGCGACAGCGTCGGATACACCATGGCCGCAAACCTGGTTCCTCCGTATGTCATGACCGAAACATCTTCGGGAACTCTTATTCCGGCACGATGCAGGCGGGAAATGATGTTGACGGCAAGAATGTCGCCCGGATATACGAATATGGCGGAGATACGATTTCTGCCCTTGAAATACTTTTTGAGCATGGTCTCGTCGTAATCCATTGTCAAGGAGTATTCAATGACAACGTCAATCACATCTTTGTCCGGAATTCCGGCTTCATGCGCCGCGTCCCGGAACCCTTTTCGGCGTTTCAACTGCCATTCCATCATATACTTGTCGACTTCCTCGGCTATTTTCGACTTCTGAAACCATCCGTAAGCGCCATCCAGAAATCCCATCATGGCAAATCTTCGGTGTCCCAGGCCGTAGAGGTGGTCAAAAGCAAGGCGTCCTCCCTCATATCCGTCCATGGAAACAACGGCAATGGGTTCCTGTTTCATTCCCCGGATCAGGCATTCGCCGGCAAGAATGAGCATGATTCCGTGTTTCTCCAGAAGCCTCTTCAATTTCGGGTATAACGGGGCGACTCCATAAGCGACAAGAGCCGTCAAACGCTGGCTGACGCAGATTTTCGCGATCTCCTCCGCCGACATCCATCCGTCCCAGTTCAATGTTTTAATGAAGTAATTGTATTTCCCCGCCTCGCAGATCAGCGAATTCAGCAGACGGTAGTTATAGTCGCCCGATTGAAAACTCTGAAACAGGCCGATCGTATTGGTCTTTCCTGTAATGATGGACGCCGCCAGTTCGTCGCGCTGATAGCCCAGTTTGCGCGACAAAGTAAAAACTTTTTCGCGGGTGGCGGAACTGAAACGTTCCGCCTGAGCGCCTCCGCGCAGGATGCGGGAAACGGAACCGGGATTCATTCCCAGCTTTTCCGCAATGTCTTTGAGGCGGACAGTCATTTCATTTTCCTTATTGCAAACGTTTGTACCCTGTTTTTAAGATTATATCATATCGGAAATGCAATGTCAAGGCCTGTTTCTGTTTTTTTTCAAAAATTATGTTGGGAAAAGCGTAATTATGAAGTGAAGAATTTGTAAGTTTGTAAGTGGGAAAAAAGCACACGGGGGTATTTCACCAGTGTGCTGAAGCCAATTCAGTTTTCTTCGGGGTTATTCGGGAAAAATGGAACGGGGCAATCCATCATGCCGCTTCATGAAAACCTCATTCTCTTTTTCAGCGGAGCAAGAATTTCCGGTCTGGAGTTCGATTCATGTAAAATCCCGCAGACACGGAACGGACACCCTTTGAGTGTTTCTTTCCGGCAGAATCCCGTCCACAGCTTCTTTCCGAGAGATAGGATTCAGTTCGATGCCGTATCTTCTCTCAAAATCAGGCTTCCCATCCTGACCGGATTGTAGTCCCCCAGAACCAGACGGTGCGGCACCGGGTTCCATCCGGCCCACCCTTCCCCGCTTTGCACCTGCGCAATGTTGAATGCCGCCTGCGACCGTTCCATCGGCAGCGGAATCTCGACGGAATCCTTTCCTTCGGGAATCGACGCTTCCACCGGCGGATAAAACGGTTTCGGTTCGACGATGATCCGGTAGTCCGCACTTTTTTCCGAAGCGATCCGAACTTTGAGAATCCCCGCTTCATACGACGCGCTCCATGAAAACGAGCCGCACGGCTCCATTTTGCCGCTGTTGCATCGATACGTCTTCCGGGTTGCCTCTTCCACCGGGGGGAGATGCTTTTTCAGACGTTCGCGCACGACCGGAAATTCCTCTTCCAGAAGGAAGTCGAGCTCACGGCACCGCCAGAGGAGCTTTTCCGGGAAATATTTGTAGTTTTCGGCCTCGGAATGGAATCCGAGCCGGGAGTCCTCGCGGCAGAACTCCACCATCCGGAAGGAACGGTCTTTTTCTTCCCGGACGATCCGTTCCATCGCGTCCAGAACCGATGCGTCTCCCTCCAGCAGTTTTTCCCGGAGCGTATAGAATTGGAGAATCGCGGCGGCCGACTGGAGCTGAAGATCGAGCGCTTCGGCCACCCGGATGTCCTTCAGGCGCTCCCCGTTTCCGGAGAGGCTTTCCCGGACGGGCTGGAGAAGAAGGACCCCCCGGTGCCATTTTTCCGACATGGTGCGGGTCAGCGTCCGCACTTCTTCGAGCGTAAACGCCCCCAGGCATTCGCCGTAGCGGTCGCCGCTGGTGCCGTAGTCCAGACGCCAGGTCGGGGCAAGCCCTTTGTTCACCGGAATCAGGAAAAGCGGCCAGGCCAGTCCGTCGTGCACGGGACCGTAGTACTGGAACATGTTTTCCAGAGGATAATACGAATAGCCCTCGGCAAGGGACTGCCACGCTTCCACCGTCTTTTTCGCGCAGTCGCCCCATTCCGGACGGGCCAGCCGCAGCAGGAAATCATGTTCCGTGTCCGCAAATTCCTCAAACGCCAGTTCGCCCGCGGCGCGGTTCATGATCCCCGGATAATTGCCGAAATACCAGCACTGCATCACGTGGGAAACGCCCAGCTTCCGCATGGTTTTATATTTGCGGTAGAGGAGCCCCGGAACCGGCACAAACGGAACCGTCGCCACCTCGTGCGAACAGCCGACCTGAATCTTGGCGGACATTGCGCCGCCGCGGGAACGGACCGTTTCCGCGATCTGCCCGTATATCTCGCTCGGCCCCTCGTAGGAAAGCCAGTAATCCCCGGCATGACGGTACACGCCCAGCTGCTCCTTGCCGCCGGACGACTCGTAGTTGTACTGGAGGACCACCCCTTCCGGGAGCTTCGCCGCAAGGTCCAGCATTTCATCGGCATGCAGGCTTCCGCCCGTTCCGTTCTGCGGCACATACAGCCAGCAGATGAGTTCCGCATCGGGCGCGGCATCATGCATTCCCCGTTCCATCGGCCCCATCACGGAAGCCAGAATCTCGCCCGGGGACTTTTTCGAGCAGAGCGGACACTTCCTTCCGAAGTCCGTGCTCAGGCAGCTGGTCGGACGCTCGCCGTAGCTGATGTTGACCAGTCCGCCCAGACGCGGCACCGCGGAAAACAGAAAGTTCACGGACTCATACACGTACCGGCGTCCGCTCTCCGAGGAAGTGCAGATGCAGTACCGCGTAGGATCCCATGTCACCGGAGCGCCCTTCATTTCGGGATATTTCGCGAAGAGTTCCGAATCCGGCGCCATGGCGCGCGGCTCGATGCAGAAGACATACGTCTTGATTCCGTACCGCAAACATTTTTCCACCGTCGCGCGGAGTTTCGCCAACCGCTTTTCCGAATTCGGATCGGGCGGCGCAAACGAGGTCCGGCAAAGGTCCGTGAAAGCAATGGTCAGCCACAGACCGTTGATCCCCTCGTGCGCCAGGCGGTTCAGATACTCATCCGGATAGTAGTCCACGGAGTCCATCAGTTCGTCCCGGTTGAACGGCGGACGCTTGATCGGGCCGAAGAAACAGCGGGAAAGACGCGTCTTTACCCACGGTTTCCGGAAAAAGTTTCCGGGCAGGACAGCCGTTCCGCCCGCCTCCAGGATCCGGTCCTCCAGAAAGAAGATTCCACGGCGGATTCCCTCCGCGTCCGCCGCCTGAATCCGGCAGCCGCCGGCCGTGATCTCCACACGGTAGGCTTCAAAAACTTCCGTCCGGATCAGTTCGGTTTCAATGGAATAGGCTCCGCCGGAGGGAATCCGGCTCTCCGCAAAAAACGTTTCAAGATCGTCATATGCGGTGTCCAGACGGTGTTCCGGATCGGGAAAATTCCGCCGAATCCGCACGCCGCCGCGCAGATCGATGGCTCCGGACGGCACGGATGCGGCGCTCCGCCGGACGGAACGTTCGGCAAGTTCACGGACAAAACTCCAACTCTCGGGAGACGGCAGGGACGGTTCTTTTTCCAGAAAGGTTTTCATAACAGGAAACACTCCGCTTTCATATGCTCAATCATTTTAAGCGTATTATAGATCAAACGCGCTATTTTGTCAAGAGACAAGTTCCATTTTAACTGAAATATCCATCTTTTATTTCCCCGGTTTGACTTTTTCACAATAAGCTCTATATTGAGCATATTATGAACAACGATATCCGGAAAATTTATAAAGGGCTCCTGGAGGACCTGGAAAACGGGGTGCTGACCCCGGGCGGTCCCGTCCCGAAGGAAATCGAACTGGCGCGGCGGTTTTCCACGACCCGCATGAACGCCCAGCGGGCAGTCCGTCTGCTGGCGGACCAGCAGTTCGTCGTCCGGAAGAAACGGGCGGGAACCCGGGTCGCCGGCTTCCTCGACCGGGAAAAGCTTTCCGCCCAGCTCAAAAGCATCAACCGGAGCATCTTCGTGCTTTATTCCATGACCCCCCACTGGATTCACTGGAATGAATCCTCCTTCACCGCGTTCGAGCAGGTGGTGAATCCGGAGGGATATACCGTCACCTATCGCAACATTCCGACCGGCAGCGGCCGCGAAAAATACAGGGAACTGCTGGCGGATATTTCCGGGAAGGGCGCTTCCGCGCTGGTGATTTTCCCCGATACGGAAGATTTTTCTTTCCTGCTGGAAAACGGGGATCTGCTTCTGGATTTCCGCATGCCCGTCTACATGCTCAACCGGAGCGGCGAACCCGTCCAGCTGGACATGGTTTCCTATGTATCGACCGATCCGTTCGGCGACGGCGTGACGGTCGGGCGCCTTCTGAAGAAAAACAACTGCCGGAACATCGTCATGCTTTCCTCCAAGTCCCCCATGTTCTGGTCCCGGAAACGCTATGAAGGCGTGGTACTGGGGCTGCGCGGGGAAAATTCTTCCGGAAAAACCGGGTGCCCGCAGATTCATCTTTTCACCGATGAACCCGAAGACGAGCTGAAAACACAATTCGGCAAAATCTTCAGGAAATATGAATCGCCCGTCATTGTCGCCGTCAACAATGTTTTCGCCGCCTGTTTCGCGGATACAGCTAAAACGCTCGGATACACCGCCCCGAAAGATTACACCCTGATCGCATTTGACGACAATCCTCTTTTCCGTTCCTACAACTTCACCTCTCTGGCCATTCCGGTCCAGGAGATCGGGGAGGTCTTCGGACGGCTGATCTGCGACAAGTCCTGGCTGCGCGACCACAAGGGGAGAATTTCGATCCGCCTCAGTTCAAAGCTGATCATCCGGGACACCTTCCTTCCCGCGGTCCTCTGAAAAACGCCCCCGCGAAAACGGCGGACGGTCGTCCGCTTTCAAAGCAGCGCCGCCTTCCCGGAATCGCACGGCCGGGAAGGGGCATCTTCCGTTATTTCGCGCCCGGAGAAGGCGCAACGAGGATCTCCGCGGGCGCCTCCTTGACACTCCGGACGGGCTTGTGCCAATAGGAAATGATCAGGTTTGTAATGAAGATGGAGGAATAGGTTCCGATCACCTGACCGAAGAGCATCACCGCCACAAAGTCACGGATGCCGGCCCCGCCGAAGATCAGCTGCATGAACAGCACCATCAGGATCGTCGACGCCGTCAGGATGGTTCTGGCAAGCGTCTGGTTGACGCTCAGGTTGATGATGTCCTTGTAAGACTTGTCCCGGACCAGACGGAGGTTTTCCCGGACACGGTCGAAGGTGACGATCGTATCGTTGATGGAGATGCCGACGATGGTGAGGGCGGCCGCCACCACGTTCATGGTGATCTGCCCGCCGCACATCAGGTACAGCCCGACGCCGATGATGACGTCATGCAGCAGGACCACGTTTCCGGCGATGGAGTAGGAGAACTGGAACCGGAACGTCATGTAAAGAATCATCACCGCAAAGGAAAGGACGATGGAAACCAGGGCGGACTTCATGAAAGTCTCCCCGATCAAGGCTCCGAGGGTGGACTGGGATTCTCCCTTGAACCGGGCGTCCGGGAATTGCGAATTCAGTTCCCTGGAAATGTTTTCCATGAGATTGGTACCGGCCTCGGCGGTCTGTTCCTTGTTCCGTCCGCTTTTCTCACGGATCACGATTTCCAGCTGCTTTTTGGCGTCCACCGCGCTGCCGGTCTTGTAGGTGACCTTGTTTTCAAAGCCTTTGGTGTCCAGGAATGCGGAAATCTGTTCCGCGGGAATCGCTTTCACAAAGTCGTAGGTGATCTGGGTGCCTCCGGTGAAGTCGATCCCGAGGCAGTCCTTGCCGCGCACGCCGATCACGACGAAAGTCGCAATGATCATGATGAAAGAGAAAGCCAGGGCATAGTTCTTCAATCCAAGGAAGTCGACGTTCGGAGTCTTCCCCAGGGAAAGCATCCTCATTTTTTTGAAGGAGGTGAAACGGGTCATCAGGTCGAAGAGCAGCCGGGTCAGAAACACCGCGGTGAAGAGGGTGGTGAATACGCCGATGGCCAGGGTGATGGCAAATCCCTTGATGGCGCCGGTCCCCTGCCAGAGGAGGATCACGGCCACGAACAAAGTCGTGATGTTCGAGTCGAAAATGGCGGAATACGCCCGGTCGAAACCGAGATCGATCGAATTGAGGATGGTTTTTCCGCTCTGCACTTCTTCCCGGATGCGCTCGTAAATCAGGACGTTGGCGTCCACCGCCATACCGATGGTCAGGATGATGCCGGCGATTCCGGGAAGAGTCAGGGTGACATCAAACGCGGCAAGCGCGCCGAGGATCAGCACCGCGTTGATGAACAGGGAGATGTTCGCGATGACGCCGCTCCGGAGATAGTAGACGAGCATGAAGACCATCACCAGGATCATTCCGGCAATCCCGCTGTAGAGACCGTCCCGGACCGTTTCGGCGCCGATGGTCGGATCGATGTCGGACTGCGCCTGGATGGTCATGGAGAACGGCACGCTGCCGCTCACGAGGGCATTGGAGATGTTCTCGGCGTCCTCGCGGGAGAAGTTGCCGGTGATCTGCGCGTTTCCGCCGGTAATCGCCTGATTGATGCGGGGAGCGGAATAAAGAGTGCCGTCCAGGATGATGGCAAGCTCGCGGCCCACATTGTTGCTGGTGATCTCCCCGAACCGGGCGGCGCCGGCGGGCTTGAACGAAAGGATGATCTCGCGCTGGCCGTACTGGTCCATCGTGGGATACGCGTCATTGATTTCCTTGCCGTCCATCTGGGCGGCGCGCTCCACGATGTAGACCATCCGGGAGGTTTTTCCGTTGCGGGTCTCGCTGCTGACCTTGACTTCATAGCCCTCCGGAGGCTGATACCCTTTCGGGTCCTCCATATATTTGGCGGCTTCCGCCTGATTGTTCGGATGCACCAGCTTGAACTGGAGTTTCGCGCTCATCTTGATCAGTTTTTCGATGACGCCTTTTTCTTCGCGGGTGACGATCGGCACGCGCATGGAGATGTATCGTCCGCCGGCGGGGGAGATGTCCGCTTCGAAAATGTTTTTCTGCGTCAGGCGTTTCCGCAGCGTTTCGATGGCAAGGTCGCGGTATTTGTTGAAATCCTTGTTGATTTTGTCCTTATCGGCCGGATCGGGGATCAGTTCCAGAAGGAATTCCGCGCCGCCGTTGAGGTCGATTCCGCGCCGTATGGAACCGGCGGAGTTCTTGCGGATCAGGGAAAGCACGTCGCGGCTGTTGGAGATCTTCTGGGATTTGATCAGAATCGGCTTTACATATTTGTCAAGGGAAACCCCTTTGTCCAGGGCGGCGCTTTCCAGCGCCACCGAATCATACATCGAGGGGTCTTTCTGCTTTTTTTCCCTGGCAAGAGCAATCAGTTCGACCACCTCCTGGTTGTCGGGGTCGGCACAGATTTCCTTGAACGTGTCATAGAAATTGCGCTCCTGGAGCGGGTACATGGAAAAGACGAAAACCCCCAGCACAAGCAAAGCGAATGCGGAGCGGAGAATAATGGGCTTTTTATTCATTTGCGAGTTTCTTCCTTGGAGGGAACCGCGCTGACCGCGGTTTTAATGATCTCGATCTTCGTATTCTCCGCGGTCTTGATCACAAAACGGTCGTCTTTCACGGCAACGACTTCTCCGGCGATGCCGCCGATCGTGACGATGCAGTCGCCCACCTTCACGCCCTCCACCATTTCCTGGCGGCGCTTCTGCTCTTTTTTCTGGCCGCGCCACATGAAATAAATCAGCACCCCCATGACAATCAGCATGGGCAGCAGACTCATGATGGAACCGCCCAGGCTCTGGGGAGCTTCTGCTTTCGGGGGGGTGGTTTCCGCGATCTGCCGGGCGAACGTTGCGATGAAGGACGTCATTTTTTTATTCTCCAAATGTTAAATTTTTAATTCTGAAACAAGAATTTATAATTTACCCCGATTTGTCGCAATCGCAAGTCTGAATTTCAAAAATAGAGAAATTTTTATCCGAAAAACACAGAAAAAAAACTTCCGGAAGTTTCCTCTTTTTCCAAAAATATCGTCTTCCCGGACCGCTCTGCCGACGGGAATCCCGCCCGGAAAAGACGCGGTTTGAAAAAAGGATTCCAATCCGCCGTTTTCCGGCTGGAAATAACGCCTTCACGGTGTATATTGCAAAAACACGGCTGTTTTTTCGACGGATTTTCAGGAACAGTCGAAGCATGGAAACCGTAAAAACAGGAGATTTCCCGAGGGAAGCAAGGAGTATTGCATGTCCATAAAACTCAGCCTGATCGTTCCATGCTATAATGAGGAACAGACGCTCGGAAGTATCGTGGAGCGCGTCCTGAAAATCCAGAAAGACGACCTGAAGCTGGAAGTCGTGATCGTGGACGACTGTTCCAAAGACGACAGTTACCGCGTGGCGCTGGAACTGTGCAGAAACCATCCGGAAATCAAACTCGCCCGTCATGAAGTCAATCAGGGAAAAGGAGCGGCCCTCCGGACGGGGTTTCTGGAAGCGACCGGCGACTATGTCGGCATCCAGGACGCGGATATGGAATATGCGCCGGAGGACTACCACCTCATGCTGGAATCGATGCTCGCCGGAAAAGCCGACGTGGTGTTCGGTTCGCGCTATCTGCGCCCGGACACAAGGCGGGTCCTCTATTTCTGGCACACCTGGATGAACAAGACCCTCACAACCTGTTCCAATATGTTCACCAACCTCGATATCACGGACATGGAAACCTGCTACAAGCTGTTCCGCCGGGACGTGATCCGGGAAATCGCCCCGCGCCTGAAGGAAAACCGTTTCGGCTTCGAACCCGAAGTCACCGCCTACGTCGCGGAAGGAAACTACCGCGTGTACGAATGCGCGATCCAGTACAATCCGCGCTCCTACACCGAAGGGAAGAAAATCGGCTGGAAGGACGGCTTGCGCGCACTCTATTGCATCCTTCACTACGGCGCCTGCCGCGCACCCGTTCCGATGCAGCTGCTTCTTTATTTCTTCATCGGCGGCACGGCGGCCGCGGCCAACCTGATCTGCTTCGCTTCGCTGGTGCACGCTTCCGTTCCTCTCCCCCCGGCCATCATCGGGTCCTACGTCTTTTCGGCGGCGGTCAACTACATCCTGTGCATCCTGATCCTGTTCCGCCACAAGGCATGCTGGAGCACAACCGGAGAACTGATGGCATACATCCTCACGCTGGCGGTCATGGGACTTCTGGACTACGGAGTGACGGACGGGCTGATCGCCGTCGGAGCCGGACTCATCACCAGCAAGGCGCTGGCCTCCGTCATCGGTTTTTTCGGGAACTACCTGCTCCGGAAATATTTTGTCTTTTTCCTGCGCGGGAAATCTTCCGCCGCACGTGAAACGAAAACATAAACAACCAAGGATTCGACGGTCATGGGAAACAAAACCATTCTGGTCACGGGCGGCAGCGGCTTCCTGGGATCGTTCCTGTGCGAGAAACTTCTGGAACGGGGAAACGAAGTCATCTGCGTAGACAACTTCTACACGGGCGCAAAGCGGAACATCACGCACCTGATGGGAAATCCGCATTTCGAGCTGATCCGGCACGATGTGACATTTCCGCTGTATGTGGAGGTCGACGAAATCTACAATCTGGCCTGTCCCGCCTCTCCGATCCATTATCAGCGCGATCCCGTGCAGACCGTCAAGACCTGTGTCCACGGCGCCATCAACATGCTGGGACTGGCCAAGCGCATCCGGGCCGGAATCCTCCAGGCGTCCACCTCGGAAGTGTATGGAGACCCGATGGTTCATCCCCAGGTGGAATCGTATTGGGGCAACGTGAATCCGATCGGCGTCCGCTCCTGCTACGACGAGGGAAAACGCTGCGCGGAAACCCTTTTCAGCTGCTACCGGATGCAGTGCGCCCTGCCCGTCAAGATCGTCCGCATCTTCAACACCTACGGCCCCCGCATGCACCCGAACGACGGCCGCGTCGTCAGCAACTTCATTCTCCAGGCCCTACAGAACCGGGACATCACCATTTATGGAGACGGTTCCCAGACCCGCAGTTTCTGCTACCGCGATGACCTCATCGACGCGATGATCCGCATGATGGACACCCCCGATGAAGTCACCGGCCCGGTCAACCTCGGCAATCCCGGGGAATTCACCATTCTCCAGCTGGCCGAACTGGTGATCGAGCTGACCGGCTCCCGATCCGGAATCATCCGTCAGGAACTCCCCGCAGACGATCCGAAACAGCGCAGGCCGGATATTTCCATGGCAAGAGAACTGCTGAAATGGGAACCGGCCACGCCGCTGCGCGAAGGGTTGGCCAGAACCATCGAGTATTTCGACCGGCTGCTGAAGGAGGATCCTGAATTCTGTCAATAATTTCAACGGCTGTCAACGAGGAGGTGTCCCCATGGGAAAGATCATTTCGGATTATCTGGAGAAAAGCACCGCCATTCTGCGGAAAATCTCGGAAGAGGAAGAGGAGAGCATCGAAACGGCCGCGGGACTGATCGCGGATGCCTTCGCCAAGGGACGGCGCATCTATATCTTCGGCTGCACCCACTCGGCCATCCTCGCGGAGGATGTCTTCTACCGCGCGGGCGCTCCCGCCTTCTGGCGCCCCCTGTGGGGTCCCGGCATGAGCATCACCACCACGCCCGGTTTCCTGACCAGCGCGGCGGAACACAGCGAGGAGCTCGGCACCGCCGTGATCGAATGCTCCAAACTGTCGAAAAACGATGTGATCGTGATCGCCTCCACTTCCGGCAAGAACGGCGCCCCGGTAGCCGTCGCGGATACGTCGCTCAAACGGGGCGCGAAGCTGATCCTGATTACCTCCCGGGCGTATCACGACCAGGTGGGCAACCATTCGAAGATCGCCAACCTCTGGGCCTTCCGCTCCAGGGCGGTCATCATCGACAACCATGTCCCGAAGGGAGACGCCTCCATTCAGGCGGGACAATGCCGGATGGGGCCGCTTTCCACCATCGCGGGCTCATTCATCATGCAGACCATTTCCGCGCTCTCCGTCGAAAAACTGGTCGCCATGGGCATCGAGCCGCCGGTGTTTCTCAGTTCCAACGTCCCCGGCGGACGCGAACAGAATGAAAAACTCCTGAACCTTCCGGGAATCCGCGATTCCTTCATGCTTCCCTGACGGAGGACGGTATGCCGAATCTTGTTGCGGTCGACATCGGCACCAGCCGGATCAAATGCGCCTTCTTCGATGAAAAAGGAGCCATGAACCGTCTCCGGAGCCGGCGGCTGGCCCGAGCCGCCTCCCCGAATCTTCAGGACGCCCTGGTCTGGTCCCGGACGACCGACGAGCTTCTCCGGGAACTGACGGCCGGGTTGGAGCTTCCGGTCGACGCCGTGGTCCTCACCGGAAACATGCACGCCCTCCTGGGGGTCGACCCGGACGGCATCCCGCTCGCCCCGGCGGTCTTGTGGAGCGACAACTCTTCCACGGAGGAGTCGGACCTCCTGAACCTCCGCTACGGGAAAGCCCTGTACGAAAAATTCGGCAACGGCTCTATTCCGGTCTTCACCCTCCCGAAAATCCTGCGCATGAAAAAACACTCCCCCGGACTTTACGGACGGATCAACAAGTTCCTCCAGAGCAAGGACTTCGTCTCCTACTCCCTGACCGGGCATTTCGTCACCGACCCCTCGGACGCCTCCGGCACCCTCCTGATGGAGCTGGAAAACGCCGCCTGGTCCGACGAACTCCTGGACGATCTGGAACTCGACGGCGAAAAACTGCCGGACATCCTGCCGTCCGCCTCCCTCTGCGGAAAAGTCACGGCGGACGCCGCCCGCCGGACCGGACTCCGCGAAGGAACACCCGTCGTCACCGGCTCGGGCGACCTTTCCAGCGCGGCCCTCGGCGGAGGCGTGAACGACGAGACCCTCTCGCTGACCCTCGGGACCGCCGGACAGCTTCTCGGCAGCGGAGCGCGCGGAGAAGGCCGGAAGCTCGCCGGAAAACTCTTTGTCTTCGCCCATGCGGACCCCGAACGGGAATTGTATCTCGGGTCGGTGCCTTCGGGCGGCTTCTCCTTTGAATGGCTGGCCCGGATGCACCAGCTTTCCGTGGACGATTTCTTCCGGCAGGCGGAAAAAACGGAACTGAACGAGAACCTTCCGCTGTTCCTGCCCTATCTGCTGGGACGCGGTGCCCCGTATATGGATTATGAATCCAACGGGGCGTGGCTTCATCTGAAGGCGTCGCACACCCTGCCGGACCTGTGTCTGGGGGCGATCTTCGGAACCCTGTGTCCCCTGCGCCAGTGCGCGGATCTGCTGGAGGATCTGACGGGCCCCCGTCCGAACCTGATGCTCCAGGCACTGGCCTCCCGGGAGAAACCGGTACGGGAGTGCGCCGGCAAGCTGTTCCTCCAGCAGAAATTCCTGCCGGAGAATTCCGAGGCGTCCCTGCTGGGCGCGGCGGTGATCGGAATGGCCGCTCTGGGCGTGTATCCGTCGGTTTCCGAAGCCGGA
>MWCA01000108.1 GCA_002069785.1 Lentisphaerae bacterium ADurb.Bin242 | reverse complement strand
ATGCACCATGCGGGGCGAAAAAAGCGGCTCGCGGCGTTCCTTTTGCGGCTTCAGGAAAGGGGCCTCCCGGAGATTCAGGAGGTCTTCGAGGTAGACCGCTCCCATCCGGGTGCCGGCCTCGTCGTGTCCATGGATGCGGATGCTCTCTTTTCCGGTGTCGAAGAGGAAGCCGCGTTTTTTTCCGTCGGGCACGACCTTGAGTTCGATTTTCGGGCAGGCGGCTTCCTTCCGGAGCGGAAGGACCAGAGACATGGATTTCAGAAAATAGTCCTGGAGGTCCTGCGCGACGGAGAGGAGCGCGTCCTCAAACGTGATGCTCCAGGTTTCGTCGATGACCGTTTCATCGGGTTCGGGAGTCCGGGAAAAGTCCCGGCGGCCGGTTTTGTGGACGTCATCGATCCATTTGCGGAATTCGTACTTCTTTTCTGTGTTCATGTTGGGAAACCTGCTCCGTTGTTTTTATTTGAGTTTGGACCAGCCGTTGTTGCTGTCCGCATAGTTGGAAGTTTTGGACGAGGTCTGCCCGAGGGTGCCGGGGGCCGGCTTGAGATCCCACGTGGCGCCGCAGGCGTTGATCTGTTCCATGGAACGGTTGATTCCCGAATGACCAGTTTCGGCGGGACAAGATAAAAGCCCGGTCTCGCCGGAGAAAGCTCGTATTTCTTTTCGATCAGCATTTTGACGGCGATCCGGCCGCGGAGTTCAAAGCATTCCTCGATGGTGGAGAGGGAAGACAAGGCGTATTTGCCCGCGGGGTCGTTGCCGAAGCCGAACACGGAAAGGTCGTCCGGCAGCCGGAACCCGGCTTGCACCGCCGTCTTTTCCGTCAGCATGGCAAGGTTGTCGCCGATGGCGAAGACGGCGGACGGACGTTTCCGGGCGGGAAGGGCCAGGAGCCGGCGGATATGCGTTTCCGTATCGTCCGAGCAGAAAATCAGGTCCGGATCGGGGGGCAGCCCGCTCTCCTCCAGGCCGCGCAAATACCCTTTATGCCGTTCCTCGATATAGTGAAAACAGTGCGGCACACAGGCCAGCGCGATTCTCCGGTGTCCGAGCGAGGCCAGATGCCGGACCGCCTGCGAAGCGGCTTCGGCGTTGTCGATGGTGACGCATGGATATCCCTCGTGCGGATGTTCGTAGATGTAAACGAGGTCCAGGCCCAGTTTCCTGGCATATCCGGCGGTCTCCTCCCTCTTCTTTTTCTCCACGCTCATGGAAATGACATGGCGGATGCGGTTGGCGTTCACGGCCGCGAAGGTCTGCTTCAGGTCCAGATCGGAAAACAGCTTGATCCCGAAATTCAGGCGGGAGGCTTCCAGGATGATTCCCGCCAGGTTGACGGAATACAGGATCATTCTTTCCTTGCCGAACTCGCCGATGACCGCAACGGTGTTGACCTGTCCCGTGCGGATGGAAACTGCGCTCGTATTGCTCTGGTACCCGAGTTCCCGGGCGATCTTCCGGATCCGTTCCCGGGTTTCGGCACGGAGATTCCGGGCGTTCGGATGATTCCGCAGAGTCATCGAAACCGTGCTTTTGTCCACATGGGCGAGCCGGGCAATGTCATGGATCGTTACGGGCATCGGAAAAGCTCCCGGAAATAGTCTATTAAATCGGTTTAATAATATTATATTCCGGGAATCTTTTTTGTCAAGGGGAGGATAAGAAAATCGCTTCGTTTTTTTCATTCCGGATGGAGACCGGCATGAAAAGAGGGAAGGGGGGCCGAAGCGCTTCGGGGATGCGGTACGCTGTATTTTTCAGCGAAAAAAATGAATTCCCGGATTGAAAAATTCTTTTCGGAAGGTATTTTTGTGGAATTCACAGTCGGCACCGATTTCCAAAAAAGAAAAAAAAGGATGTAAAATGGCAAAATTCAAGTATGCTCTTTTCTATGACTTCCACACGCTGGCGACCATCCCGGACGTCGGGGCGGAATTCGATGCGGAAGCCTTCACAGACCAGGTGAAAGCCTGCGGCGTCGATTTTCTCACATTCCACGCCCGCTGCAATCAGGGCAGCGCCTACTACAACACGAAGATCGGCACGCGCCATCCCTCGCTTCAATACGACCTCATCGGCAAGCTCTGCAAGTCCTGCGCAAAAAAGGGCATCCGCCTGAGCCTTTATTTCAACGGACATCTCAGCGAAGAGGAGACGCTCGCCCACCTCGACTGGGCCGATCTTCCGCACTCCCCCGAGCTCCGAAAGGATAAATCCAATCCTTTCTACCATCAGGTCTGTTACAACTCGCCCTTCCGGGAACACATGCGCGACATGGCGCTGGAACTGATTAAAAATTACCGCTTCGACGGCTTTTTCTTCGACTGTCTCGGCGCCTCCGACTGCGTTTGTCCCCGCTGTGTGAAAGAGATGAAGGAGAAGGGGATCGACTACACCAGCCGTGAAGAAGTTGTCAAGTTCAGCGCTTTTTCCGTCCACCGCATGTGTGTGTTCCTGAACGACGCCATCCGCAAGGTGAAGCCCGACGCCCTGATGTTCTTCAACGGACGCCCGTTCGAAGAGGTCATCGACATGGAAAGCCACCTCGAATGCGAATGTCTCCCGACGGCCGGCTGGGGCTACGACTGCCTGCCCTCCTACGCCCATTACATGCGCACGGTCGCCGGACCGGAAAAGAGCGTCCTGAACATGACCGGGCGTTTCAACAACTGGGGCGATTTCGGCGGGCTCCGCACGGCCGAAGGCCTTGAATTCGACCTCTTCTACGGAGCCGCCAACGGAATGCGCCCCGACATCGGAGGCCATTACCATCCGCGCGGCGACCTCGATCTCCCCGTGTTCGACCGCATCCGGGAAGTCTACCGGAACATGCAGCAGTATGACGAATGGGTGATCGACGCCGAAAACGACAACGACGTTGCGATTGCCTATCCCCGCTTCGAGCGGTATTACGCCCCGGCAAGCAGCGGATGCCGGGCCGCCGTCCGGATGCTGGACGAGCTCAAAATCCAGTTCGACTTCGTTTCCGAATACTCTTCCTGGGACAAATACAAACTGCTGATCTTCCCGGACGACGCCCCGTTCAGCCCGGAGATGACGAAGCGGGTCGAAGCCCATCTGAAACGCGGCGGCGCGGTTCTCGCCACCTCGAAGTCCGGGCTCGACAAAGACGGCAGAAAGTTCACGGTTTCCTCCTGGCCGGTGGTGTATGATGGCCCCATTGCGCACGATCCGTTCTTCTTCCAGCCGTCCGGCAAATACGCGGCGGGACTCCCCGACATGCCGTTGTCCATCTATGCCTCCGGCTCGAAGGTGAAGGCCGTCCGGGGCGCGAAAGTGGAAATGGTCTGCGTGAAGCCGTACATGAATCACGGCTGGGACGGGTTCCGCGGCAATTATTACATTCCGCCGCAGGGACCGACCGGCGAACCGTTCCTGGTCGAGAAGGGCAACATCGTCTACATTGCCGGAGAGCTGTTCAAAGGATACCATACGCGGGCTCCGAAACAGCTCCGCGAACTCCTCGGAAACATCCTCAACCGGCTGGACCCCGCGCCGAAACTCCGGACGGAGAACCTGCCGTCCTTCGCCCGGGCGATCGTCCAGAAGAAAGGGAAAAAATACGAGACGGTTCACCTTCTGGCCTATTGTCCGGAGCGCCGCTGCGAAGCGATGTGCGTGGAGGACCGCATCAGTGTCCTGAACACGAAACTGGCCTTGCGGACCGACGGGCGGAAAATCAGAAAGGTCTATCTGGCGCCGGACCGGAAGGCGCTTCCGTTCGAGGTCAGGGACGGCTATTGTTTCGTCTCGCTCGATGCGTTCACGGGCTATGCGCTCGTCGTCTTCGAGAGCTGAAAAAAGGCTTGGACTTACTTCTCCGCCGACCGGGATTTTCCCGGTCGGCTTTTTCAACCAGAGCCGCATCGAAACGGCGGCCCGCCTTCTTCTCGAAACAGACCTCAAAATCTATGAGGTCGCGGAGCGGATGGGATTTTCCGGGACCGCCTATTTCTGCACCGAATTCAAAGGCCAAGGGGGGCTCTAAAAAGAATGTTCTTATATTTTGTTGAAAAAAGCACTAAAATATGGATATATCCGGTAGAAAAATAATCAAGAAATAGCTATAAATGAATAAATTAATGCACTAAATCATTGTCATTTTATCATTTTATATTATAATAATAGCGGAGAACCAAAAACAGGATGTCTTCATGACGGTCGCACTTTCCAGAAATTTTGTAAAGAGGCGGTATGTCCGCAAACTCATTTTCGGGGCGCGTTCGATTTCCCGGCAGGATTTGATCCGCATTTCCGGACTGAGCGGCCGGACCGTCGACAAATATACCGGCGAACTGAAAGCGCAGCGGCTGATCCAGTTTTCTTCCGGCCCCCCGGAAGGGCGGCAGGGACGTCCCGGCGTCGTTTACACATCGAACAGCGAAAACATCTATTTTGCCGGCATCTCCCTGATCGAATGGAAATTATGCTTCGCCGTCATCGACATCAATTCCTACCTCATCTACAGCCGGGTGGTCGAAATGCCCGACGATCCCGACGGGAAGGAGCTGATCCGCCTCGGTTTCACGGAGCTTGAACAGATCCGCCGGACTTTCCCGGAAAAAGCGATGAGTTCCCTTTGCTTCAGCCTGAACACCTATTGCCAGCCCGCAAAACGGGCGGCGGTCTTTTACGACTTCTTCCGGGAAACCCGGAAGCGGTATGGACTTCAGATGGAGTTTCACGAAAGCTCCGCGATCCTTCTCCATCGTCTGTACGCCGCGCTCGCCTGTTCCGGAAGCCTGGCGTATTTCATTCCCGGCGACGAAATCCGCCTTCACGTGGTCACGGACGGCGAGATCCGGGAAGACCTGGCCGGATATGTCCGGAAGTTCAGGCACTCCGTCCTCGACAAGAACTCGAAGTTCGTCTGCCCCCACAACCGGCGCGGCTGCGTGGAAGCCCTGCTGACCTACCGTGCCGTCCTCCTCCGCTACTACGATCTCATTGAAAGCGGTTTTTCCAGAAACGTGCGGAATTCCCTCCGGGAGGAGAACCGTTTCAACGTGTTGAACTTCCTGAAGAAAAACGGAAAAAACTACGCCCGGGCGAATACGCTGAGCGACCTGATCATCCTGGCCGAAACGGGCGATCCCATGGCCGCGAAGGTTCTGGAGGAAAACGGGAAATACATCGCGCTCGCGGCGACCCAGCTGAAAAGGGAGCTTCACCTCGACCGGATCGTCCTCTCGCTGCAGGGGAGTTTCCTGACGAATTCCTTCCTGAAGCATTACGCCGGGCTGAACGGGGAAACCGCCTCCATTTTCAACTACAACGGCTGGAGCGTGTCCGATGCCATCTTCGCCGCGCCGGAGATGATGCGGCGGCGTCTGCTGGACCTTCATCTGGTCACATGAACGAAATCCATTCAAAACGAGGAGAATGAAAACAATGAATCCGGAACAGGAACCGCGGCGGAAGCCGAAATGGAGGGAGTTCACATTGATAGAACTCCTCGTCGTGATAGCCGTCATCGCCATTCTGGCGGGAATGCTGCTGCCCGCGCTGAACATTGCCCGGGCCAAGGCGCGCCAGATTTCATGCCTGGGGAACCTGAAACAACTCGGCACCGCCTGCGCTCTGTACGGGACCGACCATCTGGAACGGATTCCCGTGGCCCGGAACGTCAACCCGAACAACCCGTCGCCCGCCGGGTATATCAGCTGGGACGACCTCCTCGGGCTCGGCGGCTATGACGGGCGGAAAGTCTCCTGGGCGGACGCCATGATCTCGTGGGCCGTCGGAAGCGTCAAGACCGAGGGCGCGAGGAAGCTGTACAACTGTACGGAAAATCCGAATAACAAAGGCACGAACTACGTCCGGAGTTATTCCATGAACGCGGGATTTTATGCGGACAACAAGCCCGTCAATCCGTATCCGGAGGGGGGCGGCCCGTGGTATCAGGGCGTTTCCGGGGAACTGTGGTCCATCCGGTTCATCGATACGAACAAACCGTCGCGGACCGCGATGATCGCGGAGAACTTCAAAGCGCACAATCTGGGCGCCTGCGAGGAAACGTATGTCTACCGTCCGAGCGAAATGTATCCGGCGGCCACACCGAGCAAGGGGCATCCGGGGCGGAAATTCAACTTCCTGTGCGTCGACGGGCATGTCGCGGTGCTGACCCAGGTGGAATCGCTCGGTCCCGGCGGACAACTCGGTACGTATCCGCGCGGATACTGGACAAGGCTCGATCAATGAGACATGGCGGTCCTGAAAAAAACATGGAATCTTCTGTCCGCCCAAAATATTCACTCATGAGGAAAATATGAAATTCACGCTCGTTTTTTGTGGAATCGTTTCAGCCGTGCTTTTGTCGGCGGCCCCGGACCTTCGCGGATACAAAGTGCTGGATGCGGCCGGAACGGCGGGCCGGAATGTGCTGCGGAATCCCGCCTTCGACGAAGGAGCGGAGGGAAAGGAATGGTCCCTCGGGAAAGAAGCCGAGATTTCCGTTGCGCACGGACGGAACCAGCGGGGACTGGGCCTCCGGCGGACCGATCCCGGTGTCTACTCCATCAACACCCAGAAACTCCGCCTCAAGCCGAACACGAAGTACATCGCCGGCGTCTGGATCCGGAATGAAGGGTTCGATCCCGCCTTGAAGGACTGCTGGCTGGGCACCTTCGGAATCGAGTGGTATCAGGGGAAGCGGAACCTCATTTCCTCGTATGTGAAATCTACCGGGAACGCCGACTGGAAATTGTACACGCTCGAATTCACCACCGGCAAAGACCCGGCTTTGGAATACGTGATGGTGCTGTTCATCGGCAAGGGGCGCACCGGCACGGCCAGTTTCGACGACGCGTTCGTCCGGGAGGCCGGGCCGCAATGGCTCCCGGCGGTCCTCTCGCCGCACACGCTGCACCTGGACGCCTCCGGCGCCCGGATGGAAATCGGTTCCGTGATTCTCGGGGAATTCTCTTATCCGCAAACGGCAAAACCGCACCTGGAATGTGTCGCCGTTCTCCAAGGGGAGGATTCCGGGTTCCGGACCGAGCGGAGCGGTCTCCTCCGGGAGAACCGGATCGCCTTCGATTTCGGAAAAATTCCGGAAGGAAACTATCATCTGGAACTGATTCTGGCCGACACGGCCAACAAGGTGATTCTGTCCGCGCGGACCGGACTGCGGTTTCAGGCGCTTTCCTCCGGAACACAGGCCGCGCGCAAAGTTCAGATCGACGCCTTCGGACGTATGCTGGTGAACGGAAAACCCTTTCTGCCGGTGGGCCTTTTCGTCGGCGGCGTCAACGAAGAGGATCTCCGGAACTGGAGTCACAGCCCCTTCAATTTCGTCATGCCCTACGGCGGCGCCGCCCTGAAATGGCCCGGCGAATTCGAGAAAGACCGGGATTCCGAAAATCTGCTTCGCGCGCTGGACAAGCTCCAGGCGGCCGGAATCCGGTTCGGGTGCAATCTGCTGACCTCCTATCCTCATTTCACTCATCCGGGAAAATCCCGGTGGGACGGCCGGGAAATCGGGATCGATCCCCGCGTGGACAAGATCGCCGACGTCATCAAAAACCATCCCGCGACCTTGTTCTACTATATCTGCGATGAACTGCCGGCTTCCCGCAACCGCGAGATCGAAGAACGGCGGATTCAGCTCAGCCGTCGTGATCCGGACCATCCCGCCCTCGCCGTCTACTTCCAATATCCGGACCTGGCTTTCTACAGCAACGCGCAGGATATTGCCGGACTGATCTTTTATCCGGTCGCCAACCGGGACAGCCGCAGCATGGAGCTGATTCTCCATAATATGGAGGCGGCCAGAGCCATTCTTGAAAAGAGCAACGGAACCATGTCCCTCTGGGCGGTCGGACAGGCCTTCAACTGGGGCTGTTACGAGAAGGACCGGAAGCGTTACGAGATGCTTTACCGCTATCCGACGGAACACGAATATATCGCCATGGCGCTGCTTCCCGCCATTTACGGGGTCCGGGGCTGGCTTTTCTACAGCTACCACGAACTCCGGTATGTCCCCGGCTCCATGGACGAGACTGAAAAGAAGATCGAATTCTGCCGCGAATGGCCCAAAGTCTGTGCCATGGGAAAGGTGCTCCGGGAGCTGGAACCGTTCCTGCTGTCCCTTCAAAAAGCCCCGGAAGTCGGAGTCGAGACCTTGCGGGGCAAAGTCAAGGCACGCGCCTTTGCCGATGATTCGGGGAAACAGCTTCGTGTATTGGTCACCGGCATCGGGCCGGGCGCCTCGGAAGCGGTCCTTGCGGTTCCCGGTTCGCCCGGCTTGAAATCCCGGTTCGGAAAAACGGAAAATCTCGGCGGAGGAAAATACCGTTTCAAGGGGACGGATATCTGCTGCGATATCCTTTATGGAAAGGTGGAATGAAAATGAGAAAGAACTGGTGCAGTCTCCTGTTGTGCGTCTTTGTCCTCCCTCTGGCGGCGGACAGCGAAAACTACCGCAAGCTTTTTCAGGAGGGGGAATCCCTGCGCAATGCCAGAAAGTACGCGGAGGCGCAGGAAGTCTTCCGGAAGGCGTTTGCGGAACCTGGAATCACGGCGGATCAGAAATGTCTTTCCCTGATGCGTTCGGCGCAATGCGACTTCTGGCGCGGGAAATACGCGGAAGCCGTTCCCGTCATGAAAGAGGCAGTCGGGATTCCCGGTGTCACCGCTTATTATAAAAGCGACTCCTTTCTGTGGCTCGCCAACACATACAGCGCGCAGAAAAAATGGGACGAGGCGCTGGAAGCCGCCGGACAGGCTTTCGGGTCCGCCCCGGCCACTCTGCCGGGCATGAAAGTCTCTGCGCTGCTGATCTCGGGCAACGCCTTCCGGATGAAGAAGGACTTCCGGAAAGCGGCCGATTCCTACCGTCAGGCCGTCCTGCTTGAAAAAGTGCCGCCCGAAATGAAAAACAAAGCCCGGAAAGAACTTGTACAATCGTATTATGAAGCCGGGGAATACCCGCAGGCCGTCGAAACGGCGCAGGAAATCCTGAATGCCGCGGAATCCACGGCCGCCGAACGGAAAAAAGCGCAGAAATGGATCGCCGACAGCTTTTTCGCCGCGCAGAACTTTGAGCAGGCCGCCCGGGAACTGGAAAAATACAAGGCCATGCCGGAAGGAAAATAAGTTCATCCTCTTTCCCGCGGGCGGAGCGGACGAAAAGGCTCAGTCTTCCCTTCGGTTCAGGTAGCGGGCGCGGAAGGAACGCGGCGAAAGGCCGTTTCTGCGCTTGAAGTAGTTGGAAAAATAATACGGGTCGGAAAAGGCCAGGCGTGCGGCGATTTCCTTGACCGACAGCGTGGAATACAGCAGCAGACGTCGCGCGCTTTCCATCTTGCGCGACATGAGATAATCGTAGGGCGTCACCTTGAAAGCCGCGTGAAACATGCGGATCAGGTGCGCTTCGGAAACATTCCGGGCCAGCGCGAACTCCTCCAGATGGAAGGTTTTCTCCACGGAGTCGTCCAGACACAGTTTCAGGGACTCGACTTCCTCCGGCAGCTTGGAGGGGAGCCCGTAGAGAATGCGGGAGGCCTCCTCGGCAAACTGGTGGAAGATCAACGCGGCCTGCTGGTTGGACGTCCTGGAGTTATAGTTGACCGTGAACATTTCCTCGAAATATTTCTTGAGCTCCGGACAGTCCGGGATGTGGTAAACCGAATCCAGTTTGTATGCTTTCAGCAGGAAGCGCATCAGTTCGCCGTCGACCACAAAGAACAGCTTGTACCATGGATCATCCCGGTCGGGCCAGTAGGAATGAGTGCTGCCCGGCGTCAGGAAATAGATGCCGTTCTGCTTCACGTGAAAGGAATGCCCGTCGATCTCGAGGAACCCCGCGCCGGAGCGGATGAACTCGACCGTGCAATGCTCATAGTTTGTCCGGCTGATGACCGGAGTCCTGGCCGTCGTCGAGGTTTCCGTGGCCGCATAGAGCACGAACGGGAAGTCGTTTTCATAACTGATGGAGTATTCGGAAGTCAATATAATCCATCCTTTGTTCTATTTTATTCATGGATTTTCCGTAATAAATACCGGAAATGATTTGACGTTTTCATTTAACTTATTACATTATAGCAGAAATGGAAGAATTCAATATCCCAAACCAATATCATGGAGTTTTTTATGAAGACTTTGAAAGTAGGAGCCATTGCAACCGGCGGACGCGGACGCAACGCATGGCAGGCCCATGATCCCGAAAACGGGGTCGTCATGACCGCAGGCGCCGATATTTCCGAAACGGCCCGTGAAGATTTCAAGAAACAGTTCCCCGACGCGGTCGTTTTCGACGACTACCGCAAGCTTTTGAAGCTCAAAGATGTTGGAGCGGTCTTCATTTCCACGCCCGATTATCTCCATGAGGAAATGGCCGTCGCCGCGCTCAAAGCCGGAAAGGCCGTCTATCTGGAAAAACCCATGGCCATCACCATCGAAGGCTGCGACCGGATCCTCAAGACCGCCATGGAGACCGGCTCCAGGCTCTTCATCGGCCATAACATGCGCCACTTCCCCGTGATCCTGAAAATGAAGGAGATCATCGATTCCGGACTGATCGGCGAAATCCAGGTCGGCTGGTGCCGCCACTTCGTCAACTACGGAGGCGACGCCTATTTCCGCGACTGGCACTCCGAGCAGCGCTACGCCACCGGCCTTCTGCTCCAGAAAGGCGCGCACGACATCGACGTCATGCACTGGCTCATGGGCGGCTACACGAAATCGGTCGTCGGCATGGGAATGCTCTCCGTCTACAACCGCTGCGGACGCCGCTCCGAAAAAACCCCCGGCTGCGCCAAGTGGGACGCCGCGCAATATCCGCCGCTCACCCAGACCGGCTTCTCTCCGATCATCGATGTCGAAGACCACAGCATGATCATGATGCAGCTTGACAACGGAACGCAGGCCACCTACATGCAGTGCCATTATTCCCCCGACGCCGAACGGAACTACACGTTCATCGGCACCCAGGGACGGATTGAAAACATCGGAGACGCCGGCACCTGTGAAATCCATGTGTGGACACGCCGCGGCCCGCGGGAGACTCCGGACATCATTTACAAGCTCAAACCCGCGGTCGGCGGGCATGGCGGCGCGGACGGCCCGATCGTTGAAAACTTCCTGAATTTCGTCCGTTTCGGAGCCAAAACCAACACCTCTCCGATCGCGGCCCGCAACGCCGTGGCGGCCGGTGTGCTGGGACACTGTTCCATGCGTACCGGATGCAACCGGCAGGATGTTCCCCCGCTTCCGAAGAAACTCATCGAATACTTTGCAAACGGACAGATCCGCAAGTAATCCGCGTATCTCTTTTGAATTCTAAAAAAATCCGCCCCGGAGGAAGGGCCGGATTTTTTTTTTGCGGAAAATTGCTGTCCGGGAGCGCGGACGCGGGTTATTCCCCGAGCACGTAGAAACGGATGCTGGAATCCTCCCGTTCCAGGCGGTTCATTTCTTCCGCCGTCATGGAGGGCGATCCGGCGGCAAACACATTGACGACCGGCAGTTCGAGCGAAGTCAAGTTCCGGGTGAAGAAGAAATTCACTACGGCAAACTCTTTTTTCAGCCAGCTGTCGGGGGCGAGTATCGCCGGGTAAGTTGTCCCGCTTATGATGCAGATCACGTTTTTCCTGTTCAGGTTTTCCCCGGAACGCGGTTTGCGGAGAAGATAGATCCAGTAAGGAATGCCGGCTTTCAACACTCCGGATTCATTGGCAGGAGCGGAGACGGGAAAGATGCGGGAAGATTTGTCGGAAAAATTTATGCATCCGAGCTCATTGTCATGAAACAGCATCAGGAGTCGAGGCGACTCCATTCGCCGGAAGTTGTCCTTCACGATTTCTTCGCCGAAAATGGAAAACAGCACATAGGCGTCGGTCGGCCGGTACGCGATGAAAATCTCCGGGGAGACCTTTTCCTTCAATTCCTGCCAGGCCGCTCCGAGATCGGGATCGCTCCACTCCTGATACTGTTTGTTGGACCATAGGACGCCCGCCGCGCAAATTGCCACCAGGATCAGATTTCCGTATTTCCGGAGCTTTTCCGAGCGTTCTATCAGATCATCGAAAAAGACGCCGAAAGCAAAGGCCGACAGCGGAAGAAGAGGCAGATATACGCGCGGCGGGCCCCCTTTCAAAACGACCGCGCTCAGGAGAACCAGAAGGACCGTTCCAAGGATAGTTCGGAGCAGACGCTGTTTTTCCAGGTCGCGGACCAGAAACAGTCCGGCGACGGCGGCGAGCACCATAACCGCCGCTCCGGTTGCATACAGAGTATCTCCGGCGAACAAAAGGAACGGGAAAAATCCGGTGATGCTTGTGCCGAAGGAATTCCGTCCTTTGGCGAACTCCGAATAGTTGCCGCCATACCAGAGAAGAACAAACAGGGCAAAGAGGACAAGGAAAATCCAGAGTATTTTCTGCCGGATGAAAATGGAACGGAGCCCCTCCCGGAAGGGGGTGTGGAAAATCCACCATGCGGCGGTCAGCGCGGTGATGAAAATGACGCCGCTGGAGACGGAGAGGCACGTTCCCGCGGCGGAAAGCAGGAACAGCAGGCCGTACAGGACGGTTTTCTTCTTCTGTTCCCGGAATTTCTCGAACAGAAGAAGGGAAAGAAATGCGGCGAAGACGAAAAATGTTTGCAGGGAGTATCCCCGGGCGGTTTCGGCATAGTGCAGAATGCCGCCGTTGAGAAGTACCAGGAGGAGGAAGGCGGCGCGGGCGGCGGTTGAATTCATAAAGTTCCGCGCGGCCGCGATGCAGAGCGCGAACAGGCCGCAGAACGCCAGCAGCGCCGGGAGGCGGATTGTGAACATCGACATTCCGAAAAATGAGGTGGAAATCCGGATCAGGAACGAGTTCAACGGATGGTTGTTCGGCGTGACAACGTCGGTGAATATCTTTCCCGCCGGAATGTTTACGTAGTTGTGGATCGTCCAGAGCTCATCGTATTCCGGAGAACGCACCTCCATGTTGAAGAAGCGCAGAAACAGCAGAATGAAAAACAGTCCGGCGATGAGCGTCTCAATTTTGTGCTTTGCGATCCATGCCATTTTCTTTTTGCTCCGTATTTGAGGGGGAACCGCTCAGTATTTTTTCCAGTTGCGGATTTCCGCGGCGGATGGCAAAGACATGGTTCCCGGATGATTTTTTTCCGTTCAACGGAGCAGGGACCGGAACGAGATGAAGGTCCAGGATTTCTTTTTCCGTAAAATTACCCGCGATCAGGTCCACCGTGCCCGACCGCAGCAGCGGGGGAAGTTCCGCGCGGCTGGCGTAAATGAACTTGAGTTTGAGGTTGTGGCGCGCAAGGATGTCGGCGGCGGCCCTGAATTCCTTTTCCGATTCGGACGATTGTACAAGTCCGATCACCAGTTCGCCGCCCGCGAGGCGGCGTTCGAGCGCGGGCCGGGAAACATACTCCGCATACAGATTCTGCTTCGGCTCGGGCGCGGTTGTCCGGCATGAACCGAAAAGCAGAAGCGGGAGCGTTGTTACGGTTATGATGCAGAGCGGATTCATTCCGGCTCCCCGGGTTGTTTTTCAGCGGGACATCAGTTTCCGGAACCCGTGGAACAGATAGAACGGATCGTGGGGTCCGGGCGCGGCTTCCGGGTGATACTGGACGCAGAACATGGGTTCTGTCTTGTGGCGGAGTCCTTCCACCGTGTCGTCATTGAGGTTCCTGTGGGTGATCTCCACCGAGGAGGGGAGGGTGGCCGGATCGATGGAGAAGTTGTGGTTCTGCGAGGTAATCTCGACCGTTCCCGTTTCCAGACGCTTGACCGGCTGGTTGCACCCGTGATGCCCGAATTTCAGACGGTAGGTTTTCCCTCCGCAGGCGATTCCCAGGATCTGGTGTCCGAGACAGATTCCCATGAGGGGGACCTTGCCCAGAAGAGTTTTCGCGGCTTCCGCGGCATAAGGCAGGGCGGCCGGGTCGGCGGGCCCGTTGGAGAGGAACACGCCGTCGGGTTTCAGCTTGAGGACTTCTTCGGCCGGAGTCCTGGCCGGAACCACCCGGACGTTCATCCCGCACAGTCGCATGGAGCGGAGGATATTCCACTTGATCCCGAAGTCATAGGCGACGACTTTGAATTCCACCGGAGGCAGTTCCGCGGCGACTCCCCAGGAAACGGTGCGTTCCGGGAACGCGTCCCAGTCATAGGCTGTCTCGCAGGAAACTTTGGATGCGTAATCCTGGTTGGTGAGGCCGCACCAGCCGACGGCGCGCCGGATGCCTTCCTCCGAAGAGATTTCCTCGGAGGAACAGTGAAGAAATCCTTTCAGCGTGCCGGAATTCCGGAGCTTGACGGTCAGGGCGCGAGTGTCGATCCCGGCGATGCACGGGACGTTGTTTTCCTTCAAAAACGCCTGGAGGGATTCCTGCGAGCGGAAGTTGGACGGTTCATTATAGTGGTGGATGATGAATCCGTTCAGGAACGGAGCCCGCGATTCCATGTCGGGCGTATTGATGCCGGTATTGCCGATCTCCGGATAAGTCATCGTGACAAACTGTCCCGCGTAGGAAGGGTCGCTTATGATTTCTTCATATCCGCTCATTCCTGTATTGAATACGACTTCTCCGACCTGATCGACGTTTGCACCCACGGAGCATCCGTGAAACACCGTTCCGTCCTCCAGCGCCAGAAACGCCTTCTTTTCCCGTTGCGTCCGCCAGTTGTAGTTGCAGCCTTGCATAATATGAAACCTTTTGCGGTTGGTTGATTTATTTTTCCTGATTCCGCATAATATACACCTCCGGACGGAAAATGAAAATCCTTTTTCGGGATTTTGAATCCATATTTCCCCGATTCCTGCCTGTTTTTTTTTTCAAAAGGGCATCCGGCTGGAACTTTTCAAGGATTCCCGCTCCGCTTCAGTGGCATTTTCCGCTTCCCGTGATATAATAACGGGACAGCCCGATGAACTTTCAGCAACCCCGGAGAAAAATATGTTGGACAACATTGAATTTGCGTATGAGCCCGTTGAAATGTGGAAAGCCGACGGTGAATTCACGTATGCACGGGAACCGGTACTGAGGCGGATGCCGGACGGTTCACTGCTTTCCCTGATCTACACAGGCGGTCCCCGTGAGCCTTCCCGGGAAAACGTCGCAGCGGTCATCCGGAGCCGTGACGACGGCGCGACATGGAGTTATCCCGAGATATTGTTCCGGCATCCGCGCCGTCCGACCTGGCCGACCGAACTTTTCACTGAAACCGAACGCCCTTTCACCGTCTTCCAGACCTTCAACATCGATTGCAATTACTGCGAACTCCGCTCCTTCCTGTCCTATACCGACGACAGCGGGAAAACGTGGTCGGAGCCGGTGAGCTTCGCGGGCGTCCCCTCGAATTTTTCCGCAAGACAGTGCAAAGTGCTCTCCGACGGTACCTGGCTCCTGCCGGTCTACTGGATGGAAGTCCGTGGAAACTGGACGCTCGAAGCGCCCTATATTGCGGAGGGATGGTATTTTGTCTCCGGGGTGCTCCGGTCGTCCGACCGCGGCGGAAGCTGGTCCCTCCACGGCGCCCTCTCCTGCGGGAAGAAGCTCCTTTCGTGGGAGCCGGAGGTGGTGGAACTCACTCCCGGACATCTGCGGATGTTCATCCGCTGCGAATCGCCCGAGCATGTATTGTGGGAGTCGGACAGCCTTGACTTTGGAAAGACCTGGAGCGCTCCGGTTCCGGGAAGCATTTCCAATCCGGGTACAAAGGTCGTCGTCTACAAGGTCGGGGACCGCCTGGTCATGGTCAACAATACCTGCGGGCGGGAACACCCGGACCGCAACAGCCTCGAACTGCTCATCAGCTCGGACGCAGGGAAGAACTGGAGCCGCCGGCTTCCTCTCGCCCGCCTTCACCGTTCCGGGAATCCATGGGACGGCTTTTTCGATGCCGGGGCCGCTCTGCCGCAGGTGGCCTATCCGCACGGCTTTGCGGATGACCGCGAGGAGAAGCTTTATCTGGCGATCGACTCGGTTCGCAAATTCTTTCTGGTAAAGGTTCCTTATAAGGACATCCTTGGATAGTTTTTTCCTGCTTTTTTTCTGCGGGAACATCTGTTGCGGAAGGCAAAAGCCCTTTTTTTTTGAAAAAAAGGAGATTTCCGGGTTTGCAAAATCGCAAGCATCCGGTATATTATAAGTTCATATTTTATGAAACGGAAAATTCAAGGAGAACGATCATGGCACATAAAAAAGGACAGTCCAGCAGCCGGAACGGCCGCGACAGTCAGCCGAAGATGCTGGGCATCAAAACCTTCGGCGGAGAATTCGTAACCACGGGATGTATTATCCTCCGTCAGCGCGGCACCCGGTTCCGTCCCGGACGCAATGTCGGATGCGGCAGGGATTTCACGCTTTTCGCCCTTTCGGACGGGACCGTGAAGTTCACCAAGTCCAACCGTACGGTGGAAGTGGTTGCCGCTCCTGCCGTCGCGGAATGACGGACGCGTTTTCTTTCGTATTGTTCAGCCCGGATCGGATGCTCCGGGCTTTTTTTTCGGGAATACAAGGAGTTCATCATGTTTGTGGATAAAGCCCGGATCACGATCAAAGCCGGCGACGGCGGAAACGGCTGCTGCAGCTTCCGGCGGGAGGCGTTCCTGCCCAAAGGCGGACCGGACGGCGGGGACGGCGCCCACGGCGGAAATGTCGTTTTCATGGCGGCTCCGGGCGAGCAGAGCCT
>MWCA01000107.1 GCA_002069785.1 Lentisphaerae bacterium ADurb.Bin242 | reverse complement strand
GCGGACTGGGCAAAACCGCCGTGCTGAATACCGAATGGAACGGCGCATGGACTGAAAAGCTTATGGAAATCCCGGAATATCCCGCCATGCTGACCGCCTTGGCCAGAAGTCTGCCGGACCGGGTCCGTTTTTCCGGAATCGCCGCCTGGAACCGTTCCGTCAACCGGAACCTGGATTTCGAGTTTGAAGTGGCCGAAGCACGGCCTGAATTGCAGATCACCCTGACGGCGGAAAACGGAGAAACGCGTTCCTGGCGGACAGAAGCCGCGAAAAACGGAACATTCCGTTTCCGTCTGCCGGATCTGCCGGAGGGAATTTACCGCATGAAAGTGAAGGATTTTACCGGGAATTTTTATTTTGTCTCCCGGAAGGCGCCGGCTGTTTCACCGGTTTCTTCCGGCTGGAAGGCGGAAAAAATCAACCGGACCGCGATTCCGGAAAGTCACGCGCCGGTTCGCGGCCGGTTTCCGCTGGCCCCCTGGCTGGGAGCCCTGGGGCTGCTGCTGTTCCTCGTACAGCTCGGGATGCGCCGGTATGCCGGAAAAGCCGTTCTGTTATGCCTGCTGCTCGGATGCGCCGGTACAGCGGATGCCGCGGAATATGATGCGCTGCTGCGGAAAGGCGTGCTCCAGGAAGAAGCCGGAAATTTTTCGGGCGCGGCGCAGACATATCGTCGGGCGGCCCTTGCGGCGGAAAACGAAGAGGATCGGAACTTCAGCGAGATACTGTCCTGGGAAAGCGCAAGGAGAGCCGGAAAATTGTCCGAGTGTCTGGCAGAATCCCTGCGGGCCGGGGACAAGCGTTCCGAAATGCAAACCTCCCTGGTCATTCATGAATTGGAGGAACGCGGCGAAAACCACCGTGCCTGGCAGCTGGCTTCCAGCCGCCAGGGAAATCCGTTCCTGAATGCCGAACAGATTCTGCGGCTGGCGGAACGGGCCGGTCAGGATGACTGGGTCCGGCGCCAGAGTGAAAAAATGCTGTCCGATCCGTCCACCCGGATTCTTGGTTTTTATCTCTCGGTGCGGCTGGCTCTGCTGAAAGGCGAGAGGGCACAGGCCGAAGAGCTTTACCGTCGGCAGATCGAAAAAACCGCCGATCCGGAAGGACTGTCGGAACTGGCCCGGACAGCGGAGAACCAGGCCCTGTACGGAATCGCGGAAGCCGCTTTGCTCAAGGCATCCGGAACAGCCGGGAAACGCTACTGGCCGGCGCTTTTCCAGCTGGCCGGCATGGACCGTTCCACCGGGGAAATATCCAAGGCGGTGGACCGTCTCACGGCCTGGACGCAGGAAGAGAATGTTCCTTCCGGCGTATTGCTCACGGCGGGGGACCTTTGTGAACAGTCGGGAAATCCGGAGGCGGCCGTCCAACTGTATGCCAAAGCAAACATCGAAGAGGTGCAGATGCGGATGGCGATGCTGGAAGAACTCCGGGGAAATGTCGATGCCGCCGCCGCATTGTGGAAAAAAATTGTGCTGGAAAGTCCGACGGAAATGCGGGCCGGACAGTCCGCCGAACGGCTGGTGGAGCTGTACAAAAAGACCTCCCGGCTGAAAGAGTTCTGCCGGAGTCTCGCTCCGGAGGCCGACGCCGCCGGCGCCCCGAAACGCGTGGCCGCGCTGTATGTCCGCGCCCTTGCCGCCGCAAAAGATACGGAAACCCTGTTTGCCTTCCTCGAAAAGCACGGGATGAAGGAATCGGCTCTGAATTATCATCTGGAATTGCGGCAATATCCGGAAGCCGTCCGGGTTCTGCGCCGCGAACTGGCGGAGCATCCCGACCGCAAGGATAAGATTCTGCAGCAGCTTGCCCTCGTCGCCGTCGAGATGCGCGACAAGGCGCTGGCGACGGAATCCCTGACCGGATTGCTTCAGTCCGGACAGCCGGCAAGGGATTCCCGCTACGAATTCGCCGGTGCGATCTATGCGCTGACAGGCGATCACCGGAATGCGGCGGCGTGCTACGAACGCGCGTTACAGATATCGCCGGAAAAATCGGAATTGCTTCTGCTGTGGGGCAAAGCCAGACAGGCGCTCGGCGAAGGCGGCAAAGCGCTGGACTTCTTCCTGTCCGGATTGAGCGGCGAAACTTCCCCGGAACGCTTCGGCGTGCTGGTGGACGGGCTCCTGAACCTCAATGCACCCCGCGGAATGCTTGAAACGGCCCTGCGGGAAGTAATGAAACGGGTGGACTCGACGCCGGAAAATCTGTTCTATTACCAGCTTGCGGAGGATTTGACGGAAGAACTGGGCGAAACCGCCCTCGGAAGAAGGCTGGAACGCTTCCAGATGGCGGTTGCCCCGGAACGCCGCACGCTGCTGCTGCAGAAACTGTTCCTGGAAGCCCGCCGGCTCCATGCCGACGAAGAAGCCCTGTATTACGGCCGGATTCTGATGGCACGATCCGAACAGTACAACCCGGAATTTTACCGGGAGCTGTGCGAGCTTCTGGTGGAAAACAAATGCTTCATCGCGGCGGAACGCTGCATGCGGAATGCGGATCAGGCGGAAAGCGGAAATGAAAACCTGTCCGCACTGGCCGGGACGCTGTCCCGGCATTTCCTGTTCGCCGACGCCGAACGCGTGTACCGGGAACTGCTTATTCTGACGCCGAATCACATAGAACTGCTGGAAAAATATGCCACGATGCTGGAATTTCAAGGCCGCTATGAAGCCGCTGCGGAAGTCAGCCTGAAAGCGTTGAAGCTGCTGTGCGCGCCGCAAAGCGCAAAGGAGAAATCCACCGGGCGCGGCACAAAACAGGCGGAATTCAGCCGGCACTTCCAGAGGCTCATGCAGTCGTTTGCCAACCAGTCTGTTTTCATTCCGGAAAAATTCACCGCGCAAATAGAATCCCTGAAAAACAATGCGCCGAACCAAGCGCAGAAAGCCGCATGGCAATCCGTCCTGGACCGCATGGCGCTGCTGGGCGGCAATCTTGTCCGGACGGAAAAGACCAAAAAAATCTCTTCCGCCGCGGCATCTCCGCAGAAACGGAATGAATTGCCTTCCGCAAGGGAGCTGGCCGAAAAGCTCGGCAAGACGGCATCGCGGGAAGCCGCCGCCGAACTCAAGAAAATCTTCAGCCGTCTGCCCGCCGCCCGCAAGGAGAGGTATTGGGTGCAGCTTCTGGATTCTCTTGACTTCGAACCGGGGAATGAACTCGCGGCCTGTCTGCTGGAAGAACTGAATGGAATCCAGCTTTCCGGAACCGTCACCAATGCGGAATGGGATTTGCCGTTTGCCGCCGGCCTGAAAAAAGAATACGCGGAACGGGCGCTTTCCAAGTCTCCCGATTCTCCTCAATGCATGGCTCTTGCCGCCCGGATGCGCCATCTCGCGGGAAATGGTTTTTCGGCGCGAATGCTGGCAGAAATGCTGTATGAGGAGATGGAAAAACAGAAGGAATTCAATACTCCGGACATCCATTTATTGCTCCACCTGAACCGGATTTATGCCGCCGCCCCGGGAGAGAACACCGAATCCGGCCGGGAGGCTCTGGCGGAACGGATCGCCGGTCTGGAAGAAAAAAGGCGGACCGCGGGCGATTCAATGCAGCGTTCCCTCCTCCTTGGAATTCTGTATCAAGGGGCGGAAAACTACGATCAGGCGGAACAGTCCCTGGGCCGGGCATGGAATTTCAACCGGAATGCTTTCGTGATCTTTTCGGCATTGGGAAACTGCGTGCAGAAAAGCGGACACTGGGCCGGATGGGCAAAACTCTTGCAGCAGAAAATGCCGTCGGATCAGACCGCGCAGATTCTGTATTGCATGCGCCTGGTTCCCTGGCTGCGCATGACCGGCAACCGGCAGGAGGCGCAAAAGCTCATGTCCGGCCTGAACCCGTTTCTACAGCAGCGGGAACGGCTGCTGCTCGCCCGCGCAAGCGGCGATCCGAAGCAGCTTGCCGCGGAATTCATGACATTCCTGCGCGGCGTACGGGAAAACAGAGGCAGTTATGTCCTGTATGAGCAGAATCCATACACCGGCGGAATCCGCGGCTGGAATGAACGGAACAGAACTTTTTCCCGGTCTTTGTTTTCGGAATTCGCCGGACAGGTTCCCGAATGCCGCCCGTATCTGGAATATCTGCTTCACGGAACGCCGCCCGACACCCCTTCTTTCCGGTTTCTCTGGAACGCATTGAAGGCCATGCCGGAAAGCGGCCGCCCGTCCGAAGGCGCAGGAACCACGCTTGCGTCCCTGATCCTGCGGGCCGATTCGGCCCCGGAAACGCTCTCGGCGGAAGAGAAGAAGAAATTGCTGGATCTGGCAGAGCAAACCTCCCTTCCGGCGGAAATCAGCGCGGCAATCCTCAAGCTCCTTCCGCAGAAAGAAAGGGAGACGGCGGCCGAAGCGCTGGTGGAAAAGCTTCTCCCGGACGGCGGCAGGCAGCCGGACGACGCGGAACTGTATCCCCTGCTGGAGCTTCTTCCGCCGGAAGTCCTCCGGAAAACATGCGGACGCCTGAAGTCCATGCCGTATCGGGGATCACGGGATACGGTCGAATTCCAGCGTTTGAGGCTGCTGAAACATTTTGCTCCGGAATTGTGCGAGGCGCGTCTGCGGGAAACGGCCTATCCGTCCGCCAGTATGCTGCGCATGCTGACCCCGGCCGGCACCGGCATTGCCTCCTGCCGCAATTTCCTGCTGTCCGCGACAGAATATCCGGACTGGCGGAATTTTGTGGAACTGTCCGGCAATACCCCGACTCTGCGGGAGTTGACGCAAAACTTCGCGGCGGCTCTGGAAGAGCTCGGCAGAACGCATTGGCTGAGCCGGGATCAGATGGTAAGGCATTACGCGCTCCTGGCGGTATATGACCCCGAACGCCGCAAGCAGTGGCTGGAAGCGGCATTCCGCCATCACCGGAACACGGGGGAAGCCTCCCTCTGGCTGCTGGATGCGCTGGAATTCAATGGAGAGACGGAAAAGTTTCTGGATCTGAAAAGAAAACTGGAAGAGGAGCAGAGATTTCCCGAACATCGCGACACAGCCGGCAGGATGAACGGAACAGAGCCATCGTTATGAACGGAAACGGATCGGCACATATTGAAAAAACAACCCGGAAAAGAAGGAGAAAAATAAGGAATTTAAGCAAAAAAATTGTGACGGCGGCGTACCATCCGCTGGCGGGGTCGGCGCATCCCGAATCGGAAGAAACACATATTGAAAAACAACCCGAAAAATCAGGAGAAAACAATGAAACTGAACAAAAAAATTATGACGGCGGCATGCAGCCTGCTGGCGGTATTTTTCCCGCTGGCGGGGTCGGCGCATCCCGAATCGGAAGATGTCGGCAAGATTTTTCAGAGCGGCGATCTTGAGCAGATTCTGACAACGGCGAACGCGGAATTGCAGAAAAATCCCGACGATGAAAAACTGAAAAAGCTTACCGCCGAAATCAGTAAAACCATGCAGCGCGAGAAGATGTTCGCTCAGGAAAGCAACCCGGAACTGCTGGAGAAAATCGCAAAAACCCTGCGCGCGTTTTATTACAGGCACAATCTTTTGAAGCAAGCCGAAAAAGTGGACAGGACAGTGTATGAGAAGAAACCGGACAACGCCACGGCGCTTCGCCTTGCGGAAACCTTGCTGAAAGAACAGAAAAACCGGGAGGCCGCCGACCTGCTGGCATCACGCACGCTGACGGAAAAAGACCGGACCGTCAAATTGTATGCGGCCTTGGCATTTGCCAAACTCGGAGAAGCGGAAAAGGCAGGAAAATATCTGGAACAAATGAGCTTTGACAGCTATACGCCGCGGGAACTGCTGATTTATGCCCTGGCAAACGCCTCTCTGGGCAACGCGGAAGCCGCGGCGGCAGGAGTCAAAAAAATTCTCGAAAATGCGCCGGCCAAAGAGACGAAGAAACTGCGTGAGTATTTCCAGGGGGCCGATTTTGCCAAGGTGTCATCGAATCAGGCCTTTCAAGCCGCATTGACCACGGAGGGAAAATCGGGAAACACTTGCGCGGGCTGCCCGAGCAGAGGAACATCCTCCTGCGGCGGCGGAAGCTGCCATTAATCCAGGTCAACTTTTTGCTTCCGGTCAAGCAATCTCCGACGCAGAGGGTCGGGGTGTGATCCGATTTTGAAACTCCTTTCTGTAGTTCTGCGGTTGGCGAACCGGCATTGCTATAGCAGGGAGTTTCTTTTTTGCCCTTGAAGCGGAAGCTGTTCGACACTCGCCATTTCAGCCGGTGGTTTTTTACGCCGAAGAAAATTAGGCTTAGCTAATTTTTTATAAAAAATTAGCTTCACCTAATTGACAAGTTGAGAACTCGCGTTATATTACACGGAGATCATGAAACAGTTGCGAAAACAAAATACGGCAGAATGTAAAGAAAATATACGGGACCCGGAATTCCGGACATTCCGGCAACGCCGTAAAATCACGGCAAGGAGGAGGGCCATGCATAGAAAACAAATCGTTTCATAATCAAAATCATCGTCCGCAAAGACGATTCTTACGGACGGAGTCAACCATCCATCAGCAAAGGACCAAATATTGATACGGTCTCTTGGAAAACAGAGGATTTAAAAATGAGGAAATTTACACTAATAGAACTCCTCGTCGTGATTGCTGTGATCGGCATCCTGGCCGGGCTGCTTCTGCCCGCACTGACGAAAGCGAAAGATAAAACCAATACCGCCAAATGCATTGCCAACCTGAAGCAAATCGCACAGGCGGATCTTCAATATCAAATCGACAACAAGGATTATCTTTGTCCAATGCGGCAGAAGATGGCTTCCGGGATTTACTTTTCCGGAGACTCCGCTTCGGCGACCGGAGACGGCTATCTTTCCCCGTACGTCAAACGGAAAACAGGCGCGGGCGACAGCATTTTCCGCTGCCCCGATTCGGCGTACAGAGTGGTTCTTACCGGACTGAACATGCATGACAACGACATCTACGGCGGATATGGCGCGAACAATATTCTCCACGGCTGGGAATTTCCATTGGTACCCACTGTCACCAGCCCGCCGGTTCAGGCGGCGCAAATCAAGAATCCGTCCCGGTTGGTCGGTTTTGCGGATACCGCGAACAAAAAAGATGCCGCGGGGACGGCTCTGGAGCCTTACCAGACGACCTCTTTTCAAACCAGTTCGTACGAGCATTTCCGCCACAACGGACTCTGCAATATCGCCTGGGTGGACGGACATGTGACTTCGGAACATCCGGGAGTGATCGCATTTCCCAGGCTCAAACTCGGTCAGCTGGGAACGTATATCGGCGACGGGGCGAAATACAATCATTTGTGGCCGAACGGTGTATGGAAGGAGGAGTGAAAAACGAGCTTGAAAAACCTGTCGGGGCAAGGGGACAGGATCAATGATCCGGGGAGACGGGAACCGTCATCAGCAGCGGTGGAATATTGCCGGAAAAACAGGGCCGGAAATCTTCTTTTGCCGTGAGTTCAAGCGTCCAGAGTTTTCCGTCTTCCTCCCGTTGAACACCGATTGTCCGCATTGTGCCGCGCCATTCCCCGTCGCGGTCGAGCGCAACCCTCCCGCCGGGAGCAAGGACGCGGACCCGTGACGTCAGGCTCAGCCACCCGCCGTCGCCTCCGGCGGAAAACTGCCGCGTTCCCGGAGGAACAAAGAACTTCAACCGGCGCGAGTCCGGAACGACAAACACGTTGGTCCCCTCCCCCGAGGCGATACGGGCGAACGCAACTCCCTCCGGCACCGTCAGAAACCAGTGGCAGCTCCAGTACGGAAGTTTCAGGTGGAGATCCTGCGGATCAGCGTCCGCGGGGACGGTCAGTTCGATCGGGATCACATCCCCGGGTGCAAATTTTCGTTCGCCGGACATTGGCCCGGCCTCCCAGACCGCTTTGCCGCCGCCTTTGACGATGCGGAGCTCGAGCCGGACAGTTTTCCCGGAAATCCCGAAGAAACGGAAATGTCCGTTGCCGCTTTGAAGAAGTTTCTGTTCCGGACCGGAAACCGCCGGGACAAAACTCTTCGGGTCCGTGACCTGAAGCTGCCAGGAATAGTGCTGGGTGAACTGCGGCGCGGCACGGTTCGCAATATAGAGTGTCACCGGATAAATTCCCGGAGCAACCGAAGGTTCGACCGCATAGACGATTTTCAATTTTTTCTGTCCCTGGACCGGAAGCGTGAAACGGGTTTCCGTCCGGATCGATATGCCCTTCGGAACCTCGAAAATCAACTCGACGGGCTGTTCCCGCACATAAACGTTGTTGAGTGTGAAATCCGTATCGACGGTTTCACGTCCTCGTTCCGCTTCGATGATCCGCTTTTTCAAATGGTTCTCCACGAGAAACCCGCGCGCGATCTGAAAGACGGCTTCGGCGGTAAGGTGGAACATTTCGCCTCCGAACGGAACGGTCGCGCTGCGCCTGACGCAGACCATCTTCTCGAGGAATCCGCCGTCCGTCACGGTGATGACATCCCGCGGACCGCGCGGTTCAATCGTGACCAGACCCGGCGTCGTCACCACCGTTTTTCCGGCCCGGACGCCTTTCCAGGCAAGTTCAAAGGGAACACCGGGCAGCAGCCATTCATGCTCCTGATCCGATGCAAGGAACGCACCGGTCACCGCACGGGTGACGATATTGGCCAGGAAACGGTCCGCCTCCCCGGAAGAAGGTCCCGTTCCGCTGCGGGTGATTCCGGCAAGACGAGCCGACGGCGTTCCGCCGGAGGCGGCTGTCCAGCGGCTTTCCGGAAAGGCCGCCACGCGGTATTTGCCGGGTTCCAGCGCAATTCGTCCTTTCTCCAGCCGAATCCTGTCTCCGGCGCAAACCGCGAACCGGGTAGTTTCGGGCCCCGCGAGTTCCGCCAGACCGGTGACGGTCATCTCCGCATAAAGCATATCGTCCATCCCCAGGACAACGGCTTCACCGTCCCCCTTGAAGACGAAGGGCGTCTTCCGGATCACGAAAAAAGTTTTTTCATCGAAATCATCCCGTACGCCGCGCCCGACCATCCAGGGCTCCCGTTTCAGGATACGTCCCTGCCGGGGGCGGACGGCGCCGGAAGCATCCAACCCGGCAAGGTGCACGGAAAGGGTTCCGGCGCGTGCGATATGGACACACGGAGCATCTTCCGCACTCATGAGCGTGGAATCGGGACTCTGAACGGTTTCATTCCAGGCAATCAGCCTCCGTCCGCCGTCCGGCAGGGGCGGTTCGACTTTCGGCGGCACGGCATTGCGGCCGCACAGCTCGTAAAACCTCGCTTCGCCGGGAGCGAGCGTCATCGTCAGCACAATCGGAACCATCCCGGCGAATGCGGCTTTTCTGACCGGAAGCGGCCAGACCTGCCACAAAACGCCGCCCGTGATGTTCAGTCGCGACGGCTCGATCCGCAATTCGGCCTTTTCCGGTGTTTCGCACGGATTGACAAGCGCAACGGCGATCCGGCCGTCATGGGCGCGAAAAAGTCCGCCCGTCACGGCGGGACCGCGCCATTGGAACGGCCGATAAGGAAATTGCATCAGGCGGGGCCTCCATTCCCGGGAAATCAGCGCCGCGGGAGCGCGCCCGATCCAGGCTTCCTCCGTGACCAGGGCCAGTTCCAGGCGTTCTCCGCCGTTGAGGAAATCCATGCCGGCTCCGTGCCACATCCGTACAAGATTGCGGGCAAAGCGGTCGTTTCCGGGGTTCGGGTGTTCCGGAGGAGTGACGTTGGTCGTGAAATACATCGGTTGAATCCCCCAGGCAAGATTGTGCGCCAGCTGCCAGCGGAAATAGTCCGCGGGAAGGTATTGTCCCAGGTCTCCGCCGAAATGCAGCGACCGGTCGCCGTAAACCGCCAATGCGAACGGGAACACATCCTGGCAGGGACGCCATCCGCCCCGGGTATTGTCGAGGGACAGAAAACCGTCCAGGCGGTTGACCAGCGATTCCGAAAAACATTCGGCCGTCAGAACCGGATTTTTCCCATTCCGGAGGGCGTCCTTCCGGACCCGTTCAAGAATCGCCCGCGCGCCGCGCGCCCAATGAGAACCGCCGTTCACCATTTTCTGCGCCGGATCGAATGTCTTGAAACAATTTGCGCCGAGGACGTCGAAATAGATTCCGTCCATGCCCCAGTGATTGACCAGCCGGTCCGCAATGGAGCCGATCTTCTGCTGCCAAAGCGGCGAATACGGATGCATCCATGCGTTTTTCTGTCCGTTGATGTTCCAATATTCGATGGAGCCGGCACTGTTCAGAACGGCGGCGGAAGCGCCGTTTTCCCGGATATAATCGTTCTGATCCGTGTTCCAGATTGCCGAACAGATATACGGGATCACCGGAATCCGCAGCGTCCGGAGGTCGCGCAGCGCCTGCCGGAAATGGGGCGCCGCCGGAAAATATTCCGGATTGTTCATGTCGAAGCTCGCCAGGTAATACCGGTACCACAGGCCGTTCACCGGCACCCGGAAATATTCGCGGAACGCGGCGATGTCCGGCACGAAGAGGCGGGGCCAATCGTAAAAGCCGCACCAGAGCACGGCGTCACGCATTTCCGCGGCAACCGGGAATGATCCGGCATCGTTCTTCCGGACGGATGCGGAGCGGTTCCACGGCATGGCAAGGGTCCAGTCGCGGTAAAGCCGGGCACCTTCGGCCCAGTTGCCGGAAAACGTCCCGAACCGCACGGGATACGGAAGAGAAACCGGGCGTCCGTTTTCCGGTTTCGGCGGCCAGGTTTCATGCGGGAAAGGATAACTGAACCGTATGTCGAAACTCTCCCGGTCGTATCCCGGAAGAAAATACAGGACTTTGAAATTCATGGAGGGGTCCAGGGCCGCGGCGAAGAAACCCGTTTCGTCCGGCATCGCGCCGCGCGACAAGCCGTCTCCCCAGCCTTCGGGAACATCGGCGGGGCCGGCCAGGCTCCGGGAGCCGTGGAACAGGACGAACTGCATCGAGGCGCCCATCGGATATTTCAGCGAACGGGTGCTCCGGAGATTCCGTCCCGGATGGCGAATCCGCCGTCCCAGATATTCAGGCAGGTACAGGTAGTCGTCTCCCAGGGGGCCGATGCCCCGGAATTCCGGAAAATGAAGCGTGTGGATCGCAGCATTGCCGGTCAGCACCGCATCTTCCCAATAAGCGTCAACGGTTGCGGAATGATCCGGCAGGATGAAACGGACCGTTGCCCGGAACGACAATGCCGGGTTCTCCCGCCGCATGGAAAACCGCACGGTCAGTTCCTGGCGTTTTTCCTTGCGTTCGAGTTTCCAGCCGGTCACGCAGTCGCCGCTCCGGAGTTCGGGAATCTGCCGGACGCCGTCGCCGTCGCTTGTCAGAGCCGTCGCCACCCAGAGGCCCCCCTGCTCCGGCTTGTCGCGGAAATCAATCGCGCGCCCGGTGTTCTTGTTGACGATCTTCCGGACGGCAAATCCGCGATTCCGGTCAAAGTGAAAGGCCGCCTGATCGTTTTCCAGCACGACGGACGTTCCCGCGGCCGCGGCGACCCCTGCGGCCAGAAGAAAACTCATGAGGATCATTTGAGGACCCCCGCCTTCCGGTCAAATCCGTTTTGGAGCGCGGCGGTGACGGGATCTTTCATTTCGGGATTTTTCACTGCGCAAAGCTCGGCAAATGTCCGGGTTGCCGCATGGCCGTCGGCGTAGATCAGGTTCGCGCCGCCCGGCGGTACCGGCGATTTGTAAATATTGCCAGCCGCCACGCTGCGGCTGTCGGTCGCCCCGTGCCGATAGGCAAACTCGTATGCGCCGGTGAGGGCATAGCTGTTGGAAAGCTTGCTGTCACCGGCGACAATGGCGTCGGCGGGACGCCGGATGGCGGTGGTTTTGCGCCAGAGCCGCGGCCCGGTTCCCGGATCGCTTCCGTTGCCGAGCAGATAGACATTCGCACCGATGTGGGTATAGTAGTAATGTCCTTTTCCGGGCCAGCCGAACGGAACGGTCTCCCTGTCGCAGGCGAATGTCCCGCGGGTGGCGTTCTTTTCGAGGGTCGTGCCGTAGAACACCACGCCGTAGTTCGCGCTGCCCCGCGGCGCGCCGTCGAGACAGACTCCGGAAAGAAGGCTGACCCAGCTGTCGGAATGGGCCGGTCCGGCCCCCATCGCCGGGACCAGCCAGCCGGCCTGATCCCCGGAGTACAGCGCCTGGGCGACTCCGATCTGTTTATGTTGTTCCAGGCAGGAAGCGGCATCGGCTTTTTCGCGGACACTGCTCCAGAGGGGAAGCTGGAGACCCGCGAAGATCGCGAGTACGGCAACCACCAGCATCAGTTCCGTCAGGGTGAATTGTTTTTTTCTGTCAGGCATCATTTGAGGACTCCCGCGTTTTGATTGAATCCGTTCCGGAGCGCGGCGGTGATCGTATCGCTGACTTCGGGATTTTTCGGGTTGCAGAGCTCAGTGAATTTCCGGGTCGCCGCATGACCGTCGGCATACACCACGTTCGCACCGCCTTTTCCGGAGGGAAACTGGTAAACGGTTCCGGCCGCCACGCTGCGGTTGTCGTTTGCCCCGTGCCGGTAGGCGAACTCATATACGCCGCTGAGTGCATAGCTGTTGGAAAGCTTGCTGTCGCCCGCGACAATGGCGTCGGCGGGACGCGTCAGGGCTGTGTTCTTGCGCCAGAACCGGGTGCCGGTTCCCGGATTGGTCCCGTTGCCGAGAAGATAGACGTTCGCCCCCAGGTGGGTGTAGTAGAAATGTCCGTTTCCCGGCCATCCGAACGGAATGGTTTCCTTGGCACAGGCAAACGTGCCGCGGGTATAGGATGTCCCGACGGTCGTTCCGTAAAATGTCACGCCGTAATTGGCGCTGTTTCTCCGCGTTCCGTCAAGGCAGATTCCGGAAAGAAGACTGACCCAGCTGTCGGAATTGGCCGGCCCGGCCCCCATCGCGGGAAGAAGCCAGTCGGAAAAGTCCCCGGAATACATGGCCTGGACAACGCCGATCTGTTTGTGGTGGTTCAGGCAGAAAACGGTACGCGCCATGTCTCGGGCTTTGCCCAATGCCGGGAGCAGCATCCCGGCAAGAATGGCGATGATCGCGATCGTGACGAGAAGTTCGATCAGTGTAAATGGCTTCCCACGGCGAAGTCCGGCTGTAATGTTTGTTTTCACCTCAAGTTTCCTCCTTGCATGTTTTCATTGGCATGGTTGAATTTGAAAGATTCCCGTTCAAAGAGAAGATAATCGCGGACCGTATTTCTGGGAAAGGACGGACGGTCGCCGCAGATCGACCTGATCAGTTCCAGCGATAAATCGCCGTCGGCCGGGCCGATCGTGGTCAGGGCGCGTTTGAAATACGGCGCGGCGTCATAGTTGCCGAATCCGATGACGCCGATCTCCTCCGGCACCCGCACCCCGGCATCGAGGAGACCGTTGACCAGGGCGGCCGCCACATAATCGTTTCCGATAAAAGCCGTGCGGACCGGTCTCCTACGGCGGAGCCGGAGGATTTCGGCGGCCAGCCGCAAGCCCTCGGCAAACGGATTGGCGGAATAATTCATGGTCAGAATCATTTCCGGACCGTCCAGCAGTGCCGGAATGAGCCGTTCCTCATGCCGGAACCAGTGTCCGAAAACCACCGGGCCGAGACCGTCGTTCTTGATCCGTGCGAGGATGTCGCGCGCCATGTTTTCCGTATTGAATCCAATGCGGGTGAAATTTTTCTTCGTGTCTCCGGACGGCTTCGGGAAAACATAGTCGGCCGCATAAAGACGCATGCCTTCTTCGAGAAGGTTTGCGGTCACGAGCCAGTCGGCGCGGGCGCGGCGCGTAAGCTCGGTGTCGGGTTCATCGGGATAGGTTTCATGAATCGCGCCGAGAATGACGACGTCACGCACCTCCATGCTGCGGAGCACGGTCAGCGTTTCGCCGATGTGATGGTTTTTCAGTCCCATGAAAATATATTCGCGTCCCGCTTTCGTCAGATAATCGACAATTCCACGGAGCGAGCTCATGATTCTCGTGAGTCCGGATTCATAGGTGAAGACAATCCCCACGGGAGGCTCGCCGAGTACGCCGCGAAGACGGCGGGCAGCCTGATTCGGAGCATACCCGCGGGCATGTGCATATTCACGCACCGCTTCGGCCAGCTCGCGCCGGATGCCATACTTTCCCTCGTGGCCTCCGAGACAAACCGAAACCGTTGTGCGGGAAATCTTGAAGTGCGCCGCCACATCCGCCAGTTTCATAACAATCCGCCTTCCTGAAACGTTTCAGGAAATATATATCGACCCGGCATAAAGTCAAGGGGCAAACAGAAAAAAAAGAAAAATTATATTGAAAACAGCCTGGAAAAAGCCTATCAACGGAACGATATGGCTCCATCGGGCTGAAACTTCCTGCGCAAAACCCGCGACGGATTTCCGATCATTTCAGTCCGGTGATGGAAGACCAGAATTTTGCGATCGTTTCCTCTTCGGATTTTGACGCGGACCGGCTTGCCTGCGGCGAGGTTTTCCGGGGAGATTTCTTCTTCTGTCCGGCGGCTTCCTCCGCTGGAATCTGCACATGACCTGCATTTTTTCTGCCGCCGGATTTCAACCGGAAAAAATATTCCATGAAACGGAAACGGAGCCTTGCCGCGACGTCGGCAATTCCCAGCCGTTTTCCCTCTTTCAACGTTTGCCGGGTTTTCTTTGAGGCAATGCGCTCTTCGATGCTCCGGACATCCTCCGGATGGTCTTTTTTGAATCGCTTGCGGTAACAGTCCCCGAGATATTCCGAAAGAGAGTGATTCCCGCCCGAATCGCAGGCGGCGAACTGATCCAGTCCGGAGGGCTTCATCCCGAGTTCGCGCGCCATCTGAATTTGTTCGTGCGTAAGACGATATTTCTTTCTTGCATCGATCCACGGCTGCAATTTCTCCGGTATTTCCGACATGATTCCTCCCCATCTGATTTATAAAAGCCACAATATACTTTCCGGAAGGTTGGATTGCAAGGCTGATTTCCGGTGTTTTCGAGGATAAATTACCGGCGCGGAGAAGGAACGGACAGGAAGGGCAATCTCCCGAACGGTTGAACTCCGTGCGCCGGACTCTCATTCCATCTTCAGGGAAGCGCGGTACCGTTCCAGCTCGTTTTCACCGGGAACCGGCCAGGCGGGGCTCTTTCTGCGTCCAAGAAACAGTTCTTTCGCCTTCCCGAACGGATGATACGGCTCCGGTTCGATCCTCTTCAAATGCCGGATGCTCCGGGCAATCCGTCGCAGTCCGGACAAATCTTCCGGCGCGTCATTCAGCCCCGGCACGAGCGGACAGCGAAGTTCGATCTCCGCGCCGGTTCCGTCCAGTCTCGCCAGATTGTCCAGAATCCTTTCGTTGGATACGCCGGTCAGTTTCCGGTGTTTTTCCCCGTCGGCGGCTTTGACGTCATACCGCCAGAGATCGACATAGGGCAGAAGTCCGCGAAGAGTTTCCCACGGGACGGATCCGCAAGTTTCCAGACAGGTATGCACTCCGGCCGCCCGGGCCATTTTCAGGAGTTCCCGCGTGAATTCCGGCTGAAAAAGAGGCTCTCCGCCGGACACCGTCAGTCCGCCCGTCTCCCCGTAATAGGCACGGTCCCTAGCCGCTTCGGCCCACACTTCCCCGGCAGTCATCCGGACACCGGCTTTTTTCAGTGCGCCGGAAAAACATGCGTCCGCGCACTTGCCGCATCCGGTGCATTTTCCACGGCGGAACAGATGGCGCCCTCCGACATTCGTCCGGTGACATTTTTCAGGGCAGACGTTCCCGCAATCGCCGCATCCGATGCATTTGGACGGATCGAAAAAAATCTCGGTCCCGCGCTTCCACGATTCCGGGTTATGGCACCAGACGCAGCGCAGCGGACACCCTTTCAAAAATACCGTCGTCCGGATTCCCGGTCCGTCGTGCAGCGAGAAGCGGGCAATGTCAAATACCATTCCGGTCATAGCGTCTCCAGCGCCGTTCTCCGGATGATCATATCCTGCCACTCCTCCGAAAGCGAGGCAAAACGCGCGGACCATCCGGAGATCCGCACCACGAGATTGGGGAAACGGTCCGGGTCCTTTTTCGCCGCCTTCAGCATTTCGGGGTCCACCGTATCCACCTGGAGATAGAACCCGCCCTTTTCCAGGAACACGCGGAGCATCCGGCACAAAATTCCGGCCGCGTCCGGCACCTTCCGGATGCCCGCGGAGAGACGGATGTCCAGCGGACAGCCGTTCGGGGTAAGGGTGAAATCCATTTTGCAATACGAGTTCAAAACCGCGCTCAGCGGCTTCCTGTCCGTGCCCGGAGTCGGGCTCAAATTCGACGCGAGATATTCGTGCGCGTGTTTGCCGAAAGCGGTGGCGAAGCGGTTCGGCGCAAATTGGATTTCGCGTCCGAACGTGCTGATTCCCACCGGGGTCAGCACTTCCCGAACCCGTTTTCTCCGTCCCGCGATCCGTGCATAATCCTCGAACACCCGTTTCATCATCGCATCTGCGCCGGGATCGTCGTTGCCATAGTAGAAAAGCCTGGTTGCCAATTCCAGACGGAGCTTCTCATGCCCCATCCAGTCGTCCCGCAGAATGCCGGCAAGCTCTTCCAGCGAAATCCTCTTTTCTTCGTAAACGAACTTCCGGATCGCATACAGGCTGTTCGCCACATCCGGAAGCCCCCCGGCGTGAATGGCCTTCACAACATAGCGCGCACCGAAATTCCGGTAAGAGCGTGCAGTCCGGCGGCAGGAAGGCATCAGCAGGGAAAGCACGGCATCCGGCGCTCCGGATTTCCGGTGAAAGGAGACCTTTCCGGAAACCGGGTCCGGCTCCGCCCGATAGAATTGCGTAAGCACCTGTCGGCGGAATTCTTGAACGGTGTCTTTCAGCCGGGTAAGCCAGGCTTCATACAGTTCCTCGAAATTTTCCGGCGTCTTTTCCGCAAACAGGGCTTTCTGAAACACGGCCAGAGCGTCGAACGGCCAATAGCCGAACATGGTTTTTCCGGGAATCAGGATTTCCCAGCAGCCGTCGTTCGTGAAGGCCGGAACCTCTTTTTCCGGATAGCCGAACCGGCGCAGTCCTTCCATCACAATGTCTTCGTTGTAGACCGATACGATTCCACCGCCGAGAAGCTGGACTTCCGCGATCCGGCGGAGCAGTTTTTCCGAGGTCCTCCCGCCGATGCGCACCGTTACGGGATAGTCGCTGATATGCAGCTCCCCGATCACGTCCAGGACCAGATGCGTCACGGCGTTCTC
>MWCA01000106.1 GCA_002069785.1 Lentisphaerae bacterium ADurb.Bin242 | reverse complement strand
GGTCAGTTGATGAAGGCACCGCCGCACCGCCGTGAGAGCAACCGGACGGGAACGGATTGCGGAATCCAGCTGATCCTGAAGCTGAGCCAGCGGCTTTGACGGACGGATTTCCGGAAAAGAGGCGGCCGCATCGACCAGAATTTCCAGAGTGTCGCCGAGACTTTCAAAACAATGCGTCCCGAAAATCTTTTGATCGGCAAGTTCAAGCAGTCCCGCCCGTAAAGTAAGCAGATATCCCGCCAGATTTCCACTGTCCACCGAGGAAATATAGAAAGGAAGAAGAGGCTCCAGTGTGCGGGTGTCATACCAGTTAAAGAAATGACCCTGGTATTTTTTCATGGCTTTCATGCTGTCCAGGGCATTGGACGTGCGTTCAATAAGACGGCCGGCCGGGATGGTTCCGAAGTCGTATGCGGACAGATTCGCCAGCAGCGCGAGCCCCATGTTGGTGGGCGATGTGCGGTGAGCGACGACCGCGACCGGATACTCCTGATAGTTGTCGGGCGGCAGCCAATGGTCTTCCGGGCCGATGAAGGTCTCAAAGAACGCCCACGTTTTCCGGGCGGACCGGCGCAGAAACCGAACCTGTGCCGCGGTCAATGTTTCACGGCGGCGGACAAGAGGCCCGCTGAGCCGCCAGGCGATTGCCGGCGCCGCAAACCAGAGGATCAGGACGGGCGCCGCAACGGGCAGCAGCTCCGGCTTCGACAGCACCATTGCAATCATTGCGGCAACGGCTGTGCAAGGCGCCGCCCACATGGTCCGGTATGTCCCGGCAAAAGTGCTGCGGTCATTCGGATCGTGATGGTTGAAAGGATTCCATTCGAGCAATTTCTTATGCGAGACCAACATCCTCCAGGAAGAACGAAGAATTGCATCAAGACTGAAAAACGCTTCGTACGGCAGGCATGCGAACGTAAATACAGCAAGGGAAAATTGCCGGAACGCCGTATTCATGACACTGGCCAGGTGCTGACCCACCGTTACATCATCGGGCTTTTGAAACAAATTCAGGGTTGAGGTAATGAAAGAAGGGATCAGAATGACTCCGATCACAGCCAATGTCCATACATAAGTCGGAGACAACAACGTCCAGCCGAGAAACAGCAGTATGATCAACGCCGTTGCCGTCAGGCTGCGCAGCAGATTGTCAAGGATCTTCCAGCGCGACAACAGGGAGAGCGGGTTTTTCCGAAGCCGCATGTCCGCACCGGGAACACGCGGCATGATCCAATGCGCGATCTGCCAGTCGCCGCGGATCCAGCGGTGGCGGCGCTTCACATCCGCGTGGTAACTGGACGGGTATTCTTCGTATAATTGCAGGTCGCTCAGCAGTCCGGACCGGACGTAACATCCTTCCAGAAGATCGTGGCTGAGGATCCGGTTATCGGGAAAACGCCCGTGCAAAGTCCATTCGAACACATCCACGTCATAAATCCCCTTGCCGATGAATGAGCCTTCTCCGAACAGGTCCTGATAAACGTCGGAAACGGAGCGCGTATAGGGATCGATGCCCCACTCCGTGGTGTACATCCGTGCATACAGCGACCGGTTCGTTCCGGACAGGCTCATGGCCACTCTCGGCTGAAGGATGCCGTATCCTTCAACGACACGCTGCTGCTTTTCGTCGTAGCGCGGACGGTTCAGCGGATGGGCCATCGTCCCGACAAACTGCCGCGCCGACTCGCGGGCCAGCTGCGTGTCCGTATCCAGCGTAATGACATATTTGACTTCCGGCAGAATCGAGGTATCGCCGATCACCAGCGAAAAGCGGTCGCCCGATTCCCCGCGCAGAAGCCGGTTCAGATCCGCAAGCTTGCCGCGCTTGCGCTCGAACCCCATCCATACCCGGTCTTGCGGATTCCACAGGCGCGGACGGTGAAACAGAAAAAACGGATCCCTTTTCCGGCTTTTATATTTTTGGTTCAGTTCCCCGATCCGGTGCCGGACCAGCTGCAGCAGAGATTCGTCCTCCGGCCGTGTTTCCGTAGCGGAATCGCAAAAATCCGTGAGCAGGCCGAAGTGAAGATGGTCATCACGGTTTGCCAGAAAACGGACTTCCAGCGATTTGACCAGTTCCTCGACGCTTTCCGTGTTTTCCAGCATCGCCGGGACGACCACCAGGGTCCGCAATTCCGGCGGAATCCCTTTGGAAAAATCCATTCTCGGAAGCGGTTTCGGCGCCGCCAGCAGCATGGCGAAGCAATTCACCAGGGAGACGGCCAGATGGCTGGTACCCAGCAGAGAAAGTATCCTGACCGCGACAAGTTCCCAGCCGTGCAATCCTCCGAGATAAGCGAAGAGCACGAAATACTCGGAGAAAACGGCCATCGCAAGGAAAATGGAACCGACATACAGCGGCAGCGCAAAGCGGCTGGCGATCCGGCGCAGCCTTTCCAGGAGCGACAGGCGCGCTTCAACGTTTCGTTCGAGCTCTTCCAACCCCTTGTCGATCAGATAATAACCGACATGCGCGGACGGCGCGCCGCCGCCGTTCCTGACCGCGGAATTCTTCGCCAGCTGAATGGCCCGGCGCGCCACCTCGGCTTCAGAGTACGAACAGTGTTGCGCAATATTTTCCACAATATGACGATAATGATCCCGGGTGACAAAATCCATTTTGCTGTAAGCATTGCCCGGGTCCCCGTTCAGAATCTGTTCGACAAGACTCATCTTTCCGACAAACTCGCGCCAATCCACGTTGCCCAGGCAGCGGAGGCTTTCAATGCTGTTGCCCATGGAGACCTGGTCCGCCGCCTGCTGCTGCATATCCGCGCCGACCAGCTGCTCTACCGTAAGACCGGCCCCGGACAACCACTGTTCAATCCAGGTGAACGGCAGTGTCAGAACCGGAGTCCGGCTCTGTAAACTCTGCGTGAAGACGGCTACAAATGCGCAACTCATCGGCGGCTTGGACCGGGCCATGTCGGCAACCGCCAAAATCAGATTATTGGGCTCTTCCGCTGCGACTTCCGCCATTTTGTCGGCCCAGTAACTGGCCAGGTTTCGATCGATCCGGTTGACAGCGATCCGGGCGGCTACCCGCCGGATATTTTCAATCAGGGCCAGGCGCAGCATAATGGGAATGGCCCAGAGCTCTCCCAATTCCAGAGGCGTCACCGACTGATAGGCCGCCACGAAAATACCGAGATTTTCCGGGTCCACCCGCCCGTCGCCGTGTGCAATTGTTTCGAAAGCGATGTCATATACCCGCGGAAGTCCGGCAGACGGCCCATCCAGCAAGTGCGGCAGTTGACGGCTGTATCCTTTTGGAAAGTGGCGCTTGGCCATTTGGATATGTTCTTCAATCAAATAGAAGTTATCGAGCAGCCAATCCCCGGCCGGCACCGGTCTCCGGCCGGAGGTAAAGGTGTCTGTCAGCTGATGATGCACTTCGAGCAGCTGATGTTCATTTTCAGACAGACGGTCAAGAAGAAGAGTGTTATGGCGTCCCGATTTCAAGTGATGGATACTGGCCAGTATTTTGCCATGATGTTTCATCTGTTCGGAGCTGAACAGTTCGGCATGGAGAGGCAGTTCATCGGCAAAAAGGGGTTGTGCCGGATTTCCGTTATAGAGGCGCGACCATGGACGCGAGAAGATTTTATGAACGATTTTACTGTTTGCCTTCATTCCGGATGTCTCTTTCTATTGAATCAGCAGCATGCCTATACAAATGGAAATTCAAAATCAGGTCGGGCGGTTCTTCTCCCTTTCAATCTTCAACAATATTCTTTTTTCTTATTCCCGTGAAGTGGTCAGGCCACATGTGTATTCGATTTTCTCTGAAAAAAGCCGGATATGCAACGGCCGTTTCCATTCATGCACAGGACACGGCGAGAAAACGATTCAATGGAATTGTCCGTGCGGATGGAACTGTCACAATCCGGTTTTGGGGACATGGAAAGACTCGGAACGTCCCTGTTTCAAATTCAACCGGTCTTGAGCCGACCACAGTATTTCGCGGAATGTATCTTGATTGCGGCTGTTCTTCCAACGGCAAATAATACGCCAGCCGATAAAACGCCAAATTGAATTACGCCATCTTGTAAACCATCCACGCCACCCTTTTTTGAGGTTGGATACGAAAAAAATGAGCGTCGGAAAAGTAAAGATCGACATGCAGATCGAAACGATTGAACTCCATCGATAAAAATGGGTCATCAGCTTCTTTGCCATCTCCTGCATTTCAAGCGCGGTCAGCGGAGCGTCCGGCTCGAAAAGCTGGAAATTCCCATCGTAATATTCCCATCCGATGTTCTGGCGGCTGAAGATTCTTCTCTGTTCATGGAGCCGGGCGGTAAGCTCGGTGCCCGGCAAAGGGACCGGCAGCAATATCTGAATGGTGTCAATCCCGGACTTGCGAATGAATTTCCTGAATGCCTCGCCCCGGTCTTTCGCCGACATTTGGAAATCCTGTCCGGGCATGGCCGGATAGCCGAAGATGAACATGCCGTGAACGAGAAACCCAGCCCGATGGAAAAGCTTTGTATTTCGAATCATATCATCGGGGTGCAGCTTCTTGTTCATTGCCTTCAGTTCTTCCGGGATCGGCGATTCATATCCCACCGCCAATACTTGAATTCCAGCCGCCCGCATTGCGGTAAGCAGCTCCTGATCGCCGGCTTTGTCGAGCCGGATCTGGACGGTGAAATGAAACCTTACCCGCAGCCGGTCCTGATAATTTTTGATCTTTTGGCAGAATTCCAGCGCAAACCCCCTGTTTTGTCCGAAAAGGTCGTCGACAATGAAGAAGTTCGTTGCATGAAAACGCTCATGAAGGGATGTGATCTGGGTGACAAGATAATCGGGCGCCGGACAACGGACTTTGCTCTTTACGGTGCAGAATTCACAATGCATGCAGCACCCCCGTTCCCAGCTGACGGGATACAGGGAAAGTTTCGCATGGCGAAGCAGAGAGAAATCCGGCACGGGGAGCAGGACGATTCCCTCAATGGAGATCGGCGGACGTTTTTCCGTAGTGACCAACTGTCCGTCTTTCTCATACGCAAGTCCTTTGATTTCATCGACGGCCGTTCCCCCGGAGAGCGCATCCATCAGCTCGCTGATGGTCTGTTCTCCTTCTCCGAGGATCAGATAGTCAATATGGCGCGCAAGGCTTTCCGCAATATTTTCCCCGACGAAATGCTGTCCTCCGGCGATATTGACCGTGCCGCGGGCATCATAGAATTCCGCAAGTTCGTAGAGCCTCGGAATGGTGCTGGAGAGCCCGCCATAAAAACCGATGACATCCGCCGGGCGGAGATTCTGGAGATAATCATGATCGGGATGTCCCTGACTGTCTTTCGGCGCATGTCCATGGAAGTTGTTTTCATCAATGACCTCAACATCCCAGCCCGCTTTCTGGGCGGCCACGGACGCGATAAGCACCGGGCCGAGCGCCGTTGTATATTTCGCGATGGAGGAATAAATATTGAAAGTCGGAAAGGCCGGAATAATAAACCGGATGCGTAACTTTCGGGTACGCTGGAAAATTGCTTTCCCGGGCTTCATGGTTGCCCCCCTTGCATTGCCATTCATGTTTGCCTTGCCCCCACAGGGGACAAAGGGTTCCAGCGGCGGGTGATGATGTTATATATTATTGCTTTTAATATATCACAGATTCTGGAAAATACAACTTGCCGCGCCATAATACCGGAAAAAAACCCGGAATCACGAAAAAACCTGCCGCATATGCTTGCACGGAAGGGCTTTATTACGTACTACATGGATGATAACTTGACGGTAAAAGTCCGTTCCATGCCTGGGTTGGCGAAAGGCAATGGATACCATTGCGAAGTGAAGTCGAAGGCAGTCGATCACAAGAGCCCGGACGGACGAACCGAAGCCAAACATGGGGTGTATGCGGGGAGACTGTCATTTTGTGGTAATAATTCAAGATGGGAAAACATAATATTTTTCGGGATATCCCTTTTGTCTTTTTCCGGAATTGTTTCCCGCACGACATCGTTTTACCATATGCGGTACCAGCCGAAAAGCGCTTTGAGCAAGGCAAAGTAAGTATCCCCCAGTTGATGGTAGCCGGCAGGCGCCGGATGAAGGCCGTTTGACTGCCGCAGCACTTCGGAAGAATTGTCCGCATTTACCGCTTCCGGCCTGGCCGGGAAATTGTTTTCACAGTCGAGGTTGCTGTTCGATGGAATGAGAAAAAGTTTTTCCGATTCTCGTTTGGAAAACGTTTCGATCATGCGCCGGTTCAGATAATGTTGATTTTTCTGATATTGCCGACGCGTCAGGCCGCACGCGTAGTTGGCTCCAAAAGCATCCTGGCTTTTGGCTCCGGGAGTGGCCAGAGCGATGGCGATGACGGCGTCCGGGGCGCCCAGGCGAAGGCCGGCAAGCATGAGGTCGCTGTTCTCAAGAATTTTTTCGACGGTGGATTCGATGTTCTCATCGCAGGCGCCGGAAATATCGTTGACGCCCAATTGAATGGTGACGATATCCGGGGGAATGCCATTCCCGTGCCTGATTAAATAAGCCGCGAAGTCGAAACTGCCGTTTCCCGCCACTACAAATTCACTGGCGCGATGATAGGGTTGAGGATTGGAGCAGACGGTCGGGTTATCTTTAAAAAGAAACGTATTCCATGTCCAGCCGCCCCATCCTTCGTGACATATCCCCGGAAAGCCGGACGGGTGATTTGTCCCGAGCATGTCAAGTCCGATCCCGGCGTCGAGGCAGAGGGAATGGAGCCGTGCCGGATAACAGGAGTGATCGGTTAAACTGTCGCCGATCATCAGTATTCGGATTTTCCGTCCTTTTCCGGCGTCGGCCGGGGGAATGACGATTCGGGTTGCCGCTTCCGCGATTATGCCGGTATCGTCGCTTACTTCGAGTTTGAGTTCATGAATTCCGGCGGCCTCCTCGGTGGGAATGACCCGCCAGCGTTTTTCATCGTTCCGTCCGATGGGACAAGTGACCTGAAAGATATAATTTGACGGATTTACGGACAGGAATACATTATCGAAGTAGATATTCATTTCCATCCCCGGCACAGCATAAATGACCGGAGGCAATTGAAGCCTTTCATTTTTCATGATTCACCTCCTTGAACCTTTCCTCATCCCCCGCATTTCGCCCCAGTCTTTCAAAATCTGAAAAATACAGAAACTGCGGCTGGTTTCCGACACCCAGGATTTTCGCCGGTGTCGTGAGCTCGACCACCGGACGGCGCCGGGTCCGTACCGTTCAAGTGATTTTCAGGAAAGGACCGGGCGGGCGAAACACGGTAGTGTCGTTTACTTTATTTCTTTGAGTACAATATGGTCAATGTTGAAATTGCCTTTGCCATAGAGTTCCACTCCCATGTGTGTGCCTTTGAATTCAGCAGGAGTTTTGAACTCCCCGTAGAATTGTGTCCATTCGAAGTTGCCTTTCAGAGTCTGCGGGGGAATAAAAAAGTTTTTGCCGGCCCATATGCGCGGAGTCAGGAAGGCGCCGGGTTCGAGATTTGCCCGCATGAAATAAGAGAAACGGTATTTTGTATCGGGTTTCAGTTTGAGTTCGTTCTGCGAGAGCCTGATATTTATTTTTTGTTCAGCTCTGTCTGATTTCCCGAAAAAGCTTTGTCCTCCGGTCACAAAATTATTCCCATCGAATCCCAGTTTTCCGGAAGCTTTGTCATCCACGGAAAAAGTCCAGTATTTTCCAGCGCGGTTTCCTGTGACGGTCAAGCCTTCGAAGTCATAGTCACGGATCAGATTCGCATTTTCAGGACGTTCAAAACAGATGTACCCATATTTGTCTATATCATGGAATCCGTTTCTGAGATACGGACTCCACGAATAGAGATCGGAACTTCCGGGCGTTCCCTTTATTTGCCGGTTGCAGCTGAAATTAGCAGGAAATCCGTTGGCTTTGAGTCCGGGCAAAAGCGCCAAAGGGATTGCGGCCTCCAAACTCCAGTTTGTTTTGGAGGCATGAACAGCGATTTGATTTCCCTGTATCCATGGTATTTTTTCAGGATATTTTGCGGAATAAATCGATCCTGACGGCGAAATGGCAAGCTGATAATAATTTTTCCAATCGGCGGATGGATTCAGAAATATTTCAAAAGTTGCCCCTTCAAATAGCAGGGGATCTTGTTGTTTATGCTTTTCCATAACGAGCCTTGCCGTTTCGGGGTCTTCGGAAATAAAAGAAATATAGAGATTGTCCGCGTCACGGAGGAGTTTCACTCGTGCCTGTATGAAAGTCGGCTGCTGTTTGATTTTCCCCAGGAACAGCGGGATTGCACTTTTCCATGCCGATTCGTCAGGGATGCCGTCGATGGTAAGTTCTGCATTTTTCAGGGGGACTTCGGCGATAAGCGACTTCATGTTTTCCAATGCTTCATAATATGCCTTTGATTCATGGATGACAATGTCAAGGAAATGCAGGCGCATTAAATCGATTCTTTTCCGTTCCAGTGTATTGGCGCCGGTCTTTTTTTCAGCGATGCTGAAAAGCGTTTGCCACTCGCGTATCCTGGCGGGAGTATAAATGCTTTCCCATGTTTCAAACCTGGATGGGGCAATCGGCTGCGGACCCGATGGAGTTTCAATAGTCTTCCCCCGCATTGAGGTTGTCCAGAGGGTCTCAAATTCATCAAAAAACTTTTTCATTTCAGGGGCAGCCTTGCCGAACATGAGCTGGTAATATTCGTCAACGAGAGCGTCCGGGTCGAGCGAGGTATCCCAGAGGAGCTTCATGCCGGTATAAAGGTTCATTGCGTCAATTATGAACCGGTTGTTGTAATCCGTCTCCATGAATGCGCCGGATATGTCATTGCCGAGGGTGCGATAGTGTTTTCCGACCGTTCTGGGGGAGAACTGCGGCGTTCCCGGTGACGCATACGGGCCGCTGGAAGAACAGATAATATAGTTCCAAAGCCAGATTTTCTTATTCAGTTTCTTGCGCCATGCTTTGATGGACGCCTGCGTTTTTTTCATTTCGGACGGCGAAACGGTTTCCCAGGGACCCGAACTTGCGAGTTGAACAAGGACGTTGTCCGGCAAGTCGGCTTTGGGAACGGATTTGAAAAAATGATATCCCATCTGAGTGATATAGGCATTGATTCCGGCCGCTTTAATCCGTTTGGCGATTTCGGCGGTCATCTCCCAGACTATTTCTCCGGCCTGTTCATCGGGGAGAGAATAATACTTCCGGCATTCGGCGCATTGGCATTTGTACCAGCCGTCCATGAGATGTACATTGAAAAAACCGTCCGGATTGAATGCGTTGTGCGGCCATAGCGAAAATTCAAGGCCGTTGGGGAGGATGTATTTTATCCCGCGTTTTTCAGGGGGCTCCCCGGAAAGGGCGGATTTCGCGTCAAGAAATATTTCATTCCAAAGTTCTTTATTGGAAAGACAGAGATATCCGGGATATTGGAGATAGCGGGAGCCATCTCTTTTCAACGCGAAAAATTCAGGGTTTGACTTTCCAAAGCGTTTGAAATACCCCATGTCTTGAAGTCCGTGACAATTGGGAATATTTCTTGTTTCTACGCGCCAGCGGAGTGAATTGAGGTTGCTTTCCAGGATGGGATCGCCTTTTGAAAACCAGACATTGGAGGCATATCGCTGATGTCCGTATTTCCTGACAGTGCAATCCGGTCTGTCCATAATGTCAAGAACAGGGATATTCAGGTCCGTAATTTTCGGGATTATTGTTCCAAGTTCTCCGGGGAAATAGAATCTCATTCCGGCGAAACGTTCAAGAAAATCATAAACGCCGTAAAGGGTTCCGCGCTGATATCGGAACGGATCGGACTTCCAGGTGCTGTCATGGAGAAGCATGCGCGCATCCTTCTGTTTGTCGTCGATTCCGGCAATGAATATTTCATTCCCGACAGTACGCATGAAAAAACCGTCGCGAACCAGTTTTGACACGTCGATTCCGGCATTTCGGCTCATGGCGGAGTCGCCGAGGACGATTGCGTATTTTACATTGGAGGAACGCTTTGAAACCATCGGGATGTCTTTCCCTGCCGCCAGTTTCAGGAGGTCGCGCAGTTCTTCCCCGGCAAATCCGGCGGGCTTGCCGGCGTCAGGGGGAACGACTATTTCAAAATTGATCTTCCCACCCGATATAATCGGCATATTTTTGGTTCTGTCAATTTTCAGTATGCGCGGCGGCGGGTCGAAAAAGAGTTCGGGCATTTTTTCAGCGGCAAGCACGGCGAAAGGGAGAAGGAGAGATAGAAAGAGCGTTTTTTTCATGGCGTATCCTTTCACTATATTTTAAAACGGTTGTTTTTGAATTATTCCGGCTTAGATGCCGCCGATATAACCGTACCAGAAATTCATGTCACGGATCGAGTATCCCGGGGCGTTGTCAACTCTTATAGTTCTGGCATCGACGGCGGACACATGACTGTCAAAAAATAAACAGTTGCTGTTCTTGTTGTGACGTTGTTCAAGCCCGCTTTTATGCCCTGAAACAAACGATATTATTGCAGCGCCGTCAGCGTTGCTGCTTTCACCGACGAGGAGTGCGCCGGAAGGACTTCTGACTTTAAATATCGGTCTGTAATAAAGCCCGTAGTAGCCGTAATTCAATCCGTAGGTCGGCTTGAAAACTCCTTCTGGAAGCTCACTGCTTTTCAGTTCAGGACAGGAGTATTTTTCAAATACCGGAACGCTTCCAGCCAGATGGTACACAAAGATTCCGCCGTAGTCAATGACCCCTATGCTATTTCTGGGGAAATAGTTTTTGATGCAGGCATACCACCTTTTTGCTGCCGGGGTACCGGGGTTCGACGTGCCGTTGTTGAAAAGAGAAGGCAGCCAGCCTTTGTAATCGTCTGAATACAGAAACATGAATTTGCCGTATTGACTCAAATTATTTACGCAGCTTATTGCACGGGCGGATCGAAGGGTTTTGTTGAGCGCGGGCAGAAGCAATGCGGCCAATATCGCGATGATCGCTATCACGACAAGAAGTTCCACTAATGTAAAACTCCTGCAACAGGATGAGCGACTGACCTTTCGTTTCACCTTCCTCCCATAATTCCAGGAGAGAAAACCAGATTCCTTCACACACCTTTTCCGGAGTTGCCCGGCGGATTCCCTTTGTCTTGTCCCATGCAAATGGATATTCATTTTTCAAGGCCTTTCTATGTTCCCATAAATCGGATTTGTCTGCTTTCGGATAAAATACTTGATTTTTATGCTTAAACAAGTTATTGTAATGCCAAAACATGTAAGTTTTTTGCCAAATTGATTGCTCTTAAACTGCTTTTTCACCTGAAAAAGGAATATTGCAAATGAAAATATTGTTTTCTCAACTGACAAATGTTGAAAGAACCCTGCCTTTCAAACTTCCGGTCAGCTACTTTTATTATCACGACAAAGCGTTTCATAATAATAAAACAAAACATACGCTTATTGATTTCGGTATTGAACTCTCCTGCGAAGACGAATATTCGGAATTCTTTATTGATGGAATAAAATACAGAAGAAAGTTCCCCTGGGTAAGCACAAGATGTCCGGGTCATGTTTATCAAATGCAGACAAAACACCCATGGGAAGTTATTGTATTTTCTTATGATGCCGCCTTCCTTGATGAACTTAAGGCCATGGGGCTTGACCCGGAAAATCCAGGATGGGAGTTCTCTCTTACTGCCGACTTGCGGCTGCTTATTGAAAACATTTTCAAAATTCAGGAATATATTTCCATCCCGGGTGCCGCCGACAGGCTCGATTCCTTTGCGGTTAACATTCTGAGGCTTACCAGACTGGGAAATATCGAAAATGAAAAGTCGGCCGCTGAAATCGCTGTCCAGAAAATTGCATCTTATTTCCTGAATAACCTGTCACATAAAATCAATCTTGACGACCTGGTTCGTAAAAACAATATCTCAAAACGTTCTTTTTTCAGATATTGGAATAAAATCTACGGCATGCCTCCATGCGAATTCATCATTGCCAAAAAAATTGAACTTGCTCAAAGAACCCTTTTGACGACCAACTTGAAAATTTACGAAATAGCAGACTATTTCGGATTCAAAGAGCACACATATTTTTCCAGACTGTTCAGACTTAAAACCGGATTGACGCCCAATCAATACCGGAATCAGAAACAGACTCATCAGAAAATCAACGCTTGAACGAATCGATGAATTTATGATCCGATTCGATGAAAACAGAAAAATCAGTTATTCTGTTCCGCAAGGAAATCGCCTTTCCCCAAAAGGTTTTTCCTTCTCGCATCCGACTTTTGCATAACCGCCTACATTACTGTCCTGATACAGTGGCGGAGGGAAGCCCCCCTTTGCGCCCTCCTCTTGAACAGATATACGCAAAGCCGACGCCCTATGTCGAATGGAGCAAACTGAAATGTGATTGGCTTCTACTTCGATCCGGCGTTTTCAGTGACGACGATTTTGAAATCGCGATTTGCCAACGTCAGCTGTTCCAGAAGCGTTGATTTGCCGCGCAGACGATCGAGCCATGAGAGCCTCCGTGCTGAAGGACCAATCACAATGTGCCCGACGCGATGTTCCCGGGCGAACTGAAGGATGGTTCCGACAATGTCATCGCTTTTGAAGGTGAAAACCGTCGCGCCCACCTGACGTGCCAATTCCAATGTATTGCTCAACCGGCGTTGCGTCTCCGCATCGATCCGGGTCGCATTTTCCTTCGCAGTCTGGACATACAGTGCGTACCAGTTGCGGTTCAGCCGTCCCGCCAATCGCGAGCCGTAGCGCAGAAGCGCGTCGGCATTCGGACTGAGCGAACTCAAGCACACCAGCACCTGATCGGGATTGGCGCTTTCCTCCATTTCTTCCGGGTCCCGCTTTTCCCGAAACTTCAAGTCCAACTGGGCAGCCAGCTCCCGAAGCGACAATTCCCTCAGCTGCTGCAGATTGTCGTCCTGAAAGAAGTTCGCCAATGCCGCGTCGATCCGTTCCCTGGGATAAACCCGCCCCGAACGGATGCGTTCCCGCAGGTCGGTGGTAGACACGTCCACATTGACCACTTCGTCGGCGCGGGTCACGACCCAATCCGGGATTCTTTCCTTGACCCGGATACCGGTGTTTTTCTCCACAATTTCATAGAGGCTCTCCAGATGCTGGATGTTCAGGGTCGAAATCACATGAATTCCGGCTTCGAGCAGCTCCTCTACGTCCTGATACCGTTTGGGATTTTTCGATCCCGGCGCGTTGGTGTGGGCCAGCTCGTCCACCAGAACGACTTGCGGATGGCGTTTGAGGATCGCCGGAACGTCCATTTCGGTGATTTCCATATTGCGGTAGACGATTTTCCGGCGCGGGATCTCCTCCAAATCCTCCTTGCAGGCGGCGGTCTCGGCCCGGCCGTGGGTTTCCAGAAGTCCGATTGCCACGTCCAGTTTTTCCACATCGCGAAGCCTCAGCGCCTCTTTGAGCATCTGGATGGTTTTGCCCACTCCGGCGCAATATCCGAGATAAATCTTGTGCCGTCCGCGCCGGGCGGAGCGGATCATGGAAAGGAATTTGTCCGGTGCGTCGTTCAATTCAACTTGTCCAGTTTCAGATTGAGTTCGAGTACGTTGACGAACGGTTCCGACGTGATGAAACCGCCCGGATAAGATACACTCGCCGCGACGATTTTGCCAATTGCCTCGGGCGGAATCGATCGGGCTTTCGCAATGCGCGGAATCTGGTATTGCGCGGCGGCAAGTGAAATATCCGGATCAAGCCCGCTGCCGGACGCCGTCGCCAGGTCGACCGGCAGCGGCCGGTCCGGAGTCGCACCGTAGCCGGCAATCCGTTCTTCCGCCTGCCGGCGAAGCTTCGGAGACGCGGACGAAAGATTGCTCCCTCCCGATCCGGCTCCGTTGTAGTCAACCGCCGATGGACGGCTGTGAAAATATCGATCGAGCGTGAACTTCTGGGCGATCTGACGGCTCCCGATCACCGTTCCCATATCGTCGCGGATCAGGTGTCCGTTTGCCGTATCGGGAGCGAAAAGCTGCGCTGCGCCCCAAATGAAACCGGTATAAACCACACAGCAGATCAGGATGGAGAATACCGCAAGACGGACAGCTCCGAAAAGATTGTGTGTCATACCATTTTCTCCTTATGCAAGATGGCAGACGGCGAGCGTCATGTCGATCAGTTTGATGCCGATGAAAGGGGCAATCACGCCGCCCAGTCCGTAAATGGCAAGGTTTCGCGCCAGCAGCGCATCCGCGCCCGTCGGACGATACGCAACGCCTTTCAAGGCAATCGGAATTAAAAGCGGAATAACCAGAGCGTTGAAAATCAATGCCGAAAGAATCGCACTCGACGGGGTGGCAAGCTTCATCACATTCAGTACCGAAAGCTCTGGAATCGCCAGCATGAAGATCGCCGGAATAATTGCAAAGTATTTCGCCATGTCGTTGGCGATGGAGAACGTGGTGAGCGAGCCGCGCGTCATCAGAAGCTGCTTGCCGATTTCGATCACCTCGATGAGTTTGGTAGGATCGCTGTCGAGATCGACCATATTGCCCGCTTCCTTGGCCGCCTGGGTGCCGGAATTCATTGCAATACCGATGTCGGCTTGAGCCAGCGCCGGGGCGTCATTGGTTCCGTCGCCCATCATGGCCACCAAACGGCCCTGCGCCTGTTCGCGGCGGATGTAGGCAAGCTTGTCCTCCGGTTTCGCCTCGGCGATGAAGTCGTCCACGCCCGCTTCCCTGGCGATGGTCTCGGCGGTCAGCGGATTGTCCCCGGTGACCATCACCACGCGCAATCCCATGGCGCGCAACCGGACGAAGCGGTCCCGAATGCCGGGTTTCAGCACATCGGAGAGAGCTACAACCCCGAGAATCGCACGGTCTTCCATCACCACGATCGGCGTGCTGCCCCGGCGGGCAACTTCCTCCACGATTTTTTGCAGATCGCCAGGGATGGTTTCCGCCTGTTCCACCACCGCGTCGGAAGCCCCCTTGCGGTACTCGTGCCCGTTGTCGTCCACGCCGGAAAGCCGGGTTTGGGCGGTGAATTCGATTACTCTGCCGGTGCGGAGATCGCGTGGCGTATTATCGCCAAGTTCCGCTTTCCCGAGCTTGACGATGGATTTCCCTTCGGGGGTGGCGTCGCCGAAACTTGCGCGGACAGCGCTTTCGGTCAGCCGGTTCCGCGAAACTCCGGCTACCGGAAAGAAATCGCTGGCCATGCGATTCCCGACGGTGATCGTGCCGGTCTTATCCAGGAGCAGCGTGTCTATGTCGCCCGCGAGTTCCACGGCTTTGCCGCTTTTGGCCAGCACATTGGCTGAGAGCGCGCGATCTATTCCGGCCAGTCCCACCGCGGCCAGAAGCGCCCCGATGGTGGTCGGAATCAGGCAGACCAGCAGCGCGATCAGAGTCGGCAATGGAATTGTCACGTCGAAATAGCGCCCGATCGGATAGAGCGTCACGGTGACCAGCAGGAACCCGAGCGTCAGTCCGGCGAGCGTGACGGTCAAGGCGAGTTCGTTCGGCGTCTTCTGGCGCACCGCGCCTTCGACGAGGCCGATCATTTTGTCGAGGAACGATTCTCCCGCGCCTGCGGTGATTTTCACCTTGATCCCGTCGGAAAGCAGCCGGGTTCCGCCGGTGACGCCGGAACGGTCGGAACCGGCTTCGCGGACAACCGGCGCGGACTCCCCGGTAATGGCGGATTCGTCGATACTGGCAACCCCCTCGATCACCTCGCCGTCGCCGGGAATCACCTCCCCGGTGGAAACCACAACGACATCCCCTGCCTTGAGTTCATCCGACCCGATATTCCGGATTTCTCCGGATTCGGCGACAAGGCGTGTCGGCGTCGCCCGGCGGCTGTCTTTGAGACTGTCGGCCTGTGCTTTGCCGCGCGCTTCGGCCAGCGCCTCGGCAAAATTGGCGAAAAGGACCGTAAGCCAGAGAATGACGGTGACGGCGCAGGTGTGGAAGTTCGCGATTTCCAGGAACCAGACGAGCGTGGTCAGCACCGCGCCGATCTCCGTGACGAACATCACCGGATTGCGGGCCATCTTGACCGGGTTCAACATCAGGAACGACTGCCGGAATGCCGCGCGTATCAGCGCCGGTTCGAAAATCGTCGCCTTGCGGCTGTTTTTACGACTGAGTTTACTCATTTTTTTCGTTACAATCCCATGGTTGTCAGATATTCGGCGACCGGCCCCAGAACGGCGACCGGCAGAAAAAGCAAGGCACCGATGAAAACCACTGTTCCGGCCAGGACCCCGCCGAACAGCGTAGTGTCGGTTTTCAGCGTGCCGACGGTTTCCGGCGCGAATTTCTTTTCAGAAAGGCTTCCGGCGATCGCCAGCGTGAGAATAATCGGAATAAAGCGGCCGACGAGCATGATTATGCCGGTGGCGATGTTCCATGGCACGGTATTGTCGCCCAACCCCTCGAACCCGGAACCGTTGTTGGCCGAAGCACTGGTGAATTCATAAAGCATCTCGGTAAATCCGTGAAATCCCGGATTCAGCACGGTGTCGCGGCCCCACGGCGGAATCACGCAGAACAACGCCGCCCCGCCGAGAATGCACAACGGATGCAGCAGCAATATCGGCAGCGCGTATTTCATTTCACGCGTTTCCACTTTTTTGCCGAGATATTCCGGTGTTCGCCCCACCATCATTCCGGAAATGAAAACCGCAACGACAATGTAGGCGAGCATTCCGAGAAACCCCACGCCGATTCCGCCGAACGTCACATTGAACCACATCCCGACCAGGGGGACAAGACCCGTCAGCGGATTCAAGCTGGAATGCATGCTGTTCACCGAACCGTTGCTGGTACAGGTCGTGACCGCCGCCCAGATCGGACTTTGAGTCACCCCCAAACGCAGCTCCTTGCCTTCGAGGTTGCCGCATTCCGTTACTGCGAGACCGTGCAGTGCGGGACCCGGCGCTTTTTCCAGCGCGACGGAAAAGCCGATTTTCACGAAAAGGAATACCAGCATAATGCAAAAGATCACCAGCGCATGTTTCGGACGCCCGGTGATGTGTCCGTAAAGCCAGACGCAGGCCATTGGAATCAGTAGCATGGCAGCACATTCGACCAGATTGCCGGTAAAATTCGGGTTTTCGAACGGATGCGCGGAATTCGCTCCGAAAAAACCGCCGCCGTTGGTTCCAAGCTGTTTGACCGCTACGAACGCCGCCACCGGTCCCCGCGCAATGTTCTGCACCGCACCTTCGAGCGTATGGGCGACTGCCGCGCCGTCGAAGGTCATCGGCACGCCGCAGAATACCAGCAGCAAGGCGTCAATCGCCGCGAGCGGCAGCAGGACCCCGAAGGCAGAACGCGCCAGATCCATGCAGAAGTTGTTCGGCTGTTTGGAACCGCCGAGCCGGCGGGCGG
>MWCA01000105.1 GCA_002069785.1 Lentisphaerae bacterium ADurb.Bin242 | reverse complement strand
GCGCTTTCCTCGGACGACATCAAAAATCCGCCGCCATTCTCGTTCCCGGAACCCCTGCGGAAACGCTGGAATCATGAGTTCGGCGAGACCGCTACGGCCAACATACTGGCCTGCTACGCCTCGAATGCGCCGCCGGTCTTCCGCCTTCGCGGGGAACTCCCCGCCACCGGAGAACCGGAACTCTATCGGGAACTCGCCCTGCCTCCGTTTGCCGACGGCTTCCGTTTCTTCGAGATTCTGAAACCGGAAAAGTTCTTCGCCCTCCCTTGGCTGGAACAGGGGCTCGTCTACGTGCAGGACCCCTCGACCGTCTGGGCGCTGTCCCTGCTGGAAAAACCGGTCTCCGGTTCCGTGCTGGACGCCTGCGCCGCGCCCGGCGGAAAGTCGATCCTGTTGTGGGACATGGCGGACCGGAACCGTCTGAAACTGACCGTCGCAGACCGTTCGGGTCAACGGCTGGCGATATTGAAAAGCAATCTCGCGCGGGCCGGAGTCCGGGCGAAAACCGTGCAGGCGTCGGCACAGGAAAATCCGTTTGCGGACGCCTCGTTCGATCTCGTTCTGGCGGATGTCCCCTGCGGCAACAGCGGAGTGATCCGGCGGCGCTGCGACGTCCCCTGGCGTTTCCGCGAAAAACAGCTGGAGGAGCTTTCCGCGCTCCAGTCGGAAATCCTCTTTTCGCTGGCGCGTCTGGTCAAGCCCGGCGGACGTCTTCTCTACTCGACGTGCAGCATCGAACGGGAGGAAGACGAGCTTCCCGTCGAAAAATTCCTTGCCGCGAATCCAGCTTTCCAACTGGAAAAGCAGCAGAGACTGATGCCTTCCGCCGTAAACGACGGCGCATTCGGAGCCCTGTTGATCCGAAAACTTTGATCCATACAAGGAAATGGCATGATAAAGTGAAGCGGACAGCGGCATTTTGCGGTAAATCATGGAAAAGATTTACTGAAGAGATGCGGACAGGACTCTGTCTGTATGTTGTTTTGGAGTGTCGTGGAAGAGGCAGGAAACTGTGAAAGCAGTTCCGCTTCGATTCGGTGTATCAACGGACGGATTGGAAGAAAAAAAATGTGGGAGCGGGGCTTCCCCGGAACAACTTCATATATTGTATAAGAGACTCGAACGGAGAGAACAAGGCAGGAAAAGAAGAAACAGGAAACCCGGGAGAATTTGCGATACGGCGGGCAAGGAGCGGGGATGAATATCTGGAGCATTATTGCGGTAGCATTTATCGTAGCATGTTTTGGCGGCTGCTTTACCTATGATTTCTTTCGTCTTGTTCCACCATGGGACCGACGAAAAGGCAGAAAAGTATTGTCGCGTTTCAAACGGGATGTTGAAAACGACCTGTCCCTTTCTGAAATGACTTGCAAACCGCTTGGCTGGATATCCGCTACATGGGCATTGATTTATTCGATGAAGCCGGGCAGGTGGCGCGCCAAATGGAAGCGGGATTTTGTGAAGACTCTTGATGTCTGTTATGACAAAATGGCGGAAGGACACATGGCCGCCTATTTGAATATGCCGCTTTATCAGGAAACCGAATTCTTGCGTTTCTGGGTAAAAGAAGTCCAATGTTCTGCTTGCGGGACTTCGATGCATATCGCGTATCAGGCGTTCTATGCCGATGGTCTTTACAGTCTTTATCCGGTCAATGAAAAAGAGCGCACAATGATTTTCGACAACTGGATGAATAAAGATCGTGCGCAATTACCGGCCGATACGCATCTGGATAACTGTCCGAATTGCGGAACTCTTTACCCTCTGGAAGATGAAATTTTCACCGAAAAACATGAGGTTCCCGTATTGCGCTTTCTTCAGGATTTCTCTTTAATTTTGTCGGATGGTAAAAGAATTTCATTTTCGGACGATACCATGCTTCCAACTTTGACTGATCAGGAACAGGCGATTCGTCAAACGATGTCGCATAAGATCGTTATTCTTCAAGGAAGCGATCCGGCAAACCGCACTGTCATTCTTGAGAATATTGTCGCAAGTTTCCGGTCTCGGGCTACGGTCTTTCGCCTGCCGGCAGACATTGGTGATCGGAAAACATATCTGGATGCGGTTAAGCGCACGTATCCGTTGGATAAAGTCTTGTTTGATGACAATTATAATGCGATTCGAGATGTGCAAACCGATTGGTTTTCCGTCGCTGCGTATCCAACCAAGGTTTTGATTGTCTGGGATGGCATGCAAAAATTCACCGATCCGGAAGATTTATATGATGCATTGGATCATTACATTTATGCCAAAGCAACCTTGATTGGCATAAACGGCTTTAATTATTATTTTATCGGTTCCGGTGATCTCGATCTGGAATCCTATATTCAAGGAGAGTGTAATATCAGCGATCCAGAACTTGGCCATCCACGCCGGTCGGAATTCCTTGAACTTGTGCAAATTCCGGAGGATGTTTCAAATTTATATTCCACCTCGGCGCCGTCCGTCGGCGCCAATGCGGGAACGGAGACGGAAGAATGAACGATCTCGAATTTCTCAAAGGCTGTGAAATTGCGCCCGGTTCGCCGGACGCGGAAACAGCGCTGAAGTTGCGTCGATTCTTTGCTGCGGCAATTTCAGTCTTGCCGCCGGAAAAAATCACACCGGAAACGACTTGTGAAACGCTGATGGCAGGATGGAAGCCGAAAAGCTGGTTTCAAGATGGGCTTGATTCCATGGAGTATGTCATGGAATTAGAGGAACATTTGGGAACGCCCATTCTCGATGAATATGCGGAGGAAATGAGTAATCCTGAATACCATCCGAATCTTACCGTGAAAGGATTGATTCAGAATTACCTTGAAGTATTGCAGGCACAAAAAAATGGAATCGGCGTTCCACCGCGCCGCCTGAGTTTCTGGACGGATGCCCGCTGGTATCATCGGGCTGCGTGGGGATTGCCGATGATCGGGGTGCTGACACTGATCGGCTCGATGGGTTATGCGCATTTGCTTGTGGAAGCAAACGCATTATATCCGCTGTTCCTTGCGATTGTATCTCTGATGGCGATCTGGCTGGGGGTGCGCTTGTGGAAATGGCATCGGGTTACGCTGGACCGTCTGAATCCGCATGGCGAATATAGAGCCGTACTTCATCATCCGGAAGAGACTTCGGTTCTGCTGGAAACCGTCGATTTTTCAACTTACGGTGGCTGGATGTTTTCCGATTCCGTCACGGCGGGAAAAAGAGCCCGTGAGATTGCCGCATTCATGAGTTTGCCTCTGGAAATGCCGAATAAAACGGACGTCGCCCGTTTTCGAGGATGGAATCCTCCGGATTGGGATGTTATTGACACCAAACCATTTTTCCGGGAATTTTCGGCTTTCTGCGCGGAATGCAAGGCGGATGGATTCGCCGCTGAAACAGATGCTCTGCTGAATCGGATTCGCCAAGCCTCATCCTTTGCGGTTGCTCGATCTGCCGTAAGCGATTTCTGCAACGGATTTCCGCAAGAAATACTTTCCGGCGAGCGGAGCGCGTTGTTGGCAGGAATGGAACGGATGGCTTGTCTGTTGGCGTCCGATTCCGAATTTCTCAAGGAATGCGGGATAAAACAGGGAACGCTGGGTGCAAAACTTGCCCGCGACATCCGAAAATTGCTCTTGACTGATAAGCACCTGAGAACACTGGAGATCAAGACGAATATGGTTCTCGGTGAAATTGTTCCGCACTGGTTCATTTCCCACGGTGAAACGGAAATTATGATGGACCGGATGGCTGAAATGGGCGACGAATGCGCAGTTCTTTTGAACTCTATCCAGCCGAAAGCCGAATGGCCGGTCAAAGAGCTGGTTCAAAAATATGTCGATGCCTACGCCGCAAAATACACGCCCGGAACGAGAATATGTGAGGATGCTAAAGACAAATGAATCACCGCCGACGGAGTTTTACAGCAAATCCATATTGGTTAGAAAGCTATGGTGAAAACAGCGGATTGCACCTTATATAAATAAACTGGCTGCTAAAGAAAAATTGCTCCAATTAAACGGTTTCACTAAACGGCTTCACTTTTTGTAATATGTTTGAAATAAGTGATTTGTCATGTATATTATTGTTATTGAATATCTTTTAACATCCATATATAAATTGGAAGGATATCTGTATGTCAAAGATAACGGTGGACAACACATCCATAACGGTTATGAAATTCAATGAATCCGACTTCATTTCACTTACGGATATTGCGAGAAGAAAGTCATCGGAACCGAATGTGGTTATCGGTAACTGGATACGCAATCGGAATACGATTGAATATCTGGGGGTTTGGGAAACACTTTATAATCCGAAATTCAAACCTCTCGAATTCGAGGGGTTTAAAAAAGAAGCCGGGCTGAATGCGTTCACTCTATCTCCTTTGAAATGGGTGACTTCCACCAATGCCTCCGGAATTGTTGTAAAATCCGGACGTTATGGAGGCACCTATGCACACCGGGATATTGCTTTTAAGTTCGCAAGCTGGATTTCCGTTAAATTTGAGCTGTATCTTTATAAGGAATTCCAGCGGCTCAAGGAAGAGGAGCAGAAGCAGCTCGGCTGGAGCGCCAAACGGGAACTTGCCAGGTTGAATTACCGGATTCATACGGACGCGGTCAAACAGAACCTGATTCCGCCGGAACTTGACCGCCAAAAGGCTTCGATTGTCTATGCGAACGAGGCCGATGTCCTGAACGTCGCCATGTTCGGCATGACCGCGTTGGAATGGCGGGAGGCGAATCCGGACAAAAAAGGCAACATTCGGGATTACGCCGGAGTCAATGAGTTGATTTGTCTTTCCAATCTGGAAAGTCTGAATGCCGTATTTATCGGCGACGGGATGCCGCAGGGAGAACGTCTGTTGAAATTGAACCGTGTTGCGATTTCCCAGATGAACGTGCTGGCGGAGGTTACGGAACGCCGGATTTTCCTGCCGGAGGCGCCGGAAAAGAAGAAATGACGATAACAATTTACCGGTTGCAGACAAAAATGCCACTTGTTTTTTCCAAAAGCAGCATATACAAAGGAAGAACGAAGAAGTTTCTGAAAATACAATGAAAAAGCCGTCGCAAAAGGTGAAAAATTCCACCGAATTGTTCCATAGTATGATTCAAGATTTGCTGCTCCTTGCTTGGGTGTGGCTGGCAGTAATGCAGATTCCTTGGTTGATCGACATGCTGATTCCGCGCACTACAGGAAGTGAAAATATGCTGCACATTCATATCTTGCAGAAAATCACTCCGGTTGCCGGCTTGGTCGGATTCGCTTGTTTGATGCTGGTTTTCTATTACAGTCAATGCAAGTTTGCTTTTGGCTATGCGCAAGAACACAGCATTTCCATTCCGCATTGTCTGTTGCGGCTGCCGATTATCCGGTTGTTTTTCTGGTTTGGACTGATTCCTGATAAAAATGCCTCCTGGCTCCGGATTCTCTGCTCGCTCCAACTCGCAACCACAGTAATGGCGTGGGGATTCTGGATCGTGAGCGGGCCAATGAATTTTTACGGGCTGGCGGCAATGCTCATCGGCATACTTGCCGGAATCCAGCTTATGAAACGGTTGTGCGGCGGAATACTTTCGCGCTTCCTGCGGATCGGCTGGTTGGTTTGGAGCGGACTGTTTTTCCTCTTTCTATCTATTGGATATTTCATGTTGTTTTACCTCGACACCCAACTTGAAGCGGAACGCGTACAATGGCGGAGCGCCGGAATTCCACTGACCCGAAATGAGGCAGAAGTATTCTATTATCAAGGTACGCCGCCCTGCCCCGGATTCACGGAACTTTGTGATCGTTACCTCAATCGCAATGACAAGCTTGATTCAGTCATCTGTAATTCTCCATCGGGCTATTATCAGCAGCCGGAATCGGAACGGCAAAAGGGCAGAGTCTATTTGACCTCGGAGCAAGCAAAGCGTGACTTCGGCGGAATGGAGCAACTGATTGAATCAAAACTGTTTTTGAAGTATCGGCTTGAACTCAAAACACCGATGAGCGAAACGCTGATACCTCACGTAAACTATGAGCGCGAACTTACCCGTTGGCTTGCCGCCCGGATCATTTACGCCGTCGAAGAAAAAGACCGTGCTGAAGCCATGCGGCTATTCCGGCTGATGACAAAATTTCAGGAAACCGCATTGCGGAACAACAGCGGCATTGGTGCGCTGGTGGCGGCTGCCTGCGAGAATATCCGTTGCGATACTTTGGCGGTGTTGCTGGGAAGCGGTTTTGTTACGGATGCCGATCTCGACGAACTGGAACAGTTCAACCACGGTCGGGAAAAGAAACTTCACTCGGCATTCCAGGCGGGAATCCGTGACAGTGCTGCTATGGGGTATGAATTCGCATTCAACTGGACGGAGTTCTACACGGATTTGGAGCGTAACCGGCAACTGACAATCCGAACGGAAAGCGACGAGTATTTCAACTTTTTATGTGGTTTTTCGTCTGGAGTGTCCCGCCCAATGCTTTTTCTTCTTCGTGGTCGTGGCACTCGTCAATCGCCGTTGTTTCTCTGGACGGAAGTTTTTGCCAAGCTCGATCTGCTGTACTGGATGCAATCTCAGCGGAGTGTCGTGAATTACGGTGATGATACGGATGATTATTATCTGCGCTCGGAAAGTCGCAATACGCGGCTCCGGTTCGAAGCCCGGAGATTATCGTATCTCGAGTGTGTTCTGAATACGGCGAACGATCATTTTTTCCGGCAGTATGCCAATGCAGTGACATTTCTCCGCATGAGTGATCTGTCGTTGAAAATCGAGCGTTTTCGCCGCCATCACGGACATCTGCCAAAGACCTTGAATGAACTCGGCGTAAAACTTCCAGTAGACGCGCTTAGCGGCGAATCAATACGGTACACATACGGGAAAATCCGTCTATGGGAATATGACACCGTCTCCTGCATCTATAAATCCCGGGAACTCCCCGGCTGGCAGTTATCCTCTCCCGGCAGGAACTGGCAACCATCAACCGGCCAGGTGGCAGAAGCACGTGTCGGCAAGGGATCGATTACACAGCTGGCCGACAACGATCCGCGGCACGAAGCCAAACGTCTATTCTTCACCGTCATCACGCAATGGCCGGTTCCGGCTCCGCCGGAGTCGCCGAAGGTCGAAAATTCGCCGTTCAAGACTTGGCAACAATCCCTCACCGTTCCGAAATGAGGAGAAGAAAAAGCCATGAACAGAAAAATTATGCTTGATTTTATTAAAACCAAGTATGTATTTAAGTAAAAGCTCTATAAATTGGAGGTTTTACTTAAATTGTATGGAGCCTGTGTTACGATGAAGGAGGCCAGGCCATGATTGCACCAATTTGCAATCTTAAAGATAGCAAAAAGTCATATTGAGATCAATACAATTTTTGTATTGTGACGTTCCAGGTAGGTTCGGCAGTCCCTGCCGAACTGCGGCAATTCAGTTCGCGACGGAGTCACGAACCTACCTCGATTTGTGTCTAATCGAATGATTTTCATACAGTCATGAAAGCTCCATAAGGAAAAAATACTCTTGATTTCAATGTAATCGGACTGTTGCTAACCTTAAGACTGCAAATCAGTACTGCACCAATCTTATCGAAAAATGACTTTTTAAAAGTCAAACTTGAAAAAAGGTACAACACGATATATTTTATATCATTCTCCATGGAGGTGTGATCGTGATAGAGCGAACGATAAAGCAAGAGTTGTTGCGCCTGTCCGGATTTTTTCCGGCAGTGACGATTCTGGGACCGCGCCAGTCCGGGAAGACCACTTTGGCAAGAAACTGTTTTCCCGGCCACAACTATGTCAATCTCGACGATCAGGCGGACCGGCAATTGGCGCTGGACGATCCGAAGGCGTTTTTCAAACTTTATCCGCCGCCGGTCATCATCGACGAAGTACAGCGGGTTCCGCAACTTCTGAACGCGGTTCAATTGCTGGCCGACGACCTGAAGCAAAACGAGCTCTTTATTTTAACCGGCTCCCACCAGCCGGAATTGCATGCCGGTATTACGCAGTCACTGGCCGGACGCACCGCGATCCTGAAACTGCTGCCGCTTTCCATCGAAGAGTTGACCCGCGCCGGGATTACACAGGAGCGTGATGAATACATCCTCAACGGATTTCTGCCCCGGCTTCATGACCGGAATATTCCGCCGGATGTCATCTACCGCAGCTACTACAACACTTATGTCGAACGCGACGTCCGGCAGCTGATCAATCTTTCCAATCAACATGCGTTTGAAGTGTTCGTCAAACTGCTGGCCGGACGGGTGGGGCAAATCGTAAGTTTGAACAGCATGGCCGGAGATGTCGGCGTATCCTCGACGACGCTGAATTCCTGGCTGTCGGTGTTGGAGGCAAGTTATATTGTTTTCCGGCTGCCGTGCTATTTTGAAAATTTCGGCAAGCGACAGATCAAATCCTCCAAGGTCTATTTTACCGAAGTCGGGCTTGCCGCCTACCTTTTGGGCATCGAAAATTCAGCCCAGGTCGCCCGCGACCCGCTGCTCGGCGGCCTTTTTGAGAACATGGTAGTCATGGAAGCGCTGAAGGCCCGTTGCAATCGCGGCAAAGAACCGGAACTCTATTACTTCCGGGATAAACGCGGAATGGAAGTCGACCTGATTCTCAATAAGGGACGGCGGCTTTTGCCGATTGAGATCAAATCGGCGATGACCTATGATCTTGCGTTTGCCAAAAATCTGCGGCAGTTTTCCGGAATCAGCGGGAATGTTTTCTCCCCGTCTGTGATTTATGCCGGAGATATGGAAGCGACGGTACAGGAAATCACCTTTGTCAATTTCCGCAATACCGCGGCATTGCTTGATTCGCCGGTGCCGAAAAAGGTGGAATAAGAGCCATATTGCGCCCGAACTCGTCGATGACAGGAAAGCCTTTGTCGATTCTGAAATGCTGTGCGGGGAAAAGACATTAACGCCGGAGGAATAAACAGCCATAAATGAGCGAATATGAGATTGCCAATCTGTTCCCGCTGAAGCGGCTCGATCCATGCGCTTCCGAAAATGTTTTGCCAAGTGGAATTTTATCATAGGAGGCGGATATGAGTTATACAAATGTCGGTTTTTGGGTTGACAAGGAGGCGCTGCGGGAATTTGCGGCAGCGCAAAATCCCGCGATGCCGCCCCGAGAAGCGGTGAAAGTATTATATGATTACTGCCGGGAACATGCCGAAGAGATGGATATGGAGGATATCTTCACTGATTTTCACTCCGGCTGGCTCTCAGCGCTCGATGAGGCCGCCCGAAAACTCGGACTGCCGGAACCCCTGAGATTCAGCGACATTATGAATCGGAAAGAACCGCCTTTTCCTTATCCGTATGCTTACGATCACGAAGTCTCTTTCGGATACCTTTCGGCCGCAGACGCCCGAATCGTGGCCGAAACGCTGGCGGACGCGGAAAAACTTGTTTTGGATGACCCGAATGCCGATGAGATAAAAAATGGATTGACCGTCTTTCGGAAACTCTGCGGCAATGCGGTCGAAACCGGACGGGATATGATTTTCTTCGGAGCGGATTATCTGGAAGAAGACGGGGAGGAAACGGAGCCTGCCCCGGAATCCCCGGCAATTGCTCCCTATCTCGGGCATGTGAGGCTGCTTGCGACGATTACCATCATCCCCGGAATTCTCTATTATCTGGGAGCTCTGCAGATCGGTCCGCTGTCCTGCGGGAATCTTTCGATAAACGAATTCGCGGAAAAATGGCGTTCCCTGTTCGAAATGGAAATCGGGTATTTTTTGATTTTTCTGCCTTGTTTTCTGTATTTCATGATCCTGATGCAGATATGGGGGAAGTTTTCAGGCGTTATCAAAAAACGATTATGGCTGGGGGCATTGCTTTTGCTGTTTTTTTCTTACATCACTCTTTACAAGGCGTTCCCGGGATTGATAAAATGGGAAGGCATGACGTTATTGCTGGGAGGAATTGTCATCTGGTGTGAAAAAAGACAATAAGAGGAGATTCTTATGGGCATTGCCTGCCATCCAAAAAATAAAATTCCAGTCCGCTTTCCCATCCGCCGTTTCGATTATGTTCGTATTTTCGTGAACTTTTAAGGAGAGGATAGAATATGGGTATCAGCGCATTTTTCAGAAGATTGTTCGGAGGAAAGAGTTCATCGCCGCATCAGGAACTGATCGCATCCATCAAAGCCGGATTGGAAGACGGTTCCCTGAATCCGATGCAAGTACAGGGAATCATCAGCAAGGCCAACCTTGCTGATAAAAAAGACGATAATCCGCGTCTTGCCGCGCTCCGGCAGGCAATGTTTGACGGTTATCAGCCGACTCAGGAGTTTTGTAAATTTGTTTCCGCGGCGCAGAAAAACATGTTTCGCAATCTCAAGGAGCGTGTCATCGCAGCGCAAGCGCAACCCGCTCCAAATGAAACGGAAGTTGCCGCCACTCCTCCTCAAAAAGCGATCCGGCTGGTCAAGACAACGGAACGGCATGTCAGCAAATTCGGCGGACAGCCCAATCTGCCGGAAAGCGTCGAATGGCCGTTGAACCCGGAAGGCGTCGAACTGGATTTCCTCGCGCAGATTCATTGCCCGGAGCTGTTGCCCGGCCTCGGGCTGCCGGCGACAGGCACACTCTTTTTCTTCTACGACTGGGCGGAAATGCCGTGGGGAAACGATGAAAAGGACAAAAAATATTGGAAGGTCATTTACTCGGAAGCGCCGCTGCCGGAAACGCTCCGGAGACGCCGTTCCGAACGCGAGGATTACGGTGAATTCAAAGAAGTCTTCCTGACATTTGAAGTCTTCGAATCCAACATGGCGGATGCGGAGAATTCCGGAGAGGAGAACGCAAATCACCAGATGCTCGGCTATCCACTGTATATTCAGGATGAGAATATGGCCCCGGGCAAGGTCCTGCTGCTCCAGATCGACACTGACGAAGAAGACGACGGTCCCTGCTGGATGTGGGGCGACTGCGGCCGCCTTTTCTTCTGGATCAGCCCGAAAGACCTGGCAAGCCGCCGTTTTGACCGGATCGAATTCGTGTTAGAATGCTGCTGAATAAAACACCGCAATGTTTCGAAAAAAACGAAAAACACAAAGGAGGAAACAGTTCCCGGAAGGCAGATATCCGGCAAATCACGTCGGAGAGGAGTCAAGGCGGACATCGCCCTTTTCCGGAAGTTCTCGGAGATCATTTACAGAACCTTCCAGAACAACCGGATATTCGAAAACTTTACTCGTTTAAAATAGCAAAATCTTAAAAATACTCTGAATCGGAGTGGAATTTTATCATAGGAGAACACATGAAGAAACCGAAAATCGTTATTCTGGACGGCTATCCGGCCAATCCGGGCGACCTTTCCTGGGACGCCCTGCGGGAATTCGGCGATCTGACCGTATATGAACACTGCCGGTCGGAGGCGGAACTTCTCGCCCACGCCCGGGGTGCGGAAATCCTGCTCATCAACAAGCCGCAGATTACGCGGAAGGTTATGGAACAACTGCCGGAACTCCGGTTCATCGCGGTCCAGGCGACCGGCTACAATGTCGTGGACGTCGCGGCCGCGCGCGACCGCGGAATCGTCGTCAGCAATGTTCCCGCCTACAGTACGGGTTCGGTGGTCCAGCACACCTTCGCGCTCATTCTGGAACTCTTCTCCGCCGTTACACCGCACAGCGAGGCCGTCCGGCGCGGGGAATGGTCCAAAGCCAAGGATTTCACTTTTTATGTCGCACCCACTCGGGAACTGCTGGGTTTGACTTTCGGAATCGTCGGCTTCGGAAACATCGGACAGGCTGTGGCGGCCGTCGCCCGTGCGTTCGGGATGAACGTGCTGGTCTACTCGCGCACGCCGGGGAAATCGGAAATTGTGGAATTTGCGTCGCTGGATTCCCTCTTTGAACAAAGCGACATTCTCAGTTTGCACTGTCCGCTGACCGGGGAAACGGAAAGACTGGTCAACCACGGGCATCTGGCAAAGATGAAGCAAACGGCGCTGCTGGTCAATACGGCGCGCGGCGCATTGATCGACGAGGATGCTCTCGCGAAAGCCCTGAACGAAGGCCGCATCGCCGGTGCGGCGCTGGATGTGCTGAGCACGGAACCGCCCTCCCCGGACAACGTTCTGCTCCATGCGAAAAATTGTCTGGTGACGCCGCACATTGCCTGGGCGACATACGAGGCGAGAAAACGGCTGATCGCCGCAAGCACGGAAAACGTGCGCGCCTTCCTGTCGGGCAAACCGATCAACGTGGTCAGTTGAAAAAAAAGAATCAGGGACGGTCGATCTCGACCGAAATGGATTCTCCGCGCAGGGTTGCGCGCGGCTTGGCGATGCGGATATTTACGGTGCGGACGCCCGGAAAAGTCAGGCAGAGCTGCGCCGCGGCTTCCGCCAGCGCCTCCAGAAGGAGGAAGGACGAGTTTTCGACCATGCCGATGAGTTTTTCCTCTACGTCCCGATAGTTGACGGTGTCGGCCAGCGTGTCCGTTTTTCCGGCCTTCGAGAAATCTCCACCGAGGTGAAGATCGAACACCAGCGGCTGTTTCGCGGTGCGCTCCCGTGGAAGGGTTCCGATCAGAGCTTCGATTTCCAGTCCGACAATGTGTATTTTATCCATGATTGACCCCGCAATGAAAATGCGGGCGCTCCGCCGGGTGGGATTCCGGACGGAGCCCCCGGCAGTGAATTACCGGTTCATAATCCGGGCGATCTCGCGGTCGAGCTGTTCCGCGCGGATGCCTTTTTCGAGAATGGAATCGGCCTTGATCCATTCACGGGCGTCCGGGGAGGATATCTCGAAGTGGAGACCGATCTTGGCGGCGGCGTTGGTGAGAATGATCGCCTTGCAGTCCGGCTGGGTCTTTTTGAGCTTGTGGCAGAAAAGGAACCCGCTGTCGGTGAACTCGAGGATCAGTTCCGTGATGACCAGATCGAAGGTCTGGTTCTGGATGATGGTTTCGGCCTCCGCCTGGGAAATGGCCGGCGTAACCTCGAATTTGAGACTTTCAAGGTGTCCCTTCAGCGCGGCAAGGGCCTTTTTGTCGTTTTCGACGACCAGGACCTTTTTGCCTGAATACTCAAGATGGGAAGCATGTTCGCTCATTTTGAAAATGTCCTTTGCTTAATGGGTTAGACCAGCACGTTGCGTTTCTCGTAGACGGTGTGAAGCAGATGGTGGGCCTTTTCGCTGTTGGGCACGCCCAGGTACTCCTTGTAGAGATTCTGCACGGAAACGTTGTCATGCGAGGTGCGCAGATTTTCGCTCTGGTCGATGTTGTAGAGCGAATTGGTGCGCATTTTCAGACGGTCGGTATCCTCCAGCGTGATGGGCTGTCCGCCGCCGCCGAGACATCCGCCGGGACAGGTCATGACTTCGACGAAGTGGAGGTCCTTGCGCCCGGCCTTGATCTGTTCCAGCAGATTGCGGGCGTTGCCGACGCCGTTGACCACCGCAATGCCCAGTTCGAGGTCGCCGATTTTCAGCTTGGCTTCCCTGATGCCTTCCGTGCCGCGCACCTGTTCGATCTTGAGCGATTTGAGTTCCTTGCCCGTGATCAGCTTGTGGGCCGTGCGGAGGGCCGCTTCCATCACGCCGCCGGTGGCGGCGAAGAGCTTGCCGGCGGTACTGCGTTCCCCGAACGGGAGATCCGCCTCTTCCGGCTGGAGATGATCGAAATCGATGCCGCTCATGCGGATGAAACGGGCCAGCTCGCGGGTGGTGATCACCGCGTCGAGGTCCGACAGGTTGTCATGTCCGATTTCCGGACGGGCCGCCTCGAATTTCTTCGCCGTGCACGGCATGACCGACACGCTGAAGATCTTCCTGGGATCGATGCCCATTTTTTCTGCGAAATAGGACTTGATCAAGGCGCCGAGCATGGACTGCGGACTCTTGCACGTGGAGAGGTTCGGGATGAATTCCGGATAGAATTCCTCGACGAACTTGATCCAGCCCGGAGAACAGCTGGTGAACATCGGGAGCACGCCGTTCTTCGTGATGCGTCCGACCAGTTCCGTGGCCTCTTCCATAATGGTGAGGTCGGCCGAGAAGGCGGTCTCGAACACATAATCGAAGCCCATGCGGCGGAGGGCGGCGGTCATGAGTCCGTTGATGTCGGTTCCGGGCTTCATGCCAAACTCTTCGGCAAGAGAGATCGAGACCGACGGAGCATGCTGGATGACGACGATTTTTTCGGGATCGGCGATTGCGTCGGAAACTTCCTGGAGAGAGGAATTTTCACGCAGGGCGCCGGTCGGACAGGCCGTGATGCACTGTCCGCAGTTGATACAGCTGGAGATATTCAGGCTTTCCTTGAAAGCGGGTGCGACGATCGTCTTGCTGCCGCGCCCGACGAATTCGATCGCGGAGACCTTCTGGATCTCTTCGCAGGTGCGGATGCACTTGCCGCAGAGGATGCACTTGTCCTGGTCGCGGACGATGGACGGGCTGGACATGTCAAGGGCGTCTTCCTTGCGGATGTGCCGGAAGAGACGCTCGCGGATGCCGTACTCCTCCGCCAGCGCCTGGAGACGGCAGGTGCCGCTGCGGACGCAGTAAAGGCAGTCGTCCGGATGATCGGCCAGAAGCAGTTCGATGATGGTCTTCCGGGCGCGGATGACTTTCGGGGAATTGGTCTGGATCTTCATGTTTTCCTGGACGGGGAAGGAACAGGAGGGAACCAGCCCGCGCATTCCTTCGACCTCGACCACGCAGATGCGGCATGCGCCGGTGGGTATAAGACCTTTCATGTAGCAAAGGGTTGGAATTTTAATTCCGACGCGCGAGAGAGCCGTAAGGATGGTATCCCCGGGTTCGGCGTCGATGACTCTGTTGTTTACGGTTATTTCAAACATGGCTGAAGTTCTCCCTCGTTCAATTCTGCACGGTGACGGCGTCGAATTTGCAAACAGACTTGCAGGCGCCGCAGCCGATGCACTTGTTGACGTCGATGAAATGGGGCTGCTTCAAGGTGCCGGTGATGGCGCCCGTCGGACAGTTTTTCGCGCAAACAGTGCAGCCCTTGCACTTGTCCGCGACAATTGCGTATTTGACCAGTGCGCGGCAGACGCCGGCGGGACAGCGGCGCTCGAAGATGTGCGCCTCGTATTCATCCCGGAACCAGCGGAGCGTGGAAAGCACCGGGTTCGGCGCGGTCTGGCCCAGTCCGCAGAGACTGGTGTCCTGGATGACCTTCGCCAGCCGGGGCAGCATCATCACGCCTTTGAAGCGCTTGAGGGCATCGTAATCCTTTTCCGTGCCGCGTCCGTGGGTGATCGCCTGGAGGATTTCCAGCATGCGGCGGGTCCCTTCGCGGCAGGGAATGCACTTGCCGCAGCTCTCGCGCTGAATGAAGTCCATGAAGAACTTGGCGACGTCCACCATGCAGTTGTCCTCGTCCATGGAAACCAGACCGCCCGAGCCCATCATCGCGCCCACGGTCTTCAGGGATTCATAGTCGATCTCGATGCCGGAGGGGCCGCCGATCTGGACCGCCTTGAACTTCTTTCCGTGCGCCATGCCGCCGCCGATCGTGTAGATGATGTCGCGCAGCCTGGTGCCCATGACGACTTCCACCAGACCGGTGCGGAGCACCTTGCCGGAGAGGGCGAACACCTTCGTGCCCTTGGAACCCGCGGTCCCGAGGGAAGCATACTCGGCCGCCCCGTTCAGAATGATGGACGGGACATTGGCCAGCGTTTCGACGTTGTTGACCACGGAGGGCTTGCCGAACAGTCCGCTGATGGCCGGATACGGAGGACGCGGACGCGGCATGCCGCGCTTGCCTTCGATGCTGTGCATGAGGGCGGTCTCTTCGCCGCAGACGAATGCGCCGGCGCCCTTCTTGATGATGATTTTGAGGTCGAAACCGCTGTCGAGAATGTTTTCACCGAGCAGGCCGTAATCGGTCGCCTGTTTGATGGCGAGGATCAGGCGGTCGATGGCCAGCGGATACTCCGCGCGGATGTAGACATAGGCTTTGCTCGCGCCGATGGCATACGCCGCGATCGCCAGGCCCTCCAGCACGGCGTGGGGGTCGCCTTCGATGACCGCGCGGTCCATGAATGCGCCGGGGTCGCCTTCGTCGGCATTGCAGATCATGTATTTCTGATTGCTGGCGGTATTGAGGGCGAATTTCCATTTTTTGCCGGTGGGGAACCCGCCGCCTCCGCGTCCGCGCAATCCGGAAAGCTCGATTTCATTGCAGACTTCGGGAGGAGTCATGGTGTGGAGGGCCTTCGCAAACCCTTTGTATCCGTCGCGGGCGAGATATTCGTCGATGCTGACCGGATTGATGAAGCCGCAGTTCTTGAGGACGCGGCGGGTCTGCTGCTTGAAGAAGGGATGCTCGAACATGTAGGGAATGCCGTCCCATGGAGTTCCGCCCGTGTCCTGGATCTGTCCGAGCATTTCCACGCAGCCGGGATCGGGCTTGCTGCGGAACATCTGGTCCATGATCCCTTTGACCTTGTCGGCGGTCACGCGCTTGAAGGAGACGCGAAACCTGCCGGGCATCTGGATGTCGATCAGGGGCTCTTCCGAGCAGAGGCCGACGCAGCCGACTTCGACCAGATCCGCTTCCAGATTGTTGGCGGCAAGATACTTGACGATCTCGTCCCGCGCCTTGAGCGCGCCCGCGCTGACGCCGCAGGTGCCTGCGCCGATGTAGATCACCGGCTTCGTGATATTTTCGCGGCGGAGGGTCCGGACGAGTTTGTCGTATCCTTCCGGCATCGCCTGGGCTTTGACGCCTTCGTGTGTAAGAGGAGAAAGAAGCGGTGAAAATGTCATTTGGAGACTCCTTCCTGAGAAGCTCTTTTTCTGTAGGAATCCAGAACCGTCTTGACTTTGGCTTCGTCCATGCCGGCATACACTTCCCCGCTGATGCTGAGCACGGGGGCCAGTCCGCAGGCTCCGATACAGGCCACGACTTCAATACTGAAAAGACCGTCTTCGGAGGTTTCGCCGGCCTTGATCTTCAATTCTTTTTCCAGCGCGGCGAGAACCGCGGCGGACCCTTTCACGTGGCACGCCGTTCCGCGGCAGATCATGATATGGAATTTCCCCGTCGGCTGAAAGCGGAACTGGTTGTAGAACGTGGCCACTCCATAGATTTTGCTGGCCGGGAGACGGAGATGTTTCCCGATCTCCAGGACGGATTCCCTGGAAAGGAACCCGAATTCGTTCTGAACATCCTGAAGAATCGGAATCAGGCTGTCCCGCGAGGCATTCTGATATCCGTTCAGAATGTCACCCACTGTTTTTCTTTCATTCATTGCATTGTTTCCTCATTTTTTATTGAATTGAGTAACCCGAGCCGATTTCAAAATGTTTCGGCTCCAATTGTTAATAAGTTTCTTTTTTGGTGGTCAATATCAATTTGACCACC
>MWCA01000104.1 GCA_002069785.1 Lentisphaerae bacterium ADurb.Bin242 | reverse complement strand
CCCCGCCGCTTTGACCGGGATCGACTTCGAAGCCCTGCTCCGCGGTGCGTGCCACATGGACAACCTGACCCGCAACCCGCATCTTTCCCACAATCCGGCCTATATGCTTTCCGCCGTCTGGTACATCGCCGGCAACGGAAAAGGCGACCGCAACATGGTCATCGTCCCCTATTCCGACCGCCTGCTCCTTCTTTCACGCTATCTCCAGCAGCTCGTGATGGAAAGCCTCGGCAAGGAAAAAGACCTGGACGGGAACACGGTCCACCAGGGCCTCAACGTCTTCGGCAACAAAGGCGGAACCGACGCCCACGCCTTCATTCAGCAGCTCAACGACGGCCGCGACGATTTCTTCGTGACCTTCATCGAAGTCCTGGAGGACGCCATGAACGCCCCCATCTCCAAAGGCGTCGCCATGGGCGATTATCTCCACGGTTTCATGACCGGCCTTTCCAACGCCCTCCGTTCCAAAAAGCGCCAGGTGATCGAGATGAAGCTGATGCGGGTCAGCCCGTTCACTCTGGGCATGCTCATCGCCTTCTACGAACGCGCGGTCGCCGCCTATGCGGAACTCATTCACATCAACGCCTTCCACCAGCCGGGCGTCCAGGCATATAAGCTTGCCAGCAAGAGCATCATCCTCCTCCAGCTGGAAATCGAGGAAAAACTTCCTTCCCTGGCTCCTTTCACGGGGTCTTCCCAGGAAATCGCGGCAAAACTTTCCCTGCCTTCCAGCGCGTACGAGATCGAAGGCATTCTTGCGAAGCTCGCCGCCAATACCAGCCGACGCGAACTGCCGGTCAACCTCCGGCGGGCCTGGAATAAAGACAAAGGGTGGGAATACATCATTTCGGGCAGATAAATGATCAGTGTGAATGCAGCCGTTTCCGGAAAACGCCTCTCCCGGAGTCAAAATATCACGGACGTTTTTCCGAAGAAAATTTCGTCCCGCTTCCGCTCTCTGAGCCGGATGGAAGACAATCCCGTCCGGAAACAGGAAATCCTTTCATTCCCCCGACGGCCGGAGCCTCCGGCATCCGCTTTTGTGAGAACGGGAGAAAACTGACATGAACCTTGAAGAAGAAAAGAAACTGGAAAGCGCAAAAACCATAACCATTTCCTCTCCCGATCCCGCCCGGGATGCCAGCTCCAGGAAATCGTTCACACAAACCGGAACCCTGCGGGCGATGGAGATCCCGACCTCCAGAAAGCCGAATCTGGTCACCGGAAAGAAAAAGCCTCCGAAAAAAAAGAATCCTTCCGCACGGTTTTCACTGGAAGTCCTCCGGACCAAAGCCTCGATCACGGCCCACCTGTTCCAGAAAAAAGAGATCGTGGACGATTTTGTCGGCATAGGCCTTTCCAAATTCACCAATATCCCGATCGACAATACTCCGCACATTCATCAGGATGAGATTCCCCGCGTCGAAAACAACTTTGAACGGCTGGAAGTGTTCAACGAGGGGGGACAGGGCATCATTTCCGCGGCCAAGGACAAGAACCTCGGACGGATCGTCGCGCTCAAATCCCTCCGGGAGAAACTTCCGGACGAGGAAAACGTCACCCGGGACTTCATCACCGAAGCCAAGGTGACCGCGCAGCTGGACCACCCTTCCATCATTCCGGTGTACGCGCTGAATACGGACCGCTCGAACGGCTTTCACCTGGCCATGAAACTGATCAACGGGAAAACGCTCCGGGAACATCTGAAAAACATCATCCTCAATTACCGTCTCAAGGGAATCGAGTACTTCGACGAAAAAGCCTCCCTTTTTAAGCGGCTGGAAATTTTTCTGCATGTCTGCGACGCCATGGCGTACGCCCATCACCGGAACATCATGCACTGCGACCTCAAGCCGGAAAACATCATGATCGGGGAATACATGGAAGTCTATGTCATGGACTGGGGGCTGGCGAAAATAATCCGCTCCCCGGAAGACGACACCACTCCGTGGGTCAAGCCGGAAACCATTGCGGGGACTCCCCGCTACCTTTCCCCGGAAGCGGTCCATGGAAGAAAATGCGACGAACGGGCGGATATCTATGTCCTCGGCCTGATCCTCCAGGAGGTCGCCACCCTTCATTATGCCGTCGGCGGGGAAGAGAACGACGATGTCCTCGGCAACATCAAGGACGGAACGCTGGAGCCGCTGGTGCATCAGTTCAAGGTCGGAATCGACCGGGATCTCAAGGGGATCATCCGGAAAGCCACCGCCTTCCAGCGCGAAGACCGTTATCAGACCGTCCGCGCGCTGGCGGACGATATCCGGAGCTATATGCAGGGCAACGAGGTCAAGGCCCTGCCGGACAATTTTTTCCTGAAGGCCGTCCGCTGGACGTCCCACCACCGGATATTGATGCTTTTCTTCTTCCTCCTGACCACTCTCATCGCGGCCATTTCCGTATCCGTCATCATTTATCAGAACCTTCAGAGGACACGTCTCGCGGGCGAACGGGCGGAGGCCGTCAACTTCGCCTACAGCAAGTGCATAACCGCGGCTTCCACCTTGGACCGGATGATTCTCAATCAGGAAAAGAATCTGACCCTTCTCGCCGCACATGTCGTCAACCTTCTCAAGATCCGGAATCCGAAAGAGCCGCTCCGCTTCACCATTTACGATGCGGCCGGAAACGTCCGGACCCCGTCGGACGCCGTCTTTTCGGAATATTACCGGGACAAGGTGTCTTTTTCCGAAGGGATTTGCAAATTCGCCCCGGATGTGAACACCGTATACGGCACGGAAATGGCGCATATCCTTTCCCCGCTGGTGGATAAAATGAAACTCTGCATTCTGGAAAGCGAACCGGGCATACACCTTGCGCCCCAGAACCGCGATGACCTTCTGGCCAGGGCTCTTTCCGAAGGCATGCCTACCAAAAGCGTGTATGTCGGACTGAAAGGAGGGGTCCAGTTCTCCTATCCGTGGAGAAACGCCTACTCCGATGACTTCGATCCGCGGCTTCGTCCCTGGTATGTCAGAGGAAAGTTTTCCACCATTCCGGTCTGGGGAAAACCGTACGTCGGTTCGGATTATCTCATCGGACTCTCCCTCCCCTGTTCCATGCAAATCTGTGACGAGGACGGCAATTTCTACGGCGTGACCGGACTGGACATCTCCTTCAATAAATTCGCAAAAAGTCTGCTGAATACGGGAAACGTGGGCCATTTTGTGATCGAGTCCGCGCTCATCGATGTAGACGGACGCATCATCGTCAGTTCCAATTCCGAATTTCTGAAAACGGATTTCGACTTGTCGCAGTATAAACAGGGCGGTGAAATGCAGATGAAGTTTTTTGCCACCCCCAAAATCCGCAGGACAATCCTGAACACGAAATACGGGGCCATTTCCGTGAACGAACCCCCGTATGGCGAGGTCATTTATCTTTACGCACAAATGAAGTCGCTGAACTGGGTCTGTATCCAGAGAATCAACTACAATATTTTCCTCCAGGTCTACAGGCGGCGTCTCCTCATGGAGAAAGCGGAAGACTTCAGACGCTTGAAGATTCATTCCGTAAAGTAACGGTTCGCCGGAAGAAAACTCAAACCCACCGTTCCAGAAAACGGTATCCTTCTTCAAGTGCACTCGCGGGAGGCCGGTGTCCGGACGCATGATTCAGCAGGACAAGTTTCCCGGGGGAGTCCCCGTATCCTTTGGCCCGGCGCATGATTTCTCCGCTTTCTTCATTGTCATATTGTCCGGCAAGAAGCATGAACGGTTTCGCCCCGCTCAGCGTAAGAAGCTGCGAATGTTCGAATCCCGCTTTTTTCATGCCGGCGGCTTTTTCTCCCCAATACCAGATGTCATTCCAGTTGGTCTGGTCCCAGCCGATTCCGAAATCGCTTGCAAGGATGGCTTTCACACGATCGTCGAGACATCCCGTGTAAAACGCTATTTTTCCCCCCAGGGAATGCCCGGCAATCCCGATTCTCGCGCTGTCCACACGGGAGTCTTCGGAAAGAGCGTCCAGCAGCAATGTCGTGTCGGAAACAAGCTTCCCGATTCCGGTCCAGTCCGGATATTCCCGTCGGAGTTTTTCTCCGGCGGTTTTCCAGCTTTGGAAATCCTCGTAACGGGAGAAATCGCATCGGAATTCCGCCTGGTTGACCTCGGGATCGTCCCCCGAAAAATGAAAGGGATACGCGTCCGCGACCGCGGTGACGAAACCCCGTCTGACCAGGTCAAACGCCATGGCGATTCCCTGATATTTCAACAGGGGATTCCGGGTTGCAAGATCAAAGCCGACCATTCCGTCCGGATGGTAGAACGGAACTGCGACCGCGGGAGTTTTTCCGGCGATTTTTTTGGGAAACAGTTTCAGGAGTTTTTGAAAGGAATCCGGGCCGCACGCCTGAAGAAAAAGCTCTCCGTCGAAAGCGGGATGACCGATCTCCCGGACTTTCTTCAGTTTCCGTTCAAAAAGATATTTCCCGGGTGTTCCGATCGCACGGAGCCAGGCGGCTTTTATATCATGATCCATAAAAAACGATCCTCCTTATAATCTGCCCGACGACTGTCCCGTCATGGAAAAATCCTCCACAACAGCCTGTCTTCTTTCTTCAATTGCCGTTGCCGTCCTCCGGGTTCCACTCGAAATAGGAATCCGTATAGGCCGGATAATTCGGAGTAGGTTCCTGTTTCGTCAACCGGAACCCCATTTTCGGATAGAATCCCGGGGCTTGGAAACTGGAGGTGTACAACGAAACTTTCCTGCAATGCAGCCGGACGGCTTCCTTTTTGAGGATGTCGACGATTTTTACGCCCATCCCATGTCCCCGCAGGGATTCCGGCAGCCAGAAATAGGCCACATACAATTCTTCCGGACTTTTCTGTTCATACACCATGCCGCCGAGCGGGGTTCCCGTTTCCGAGCAAACCAGAATGGTTTTCATGGATTCTTTCTTCTTCAAGGGGCCGACGGCAAGCGGCCCGACCTTGGAAATATTATAGTCGAAAAGTTTCCTGTAAACGAAATCCGCATCTTCATAACGATCGGAAATGACAATGTTTTCCATTATGGATTTCTCCCTGTAAAGTTTTGACGATGAATGCGCTCTGTCTCCGGTCCGGATTGGCTTGAATTCAAGACCGGCGTCAGCGCGTTGAGATATTATACCACTTCCAATCAAGGATTGCAATCCCGGAAACAGGCATTGTCCGGAGTGTGGAAGCCGGATCATGCACCATGGCTGCAAAAAGTCCGGAAACGACCGCAGAATCAGCGTGTCATGACACAGCTTTCCAGGACCGCTTTTCCCCCGGCCGCTTTGAATTCAAGATAATATTGCGAATACGGCTCGGCCGTATATTCCAGCGGATAGGCGGAAGGTTTTTCCGTGAGAACGAATTCCCCCAACACCGGTTTGAGTTCATTTCCGAAGCCGCGTTGATCCCCCGGTTTCCGGATGCAGCCGCTCAAATACACCTTGAGGGTTCCGCTTCCGGACGCGACAAGCGTTCCCGCGATCCGGACGGGACTGCCGTTCTGCGGAAGAGTCAGCAGGGTGTACAAATAATCCTCCAGCTCGATTTTGTTCCTGCCGCCGGATTTGATGAGACGTCCCCCATAGGCTTTCCAGTAGCGGGGAAACTCGTCGCTTTTCATGTGTTTGCGGTCGTTCTCCGGAACTTTCACGGTCTCCGAAAAATTACCGTTTTTCGTGACCGGGGTTCCCAGCGAGGCTTTCCGGAAGAGCGATTCCTCATGGGGCGGAACCCCGTCGATCGAACTCCCGGAGGATGTTTTCGGGGGCTGGAGATTGCGGCATTCGCGGGTGAAGTGCATTTTCCACAAGTCCCCTTCCGAGATTTTCAGAACTCCGAGAGGCTTGACCGGGACACGCATTTCCACCGTATAGCGGTCTTTCCCGATCCGTGCCTTCACCTCGGCCTGGGAATCAAAGGAAAGGTTCCGGGTTTTGGCGTCATAAAAGACTCCGGCGCTGTTGACGATCCAGTGGAAATAGTCCTTTCCGGGCGGCACAAGGAAAACTTCCACGGAGTCATCCTGCCAGACAGCGCCGTCGCGGGTTTTCGCATGGGTGACGAGAGGTCCCCAGGCATGTTCCGTCATGGCGTCGATCCCTACATAAAAACAGTTGTCGTCATACAGGACCCGGACCCGTGTCTCTTCCGCCGCTTCCCCTTTTGTTTTCATGTCCAGAAAACCGCCGATCAGGGGCGCGGAACGCCATGCATCCTCCTCCAGCGCGCCATCGATCCGGATGGTTCCGGAAAGCCGGCGGGCGGGAAGCGTGACGGACGCGCCGCTGGTCCGCCGGTTGATCCGGGCGGCTTCGGCAATCCAGAATTCGGTCAGATATTTCCGGTCCCAGGCGATTCTTTTTTTCAGCACGGCATCATTTCCGGCAAGTTTTTCCGCCTCCGAAAGAAGCCCGAGAAGGCGTTTTTCCGCTCCGGGCACCGCAAGACAGGTTCCATAGCGTTTTCCACCGCCGTACATGGCATGTCCGGGCGCGGATTCCCAGAGTTCCCGACGGAAACTGTGATATTTTTTCATGGGTTCGGCGGCCGTTCCGTAATAAAGCGTATAGGCTTCCCCGAGCAGCTTTTCGACATCGACCGAAGTGTCCCAGGCCAGTTTTGAAAACACGTAATAGAACGGCCAGTTGGAATGCGGAACCGGCAGCTCCCGGTTGGAACAGTCTTCCACAAAATGTTCAAGGTGAAGTTTCTCATACAGTTTCAAATCTTTGGCAAGGGTATATTCCAGCGGACAGTACGGCGTGTTGGAATAGGCGTAGTAGTCGAAAAGCCCGAGCGGAGAGATTTTCGCCCATTCCAGCATCAGCTTGTATAACTCCGCGTTGCATTCACCTTCCGCCAGCGGGTGGACATAGCAGCGCTGGTGGGGACAGAACTCTCCCACGACCCGTTTGTCATACCTGAAATTCCGGACCGTCGGAAGTGGACGGAACTGCGAATACATTTCATACGAAAGTTTTGCTTCCGGGTTGATTTTCAGCACCCGGTCCGCAATCTGCGAACAGAAAACATGCGCCAGATTCGAATAGGAAAAATTCCCTTCGGAATCGGTTCCCATTTTCACGCAATCGGGACACATGCACCAGCCGCCGGTCGAGTCGTGAAAAGAAATCCGGAACTCGGGATTATAGAAATTCGTATAGCCGACGATGTATTCGGCCAGACGCTTTTGCACTTCCGGATTCGCAAGACACCGCTGGGACCGTTCCTTGCAGACCCTTTGCCCGTTTTGGAGCGGAAAGAATTCCGGCCGGGTCCGGAAGAGTTCTTTTGGGACGGCAAGCTCGAATGTCGTATGGCCTCCGCCTTTGCTCAGGCCTCCGCCGGTCGCCGAGAAATCAGATGTTTCACGCGAAAAATTCCCGAGATTGTAGTTTTCTCTCCAGTGGAGGCCGTTCCGGGTCATCCAGCGGTGAAAATCGTCCAGTGAAAACGGCTTGACGGACTCCCGCCACTCGTTAAGGAAACGTTTCCGCAGCCACGGTTGACGGAAATCATCCATGTCCCGAAGAATAATATCCTTGCTTTTCGGACAATATTCCCCTTCCTCTCCGGCGTGAAACCACCGGACTCCGAGATATTTTTCAAGGAAGGCATACGTCCCGAGCATGACTCCGCGCGGGGTGCGTCCGGCGATGTAGATGAACTTGCCTTCCGGGGTTTCCGCGCTCCGGATGCAGAACGCCTCCGGATTGTCGGTCGAACTCAGTTTTTTCACCACGGCCTCCGGCAGAAAGCAACGCCCGTTTTCCAGCGTGACGGGAATGATTTTCACCCGGTCCGGATGCAGCCGGTCCGCGTAAAGAGCGCCGGACGCATACCGGGAGACCGCGGCTCCCGTGATTTTCCGGATATATCCGGCAAGTTCGGTTTCCGCGGTGAACTCCTCCGCCGTCGGGAAGGGATTGGTCAGGATGACGGCATTGCTTTTCCGGTCCTCGACGATTTTGAATTCCGCCGCGGCCACGCCCGCACAGGATGCGCACAGAAACAGAACGCAAAAGAACTCTTTTTTCATGGCTCCCTCTTCAATGCGTTGTTTTTTACGGAAAGACTCATTTCCGGAAACTGATTTTCTCGATCAGCGCTTTGCCGCCGGTCTGTTTGAATTCAAGATAATACTGCGAATAGGGTTCCGCCTCGTATTCAAACGGAAACACCGCCGCCTTTTCGGAAAGAACGAATTCGCCAAGAACCGGTTTCAGCTCATTTCCGAAACCTCTCTTGTCGCCCGGCTTCCGGATGCAGCCGCTGAGGTAAATCTTGAGTTTTCCTTCGCCGGAAACCGTGATTTCTCCTTTGAGCCGGGTCGGTGTTTCACTTTGCGGGATCCGGAGAAGCGTGTAAAGATAATCGGAAAGTTCGATCCGGTTCCGGTTGTTTTCCGTAACCAGACGGCCGCCGTACACATTCCAGTGTTTCGGAAATTGAACGCTCTGGATATGAGCCTTGTCTTTTTCCGCGACATCGACGATTTCCGCAAAGCCGCCGTTCAAAATCACTTCCCGGGAATCCTCCAAGGCGCCCGCGGTCCAGCATCCGGCAACGGCCAGAAATCCGATCAGAAGTTTCTTCCTCATTTTCTCTCCTTTTTCCATGGTTATTTCAAAAGAAATCATTGAACTCAATACTGCCACGGCGTCCCGCTGGCCGGATAATATCCGATGCTTGTCCCCCATACCGGGGAACCGCCGCTGTTGTAGGGCTTTATTTCAACTTGCCGGACACGCTTGACCGAGCCGTCCACAAAAAAGAACTGGGCCGAACCCGAATGCCAGAAACGGTAAACGCTGTCCTGATAGGAGGTCCCGCACTTCAGCCAGTACAGCCGGCTGGGCATTTTGACCGACGACGGCTTGAAGGCAAGGTATCCGCTGGTGCTCCACTCGTATTCTTTCCGGGCGGCATTGGCGGAGGCGTATCCGGGCAGGTAATAATAGGACTCGCCGCCGTTGACGATTTTATTTTCCGCATTGTAGACCGCGGCGGCCCGGCAGGTTTGCCTTTTTGCAATATTTTTCGAGTTCCAGAGAAGGATGCTTCCCGCATAAGAGTTGCCTTCATAGTAAAAATTGTACCAGGGCGTCCGGGGACTGCCTGCCGTATTGCCCACATAGGGATAATACCCGGTAACGGCCCACTCGTTGTAGGTGTCGGCATACAGAATGAATCCGAGTCCGGTCTGCTTCTGGAGGTTGGCGCAATCGGTCCCGTACGCCAGCTGACGCACTTTCCCGAGAGCCGGCAGCAGCATGGCGGCAAGAATGGCGATGATCGAAACCACGATCAGAAGCTCGATGAGTGTAAATTGTCTGGCGGACATACGCAGCCTCCTTGTCTTCTCTTTCTATTTTTGCATATCCCAGCACTTCTGCTTGTTCCTCCGCCCATGACGGCCGCATTCCCGTATCGTTTCCCGGGACCCTGCCGGGACATTCGTTTTCCGGTTGAAGACCGACTGACGCAGCACCAGCCGCGGAGGAATGAGGTAATTGCCTTTTCCGTCATCCCGGATTTCCGTTTCACATCCGAGCGCAACCCGCAGAACGGTTTTTCCGAGAAGCGTATGGCTCTCCTCGACCGAAGACAGCGGCACCTGGGAAAACTCCGTCGCCCGGGTATTGCCGAATCCGAAAAGAGAGACATCCCGGGGAACTTTGATCCCGTGTTCCGGGAGAACATTGACAAGATGCAGGACATCCGTGTCCGAGGTGGACACAAACGCGGTCGGACGCTCCGCCTCCGGCAGTCTCATGAATTCTTCGACAAAAGCATCGTAATCCACGATGTCGCGGCAGAGAATGTATTGTTTCAGAATGGGGATTCCCGCATCGGAAAGCGCCTTCAAATATCCGGCGTGGCGGGCCGCGTCATAACAGTATGTATGCTTCGTGCAGCAGAGAACGATCCTCGTATGCCCGTTGTCCAGAAGATATTTCACAGCAAGACGCATCCCCTCGAAATTATCCGTATGCACGGCCGGAAATCCGCTGCATGCCTCCTCATAAGCAAAAACCAGCGCGATCCCGTTTTCCTTGCAGAGTTTTGCCGTCAGACACCGGCGCGCAGGCTCGAGACTGAGGGAGATGAGGGTTCCTGTCCGACGGCTGATCAGCGTATCGACCACCCTTTCCATGTCATCGTCCATAAACGTATGGATCGCATAATCGCGCGCGGCGGCTTCGCTGATGATCCCGCTCAGGACTTCATGCAGCGAACTGCACCTGGAAACATCGGACGCATGGAAGACAACCCCCACCGTGCGGTTGACTCCGGTGCGGATGGCGGCCGCAAGCTCGTTTTTCCGGTATCCAAGCTTTTCGGCGGCCGCGCGGATGGTTTTTTCCGTTTCCCGGCTGATATGATACTGTCGGGACTGTCCGCGAAGGACTTTTTCAACCGTGGAGAGGGAAAAGCCCGTTGTCTCCGCAATATTTTTCCCGGTCTTGTTTTCCATTGAACCCTCCTGAAAGAAGCGATACTGCGACGTCGTAGTATATATTATAACCGTCATTCGGAATTTGTCAAGCGCGGAAAAACGAAAAAGTTTTGATTTTGCAAAAAATGAGTTCAATTTTTTCTTTGCAAGCCGGCTTGCAGAGGGTGCGGAAAGGGCTGTTCCCGCTCTGCGGCCCCGCGGCGGCCGCATGAGATGTCCGTCATCCTTCTCCGGGCAGCGGACGCCGTGGGTTCCCGCCGGACAGGCCGGAACCGCACAGTTTTCTTTTCCGGAACTCCGCGGGGGCGATTCCATACACTTTCCGGAAGTCGGCGGAAAAATGGGAAAGCGTCGAATACGTGCATCTTTCGGCGATTTCCTTGAGGTTCATCGTGCTCGATTCGATCGCGTTGGCGGCGTAATTCATCCGCTGGCGGCGGATGTATTGCACCGGCGTCATGTCGTAATTCCTGCGGAAAAAACGGTTGAACGTGCGGCGCGACATTCCGCACAGCGCGGAAAGGTGATCAAGGTCATATTTTTCATGGGTCGTTTTTTCCAGTTCCGAGTAGATCTTGAAACGGAAATTGAGGTGGGGATGCTGCTGAATGCGCAGAATCTCGGTCAGCAGCACATAGATTTTCCTGGAAATGACATACGAGGAGTCCGGTTTGCCGACGGCGCCGCACTCGCAAATGCCGTCGATCATCGTGAAAATTCCTTCCGGGGCGTCCCGCAGAATCAGCGGACTGTATCCCATCACATTTCTCCGGCAGAAGGTGAAAGCAATCTGGTCGTTCGTGAAGACAATGAATTTTTTCCGGCAGGTCTTCCCGGCGGAAACATGGACAGAGGCGTTCCGGGCGGGATCATGGAGAAGGACGTCGCCCCTCTTGAGGAAATATTTGCATCCTTCCGTCCGGTACGTCGCCTCGCCGTCATAGATCAGTTCGAGCTCCCAGCAGGAGACATCAGTGATATTCTCTTTTCTTCCGGCCTCGTATTTCCCGGCGATGAAACTTTCGCCGCAGGAAATGATGTTGAGAAACGGAGATTGTGCGAACGCATCGAGATATTGGTTCTCGTACGCGGTCTCCTTCAGGTTTTTGCCGGAGGACATCCGTTTCCGGAAAAAGCTGTCCTCCCGGTTCTTCCGGATAATGACCATATCCTGGAACTCTTTGTCCATATCACGATACCAATCCCGGTTGAAATTTTTCATTGCCATACTAACTTACTATATCACGCAAACCGGATTCGGCAACTCCGCGAGACAAAGGGAAAGAGTGAAAATGAACTGTTTCAAGATCAGCGCAAATCAGGTTGAATATGAATTCTCCGCGGAGTGCGGAGGATTTCCGTCCAGGATTACGGCATCCGAGTTCGGCGGACGGAAAACCGTCCTGTCGGCCTGCCGGACGTCCCCGATATCTCTGGCGGCCGGCGGCCAGCTCTGCCGTCCGGAATGCGGGAAGCCGACCCCCGTCTTGAAATACCGCCGCGACGGGGCCCGGATCGTGGAATTTCCGCGGATTCCCTGGCGGAACGCCTCCGGGGAAATCCGGGACGGCCTGTATCTCAGCCTGAAGTGGGAATTCCATCCCGACGGCGCCGTTTTCTGCGACCTGTTCCTGTTTTACGCCACGTTGGAAGTGCCGGAGATCCGGGATTTCAAGATCAATATTCCCCTCGATTTTTCGGATTATGACGACGTCCGGTGGGCTGTCCGCAAACATCCTCCCAAACTCGATGCGACCCAGATTCAGTCCGCGCCGCCGGAGCGGTTTCTTCCTTATGCGGAAAGCCGGGTCTTCCCGGAGGAACTTTTCGTCGACGCCGGATTCAACGCCATGCGCCGGAACGCCCCCTCGTTCTATACGGAATTCTTCATCGAGGGGAACAACACCCTGTTCAACGAGGACATCCGGGAGGTTTCCTCCTCCGTGAAGCGGACCCCGTCCGGCTTCGAGCTGGAATGGAACTTCCAGAAGGTCCCGCGCGCCGGGAAATCGCGTCCGCTCCACTGGCGGAACCGTCTGGGTTTCCTCATGCGTCCGGCCCCGGTGAAACGGGTGCATCCTCCCTGTTCGCTGTATCAGTATATCGACAACTTCCGGCGTTTCCCGGACCGGGAGCAGATCGAGGCGCTGGCCGAAGCCGGCGCCCAGGTGCTCGTGATGCACGACTGCTGGCGGCTCGACACACAGAACGGCGGGATTCCATACGACCTGAAACGCTTCCGGGAGATGCGCCGGCTTCTGAAACAGAAAGGAATCCGTCTGGTGCTGTATGTCCGGGGCAACGAGATCAGCGTGATCGAGGACGCCGCCGAATGGTTCGACACCCGGCTGACAAAGGATTTCGACGGTCTTTACATGGACTACGGCGGCCCCGCCGGATATCTATGTCCGCCCGACGAAAATTTCATCGGCGGACGGACGGCGTTCCGGCATTATTACAGATGTATGAAATCCCTGCGGGAACGCGTGGGAAAAAAAGGACTGTTTTTCTGTCACACCGGTCCCCTGTATTCAGGGATCGCGACCGGATTCTTCGACGGTTACACCTCCGGCGAGGGGGAGCGCGGAATCCTGATCCGAGGCCGGCGCGAACACGAATACTTCAGCATGTCGGCCGTATCGCCCGGCACGATGTGGACGGCGGCTTTTCCCGAATACGGCTCTCCCCGGATGACGCCGTTCCTCGCCGCCGCTGCGCAGGCCCCGCACCTGCCGATCGGGAAGCAGATCGAATCCTCCTCGCTCCGGCATCCGCCGGTCCCGGGGATCAGCGACGGCGCCTTCCGCGGACTTCTTGCCGTCTGGCGGCTGCTGGGCGACCGGACCGGGTATTCCTGCTACACCGACTTCAATTCCGAAGGACTTTTCGGCGCTCCGAAAGATCCGGAGGAAGCCCACTGTGCGATCCTTTCGCCGGACGGCCGCTGCGGGGTCTGCCTGGTCTCCAACTGCTCCGGAAAAAAAATGGAAACGGCCTTCCGTCCGACGGGGCTCCTTGCGAAATACAGGCTCTATCCCATCCCCGGCTTCGCGAATCCGCGGGAATTGAAGTCGCTGGACGCCTGGCAGGTCGCGGCGGGCATTCTTGCAAAAGATGCCGGAACGGCCCGGGAGCTCCTCCGGAAACATCCCATGCGGGAAATGCCGGAATGCGCCGCCGCATCGGATTACAGGGCGTTCCTCGGGCGGCAGGCGGCCTGTCGCGATCTCCCGGCGGGAAAGTGGAAACTCCGCGTTTTCATGCCGAGCCGGATCACGTCCCATGAACAATCCCTGTGGGACGATCTGTATAACATCGACCTCACGCTCCGGGTCCGGAAGAAGGACGGATCGTTGCAAACGCTCGGATTCGTCACGAAGAACGGACTCCGGAAGAAAGCACCCGCGGAGAACGAAAAACTCCGTCCGGGAGACCGCTCCCCCGAGATCGACCTCGGAAAGGCGGCCGGACCGGGAAAACACCGGTTTGAACTGTATTCGGAACACCTCGGCGAACCTTTTTATTCGTTCGTCACAGCGGAACTCTCCGACGGGAAGAACCGTTTTTCCGTCGAATTCATGAACGAACTGGAGCCGGATCGCGCCGTGCTGCACTGGAACTCAACCACAGGATGTGAAAAATGAATGAAGATGTCCAGGAACTGACTGTTGTTTCAAGCATGGATTCCTCCCCGGAAAAGTCTCTTTTTTATTTTCCGGAAAACGGGGAAAACGTCCCCCTGGTCGTTGCGCTTCACGCGTGGAGCCACGACCGTTTCAATCACCTGCCGCATTTAAAATTCGCACGGGAACGCGGCTGGGCGATGCTGATGCCGGAATTCCGCGGCTGCAACCTCGTGAAAAACCCGAGATGCACCGAGGCCTGCGGCTCGGAACTGGCGCGGCAGGATATCGTGGACGCCGTCGAATACGTGCGGAAGAATTACCGGATCGATCCGGAACACGTGATCCTTTTCGGAGCCAGCGGAGGCGGCCACATGACGCTGCTGACGGCGGCCTGGCGCCCGGAACTCTGGTACTGCGCCAGCGCCTGGTGCCCGGTCACGGACCTGATCCGCTGGTACGATTTTGCCGGAAAGGAGGGAGCAAAATACGGATATGTCCCGCACATTGAAAAATGTCTCGGCGGCTCGCCGGACAGCTCCGCCGAAGTCCGGGAAGAGTATTGCGACCGCTCGCCAATCTCCCACCTCGATGATCTCATGAAGGTGAATATTCTCATGCTTCAGCACGGAAAGCACGATGATGTGGTTCCGTACACCTTCACCGCGGAACTGTATTGCGAACTGGAGAAGCGGGGACACCCCCATCTCTACCTTGATCTCTTCAACGGGGTTCACGCGGTTTACGCCGAAGAGGCCTTCCGGAAATTCGACCGTCTTCCCGGCCTCCGCCGCATGGACGGCGCCGCGCCGGAATACAAAATCTGAAGACGGTCATCCGGCCGATTCTCCCCGCCGGTCTCAGAACCATTTCTTCCGGTCGATGATGTAATCCTGATAAAAGTTCTCCTCCGATTTCGTCAGGTAGATAAGCCCCTCAATGAACCCGAGGACTCCCAGCAGACCGCAGGAAATCACCGACAGGACAAACTCGATGATCCCCTCCTTGACAAAACCGAGATAAAACTTGTGGATGCCGAGCCCGCCCAGCAGGATTCCGAGCAGGCCGGCCATAAGTTTTCTGTCGGGGATATCCCGCGGGATTCCGGCCCGGATGGAGCCGTCGACATGGTGGAACCGTATTCCGCACCTGGAGCAGAAGCGATCGCCGGGTCCGATTTCATTTCCGCAATGAGAGCAAAACATATTCAGCCTTTCATGTCAGGGCGGAGGCGCCAGCAGCGTAAACGGCGCCCACGGCAAGTTTCTCAATACCGCAAACACAATAATGATCCCGGCAATGATCCAGCCGGTATAACGCGCCATCGCAAAACGGGGCCGCAGCAACAGCAGCAACACCGTCAGGGCCGCCGGAACCAGCAGGAGGTTGCAACGCAGCGACTGGACGACATGACCGTGCAGCAGAGCATGGAGCGCCCGCGTATTGCCGCACCCCGGACAGTAAAGGCCGGTCACCTCGTGAAACACGCATTTCGGCAGGAAAACACAGGTCCGCGGATCACAGAAATAGACCGCAAGAAGAATGGCGGCCGACACGGTCACGGCTCCGGCAATGCCGATTTTTTCAGCGGGGCGCGGCAAGGAAACTGAAGAAAATGTAGGCAGCATAGCTCAGCAATCCGATAGCGAAAGAAAGCCACGACCACATGTTCGATTTCCGGGCCGCTTCCTGCGCACCGGAGATGTCGCCGGCCGCGACCAGTCCGGAAACTCTCGCCCCATACACGATCGCAACAATGCCGAACGGAAGACAGCAGAAGACCGTCACCAGAATCGCCTGAACCAATCCGGATTTGATTTCCACCGGTTTGGCTTGAGCAGAGGCCGCCGGCTGGGGCGGATTCGCTTTCTGGACCGACTCCTGACACTGGGGACAGGACTGCGCATCATCCGGAATCTGGGCTCCGCATTTACTGCAAAACATTTTGGGGGTCTCCTTTGTTTTCGGGTTCGTTTTCGGGATTTGAATCCATCTGGATAACTAGCAATTCTTTGCGAGAAGGAAAATGAAAAAGGCCATCAGCAGCAACGAAAAGATACTGACGATGATTCCGACCCAACAGTGGACCACGCCCTTGGCCTCCGGATGTTTCTTCGCATAATTCAGCCCCATGATTCCGGTGACAATGGCGGGAAGCGAGGTGATTCCGCAAAGCAGAGAAAATATGCCGAGATAATAGCTCCACAATGCCAGCACGTTGCGGGGAATGAAAACATCGAAACCGTCACGCAGGATTACGACAGGCGCATTGACTGATTTTCCGCATTTACTGCAAAACAAGCTCTCTTCCGCAAGTTCCTGCCCGCATTTTGCGCAAAACATAGAATTCTCCTTTTTGAAACGGAAGCACCTCAGCCGATCACCCCCGCTTTGCTTGAAGTCAATATATATACGCTTAAACAATTTTCAAGCCACTTTTACCATCTCTCTCAAAAAAATATCAACTGTCATACTTTCTGTTTTCCCAGATGAAGCTTGCGGTAGGCGACGGGCGAAATTCCGTAATATTGCCGGAAAAGATGGTAAAAGCGGCTCAGGCTTTGAAAGCGGAGCTTGTCCGCGATCACGGTCACATCCTCGTTGGTGTCCGTCAGCAGATGCGCCGAATAATTGACCCGCAGTTCATTGAGGAAATCGGTGGGGGAACGCCCCAGGAATTTCCTGAAATACTTGCAGAGATGCTGGGGCGTGCGGCAGGCCAGCTTCCGCATGCGGGGAAACCCGGCCAGAAGATTTTCCTCTTTCCGCATTTCCGTGCAGAGGTTCTCGATCCAGTCCGGGATCTGCGATTCCGTCAGCAGATTGGATTCGTCGATGAAGAAACGGGCGAACAGTTCGCCGAGCAGGTTTTTGAGTTTGATTTTCCGGAGCATCGGGAGTTCCTGGGGACGGTTCAGCTTGAGGAGGCGCGCGTAGAGACTGCTGGTTGAATTCATGTCCAGCTTGAAGCAAGGCGGCAGAACCGGCGCCGTCAGCTGGTGAAGGAACGAGTCGTTTTCGAAGAAGGCGCTCAGGCTCAGGAATAGTTCGAGGTCGAAATCCAGCATGACGACTTCGCATTTCTCCGAATCCGGATCGGGGGCGAAACCGTGAAGATCGTCCGGGCGGAGGAAACAGAGGTTTCCGATGGACAAATACTGTTTTTCTCCGTTGACCCGGTGAATGACTCTCCCGCTGGAAACCAGAAGGATTTCGGAAAAATCGTGCGTGTGGAGCATTGTTCCGGTTCTCGGAACGGAATGAAAAAAAAGTCCGCCCTGGATCGGCATGGAATGAAAGCTGCCGCTTCGGATCCACGTGATTTCGTGGCAGGTGATCCTTGCATTCATCGCCGGGTCGACCATGCGCGCCAGCGGCACGGCCGCGGGCAGCGTGGCATCGGCCAGCAGGCGGTCGACACCGGCCCACAGGCTCTGGATCAGGCGCAGCGCGGGCAGGCCCTGCAGGCTGCCCGGCGGCGGGTTGGCCACCACGGCGGCCTGCACCTCGGCCGGCCGCGCACGCGCCTCGGCCAGGGTCCACCAC
>MWCA01000103.1 GCA_002069785.1 Lentisphaerae bacterium ADurb.Bin242 | reverse complement strand
CGGGTTCCTTGGAAGCGGTGTCCATGCGTCCGACGTTCAGCCCCCAGTCGTTCGCGGCTCCGGGCGCGGCGAGAAGGGCGAAGGGGATTTTCACTTCATAATCGATGGATTTTTCCTTTTCGTTGCGTTGGACCGCCACGCTCCAGTTTCCGTTCCATTTCGGATTGCGCCCGGGACCGAAATCGGTGCGGCTTCCGGCGGCGCTGGCCACCAGCTGATAATAATTCTTTTTGCTGCGGCCCGGATCGGGAAGAATCTCGATGTTCTCCTGTCCGAAGATTTTGAAGGCGTCGTATTCGGTGGGCTCCGTCTTCAACTGCGGGAGGTTCGAGGCATGAGCGCGGAGGCCGAGGTAAAGGTTTTCCTCGTCGCAGCCGAGATAGAGGGTGTTTTTCTGCTGCGGGCTGCCGTCCTTGTAGAAGAACTTGTCCGTGGACCACGCGCCGTCCTTCCAGGAATCCAGATTGCCGTCCATGGCGGGCGCCTTTGAAAGTTTCTTTGCCTGAAGGGGCGGAACCGGCGGATAATCCGCCTTGCCGGCGGCGAATTTGCGCTGGTCGAGAGAGGATGGGCGGTAGGGACTGGGCTTGTCGGCGATTTCGGTCTGGATGTCGTCCACCCACACGGTTCCGGGCTGGGTGAACTGGAGGCCCGCCCGGACGGCGGACTGGGTGGCGGAGGGGATGGTGAACTCATAGCGCTGCCACTCTTTGGAGAGGCGGACTTCCTTGCGGTGCCATTTCGTGCGCATTTCCCAGAGGGTGAGGGTCACGGGAAAATTGTCGCGGTCGGCTTTGAGGTAGACGCTGAAAGTCAGGGGCTGTCCGACCACCATGCCGGTGTCGGAGGTCTGGACGCCCTGGCGGGCGCACGATTCATCGAAGACCAGGCGGAGCGACTGTTTGCCGGAGCATTTTTCCGTGGTGTCGACGGCGAACGTTTTCAGATATTCTTCATAAGGACGTTTGAAGCTGTAGTTGCGCAGAGTATCCGTATCGAAATAGGTAGGCATGCCTTCCTGAAGATGCTCGAACGAGGAGTTGACCGTCGTGTTCGACGATTCGTCTCCCTTTTTCAGGGAAAAGAGCTGGAAATCGTCCGCAATGGCCGTTTCACGGTAAGAGAAGACCACAAGCGGGGTATTTTTGGGAGGCGCGGCAATGACGGCCGTCCCGACATCCTGATCGTTGATCCGGTAGATGAACTGGTCCCCTCCGCTGATTTTTCGGCGGATCAGGGTCAGTGTGCAGGACTTCCCGAACTGGAACCCGTCCACATCGCGGATGCTCCCGCGGGCCCGTTTGTCGTTGGGAACGTTATAGACCATCCATGCTTTTCCGTCCGGGCGGAGCATGAATTTGGCGCCGCCGAAATCGAATCCGGCGAATCCGGGTTTGGCCTTGAGTTCCGGAGTGGGTTCCTGCAATGCGATTTTCACGGAGGTCCAGAATTCGTCGGGCGCTTCCCGCTTCATTGCGATGCCGGTTCCCGTCAGGGTGACGACGCCGTTTTCATTTTCCACCTTGCCTTGGGGCTTCCAGTTCTCGATGAAGGTTCCCTTCACGTCGAAGTTGTCGCTGAAAATGGGGGTTCCGCGTTCCTGCGCACGGACGGTAAAGAAGGCCAGCGCGAGGACGAACAGGAGCATGAGTTTCTTTTGCATTGCTTTTCCTTGCTTTTTATGGTGAAAGTTATTCTGCTATGATCCGGAAACAGTTGGAATGAGGTGAACCGTCAGTTCGTGGCATAATCGTATCCTGTGCCTCGGTTGCCCCATTTATACAGCAGGGAGAGCGGCCATAAAGTGGTCGCTGTGGTGGAACCGGAACTTCTGAGTAGCGTGGTTCCCGTCCCGTAATCCATATATCCGTATGTGACTCCGGGCGCAAGATAGTTTGCGATTGGAATATTTTCGGAATGTCCGTCCACGAAAGCCATGGGCGTTTTGCTGCCGTGACGGTTTCCGGGCAGATAGTTTGCCGCGCTGATGATTTCTCCATAGTAGCCGTCGTCGTCGCTGTCGCCGACGGCAACCATGGTGGAGGGCCGCTTCACCTGATCCGGCCGGATCGGCCAGGAACTGACCGCAGTGGTATAGGCGGCCCCGAGGGCGTCATTCTTGCCGTAGTGAATGGTATGGTAATAAATATTGACACCCATGCTGAGCTTGCTCGCCGGACATCTGTAATAAGGCATCTCCTTGTAAAATCGGGTTCCGGCAGTGTTGTTGACATTGACGTTGGTGGCCGGGCGTATGATTCTGGCAACTTCCAGATACCAGAGCCCATGAGTGTCCCGGAAAGGAAATGTCTTGTAGGAATCGGCATACAACTGCATCCCGTACATGATGGTTTTGGTGTTGTTCAGACAGGACAACGTCATTGCGGACTGTCTTGCCTTGTTCAGCGCGGGCAGCAGCATCGCCGCCAGAATCGCAATGATCGAAATCACGACGAGGAGTTCGATCAAAGTGAAATTCTCTTTCTTCCGTCTCATATTCAACCTCCCTTTTGAGTTGCCAAATATTCACAGGTCCGCCAGAATCGTATGGCGGAACGGTATCCTTCCGCTTCCGGCATGTTCGGCCAGGGGCCGGATTCAAAGTTGATTGTATTCCTGTAGCCGGTCTTCCGCAGAGCCTGAATGACGTCGATCCACGGGATCGTCCCGAAGCCCGGCGGCAAGTGCTCGTCGATTCCTTTCGGCGTGATGAAGCTGTCTCCGGGAGGAACCTTGCCTTGCGTGCCGCGGTTGTCGTGGAAATGCGTCGTGAAAAGTTTGTCGCCCATGAGGAACACCCACTCCGGGACGGAAATCCCGCAGCAGTGGGCGTGTCCCGAATCCAGGCAATACCCGATTGCCGATGAATCCGCGGCCGCCGCCAGGCGCGGCAGAAGCTCCCGGCTGCTCAGCGGCTCGAAACGGTCCAGATTCTCCAGCGCGATCCGGATTCCCGACTTCCGGGCTTCCTCTCCCGCCCGGTGAAGATTTTCCGCATTGCGGGCGAGCACTTCGCTCCGTCCGAACTTCCGGACCTGTTCCTGGAACGCCTCGACATACTCCTCCATGGTGGTGAAATGGGCGTCGATCCGGCCGGAGTGGAGCACCAGCACGTCCGCATTCAACCGGACGGTATACTGTACGGCGCGGATCAGTTTTTCAACCACCGCCTCCTGCGAACCCTCCAGCGGGGCGAACGTGGGAGCCAGCCCGTGGTGCTGCGCCCCTTTCATCCCGCGCGCCCGGAGCTTGCCGCCGATGCGTTCCGCCTCTTTCATCATGTCGAAGCCGGCCGGTTCCACATCGGTGTAGCCGGACAGCATGACTTCATCGATGCCGCATTCCTGAAGGATATCCAGGGCATGATCGATTTTCTTTTCCTCTTCCCGGGTGATTTCCTTTCCGTTCCAGATCACGCTTCCCACCGGATAGGCCAATTTGTATTCCTGATTCATCATATCGGCAGTCATTCCATATTTTTCTCTTTTCATAGATTATACATAACTTTCACAGGAATGTCAATTGAAAATCCGGCCAATTATAGTTATATTTCAGACAAAATGAATAAAAAGGAGAAGAAATGGACCGGGACAGGCTGACATTTTCGCAATATTTTGAAGCGGACCGCATTCCGATTTCGGTGAGGGTCATGGAGGCATGGGGCGTGACCGGGTCGAGTGCACAGCATTCGCATGAGTTTTCGGAACTTGCGGTCGTGACGTCAGGCGAGATCACGCACCGGGCCGCGGAGGCTTCCGCGAGATTGAAGACCGGAGACGTGCTTCTGCTTCATCCGGGGATGATGCACACCTACATGGATCCGTCGCCGGACGGCTGTGTCTACAACCTCATTTATGACGCTTCGGCGCCGATCCCCGGACTTCTGCTCCTTTCCGGCCGGCTTCCGTTCACGGGGTGCATCTACCCGCCGTCGCTGAATTCCTTTGCGGACAGCGTGGAGCCCATCTGCCGCATTCCGCCGAAAACGCTGGAAACGGTCCGCGCCGCGATGGACATGATCGCTGCGGAAAAGAAGAACTGCCGTCCGGGCAGCCAGGTGCTCATCTCCAATCTTTTTTCCGAGATCATTGTGCTGATCGGACGGGAATACACCACGGACGACGCCCCGCCCACGCACTGGTATCTGAACAAGGTGACGAACTATCTCCAGCATCATTTCGCGGAAAAGATCACCGTTTCGGAACTGGCGAAGATCGCCGGCATGTCCGAGCGCACCCTGACGCGCCAGTTCAATTCCGCGTTCGGGATCGGTCCGGCCGAATACCGGATGGCTTTACGGGTGACGTATGCCGCAAAACTGCTGAAAAACCGGAGCCTCACGCTGGCCGCCGTGGCCGAACAGTCCGGCTTTTCCGGCGCGGGGCACCTCTGGAAGGCTCTCAAGAAAAAACTGAACCTCACCCCTGCTCAGATTCGAAAAAAAGAGCCGGGGTGAGGCGGATGGATTTCCGTTGAAATCCCGGAACAGTGCGTCGGGGGTCAGTCTTTCCCGTTGCCCGCCGTGTCGTTCGGCTGGGGAATGATCCACTTCTTGAAACTTTTCATGACCATGAAAGTTTCCGTGGAGACAATTCCGCCGATAGCGGCAAGCGGACCGCAGAGGAACTCGATCGGGCCGTATTTCACCGTCAGCAGGGCTTCGACCACGATGTCGTAGCGTCCCGTGGTGATGTAGGCCGCCTGGACTTCCGGCCGCTGCGCGATCTTTTCCGCGATCGCCGACAGGTTCTTGCTGACGGCCACCTTGATTCCCAGCAGCACCAGTTCCTTGTCGACTACCGCTTCCGGGGCCACCAGCCCGGCGACTTTCAGCACGCCGCTCTCGGTCAGCCGGCGGATGCGGTTGCGGACGGTTCCTTCGGAAACGGACAGGAGCCGGGCAATTTCGTTATTGCTGTTCCGTCCGTCCTTGACCAGCAGAAAAATGATTTTTTTATCCAGCTTGTCCATCCAGTTCCTCATATTCCAGGTGGTGAGCTTCGGCGACGGCCCGGTTCGTGAGGTGTCCCAGGTAGCAGTTCACTCCGGAACGCAGCGCGGGATGCTTCAGGGCGCGGGCGATTCCTTCGTCGGCGATGATCGAGCCGTATTTGGTGGTGACGTTGGTCAGCGCCATGGTCGAGGTCAGCGCCACGGCGCCCGGCATGTTGCCGACGCAGTAGTGCACGATGCCGTCCAGCGTGTAGACCGGGTCGGAATGGTAGGTCACATGCGATGTTTCGAAGCAGCCGCCCTGGTCGATGGCAATGTCCACCATTACCGCTCCGGGCTTCATCAATTTGATGTCGTCATGGCGCACCAGCCGCGGAGCCGCGGCTCCGGGAACCAGAACCGCGCCGATCACCAGGTCGGCCTCCCGGATCGTATTGACCACATTGGCGCGGGAAGCATACAAAGTCTGCACGGCATCCCCGTAGATGTTTTCCATTTCCACCAGGCGGCGCGTGCTGATGTCCAGGATCGTCACATCGGCGCCGATGCCGACCGCGATCCGGCAGGCGTTGGAACCGGCCACCCCGGCTCCGAGAATCGCCACTTTGCCTTTCCGGACGCCGGGCACGCCGCCGAGCAGCACGCCCTTGCCGCCGAACGGGCGTTCCAGATACTTGGCGCCCTCCTGGACCGCCATCCGTCCCGCGATCTGGGACATCGGGGCCAGCAGCGGCAAACTGCCGTCCGCCTCGGTCACGGTCTCGAACGCGATCCCGATGATTTTTTTCGCCAGCATGGCTTCGGTCAGGGTGCGGTCCGCCGCCAGATGAAGGTAGGTGTAGAGAATCTGCCCCTCGTGGAAAAGACCGTATTCCTCCGGCAGCGGCTCCTTGACCTTGACGATCATCTCCGCGTCGTCGAACAGCTTCTTCCGGTCGGACACGATCTCCGCTCCGGCGGCCGCATATTCGGCGTCGGCGAATCCGGACCCTGTTCCCGCGTTTTTCTCCACCAGCAGCTTGTGCCCGTGGGAGACATACTCCGCCACCCCGTCCGGAGTTAAACCGACCCGAAATTCTTCCGCCTTGATTTCCTTTACCAGTCCGATTCTCATTTTGGTTGCTCCTTATACGTTTTTCGTAATTATTCATACTATATTTACGAAATTCAGTTTTTCAAGTCCATAAAAAGCGATAAACGCAATATTATCCATAAATATAACGCGACGACAAAAAGGAAGACCACGGGCGGGGCGTGGTCTTGGAAGCGGTCATGGAAGGAAAAAGGAATGACGGTGTGCGTGCCGGAGACGCTTTCGAGGCTCTCCGGTGGAAATCCGCCGGGAAGGCTCAGATCTTCACGCACTCGATCCGCATGAGCTCCGCCGTTTTCTCGAGAGTCTCCACCGCGTTGCCGTGCACGACGACGATGTGATGGGCGGAACCGGTGTCGATGATCTCTTTCAGGTATTGCCGGACGGGTTTTTCCACCCGGATCATGGCGTGGAGTTCATCGCACGGCAGACACGGAAAATCGATGGATTCCCCGTGCGAGACCAGCATGCGGTAACTGTCGCCCGCATTGAGAAAATGGCCCATCGTGACTTCCCCCGGCTTCAGGATCAGTTCATAGTTGAGGCCGCTTCCCTTGAAGCCCCACTCCTCCGGCGAAGAGGTCAGGCGGACCGCTTGTTCCGTTTTCGCCAGGGAGGGGACGCCGATGCCGTGTCCAAGCAGGAAGACCGCGTTGTTTTTGAGGTCGAACTGCCCCCATTCGGCCTGGAACGCGGGCCGTCCGGTGAATTGTTTCATGAGGTCGCACATGACCAGTCCGCCGATGTCGCCTTCGCAGCACACGGGAAAACCGTCCTCCTCGATCAGCAGGGAGGCTCCCATTCTCGCGGGCGCGCCGGTCATTTTTTCGAGGTAGTGCTGCCCGAGGAAACACAGCCCGTCAAGGTTGTATTTCCGGTAAAGCGACCGCATGGCGAGGCCGAGCCTTACGGAGCGTTTGACGTCCTCCGGCTCCACGTTTTTGACGGCAAAACGGTTCAGCAGTTTTTTCGAAACGGCGTCCGTTTCGGAGTCGGGGATGTTTTTCCAGAGTTCGACCAGATGCTCCGCCTGGATGGTCATGACTTCCGGACCGAGGAATCCCTTGACCCGGGCGCGGTCGAATTCGAGGTCGTACATGCCGCGGAAAACGTGTCCGACCAGGCCGTAAGTGCTTCTCCGGAGCCGTTTCACGGCGGAATGCGCGGCGACTTTCCCCGCGATTTCCCGATAGGCTTCCGCATCGGAAATTTCGCCTACGACGGTTTCATATTCCAGTTTCATCTTGCGGAACGATCCCGAAAGCTGGGTGATGGCGATCAGCGCGGAGTTGCGCATGGTGGCGACATAGTTGTCCTTCGGGTTCACGTCGTTCCCGGTCTGGGTGCTGAACAGGATGACTTCCGGCCGTCCGCCGATGCGGTTGAGCGCCTGCATCGTGATGAAATCCGGCAGATAGGTCCCCGCGATCACGACGACGATTTCCGCGCCGGCTTCCGCGAGGATTTTTCCCGCTTCTTCCGCACGGTCGAGGGTGTCGATCATGCCGGGATAGACGACCTTGCAGCCGGACAACGCCTTCTCAAGGCGCCGGACGGCATTTTTCAAATCCGTCTCCACCTGTTTTTCGAGGGCGGGATACATCCGCCAATATTCGAAGTAGCCGAGTCCGAGAACTCCCGCAACCGTTTTGTCTTTTTTCAGCGGTGCGGTCAGGACATCCCCGAACACGCCCGCGTTTTCCGCGTCGAAGGAAGTGATTTTCCGTTTTGCCATGGTCAGGATTCTTTCGGATAGGTTTTTACGGCGTTTTCAAGCCGGTCGAGATACCCGTTCCACAGACTGTGCTCTCCTTCGGACGGAGAGGTGAAACGGAAGCAGAAGTTGTCTTTGAGAAATTTCCGGGCGGAAACGACTTTTCCGAGCAGGGCCGTCCGGTCCGGTTTTGCGGCGAAAATGCCCGCGGCGATCTCCGCAAGCCGCTCGGAGAAGGCGAGCGTCCGGGCGAACTGGGCGAGAATCTCCCGCACGAAGGGGGCCGGCGGCAGGTCTTTCATTCCTTCGGCCAGAGCGCGGGCTTTTCCGGTTTCGCGGAGGATGTTTTTCCACTGTTTCAGAAGTTCCGCCCGCCCGAACTTTTTCGTACAGTCGTGAGAAGATCCGTCAAAAAGATGCTGTTTGTCGAAACGGAACAGGATGGAAGTCATCGGGTAAATCCGGTCGTTGCCGAGCTTCATCAGGCGGATCATCCGGCGTCCGGCTTCCGGACCGTAAAAACTGCGGCAGAACTGCGTCAGGAATCCATTTTTCGAGGTCAGTGCTTTCGGGATGCTGAACGTTTCCGGCATGCGGCGGATGATCTCGCCTCCCTGTTCACTGAATGTGCGTGCCTGTTGGACGGTTTCCGGGTCCAAAGGCGGCAGATTCCAGCAGCATTCCGCATTGAAGACTTCCTGCGGCTCCTGGTAAAGGGTCCCCGCGAAGTTGAAAATGAGCTCCGAACCTTTGTAGAAGCTGTTGAGGAGTGCGCCGGGCGCAAAGAGTTTCCCGTTGGTGTAGGAATCCGCGCCGTTGATGGCGAACATGGCAATCCCGCGGGAGGAACTTTCCATCATGGCGGCTGTGCGAAACACATTTTTCTTTCGGCCGCAGAACTGTTCACGCATCAGCAGCAGGAGATTGGGCGAACGCGGCAGGAGCGCGGCGATGTTGTGATACTGTTTCACAAGACGCTGGTACATGGAGTCGTCCGGGTTGCCTCCGGCATAGGCCGCCGGAACGAATGCGACGAGACAGTCTTTCGCGCCGTCGTATCCGGTTTCCGGATTTTTCACGGAGGCCACCGCTTCATACAATTTCGTCATGCCGTATGCCTGGGCGCCGGCGGCTCCGTCCGGGGCTTCGGGAAGGTCCGACGGCCAGCGTTTCCGGCAGTCGGGACAACGCAATTTCCAGTCCGAAGCCAGTTCTTCGAGATGGCTGATGTCTTCCGGATGGATGTAGAGCATGCGCGGTTCGACTTGAGCGACATATTCGGCCAGCTGTTTCATCTTGAGCGCGTTCAGGGCGTCGTTGGAACGGCAGGTGCCGTTGTAGCGGGTCGGATGGTCTTCGGATTTTCCCATGCACTTGTAGGGTTCGCCATTCGGATAACTCTTCCGGTTGAGGTCGCCGAGTCCGGACTGAAAACCGCAGCCGACCACCGATTTGAACTCCGGATTGCGTCCGCCCACGCCGATGCTGTATCCGCCGAATTCCAGCGAGAGATTCCGAATGGCGGCGTATTTTCCCAGTGCTCTCATGTCGGACGCATACTGCGGATATTTTTTCCAGTTCCAAGAGAAGCCGTCGAAGAACGCAATATTGATTTTATGACGCATGGCGAAGTCGATTTTTTCGCGGCAGCGGCGCAGCATTTCCTTCCGGCCGTCGCCCCAGTCATAGGCCATGCGGTTTCCTTCGAGGTCGATCAGCCAGCGGCTTGCCGCCCTCCACCGGACATCCGGAGCGTCGGCGATTTTCCCTTCCGGGAGGAGTCCCGTGGAAAGGCCGTCTTTCATCATCAGCTGGCGGAGGGTCGCCAGGCCGCAGACGATCCCGCGCCAGGTCGCCCCGTTGATCCGGACGTCTTTTCCCCGGACCGTCAGTTCATACGCTTCCGGCTGCTTCGCCTTTAACTTCGTTTCCAGGTGAATGGAGACATCCGGGGTCTTTTTGCCGTTGAAGGAAATGTGGGACGCGGGGATCAGTTTGCGCAGCTCTTCCGCAACAACTCCGGCCGTTTCCTTCAGTTCCGCCGGGAAAATGAGGTTGATTTCCGGCTTTTCCGGCAGGGGAAACGCCTTTCCGGAGAAGTTCATTTTCTTGGGACCTGGAAACAGTTGGAATTCCTGATGTTTCATACGGTTACTCCTTTTGCCGGACAATTTTGTCGAGCGTTTCGAAAACCAGTTCATATCCTTTTTCAAGCGCGTCGCGCCGCGCGAACGCAAAAAGCGAAGAGAGCAGCCGGATTCCGCATCCGTTCCATACGGGATCGACATGGCACACGGTCACGAACGGAACCGAAGCCTCCCGGCAGGCCAGGTAATCGTGTTTTGCCAGCTCGAACATGCGGTTGAAATTTTCTTCGGAGAGATACCAGGTATAGTCGCAGGTCAGCGGCAGGATCGGCACGGCGGATTTCTTCCGGAGCGCCAGCCAGCGTTCGCGGGTGATCTCCCGCGGCGGAACCTCCGCACGTCCCAGCAGATAATCCCAGCCTGTTTCCTGAAGACAGGCGGAACTGTCGAATTTGTAATCTTCCAGCGCGAGCGCCTCGAACATGCCCGGACTCTCCTGAAGCGCCGGAGCGCGAAATCCTTCGATTGCGAAACCGAGCGCCTTTTCAAGGATTTCACGTCCTTGCCGGAGACGCGGAACCAGATTGGCCGGAGTATGTTCCGCGGCCAGTTTTGCGCGGTTTTCCGCCGCGTAGCGCTTGTTTTCCGCCTCATGCGGCAGATCGAGAATCATGTCCGGCGGAATGCCGAATTCGAAACGGTTGTGCCGCAATCCGTGCTGGGCGAAGCAAAAGCCTTTTGCATGGGCTTCCCGGATGGCGGGAACATATTCCGGAAACGCTTCGTTGAACGGCTTGTCCGTCTCCTCGTCGACCGGAACCACGAAAAATGCGGCAGGCGCCTTTTCTTCCGACAAGAATTTCACCAGCCGCCGGAAGTTTTCCACAGTCGACCAGTGACGGAGCGCCACATCGTCCACGCTCATTCCAAAAAACATTTTTTCCATTCTTTCCACTCTCCATTCGCATTTTGACACAAAGCGAGGTAGGTTCGTGACTCTGTCGCGAACTGGTTTACCGCAGGGACTGCCGAACCTACCCGGAACGTCGTAATACAAAAATTGCGTTGATCTCAATGTGACTTTTTGCTATCCTTAAGATGTCAAATTGGTATAATTATACACGTCCGACATGAAAACGCCAACACGGATTCTGCTTTTTTATGATCCGATCTTGCTTTTTCTTCCGCCGGCGTATATATTGTGCGGAAAACAGGGAGACGCATCATGCCGGATCTGGCCGACCTTTCGGAGAAAAAGCTCCTGTATCTGTATCATTCCGCGTTCTTCAAACTTTTCCACATTCCCCTCGACTGGGTCAAGCCGAACAATAAAACCTTCACCGTGTGCGGCAAGGAGCACTGTCATCCGCTGTGCGCGTGCATCATGGAACATGCGGCCGGAGCGCGGCTGTGCGAGGCGCTCACGGCGGAACGGATTCAGGAGTGCCGGAAAACCCGGCGCGCCCTGTTGACGCAATGTCACGCGGGGCTGTACGACCTCCTGATTCCGATTTTCGACGAAGACGATTATCTGGGGTGTCTGTGCGCCGGACAATTCATTTTGCGCATGCCTTCCACGGAAGAATGGACGGTCATCCACAGGAGGCTTTCCTTTCTTGCCGTCCCGGAGGAAAAACTGCTGGCGTTTTACAAGAATACCCCCGTTTTTTCGGAAGAACAGATCGAGGGCCTCAAGGAATTGCTTTTCCTGATCATCGGCTACATCTGCGAAACATACGGGAAGAGTAAATTCCTCGAATCCGCGTCCCACTCCTCAAAGATCGCAACCGCGGAGGTGTATATCCAGAAACATTACACGCGGAAACTGACGGTGGGCGGGATCGCCCGTTCCGTGGGGATGAGCGAAAGCTACTTCCTTCATGAGTTTTCAAAACAGACGGGCTCCAGTCCGATCGTTTACCTGAACTCCTACCGGATCGCCCGGGCCGTCGAACTGCTGCGCGGTTCCAATTTGAATATTTCGGAGGCCGCTTTCTCATGCGGATTTCAAAGCGTTTCCCATTTCAACCGGATTTTCCGCAGGATCACCGGGAAAACTCCCGGCGACTTCCGGATCGGCTCCCGCTGATTCCGCCGAAGCCGCTCTTTTCCGTTACTTGTCCAGGACTTCGATCTTGAAGTTCTTGAATTCGGATTTGCATTTTTTGGTCAGTAGAATCACGGGTTCAACAGTGGCTGTTCCGGGCCACCATTGCTTTCCCTGGAACGTGCCCGAGTAGGTTTTGAATTCGCCGGAGGGCGCCGCTGCCACAATATAGAGATAACCTCCCCATGAGCTGTGCATGCGGACTTTGGCGCCGGCGGGAAATTCCTGATTGATGACGCTGTTGAATGTGACCAGGAACCCGTCCGCCTCTTTTTCAACCGCTTTGACGGTTCCGGAACTGACATTGAAGTTGGGCAGATCCGACTTGTCGTCTGCAACATTAAAAGCCATTACCATTCCCGGTTTGATATTTGCCCCGTCTTTGACTTTCACGCGGGCATCGCTCTTCTGGCACGGAGTGAGAAGTTCCGTATTCGTGTCGGCCTCCACCTGAATATTTCGCGGTGTGATTATACGGTTATTTTTATCCCATACGTAAAAACCGATCAACAGAGTTGCCTTGACATCGGGTTCGAGGGTCCTGAAATCGCATGAAACCTTCGTAATCTTTTCCGGATCAATTTTGATTTTTTCAGTTGCATGGATTTCCTTCCCGGTGTACTCGAGAACATCATTCGGTTTTGCCGTCAGGGCCTCATCATTCTTCCAGTCCCCTTTTTCGGGCAGTTCCGTGACGGCTGCGGCGGAGGCTCCGAAGACAGCGGCGGCAGCGGCGAAAGAGGCAAGCATTTTCCATTTCATTTCTCAGTTCCTTTTTTTTATGACGTTGGGTTGAGACGGGATCGTTTCTCCAGATACGATATCATGAAATTCCGGGAAAATCAAATTTTTTTATTGAAAAAAACAGTTTTTCTATTGACATTATAAAAAAACAGAGTACAGTATATATAGTTACAGAAACGTTTTTGTAAAATAGCCGCTTCAATCGAAATCCCCCTCGAGGAAATGGAAAATGAGCGTAACATTAAAAGATGTCGCCCGGCTGGCCCAGACGGATATCACTTCCGTTTCCGTGACGCTCCGCAATACGCCCCAGGCGGCCGGGCTCAAGGAATCCACCCGGAACCGGATCATCGAGGCGGCCCGGTATCTCGGCTATACGCGGAACGCGTTCGCCGCCGCCATGCGGACCGGCAAGAATCCCACCGTGGGGGTGATCCTGAACTCGAAGGCTACCGGAGACAACATTTTCGAGAACCAGGCGCTGTTCGGAATCCTTCACGAGGCGGCGCTTCTCTCCTACGGGATCAGCGTGTATACCGATGAGGACATCAAAGGGACGATTCAATCCATCATCGGTCATCAGATCCGGAATGTGGTTTCAATCAGTTTCTCGGCTCCGAAACGGGAGGAGGCGGCCGGGCTCTGCCGTCAGCACGGATTGAATCTGGTCTTCGTCACGGAAACGTCGCAGGGCGGTTTCCCGGCCGTCGACATTGACAACTTCGGAGGGGTTTACAAAGCCATCACGAGCCTCATCCGGTTCGGACACCGCCGGATCGCCTATCTCACGTCTCTGTTCACGATGCATTTCAGCCGGGAACGTTTTCGCGGATACAAACAGGCGCTGGCCGACGCCGGGATCGAATTCAATCCGGACTGGGTCGTCCAGGGGGAGGACCTCGACCGCTTCCTGTCCGGGATTCTGCCTCTGCGCGGAAACCGGCGTCCCGACGCCATCTTCGCGATGGAAGACAATCTGGCCGTCTTCACGGAAAGCCTGCTTCTGAAGGCCGGGCTCCGTGTTCCGGAGGACATCTCCGTCATGGGGTTCGGCAACTATGCCGGATACAATGTGGTGGTTCCCATTTCCACCGTGACTGCTCCGTTCAATGAATTGGGAAAGAACGCCATGCGCCTGCTGCTCGGCAAGCGGAACACCGCGTTGAAGAAGACGGCCGCCGGAGATTATCTGCTTCCCATGGAAGTGCTTCACCGGTCATCCGTGCGCATCCCGGAGAAAATCCGGGCGGAAATGCGGTCGGCGGGGGAAAAAATCTGCAATATTTTCCAGACCTGGGATGAATTGACTCATAAAAATGAAAGGAAGGCATGAAATGAAAGAAAGACAGGGTCCCCGTTTGAACCGGCCGGAGCGGAATTTCACGCTCATCGAACTCCTGGTGGTTGTTGCCATTATTGCCATTCTGGCGGGTCTGCTGCTGCCGGCGCTCAATAAAGCCCGGGAAACGGCGTTGTCCATGAGCTGCATGTCGAACCAGAAGAACATCGCGGGCGCGTGCCTCATGTATGCAAACGATTATAAGGAATGGCTGCCGCTCATACGCAGACATCCCGCTTCCGATTCCGCCGCATGCCTGCTGACTTCGGGCGGTTATGAGTGGTCGGCACGGATCAAACCCTATGTCGGCGACAACTACAATACGGCCGCATATCCGGGGATCACCTATCACAATTCGAAAGTGTTTCTCTGTAAAAAAGCCACCTTGGCATGGCCTTACGGTCCCTATCAGGTCAGTACCATTTCCTACGGTCTGAATCTCAGCGCCGCCCATTACGATCCGGCGAAGCTGGGCCGAAAACTCAATGAGTTCGTTCTGCCTTCCAAAACCAGCCTGACCCTTGAATCTTATTATCCGTATCAAACACCGGCTGACCGCAAGACCGGCTATGGCCATGCTTACACCATGGACCTCACGTATGTCTCCTGGCGGCATGGAAACTCCATTCCGGTTTCGTATGTCGACGGACATGCGGCTGTCCTCCAATACCGGTTCGTGGCAGCCAATTTTGTTTCCGACAATATATTCATGAACCACAACGGATCGAAGGGAAGATAAAGGGACCCTATGAAAAAAACAGCTTTTTGCCTCCTGACGGTTTTCTTTGCGTTCCCGGCGTTTGCGGATTTTTCCCTGGTGCGGGACGGCGTATCGAAATGTGCGGTCGTCCGTCCGAAAGGCGCCGACCCCGCGGAGATTTTCGCCGCCCGGGAATTGTCCGCGTACCTGAAAAAGATCACCGGTGCGGAAGTGAATGTCCTGCGGCGTCCCGACGCACAGCTTTACAACATTTATCTCGGCACGGCGGACAATCCCGATTTCAAGTTGCCGGACAAGGCGAAAGCCCTGATTTCCAAGCTCCAATACGACGGTTTTGCCCTGTATTCCGACGAAACCGGACTGTATATCTTCTCGAAGGAGAAACGCGGCGTGCTTTACGGCGTCTACGAGATTCTGAAACGGTATGGCGGAATCCGCTGGATTCATCCCGGGGAAAACGGGGAATATTGCAAGGAGAAAAAGGATTTTTCCATTCCGAACCTTGCCGAGGCGGACAATCCTTCTTTCAAGTGGCGCTGTTTCAATCTGATTGCGGCCGGCGCCATGAAGGAAACCAGGCTGTGGATGGTCCGCAATAAAATGACGCCGGGACGTTCCTTTGAATTGTATCTGGATCCGGCCCTCGATGCCGGCTATGAATGCTTTTATCGACTGATTCCTGACGAACTTTTCAAGACGAATCCGGAGCTGTTCGGCCTGTACAATGGCAAGCGCATGCCGCAGGACGGCATGGCGCGTCAGCCGTGCACCTCCCATCCGGAAACCGTGCGGATCATGTGTGAAAATCTCGTAAAAATCCTGACAGCCAATCCGAAGATCAAGCGTTTTATCATCATCAATAATGACAGTCCGTCCTGGTGTGAATGTGAAAACTGTAAGAAACTGGACACTCCGGACGAGGCGGAACGTGGCCAGGTTCCCACCCGTTACTGGACGTTGATCAACGTGCTTGTCAAGGCGGGGAAAGCCGTTGCTCCCGGGGTGGATTTCTTTGGCACCGCCTACCAGACTTACCATGAATATCCGGGGGGTGTCACTCCAACCCGCGATGCTGTATTCATGCCTGCGTATAATGCACGCTGTTATACGCACAGCCTGCTGGATGAGACCTGTATTCACAATGCCCGTTTCCGGGAATCCCTGAAGAAGTTTCAGAACAACGGCATGGCGGTGATGACCTATAATTATTATAATTTCCTCCCGTGCATGAACCGGTATTATCTGCCCGTTTCCCACCGGATCGCCGGCGAACTCAAAATGTTCCACAAGGCGGGACACATCGGCTGGATGGACGAAGTCCTCCCGTATGATGGGGACTTCCTGAAGGGGCGCGACAGCAAAATGTGGCAGTACAATGTGCTCGACATGTACATCCGGGTTCAGTTTCTCTGGGACGTGGATGCCGATTATGACAAAGTGTCAGAGGAGGCCGGGAATATTTATTACGGAAAGGCATGGCCCGCCATGCGTCTTTTCCGCAAGAAGCTGATCGACCTCTATGAGAACACCAACGCCCATTTTTCGATGGAATCGCTGATGTGGGAACACGGAAAATGCCTGACGGAATACGGTTCGAAGGAAGAACTGGAACGGCTTCTGGCGGAGGCCGGGAAGCTCGCGGAAGGGGATGCGGAACTGACGGCGAGAATCGGCCTGGACAAGGAGGCATTTGAGAAGTCTTTTGCGGGTGCCTATAAAAAATATGTCGCGGAAAAAATGCCGTCGCAGGTTGCCGCGGCGAAGCGCACCGCGAAAGACGACCGCGACAACCTCAAATACGCGGACCATGTGTCCGGTCTTCCGATGAAACTTCAATTTTTATATGATGACGGAAATCTGTATGCCTGTCACGGGGCGGCCGGAAAAGGCGCTGTGCTGGAGCTGATCGTCGAAGAGAAAAAACATGTCATCGATGTGGAAAAAGCGGGAATGACCGCCATTCCTCTTGATTCGGTTGTCGACGGAGGGGTCTGCCGGGTGGCGGCGACCCTGACCAAAGAGGGGCGGAAATTCAAATGGAACGGGGAAAACAGCCTGAGCGATTCCGCCAATACACGGCTGGTGTCGTTTGGCAATCTTCCCTGTGTGGTGAACGGCGATTTCGCGAATACCGGAAAACTGGAACGGATTCGCGGCTCACTGTCCTTTGCCGGTCCCCTGAAAATCGAGCCGGACCCGACCGCCCGGATCGGGAAGAATGTCCTGCGCGTTCAAGGCACCAACGGGCTTCTGATGGCCGGACTGGAAAATTTGTACGGATACAGCCAGAACTACTGGAAGCCCGAAACCTACAAGGGCAAACTGGCCATCCGTTTTTACGCACGGGGTGACGCGTCTTTCAGTCTGCGGTTCCGCGACAGCCTGGGCTGGCAGAAACAATGGTTTGAATATAATGCGCCGCGAAGTGTTCAGTCTCCGGAATGGACGAAAATCGAATGGATTTTCGACGGCTCCGTGCTGAAAGGCAGCTATCTGAGTTTCCTGATGGTGTGTTCCGGCAAAGCCGATATCGACGATTTTCAGATTTCAAAAGTTCAATAATCAAAGGAAAAAGGAACATCCCCCATGAGCAAAAGAAATGGATTCATCCTGGCGGTTCTGCTGGCAGCGGCGGCATGGCCGTCGGGGATGTTCGGCGTCGATCTTGTGAAAGACGGAAAACCGAACGCGGTCATCGTCCTGCCGACCAACATGAGCGGGGCGGAAGGCTATGCCGCCACCGAACTGGCGGCCTGTTTGCGGAAGATCACGGGCGCGTCGGTCGACATCCGGACCGTTCCGGAGCCGGGCATCTATTCCATTTACCTCGCCACGGTTTCGGGACAGCTGCCCGCGGAAGTGAGCAAGCTGTATTACAAACTCAAAGACGACGGATTTCTCATCGTCACCGGGAAGGATGCCATGTATGTGACGTCCCGGGTCCCGGCGGGGGTGATCTACGGCGTGTATGAAATCCTCAAGCGCTATGGCGATGTCCGCTGGTTTTATCCCGGTCCCGAGGGA
>MWCA01000102.1 GCA_002069785.1 Lentisphaerae bacterium ADurb.Bin242 | reverse complement strand
TACCGGAACCCGATCATCGAACCGAACACGCTGGTCCTTCCGATCAGCCAGTCGGGAGAGACTGCCGACACGCTGGCCGCCGTCCGCGAAGCCATCCACAAGGGCGCGATCGTGGCGGCGTTGTGCAACGTCGTCGGCTCGACCATCGCGCGCGAAAGCGGACGCGGCATCTATCTTCACGCCGGACCGGAAATCAGCGTCGCTTCCACCAAAGCATTCACCTGTCAGGTGACCACCCTTCTGCTGCTGGCGCTGCTCTTCGGGCGCAACCGCCGTCTCAACCGCGAAGACGGCCTCACCCTGCTGGAAGAAGTGGAAAAAATTCCGGACCTCATCCGCACGGTTCTGGAACAGGCTCCGGTGATCGAACAGATCGCGAAGAAATACGCCGGGTCCCAGGATATGTTTTTCATCGGACGGGGCTGTTTGTATCCGGCCGCCCTGGAAGGCGCCCTGAAGCTCAAGGAGATCAGCTACATTCACGCGGAAGGCTATCACGCCGCCGAACTCAAGCACGGTCCCATTGCCCTGCTGGAAAAACGGGTGCCGGTGGTCGCGCTCGCCAACGAAATCCCCGGCAAGGACAAAATGCTCGGCAACATTCAGGAATGTCTCGCCCGTTCCGCGCCGGTGATCGCAGTCGTGACGGGGGACGACACGGGGGCGGACAAGTTTACCAAAGATATCATCCGGGTCCCGAAAAGCTCCCGTTTTGTGGCCCCGATCACCACCGTGGTGGCGCTCCAGCTTTTCGCCTATTATTTCGCCAAGGCCCGCGGCTGCGAGATCGACCAGCCCCGCAACCTTGCGAAAAGCGTCACGGTGGAATGAGAAAAACGAAAACACTTTCTTCATACCAAAATCCGCTTTATTCATAGGAAGTCCAGTTGACGGAACGGCCGGAACGGATTATCTTTTGCATTGTACGGATTTGTATTTTGAAACCGGATTTTCAGCGGAAGGATATGAGGGAAGCAGGACATGAGTCAAACTCAAAAAACGATGATCCGTGAATTCCCGCTGAGAAGCAGCCTCAGCGGCGCCGTGCTGGGAAACAGTTGGCTGGGCCTGATGGCCTGGGGCGAAAACAACAAGCTCAATATCACGCTCGGCTGTGCCGATCTCTGGGACCACCGCGGCGGAATGACGTGGAGCCCGAAACAATCCTATTCCAACATCCTTGCCGCGCTTCAGGCGCAAGACGCAAAAGCCATCCGCGAGCTCTTTGCCACCGATACGGAAAACGTTCCGGGACAGCCCGCGCGGCCTTCCCTGATCCCCCTCGGGCGCATGGTTCTCACGCTTCCGGAGGACGCACGTCTTCTCCGTGCCGAGCAGAAGACCGGAAACGGACTCACCCGCATCGTCCTCCGCAAAGACAGCCGGGAGGAAACCATTGAAATCCGCCTGAACATGACCGAGCGCGGCTTTTTCGCAATTCACCACGGGAATACGGATATCCGGAGTGTGGAACTGATCCCGTCCTTCCGGCTGTGTCCGGAACTGGCGAAAATCAGCTTCCCGTCGCCGATGGAAACTGCCTCTTCTTTCATCCAGCCCATGCCCAACGATGACGCGTTCGGCGTTCATTACAGCCATTCGGACGGCCTGATCTCGGGAGTTTTCCGGCGCGGAACCGTTCCGGAGCTTCAAAAAATTTTCGCCACGCAGAAGTTTCCCCGTTGGGAAGAACTTGAACGGGAAAACAGGTCTTTCTGGAAAAAATACTGGAAGAAAGTCCCGAAGATGAAACTCGACAATCCGAGGCTGGAGGAGATTTACTGCGACGGTCTTTACCGTTTCGGCGCCATGACTGCGGCCGACGGCACGGTTCCGGGGCTGCAAGGTCCCTGGCTGGAGGATGACAAACTCCCGCCATGGTCCGGCGACTACCATTTCAACATCAACATCCAGATGTGCCACTGGCCGGCCTGCCGCGCCGGTCACGCGGAATCGCTGCGTCCGCTGTTCGACATGGTCTGGAGCTGGCGGAACACCCTGCGGAAAAATGCGGAATACTTTGCCGGAATCCCGGACGGCTATATGCTCCCTCATGCCGTGGACGACCGCTGCAAGTGCATGGGCGGGTTCTGGACGGGGACGGTCGACCACGCCTCCGCGGCCTGGATCGCCCAGATGATGTTCGATTACTGCGATTATACCGGGAACCTTCCCTATCTCCGCGGTGTCGTTTTCGAGTTCATGCGCGGCGTCATGCGGGTCTTCCAGACCATGATCGTTCCCGAAAACGGGAAACTGGCGCTGCCTCTCAGCATCTCGCCCGAATACCGGGGCGCGGCTATGAATGCCTGGGGACGCAATTCCAGTTTCCAGCTGGCCGCGATCCACCGTCTGGCACTCAATCTTCAAAAGGGTGCGCAACTCCTCGGATTGCCGGAAGACCCGTTCTGGAAAGAGGTCTCCGAAAAGCTCCCGCAAGCTTCCATCTACACGGAAAACGGCAAATCCGAGATCGGTCTCTGGGACGGTCTGCCCCTGGAAGAAAGCCACCGGCACCATTCGCATCTCGGCGGCATCTGCCCGTTCTCCATGATCGATCCGGAGGAGGACGCCTGGCGCGAAATCCTCGACAACACCCGGACCCGCTGGACTTCCCTCGGCATGGGGGAATGGACCGGCTGGTGTCTGCCCTGGGCTTCCATGCTCCACACCCGTTTCGGCAACGGCGACATGGCGGAACTGATTCTGGAAATCTGGAAACACGCCTTCACTAACGACGGCGGAGCCTCCCTCCATGACGCCCGATACAGAGGATTCACCATCTTCGCCCAGGTGAACCGCGGCGAAATCATGCAGATGGACGGCGCCATGGGCGCGGTCACGGCAGTGCAGGACATGCTCCTCTACGCCCGCGGAGAAACGCTTTTCCCGTTCGCCGGAATTCCCCGGCGCTGGAAATACGCGTCCTTTGAGGACATGCCCGCGCCCGGCGGCTTCGTCATCGGCGGAGATTACCGGAAAGGCGAAGGCTGTGTCCTCCGTGTCCGCGCGACCCGGGAAGCCACTCTCTCCCTTTCCCTTCCACTGGCGGGTGTCTGGTTGTGCGACGGACACCCCTTTTCCGGAAAGATTTTCCGGAAAGCGTTCCGCAAAGGGGAATCAGTCGTGTTAAGCACGAAAAAAAATTCCTGATTCCATCGGATTCATCCCTCGTCCCTGAACCGGCTTTCGGGCAACTTCACCCGTCTTCCGCCAAACTGAAATTCAGTTCGGCAGGGGTCCTTTTTTCTTGAGGCGCGGGAGATTCTTTCCCGTACCCCGGCAGGCATGCTGTCCGTACTGGCAAAGAAATCCCGGATGATTGTGCGGGAAAATGATTTTTTTTTCATTTTTTTTTGAAATTCCCATTGACTTTTATAGAACCGAGAAATAGAGTTGAAAATAGAACCGAAAGAATTCCCATGCGAAAAACATTCAAACAGAAAAAAATATACTCACTGCTGCGGGACAGGATTGTGGGCGGGCAGTATCCGGCAGGTTCCAAACTGCCGGTCGAAAAAGAGTTCTGCCGTCTGTTGGGAGTGGCCCGGATCACGCTGCGGGAAGCGCTGGCGTGCCTGGAGTCGGAGGCGCTGGTGGAAAGGATTCCGAGAATCGGGACCTTCGTCCGGAAGAACCGGCCGGTGTTGACCTTTCAGCTCTCGTGCGCCGATTTTCTGACGATGGACATCGCCTCCGCGGAAATCGACCGGATGTATATGAACGGGATGCTGAAAACGGCGTTTGAAAACGGGGCTCATGTGGAAACCGTCGCGGTGTCGCCGACCAACGATCCGGAGGACATTCAGGTGTCCTCCATGCAGCATTTGAATTCTTCCAGCAGGGTGCTGGTCTCGTCCATCTGGAGCCGCCGTTCCTTCGACACGCTCGGGAAAACCGGCGCGAAAGTCTGTGTGATCGACCATCAGGATTTTCTGGAAGAGGAATACAGCCGGTATATTTCAGGCTGGCAGTGGCTGAGGCTCAACCGCCGCGGCGCGATCAAACGGTGCGTGGAGACACTGGCGGGAGCCGGAAAAAAACGGATCGCGCTGGTCGCGGGCTTTTTGAAAAGCGTCCCGCACCATCCGGTCCTGGAAGCCTACCGGGAAGCGGTCGCCAAAGCGGGACTGCCGGAGATCGTTGTGGAAAAAAATGAGAATGCCGTTCCGCTTCTGGAAAAGCTCCGGAAAAGCGCCGGCTTCGATGCGCTGATCCTCTCCTTCGGCTCGGAAACGTGCCATTTCCCCGGGAGCGTGAACGAATATCTGCGCCTGCCTGAAACCCTTCCGGTCATCCTTTTCACCTGTCTTGAAAAATACGTCCGTTTCGGGATTCCTCCCGCACGGGTCGCGTTTCCCTACAAGGAGATCGGCATGCGCGCCGCCGAAATGCTTCTGGAGGAGCCGCGCGGCCATGAGGAAACCTGGGAACCCGAATTCATACATTTTGAAAATATCTTTCAGAAGGAGGGCATTGTCCCATGAAACACCGTCTTTTTACGCTCATCGAATTGCTCGTTGTGGTTGCAATCATTGCGATCCTGGCCGGCTTGCTGCTTCCGGCCCTCAACCGCACCAAGGAGATGGCGCGGGGAATTTCATGCCGGAACAACCTGAAACAGATCGGACTGGGGAACCGCCTGTATGTCGACACCTACAACGGCTGGCTCCTGTGGGGAAATCCCGATCCGGGGAAATATGTCTACTGGAACGCGCATCTCTGCGATCTTCTCAAGGCGCCGCGCAAGCTGGTGCCGGTCACCGGCGGTTACGCTTATCTGTATCCGAAATTCTTCTACTGTCCGAGCGAAAGGACGGAGGGCCCGGACAAAAACGGAAAGGATATTTATACACGCGTTCAATACGGGATCAATACCTGGCTTTCCGGAGAGAACCATACGGACGCCGCGGCGCCAAATCCGCTTCCCGGGGTCCGCCAGTGGAAACGGGAAAAAAGCATTCTCCGGCCCGGGTCGGCGATCCTCCACGGGGACATCGATCCCGGAACCGACACCTATTCAATGAAGTATCTGACCTATTTCCGTTTCCGTCACGGCGGACACGACAATTTCCTTTATGCGGACAATCATGTGGAGGGACTGTCCCTGCCGCAAATGAGCCGTCCGGACATCTATTACGGACAACTCCGCGTCGGTTTCGAGTGCATCGCCGGTTGTAACTACTGTTGCAGATAACGAAGATATCATCGGGAAAGGAAAAAGAATGAAAAGAACGATTTTATGCCTGGCGTTTCTTCTTGCGGGAAGTTGTGCGTCCGCACAGGTGCTCCAGACCGCGGAACCGGTCACCGTCGACGGCAAACTCTCCGAACCCGCCTGGCGGAACGCGCCGGCACAGACCGGCTTTGTCCGTTTCAAGGCGGCGAAGACGGACAAACTGACCGCTCAAACGGAATTCAAGGTCCTGGCCGGAAGGGATTCCCTCTATCTAGGCATCCGGTGCGGGGAACCGCTGATGCAGCAGCTGAAAGCGCCCGCGAGCGGACCGCTCTGGTATGTTGACGGGGTCGAAGTGTTCCTGTCTCCCACCGGACAGCCCGATGAATATTATCAGTTCCTGGTGACCGCCGGAAACATGCGCTGGTGTCAGTGGTATGGAGAAGGCGGCGCCATCAAACCGGACCCGTACGCCCCTCTCTGGAATTCGGCGGTGCATCATGGGAAAGACTTCTGGTCCGCGGAGATCCGGCTGCCTCTGAACGGTTTTTACATGACCCGCGGCAGCGCTTGGAAAACCGATTGGCTGTTCAATGTCGCCCGCACCCGCCGGACCGTGAAAGAGGACTCCACCTGGAGTCCGCTGAACGCGGACAGTCATGAGGCGAAACGGTTCCGGGTGCTGAAAGGATTCCCGGTCCGGCCCGCTTCGGAGGATATTTACATCCAGTCGGCCGCCGCGAAAGTGAACGGAACGGGCGCGGGCGGCTATCGCGCGGAACTGAAGCTCCAGATCATCGCGGACCCGGCCGCCGCGGGGAATTACCGTCTGTGGATCGTTCCGGAGAAAGCGGAGAAAACCGCATCGGTCCCGGTGAAGCTGGAGAAAGGCCGGAACGAAGTGACCGTTCCGGGCGTGTATTTTCCGTCCCTCGGCAAAAACGATACCCGGCTGGAACTGGAAAGGGAGGCGGACGGCAAAATCATCGGGCGGGACTATCCGGTCCAGATCGTCTACGAGCCGCTCAAACTGACTCTGCTGAAACCGGGATACGCCGGGACGTTCTTCCCGGGACAGGATTTCTCCCGCGTGGAAGGAGAACTGGCCATCCATGTGACGGCGGAAGGACTGGAGGCGGTCGTCTCCATCGAAGGCGGCGGCCTTCCCCGAATGACCCGGAAATTTCCGTCCCCGGCCCGGACGGTGAAGTTCGGTTTCGATACGAAGGGAATGGATTTCGGCAGCTGCACGGTGACCGCGGAGCTCCGCAAGGGCGGACTGAACATCTCGACGGTCCAGGCCACAGTCCGGCGTCCGGCGCCCCTCCGCACGAAAATGGTGTGGGTGGAGGATTCCCGGGTCATCGTCAACGGGAAAGCGATCTTTCCGCGGGACATCTATGCCGTCGGATACCGGGGCGGCGCCGCCTTCGCGGAGCGTTTTAAGAAAGACAACCTTTCCCTCACCCCCTTCGGCGTCTGTGTGCTGGAACCGGCACGCCTGGTCAAAGGCATCGAGGCGGAAGCCGTCAAGGACATCCGGCCCAGCCCGGTCGTCTTTGAAAAGATCCGCAGGAAGGTGGAAGAATACCGGAACCGGGATTTCCTTTTCTATTATCTGAGCGACGAACCGGAATGCAGGGGACTTTCCCCGGTGTATTTCCGTCATCTGTATGAATTCATCAAGGAGCTGGACCCGTTCCATCCGGTGCTGATCGGGAGCCGCGCCAACCATGAATACATCGAATGCGCGGACGTTTTCAGCACGCATCCCTACATCGGTCCGATGTTCGACGGAAAAGGCGGACGCTTCCTCAACGTTCCGGTCGTCCGCATCCGGGATTTCGTGCGGGACACCTCCGCCGCCGGCCGGGGCGGCAAAGTGAGCGGCTTCACACCGCAGTTCTTCAGCTACGGCAATATTACAAACCACATGTCCGACTATCCGACGTTCGAGGAGCTGGAAGCCACGATCTGGAGTTCGATCGCGAATGGAGCGCGTCTGCAATGGGCGTATGCGTATCACGATCTGGGAGACCGCCCGGTCCTCTATGAAGGCTTGCGCTGTTTCTATGAATCGATCGCCGCACTGGAAGACATCCTCTGCAACGGCAAGCCGCAGAAAGTGAAATCCAGTTCCAGTCAGATGGACGTCCTGCTGCTCGCCCGCGGCAAGGAACGGCTGCTGCTCGTGGTCAATCTGCTGGACAGGCCCGTCTCGGAAGAGATCGAAACCGGCGCGCTCCCGACCCTGTACGAGTTCCGCGGCAGCCGCCGTTTCAAGGCCGCGGACGGGAAACTCAAACTTTCCCTCAAGCCGTACGAAGTTCTGCTGCTCCGCAGCGAACCGACGGTCGGACTGCGTTCCCGCGCGGAAGTGCTGGCGGACATCGCCGCAAAGGAGAAAGCCCGCACGAACCGCGAAAATGTTCTCTTCGGACGGGGATATGACATCGAGGTGGATTCCAGCGAACCGGGAGCACGCGTTTTCTGGGAACAGGGCAAACTCTTCGACGGCACGCTCGACATACTGGGCTGGGAACACACCTTTCCGGGAAAACCCGCCTGGTACGAATTGAATTTCCCGAAATTCGTGCCTTCCTTCACCCGAATCCGGCTGCATGGAAACCATATCCGGAATGCAAAAGTCCGGATATGGAAAGCCGGGGAATGGCGTCCGCTTGAGGAAACACCGCAGAGCATCGGGAAATATGCGCTCGAATGGAATCTCAAGGAGAAACAGCGGACGGTCAAAATCCGTTTCGACTTCGGCGCACCGGCGGACGGCTCGCCGGTGGAACTCTATGAAATCGAACTCATCCAATAAACGGAAGAAAGAGAATACTCATGAAAAAACAATGCATTCTCATCGCGCTCTCCTGGAGCGGAATCGCCTTCGCCGACCTTGTCCGGAATCCGGACGCCAACACCCTGTGGCTCGAAAACGGGAAGAATGTGGAGAAAAACTGGAGCTCGGCAGGCATTGCGCGAATCTCCGGAGAAAACGGATTCAGCCTCGAATGCCAGGAAAAAGACGTTAAAAAAAGTCATTCCGCCGTGCTGCGCGCGCCCTGTTCGCCGGAATATCCGTGGCTGGTGTTCCGGATCGCCGATATCCAGCTTCATCCGGGCTACCGGTCCTGGGCGGTCATCCTCCAGAATCCGGCCTTCCGGACAGGACAGACCAGCGTGAACGCGCCCGGTATTTTCGCATTCAACGTTTATGACGGCGCCCTGATCAAAGGCAATCCGGCGGTCGCGGACATTTTCTTTTATCTTTACACGCTGAGGCTTTCCTTCACGGAACTGAAAATGGTGAAGAAGCCCGACAATTACGCGGAAGCCGCCTCCCCCGTGTTCGCGGCGAAAAAATCGTTTGAAGCCGGAGACAGCCTCCGGTTCACCGTCACGCTGAAAGAACCGGCCGAAGATGTTTCCGTGCGTATCCTCTATACGGACCTCCTCACGGCCGTCAAGCTCAACGGGCAGGAAAAACTTCAGCTCAAACCGGTGGACAAAGACCAGAAAATCTGGAGCGGGGAGTTCGAGATCAAAACCTTCGGTCCGGCGCGCGGAAAGACTTCCTTCCCCCGCGGGTCCCTGCTGATCCGTGCAACCGTTCTCGGCGGCGGAGTCAGCGAACCGATCTGGGGAAGCGTGAATTATCCGTTCGTCGGCGGGATCGGGAAATAAAAACGGAAGGCGTCCCGCACCAATTTTTTACCGTCTCCGGTGATTCCCGGCAAAACCGCGGAGGCCCTTCCTCATATTGATTTTTTCCCGGCGTTTCCCCCGGCGGGATTTTTCACGGACATGCGGGACCGTATCCGGTACTGGACGGGAGTATAGCCTGTTTTCTGCTTGTAGCGTTTGGAAAAATGGTAGCGGTCGGAATAGGCGGTTTCGAGCGCAATTTCATCGATGCTTTCCTCCGTGTGTTCCAACAGGTAGGAGGCGCGCCCGATCCGCAGCTGCGTAAGAAACCATAACGGCGTCTTGTTGGTCTCCCGCTTGAAAAGGAGATAGAAGCTGTTGGGGGACATGTTCACCCGTTTGCAGACCTTGCCGATGAGGTTGACCGAGCCCATTTCCTTTTCCATGATCTCGATGGCTTTGGCAATGCGCGGGTCCATCTTTTTCTCTTCGGGTTCCAGAAAATCTTCCCGCCGGACCAGCGAAAGATAATGCCAGATCAGACTGTAAAGAAGAATTTTCCGTTCCTGAAAAGTTTCGCTCCGGATAAATCGCGGAAGGATTTCCCTCATGTATTCCACCGGCATGGAATACACCCCGCGCTTGAGGTTCTGGAGATAGGAATTAAGCGTGAAATCGATGTAAAAATGAGGCACCGGACGGACCAGTTTTGTAGAAAAAAGCGTGTGCGCCGGAATCAGGAAGACATGTTTTGAATTCAGGAAATAGTCTTTGCCTTCGAACCGCACACTGGCGCCGCTGCGCGCATTCCAGTACAGATGCCAGAAATTCCCGAAGGAACGGTTGGAAGTCCAGTCCGTCAGATGGATGTATGCGCTCTGATAGATTTCCAGCTGGAGCGGCTGTTTTTCCTCTTCCTGCCGCCATTGAAGAAAAATATCCTTGACCAGTTTCATGCTCATGAGACAACCCTCGGTTTGCCATGGTCATAGTATACTCCGGCCCGGAACGGTTTGCAAGGGCAGCCGGATGAATTTTGGTAAAAAAAGACATCTCTTTTCACGAAATTGACATTTTCTTTCCACCAAATCCATATAAAATATATACGAAAAAAAATCGGGCCATAAACCATGGCAGAGAGGAGAGAAAAATGAAAATAAGGAATGCGAAAGAAAAATTCCCCCGGGTGCATTTCACATTAATCGAACTTCTGATCGTAATAGCCATCATTGCGATTCTGGTCGGAATGCTGCTGCCGACACTGGCCAGGGCAAAAGCCATGGCACTGCGTATTTCATGCACCGCAAATCAGAAGCAGTTGTTCACCCTGTTGATGCTCTATGCCGCGGACAACAGGGAATTCCTGCCGGACTACAACCAATACTATAAATACCTTTTCCCGGCATACTCGAAAAAGGCGGGCCCTGCCTGCAAGTTGATTCCAAGCTTTTCGGATACATCGCCCTATATGGCAAGCGGCACGATTTCGGGTTCCATATTATTGTGTCCGGCCGCCATCATTCCATCCGATCCGGGTTTCCAAGATTATCTGAACTACTTTCTCACAACGTATTCTCCGACCGTGTGCTTCGATATAGAATCGCAAACCTCGGGCCGTTTCCGGTGGGGCGGATATGCAAAATGGTGGGGCACCTACAACGGGTCCAATCCCAATGATCCGTTCAGCGGCACACGGAAGGTCACTACAATCATCGACGGCACTGTTCTCATGACGGAACTTCCACTGGCGCTTAAGAACGAAAATCCGAAACATATCCGGTGCCGTTTCGATTATACCAAGCCCGGATATACCAGTAATCCGGCCGACCCCGATGCACCGAAGTGGGGAGCCGCCTGGGCCTTTCACAAGGGAACAGCCAATTTCATACTGTTCGACGGGGCTGTTCAAAACTACAGACGCGGAAAACGGTTCAACACCAACTGGATTCCCCAATAAACCAAATCGATTTTTATTGCCCGGAAAGATCATTCGTGACATTTTCTCTCTCTCAAAAGTCAATGGAGCAGTTCATCGGAGGAACAAAGTGAATATAAAAACAGGAAAAACAATCGCATTTTGCATATATGCAATTTCATGTATCGCCTTCAGTTCGGAACCGGTGAACGAGTTATCCGGCGACACCGACTTCGAAGTCGGGCTGGGCACGATGGTGTCCGGACCCTTCGGATATGGCACGCCGGCCGAGGCGCGTCCGGCGAATTTCGACGAGACAAAACCATGGTATGAACACGACAAAACCACCGGCTATAACAGCTCCGGAAGTCTGAAACTGCTCAACGGCGCCACCCGTTGTCCGGTTCCCGTAATCCTTCCGAAAGGCACCTATACCTATTCGTGTTATATGAAAAGCGACATTCCGAACGGTCGCGCCGTATTCATGATGCTTAAACAGGGATCCGTATTTCACGGACCGCAGGGAATTCTGGCGCGACGCGGCAAGGAATATGTCGAGGTCGGCAAGGAATGGAAGCGCTGCACCATGACCTTCGAGGCAGACGGCGTCACCGGTTATGTCCCCTATGTCGGCGGCTGGAACCGAGGCTGGGGAACCATCTGGCTGGAGCGAATCATGATCAGCAAAGGAAAAAATCCCGGAGAATGGCAATCCGCCGTGAAATATCGCATGGATATGAAGGCGAAAAGCGTTTACGGCAACGTGCATCCGTTTGACCGGAATCTGAATGCGGAGCTGCATATGGTGCGTTACGGCGACCAGCTGCCGAAGGAACCGCTTCGAATCCGGGTTACGGACTTCTACGGAAAAACATGGAAGGAATACCGGATCACGCCGGAATTCAAGGACGGCCATTTCCGGCAGGAAATCGCTCTGCCCGTGGGAAAGAGCGGCTGGTTCAAAGTGGACGCAACCATGGACGGCATGCCGAACGTGACGATGGCCTACGTGCTGACACGCCCCGTGGAAAAGGTGCCGTCCTCCATGGAACCCTTTGTCGGACTTTACGGCGTACAGAGCATCCCCGAAGCAGGACGGTTGCTCGGCGTGAGCTGGGTGGACCTCCAGGAGTCCTGGCGCGGCAGCATGAACGACAAAAACGAATATGCGTCACACTCCATGGAACTGGCTCCCCGGCTGCGCAAAGCGGGCTACAAGATCAAAATCAGTCTTCAGCCCTGTCCTCCGGAACGCTTCCTGAAGAAAAAGACGCTGGAAGACGCGGCCAAAGTCAAGATCGCCTACACGAGCCTGCTGCCGGAAAAAGACACGGTGGAAACGCTGTGGCGGTCCTTCATGCGCGACTATATGAAGAAAATGCACGCGCATGTCGACAAGTTCGAAATCGGCGGCGAAGTAGATGCCGCCTACGGACTCAACACCTATTACAAATCGCTCGACCAGGGTAAAAACATGGTCGGCAACTATGTGACCGGCGAGTCCATGGAAGTGCTCAGTCATTGCGTGAGAGTCGCCGCCGAAGAGATTCTGAAAGTGAACCCGACAGCCAAAATCTCCGGTGTCCGTCCTTGCGACTGCGACTGCCGCGACGGGTTCATCTATTCTACCGAAGTGTTCAAACGCTGCGGAAAATATCTGAACACCTTCGCGGTAGACTGCTATCCGAACCCCCGGTGGATCGGTCCGGGCCGTCCCGCCGCCGGAACCGAGGAGCCGCTTGCCTTCGTGTATAAAAAAGGCACGGAGGCCATGAAAAAATACTGCAAAGGTTCGGAAATATATGTGGCGGAGTTCGGCTATTTCATCGACTACCGTCATATTTTCGACTCCAAATACGGCGGGGAACAGGCCAACCGTCTGCTGCGGAATTTCCTCAAGGCCAAAGCCCTCGGATTTGCCCAGTTCTATTACTTTCTTGCCATCGGCAGCGCCGGCGGCAACGAAGGACAGTATTATTACTTCGGCATCTGGTGGAATGCCTCCACGCCGCTGCCCGCGGTCGCCGCTCTGGCCACGGCCGGACGCATCGTCGAAAATGTGGACCAGGCCGAAGAAATTCCTCTGAAGTCGGATCTCGGCAGCACCGTATACCGCAAGACCGACGGCCGCGCGGTCGGCGCCTTCTGGGCGATCACTTCCGCCTTCACGCCCACGCTGGAAGTCGAGGCGAACAAATTCGAGGCGATGGATGCCATGGGCAATCCCGTGCATCTGGACCGCAAAGGCTCAAAACTCCTCATCCCGCTTACGGAAATGCCTGTTTTCCTCTGGAGCACCGAACAGAACAAGGACAATTATGTCCTTCTTCGCAACGCGATGAAAAATGCCCGGATTCAGAATGATATTCCGATCATCCCGGAATTCCGCTGCGAGTCAAAAGACGCTTTGAAGGTATATGTGCGGAACCTCTCTTTGAGCCAGGAAATAAAAGGCAATGCACGTTACGCAATTCCCGGCACGGACAAAACAGGAACGGTACGATTCAGCCTGGCGCCGGCAAGCACGCAGATCGTGCGTCTTCCCATGCCCCCGGACGGCAAAACCATCGAAGCGACGTTTGATTTCGGGGATGATTATCTGCCTGTCACGAAAAAGTTCACGCCGGAACTGATCCGGGTGGTCCGCGCCTCCGGTCTGAAACTGGACGGCACGCTCGAATCATGGAAGTCGGTGCCCCCCATTGTCGTCTCCGGAAGCTCCAGGATCCAGCCGATGGACGGAACCACTTACAACGGGCCCGACGATCTCAGCGCAAAAATGTATTTTGCGAATGACGGGGAATATTTCTATTTTGCGGCAGATGTAACCGACGATCATCACTTCAACGTATTCAAAGGCAACGAAGCATGGAACGGAGACAGCATTCAGTTCGCATTCGACCCCGAAACCAACCATGTCGAAAATACCAAAGCATTCGATCCCGATGATACTTTGATCACAGTGGCCCACACTTCCGAAGGAGAAACTTTTTACGTTAACAGAAGTCCAAGGCGAAGTGAAGTCAGGAACGGAAGCCGATATAAAATCGTTCGTGATGAAAAAACCAGACACACGCTTTATCAGGTGAAAATTCCCCTTTCTCTGATCGGCCCGAATCTGAAGCAAGGCTCTGTTTTCGGGTTTGCATGCTGTGTATTCGACGATGATTCCGGATCGAAAGCCGATTACTGGCTTTATCTGACGTACGGGCTTGCCGGCGGCGTCAATCCCGCTCTCTTTGCCCAATGCATTCTGGAATGACTTTCAGGCGTTTTTTATGGAAAAGATAAGGAAAAGAGTAAAAATGAAAAAATTACTGGGTATGATGATTCTCGGGTTCACCGCATCCTCATTTGCCGGAGAACTGGTTATTGAAAAAGACTCCATCCATTATTCCCGTCTCGCGAAGTTTGCCCTTCTGCCGTATCACTATGGAATGATTTCCGTTCAAGGGAATCAGTTCACCGGAAGCGCCATTTACTTTAGTATGGAAACAAAGCATCCAAAAAAATTTTTTTCCATGATGGCAAAAGAAGTGGATCCCAAAATGGTCCGGAAGAACGATACTCTCTGGGAAGCCACGGCTAAAATTCCCGCCGATGAAAAAAATATCATCGACTTGACTACCACGGTCCATGTGACCCAGTTCAATTCGATCGAGGTGAAACACTCCTGGAAAACAGCCGTGCCCGAAAATATTCGGGCCAAAGGGATATTCATCAATTATGCTTTGAAGGATTTTGCAAAACCATGCGTGAAAATAGACGGCAAAGAATATTCCTTGCCCAATGAAAATCAAGTCGGGCCGCTCGCCTTGAACATCGATTCCCCCGACCTGGTTTTATACCCGGATTGCTCCGGCAGGGAATTTACAATCACATTCGATGGAAAATGCAATATCTATTACTATGCAAACAAGGATAAGAATTCTTGTCTCCGGGTAAATCTCCTGGACGATGCGAATGAGTTCCGTTACACCATTCTTCCAAAATAAGAAAAAAATCCAGTGTTTTCCAGATATTCACCGGCATTTCAATTGATTGGATTCCGGTCTGTCGGATGGATGTATGCGCTCCGGTCGATTTCCGGCCGGAGCGGCTGTTTTTCCTCTTCCCGCCGCCCTTGAAGAAAAATATCCTTGCTCCGTTTCATGCTCATGAGACAGTCCTTGTTTTTCGTGGACATATCATACTCCGGCGCGAAATATTTTGCAAGAACAGCCGCCTGCATTTTGGTAAGAAAAGACATCTCTTTTCATGAAATTGACATTTTCTTTCCATCAAATCCATGTAAAATATATGCCAAAAGATTTCGTACCAAACAATGAGTCCTAACAGAGGAGCGGAAAATGAAAATAAGGAATGCGAAAGAAAATTCGTATGCGGGACATTTCACATTGATCGAATTGCTGATTGTAATAGTCATCATTACGATTCTGGCGGGCATGCTGCTGCCCGCACTGAACAAGGCACGGGAAACAGCCAGGGCGTCCGCTTGCACCAGCAACCTCAAACAGATCGGAACCGCATTCAACATGTATTTCAACGACAACCGGGATTTCGGTCCGCCGATTCTGTATTTGAATGCAAAAAATGCCGCGCAGACCTGGGCCGTGAAACTGATGCAGTATCTGGGAATTCCCACTGCCGAGGCGGTGGTGGACGGATATACCGCTTACGGGATGCCGTCCAAGCTGATGTCGAAAGCGATGTATTGTCCCAGCATGGACCCCGGCATCTGTACCAAGATGGCCGCCAGTCCGAACACCAGCAACCACCATCTGGGATACGGGATATCCAATCCGGGAGCCAATTTTCTGCCGTCAAAGCTGGTGAAGATGCCCTCGCAGCATATGCTGGCGGTGGATAATATCGGAGGGATGAAAAATGCCGCGGCGATCAGTACGGCGGAAGCCAACGGACACATGGTGGCTTGTCTGGACGTGGGTTATGTGGCGGGAGGAAGCCAGAGTTCAACGCTGATCGGCGGAGTTGCCGCGGGACCGGGTTTGCGTCACAACAAGCGTGGGATGACGGTTTTTGTTGCGGGAAACGTTGCCCCTCTCGGAGTGGAAAACCTGGCTCTCTGGGGGAGCAATACAAACTATCCGGAAAACCAGAATTATTCCGGCAGGGGCATTGAAAAGGATTCCATGGGATATTATTATTCCAACCCGTATAACAGAGGAAATCCAATCAAAGGCTGGTAAAAGGATTCACCGGATATTTTTTACTTCAAAGAAAGGAAAGACGAATGAAGACGAATGGGATTATTGTTTCTTTGATCTGTCTGCTGGCTGGATTCGGAAGCATGCTTTTTGCGGTGGAGGAAATCCATAAACAGGGGAATTATGAGACACCCCATACGAAATGGTTGTCACCGACGCCGTTCGAAAAGAAGCCGCGGGTGCTGTTTTTCTCCACTTACCGTTCCGGTGCCGGACGGTATCCCGCCGAAATGAGTGAACGGTTTGACCTGGCTTATCAGACGGTGCTGGTTTTCAAGGGAAAAATCATCGGAGAAAACTCCGGAGCGGCGCGTCTGGAAGACTTGCTCAATCAACAATGGGACGCTTTCGTTTTCTTTGAAGATTCTCCCACAAAACTGCTCTCGGAATATCCGAAACTGTATTCGGTGCTGCTCTTCAAGATCGTGCGCGACGGCGCCGGCCTGATCCTGGTGGATTATGACGATTCCAACGTGTTGAAAGAAAAAAATAGAATGGAAGCCCCGGCCTCAATTGAACCGCAGGCGCCCCTGAAAGCGACCTATTACAAGATCGGCAAAGGGCTGGGCGTTCAGATTCAGGGATTCGATCTACCCGATCCGAAATATCGCACCGCTTACGGGTATGGACGCACGGAAAAAACCTTGGTGATGGGTTACCAGGAAGGCTGGCGCGACGACTACGACGCCCTATTCCGCAGCATCGGCGAAAACCTGTTCTGGACGATGAAAAAGCAGCTCCCCGCTCTTACAATTGCCGCGGATGCAAAACAGATTACAGTGGGCGGAGATATGCCGTCCGACGCGGAATTGAGCGTGGATGCTGTCGGCGGCGGAGATCGTCATCCCGTTATGAAAAATGTTGCCTTCAACGGCAGGAAACAGCTTGCGGCCTCCCTTCCGAATCTGGTTCCCGGCAAATACTATGTGAATGCGGTAGTCCGTTCCAAAGAGAAAGGCTATACGTTTGCAGCCAAAACACTCGATATTCCGAAAGATACGACCGGGACCATCGAGAAAATCACTTTTGACAATGACAATTACGCCGGCGATGTCGGACAGCAGATCAGCGGGTTGGTTCTTTTCACAGGCAGCGGCAAAGTGAAGCTCCGTCTGCGCGATATCGAACGCCGGATTCTGACGGAAGAAACCTTGTCCGCAACGAACGGCAAAGCGCCTTTTTCCTTCACGATCGAAGACTGGATGCCTTCCACGATTACCCTGGAAGCCTCTCTTTACAACGGAGAAAAAGAGATTTCGCGTCAATATGAATACTGCAACCGGATTATCCGCCGTCCGCGCATGTTTGAATTCAGCGCGTGGGGACATGCCTATTCACATGACGGAGTGCATGATTTGAATCGCCGCCTGGCCGAATTGGGGCTGACCTCGCTGATGATGCCGGGCGCCAATGTCAGGCATTCTCCCTACGGGTTACAGGATTACCAGCTGAATTCCGCGCATGTTTTCGATACGATTCCGGGCGACAATCCGAACAACTGCTTTTTTTCCGAAGCACGCCGCAAACAGCTGACCGACCGTTTCAAGAACAGGACCGCCGCCTATAAAGCCGGATTGCGCCTGGTTTCGCTTGGCGATGAGGTGCAGGAACATTACGGCTGTTTTGCTCCGGGATGTCTGAAAGAATACCGCGATTTTCTGAAACGAAAATATCAGGGCAATCTTGACAGACTCAATCGGAACTGGAAAACCGCATTCAAGAGTTGGGAGGAAGTCGGTCTGAGCAAAATTCCGGAAAAGAATCAGGGCAGAGACCTGGAAAAATACATTACCCTGTTCATGGGCGACGGCACACGGGCCCGCTGGAACCACATGATCCCTCATTATGTCAACTGGATCAAAGCGGGAAGCAGTTCCAATGAAATTTCGGATGCAACCCGCACATACACCAAAAGCGCTGCGGCGAAAAAATTCTGGGACAATATGTTCATCGATCAGGAGGCCGGCTCCTTCCTGGCCGGCAATTACGCCCGCTGGATCGATCGTCAAGACTTCAAAAGCTATGCGTACAGCGAATGCAACCGTTTCCTGAAAGATTATTTCCGGAAGATCGATCCATACATCCTCGCAGGGATGGAAGGAACGGGCGGCATCGACTTCCTTTCCCATGCGGACCGAATGGTGGACACGCAGGCATGGATGGGAAATTATGCCGAAGTCAATTATTACAATCTGATGAACGAAGTCAGCCGTTCCATCTCACCGGATGACTACATCAGCAATTCCTGGGTCGGTTATTCCACTTCTCCGTCGATATTGTGCGACCGGGTGTGGAATGAAATGTTCCGCCGTCCGGCCATGATCATGTTCTACACCACCACCGGAGACGGCATGCCCTCCTACCACGGGATCGTGCGGCCGGACCTGTCCGTCTTCCCGGCGGCAGGCGAAATGCTCCGTCAAACCGGGAAACTGCGCGAAGGTCTTGGAACCTC
>MWCA01000101.1 GCA_002069785.1 Lentisphaerae bacterium ADurb.Bin242 | reverse complement strand
GAAAGCATGCTTCACCTGAAGGAATCGCTCCGCATCCTGAAATGGCTGAATCCGGCGCTGGCGGACGACCTGATCCTGATGCTTCCGCTCTGGGACTTCTCTCCCACGTGGCTGGAACTTTTCAATACGCATGATTACCATGCTTCCCAGGCGGAGACCTCCCTGATGCTGCACTGGTGTCCGGAGGTGGTCCGCAAGAAGATCGTCATGGACAAGCCCGCCGTGGCCGGGCGTCTCCGCGAAGACCCGGACAGCTATCAGAAGCGCGTGAGCTTCACGGACCTCAAGCAGGAAATCGTGCAGACCTCCCAGCGCGAAGATGTCAAGATCGGCGTGATGGGCTATCCGGAGCGTGCCAGCGCCGCGCTCGGGGCTAAAATCGAGAAAGAGTGTATCGAAAACGCGTCCAAGGCGATTGCCAGGGCGATCCGGGATGCCGACAAGGCCCGCAAGACTGGAGCCCGGATCCATCACGCGGACAATGAGAAACTCAAGATATTGTCCCTCTGACCTAACCCGTTTTTTCACCGTCGATTTCAACAACCACAGAAAACAGGAGAATGAAAAATGGCACTCAAACCCATTGACAAGGAACACATCACCGGCGGCAAGACCGAAGGCGGAATCACCAGCTCGTATGCGACGGAGGACGGCGTCAAGCTCAAGGTCCCCTATTCGTTCATGGGCAGCATTTATGACGACGCGGAGCGCAACGCCGCGCTCGCGGCCATGGCGCAGGACTCCCTGACCATGGGTCCGAAAACCCAGGAATTCCAGAAGAAGTTCGCGCAGAGCCACCAGGTCAAACACGCGTTTGCGTGCTCGAACTGCACCACGGCCATGCATATCGGCACCCAGATTTTCGACATCAAGCCGGGCGACGAGGTCATCGTGACCCCGAACACCTTCGTGGCGACATCCCTGGCCATCCTCAAGGAAGGCGGCGTCCCGGTTTTTGCGGACATCGATCCCCGCACGTTCAACATCGATCCTGAAAAGGTCGCGAAGAAGGTCACGAAAAAGACCAAGGCCATCTATGTGGTCCACTACGCCGGCCTGATGGTCGACATGGACCCCATCATGGAAATCGCCCGCAAGCACAACCTTTTCGTTCTCGAAGACTGCGCCCACGCGACCGGCGCATCCTACAAGGGACGCATGGCCGGCTCCATCGGCGACTTCGGCGCATTCTCCTTCCACTCCCTCAAGAACATCACCACCTGCGGCGAAGGCGGCATGATCACCACCAACCGCGACGATTTCACGCACGGAATCCAGAACCTCCGCTGCATGAGCAACAACCACTCCTGGAGCGAACAGGGTAGCAAATGGAGCTTCGGCGACAAAACCACCTGCGAGAAGACCTCCCTTCTTCAGTACTGGATGCCCGCCCATTTCGACGTGATTCCGTACAACGGACACTGGGGCAGCAACTACCGCATGAATGAAATCCAGGCCGCCGTCGGCTGCTGTCAGCTCGACAAACTCCCCATGCTGACCGCCAAACGCCGCGAGATCGGCCATAAGATCACCGCCGGACTCCAGGGCGTCAAGGGAATCGAGACGGTCTACGAGCCCGAGGGTTATGAGCACGTCTTCCATCTCTACACGGTTTGCGTCAATGAGAAGGAACTCGGCGGAACCCGCGACGAATTCATGCAGGTCCTCTATGAGGAAGAAGGCATCCAGACCATTCTCCACTACCAGCCCACATTCCACTTCACGGGCCTCAAGAGAATGGGCTACGATCCCAACCAGTGTCCCATCGCGACGGAGTTCTTCTACAAGCGTGAAACCAACCTTCCGATGCATCCGCGCCTGACCGAGCAGAACATCCGCGACATGATCGAGGGTATCAAGAACGCGGCGGCCAAAATCCGCAAGCGTCACTGCAAGTAATCCCGTTCCAACGGCGTTTCAGGGAAGGAAGACCTTTCGCAAGAGGGGCCTTCCTTCTTTTTTTATAAACGATCCTGTCCGGAATGGGGCGGCAGAAAAAATTGTTTTCTTTTTCTTATGACATTTCTCTTTACTTCACGACGATCCTTTGTTTTGACACAAAGTGAGGTAGGTTCGTGAGTCCGTCGCGAACTGATTTGCCGCAGTTCGGCAGGGACTGCCGAACCTACCCGGAACGTCGCAATACAAAAAATGCGTTGAGCTCAATGGGACTGTTTGTTATCCTTAAGATAGCAAATTGGTATTACCGGATGATTTCCAGCAGACGGGTTTTCGTCGGACGCAGCCGGATCACGAATTCGCCCGATTCCTGCTTGATTTCCTCCCCGGTCATCAGATCCCGGAGCGTCGCTTTGAACGGAAGCCGGATGCGGTTTTCATTCCCGACGACCCCGTGCAGACAAATCAGGTCATCACGGTGATAAATGAACATGTCGCCCGGCGTATTGCAGACCGGGATTCCGGCGAAACCGGCAAGGTTTCCGAGGAATTCCGGGGTGAACGCCACCGGAGTTCCGAGGTAGATGCTTTTCCAGGATTTGAAGTCCCGCATGGCTCCGGAAACTTCCTGCTTTCCATACCTGTAGCGCATCAGCGGCACGGCCTGGGCATCCTCCACGCGGAAGGAGACGCCCCCGAGGCTGTTGTCCATGCCGACCCGTTTCCCGGCGACGCCCAGGCCCAGTGGAGAATCCGTATAGACGGAGTCCTTGAGCGGGCTTCCGGCTTCGGCGATACGGATGCCGGTGAGCTTGCTCATTGCTTCGGTGGAAAGGCCGGTGTCGGTGACATATCCGGGCGCGTACACCCAGACAATCGTCCTGCCGTCCTTTTTGAGCTTGCGGTCGATGAATTCGCGTTTTTCCTTTGTCAGGTGAAACGCGTTCAGGAAAACGTAGACTTTATAGCCGTCCATATTGCGGTCGACGAGGTCGCGGAAGTAGTAAAAATCATATTTCAGGCCGGAACGGAGCATGGCGCGCTGATTCTTGCGGACCGTATGAAAGTTCGGCCCGTTCCAGATGCCGAGCTGTTCGGTGGTGATGTAATAGTTGTCCTCGTCGACCACGAAAACAATTTCGGCGGGCATGTATACATTGTTACGTTCGTATAATTTTTTTCCGATCCCGGACATTTTCGCGACATCGTTCATGATCAGGGGATCTTTGAACCAGCCGGCAGTCATATCGTAAAACCAGAGACCGCCGCCGACGCTCAACTGACGTCCGAAGTCCCGGAGCAGCGCTCCTTGCAGCTCCTCGTGGTTCCAGAAACGCGCCACCAGGTAGTCGTGCAGCAGCGAGTTGACGGGCGATGTCCATGTGCGGAAATCCGCCTCGATCATCGACACCTTGCCGTGGATGCGCGCCGAATCGGGAATCCAGGAGAAAAAGTTGCTGCATCCGGCATTGCGTTCGCCCTGATACCCCGGCTGCGCGCCCATCAGGTCCAGGTCGGCGGACGGAAAAATCGTTGACGTCTGGGCGAAATGCGGATACACCATCATCGAGCCGCCGCGTCCCCACCACATGACCGATATCACCGGCTTGCCCGCTGCCTCTTTGGCGGTGCGGCACATCTGATTGGCGAACTCGCCCATGCTTTCGTTCAGGAAACGGGTCAGGTCGATCTGCGGCATCTGTGTTGCCGGATCGTAGAAATTTCCGGGATAGCGTTTCTCCGTTACGGGCGGAACCGCGTTTTCAAAGGTCACGGAGGGGGTGTTCCAGGCCTGGCGAAGTTTTTCCACCGTGCCGTAGCGTGCCTTCAGCCAGCGCCGGAATTCCGGGAAGGCTCCCGGCGAATTGCCGTCCTCCAGCACGCTGCCGCGCACGACCTGATAGTAAAACTGCCCATCCTCATTGCCGGACAGGAAAAATCCGCCGACGGCCTTGAAATAGGGTTGTTTTTTCATGTGTCCGACCGCGGCCCGGATGAAGTCCGTCGTCTGGCGGCGGTAGACCTGCGACCAGTAGCTGGGGAGCCCCTCTTTGCCGTGACGGCTGACGGAAGGTTTGCCTTTGCTGTCGACCGCAGTTTCGCCCGGAAATTCCTCCGCCCATTTTTCGTAGGGTGAACAATCCAGCAGGACGATGAAATTGCCTTCCGGGTTGCGCCGGATGTTGCTCCAGATCAATTCATCGAGCTTGGCGAAATCGTAATCGTTGTTTCCGCGCCAGATTTTCTGATGGCGGCCCAGCGGAATGATCTGGAGATTCACGCCCGCCCGGGAAAAGTCCTGCAATTTGGAGCGCTCCGGTCTGGTGAAATCGCCGAAGTAGACGAGCGACGGCGCCAGCTTGCCGTTGATGAACAGCCTCGGATAGCCGGACTGTTTCACCTCCACTGTAGACGATGCGCGTTTTTCCAGAATCTTGAGCGTGTCTTCCATGCCGGCAAGCGGGTCGAGCTTGTTGACGTATTTGTCCCAGTCGTATTCCTTGTTGCGCGAATCCTTTTCCCACGGGCCGAGCCCGAAATAAAGACTGCTCCAGGCGACACGGCACGGCGTTCCATGCTGCGTAATCACCACCTTCACCTCATTGACTCCGGCCGGAGGCGTGTAAGGAACGGTCAGGCGGACCCATTCGCCGGGTTTCCGGTTGTAGAGTTCGCGTCCCTGGAACGGACTGTACAGTTGCGGTTCCCGCAGCTGGTTCAAGGCGGCCGCCACCTGTGAAGACGGCATGACCCGGAGAAAGCCGAAGGAACCGAATCCGGCGTCCGAAGTATGATACAGGCCGGTCAGCAAGTATTTTTCGCCCGGTTTGATTTTGATCGGAGGCGACACCGCCACCAGCATCTCTTTTTCATCGGAAGTGAATAGATTCAACGACCGGTCCGCGGTTTCTTTTTTGCCGCCGGTGACTGTCCAGGAGGCATAGTTCACGTCCAGCCGATTCGGCTCGGTGAAGAACGGCAGGATTTCTCCCTTGACCGAGCGGGTTTCATCGAGCCGGTTGACGGCTTTCGGAATGGACTCCGTTTCCTCCAGCACGACGCTCGATACCCGGACTTCTCCTTTCGGCACCCGGAGGCAGGGACGGTAAAACGCCGCCTTTTCCTTGTCGTTGACGACACCGGCGGGCACTTCGAGATAATACACGGCGTCGCGGGACTGGGAGTCGTCGATCTTTTCGGCCTTCATCGGGTTCGGCATCCGCCCGAGGAATCCGTTTTTCTCGCCGTACAGATACAATCCGGTTTCCAGAGTGCCCTGTCCGTCCGCCCGGACGGTGAGCTTGAAAAGCTGGCCCGGTCTGGCGGAGGAGCGCTTATGATAGACCGTGGCGCCGAATTTTTCGTCGAGCGACTTCAGGACAAGGCGGTCGCCCTCCAGAGTCATCGTGCCGGTTTTCGGTGTGTTCGGGGTCCAGCCGTCGAGAGCCAGAGGCCCCGCGGCGAGGCCCGGCAAAACGGCAAGGAACGAGAGCGGGAGAATATATGTTTTCATTTGTTTCCCTGTGACCGATTCCAGAAGAATTGGTTTTCCCTGGTTGAAGATTGATTTTGAGGTTATTTCTTTGAATCCGTTTCCAGGGGGTCCCAGCGGTATTTCTTGATGGTTCCCTGAATGTTTTTCCAGGCTTCTTTTTCGGTCGAGACATGACCGTCCGCCCAGGAAACGTTCGAGGAATTGGAGTGGCGCGGGTCCATCATCGGCCGGAGATAGGCATATCCTGCGGAAGAGCTGTACGTATTGATCAGCGTTCTGCCGGAGCCCCGGCGCGGCGGATTGTTGGCGACGTATTCCGTCGGGTTCGAGTTCACGCTGTCCGCCAGCATGACTTTCACGGACGGCATCCGGGTCTGCAAGTATTTGACCGGAGCGTCGCTGCCGTCCTGCGCATACTTCACATAATAGTTGTTTGGAGCGTAGTGAATCCAGTCGAAAAGGGTGTTGCCGCCTGTTTCCCAGAGGTCGACATCGGGATTGAAACCGTAATTTTTCACTTTCAGGCACTGTTCCGCGTCCTGATAGGAAATCGCTGTCGGGCAGATGTACACCCGCGGATTGGTCAGGTTCCGGGTGATGTACAAAATTCCGGCATAGGTCGGCTTGTATATCCCGGAGGCCCCCAGTTTCGTGCTCAGCGGGAAGTAGCCGTTGAAATCGTCCGCATACATGATGCATGCATTGGATATTTCCTTGAGCTGTCCGATGCACTTCCCGCGCCGGGCGGTTTCCCTGGCCTGATTCAGGGCCGGGAACAGCATGGCCGCCAGAATGGCCATGATTGCAATCACGATCAGTAACTCGATAATAGTAAAATTCGGCCTTTTCTTGTTCATGTTGTCAACCTCCTTTTGCTTGAGTGAATGTAGTATCTCCGGGAATGAATATCGTGTCCAGCAGAATATGCGGATGGGGCTCCGCATTTTCATGATTGACGATTTTCAGAAGCTCTCCGACGGCGGTCTCCGCCATCAGCGCTTTCGGCGCTTCGATGGTGGCGACGTTGTTGGTCCACTCGCCGTGATACGCCGGATCATTGTCGTAGCCGACCACGGAGACATCGCCCGGCACCCGCACGCCGTTGCGGCGCAGTTCGCGGACGACCCAGTCGGCAATGACGTCGTTGCTGCAGAATATGGCGTCGACATCCCGGCGGACTTTCAGAATTCCATGGACATCGTAATAATTGCAGAGCGTCGGCAGGAAGAGTCTTTCGTCAAAGACGCCGTATTCGCGGAATAATTCATTGATAATATGGATGTTCACCCGCAGCGAAGTCTGGAAGGGAGGACTGAACCAGGCGAAACGGCGGTGTCCCGCCTTCAACAGCGCCTCGATCGCCTGCCGGTATCCGGGTTCGCGGTTCAGGCCGACCAGCCCGACGTCATGGCGTTTCGTGTCGATGTAACGGCTCATATACAGGTTCGGCAGTTTGTTCTTTTCCAGATAATCCACATATTCCGTGCCGTAATACGAAACGAAAATAACGCCGTCCGTACGGTTGCGGTCGAATACATGGTACGGCAGCCGCTGATCCGGCGCGATAAACTCCAGCTTCATGTCGTAACGGCGCGCCTTGATGGCCGCAGAGAGGCACTGGATGTCGTCGCGTCCGGCGCTGGGGCTGGCAAACTCCACCGAAAAAGTCTTATGCTTGAACGAGTCCAGGTAAACGATCACGGTAATGGCCTCCGCCTTGTTCAGACGCAGGCGCCGGGCCGACAGATTCACGGAAAAGTTCACCTTATCCACGCATCGGCGGATTTTCTCCCGGAGCTCCGGGCGCACCATGTGGTTCCGCGCCGGGTCCAGCGCACGCGACACCGAGGACAACGATACCCCGCTGAGTTTCGCGATATACTTCAATGAATGCCGGTTCTTTTCCATCAACATATCCTCCGGATCACCTGATGACAACGTTGTCATTTCTATAAATATATTGACTTTTTTCCTTTTGTCAATCCCCGTTTCATGAAAAAAATTCAAATATTTTAAGAATTTGATTGATTTTTTCACATCGGAATGGTATAATTAGTCCGAAAAATGACAACGTTATCATCAACCGGCAGCAAAACAGGGTGAAGCCATGCATCGTTTCTTTGTTCCCGTTCTGATCGCTTTCTGCGCATTGCCCCTCTTCGGGCAGAATCTCCTCAACAACCCCGGGTTCGAAAACTCCTCCTCCTGGCTCAAGCCCGCTTACTGGGCCGGCAAATTCTCCATTGTCAAGCCCGGCCTGACAGGGAAATCCTGCGGAGAACTCAAGGCCGCCCGCGAAGGCAAAGCATTTTACGGGCGCTGCTATCAGCTGGCTCGCATCGATTCTCCCTGGGGACGCCGCTTCTCCTACAGCATGAAGGCCAGAGGCTCCGGCGAGCTGTATCTCGGCTGTCTTGAATACACGAAGGACAGCCAGGACAAAATCGTTTCCAAACTTATTTACTCCGCGCCGCTCGTGCTGAAAAAAGAGGAGTGGCAGGAAATCAAAATGAACATCCAGTCCACTGAACCGACTCTGATCCGGTTCGCCCCCCTGATCGAAGTGCGCGGAGAAAATGCCGCGGCGTATCTCGATGAAGGAAGCCTGGTTTATTCTCCGGCGCCGGGCGCGGCGATGTCCGTCAGCCCGGCGCATCTGGTGGCCGAAGACGGAAAACCGTTACCCGAAGTCGCGTTCCGTCTGACTGAAAACGGCAAACCCGTGCCGGACGCTGCCCTGAAAGCATTCCTCGGAGGAAAACTTCAGGATTCCGCCACCGACAGGGACGGACGTTTTGTCGTCAGGCCGGGCGATAAAGACAGCGAACTTCTGGTTTCGGCGGTGAAATACGGTGTTGCCGCCGACGTGTTCATCGACCGTCTTTCTCCGGCAGCCTGGAACAGAACGGACGGTCTTGCCCGGAAGATCAAGCTGGAAAAGCCGGTCTCGATCCTGTATCTCGGGGACAGTTTAAGCGATTTCGAGCGCGGACGCAACTATGCGGACAAGGTGAATTTCTGGCTGAACCGCTATCATCCGGGAAAGGCGGCCTTCCGCAATGCCGGAGTCGGAGGCGACTATATTACCCGCGTCCGGCAGCGGATGATCCAGGGCGGCGCATACCGGCAGGAACAGTACGACCGTCTGCTGGAAACGCCTTACGACTATATCTTCATTTTCCTGGGGCACAACGATACTCGCTGCCTCTCCACTAAAAACTATGAGGTGCCGCAGGTCACTCCGGAAGAACAGAAAACCGCTTATCGCGAGGTGATCGGGCATCTCCGCAAGCACAGCAAAGCACGGATCGTACTGGTGTCGCCCACCTCATCCAATTTTGAAGTCTGCAAGCAATCGGCGGATAAACAGAAAGCGCTGGACAAGGTTCACGCCCTGTTCGGACAGCCCGCAATGCTGGAAGCCTTCGACGCCGTGCTCCGGCAACTGGCCGAAGAAGAAAACCTCGATTACCTGGATGTCTATGCGCCGATGAAAAATGAGGCGGAAAAGGCCGCGCTTTTCAGTCCGTCCGACGGCGTCCACCTGACGGAAGCGGGCAACCGTTTCCTGACCGATCTCTTCCTCGAGTATCTCGCATCCCCGAAATAATACCAATATGCATTCACAAGGACAGCAAAAGTCACATTGAGATCAACACAATTTTTGCATTGCGACGTTTCAGGTAGGTTCGGCAGTCCCCTGCCGAACTGAAGGGAGAAAATTCAGTTCGCGACGGAGTCACGAACCTACCTCAGACTGTGCCTGATCAAATGATCGTCCAAAAGTCATGAAAGCTTACGTAAGAACAAAACTTACCTTAAGGTCAACGTAATTGGACTTTTACTAACCTTAAGACTGCAAATCAGTGTGAATCCGAAGGTCAGTTCGATCCGTTTTCCTGTTTCCGCTTCTCTTCCTTGAGCCGCGCGCTGATCCGGACCGAACAGAAATCCGGTCCGCACATCGTGCAGAACTTGCCGTCGTGCGCCGATGCGGTATGTTCCGGGGAGGTCTCGCGGAGGGCGTCGGCGCGGTATTCGCGTGCGCGTTCCGGATCGATGGCGAAGGAGAACTGTTTTTCCCAGTCGAATTCGGCCCGGGCGTCGCTGATGGCGTCGTCGCGTTCGCGTGCGCCGGGCTTGTTCAGGCCGACGTCCGCGGCGTGTGCGGCGATCTTGAAGGCGGTGACGCCGCGCCGGACGTCCTCGTTGTTGGGAAGTCCGATGTGTTCCTTGGGCGTCACGTAACAGAGCATCGCGGCCCCGTAATAGGCGCCGAGCATACCGCCCATGGAGGCGACCAGATGGTCGTAGCCGGGAGCGCAGTCGATCACCACCGGACCGAGAATATAGAAGGGGGCGTCGCCGCAGACCTCCTGTTCGCGCTTCATGTTCATTTCGATCTCGTTCATCGGAATGTGTCCCGGCCCTTCGACCATGGCCTGAACCCCGGCTTTGCGGCACCGGAACACCAGTTCGCCGAGCGTGTCGAGCTCCGCAAACTGCGCCGCGTCGCTGGCGTCGGCCAAGCACCCCGGCCGGAGACCGTCGCCGAGCGACAGCGTGACATCGTGTTTCAGGCAGATTGCCAGGATGTCGTCGAAAAATTCGTAGAAAGGATTCTGCCGGTCGAACTTCGTCATCCATCCGGCCAGAAGCGCTCCGCCGCGGCTTACGATGCCCAGCTTCCGGTTCAACGCCAGCGGAACATGCGACTTCAACAGCCCGGCATGGATCGTCATATAGTCGACCCCCTGTTCCGCCTGCTGTTCCATGACCTCCAGCAGAAGCTCGCGGCCGATGCCGTCCGCTCCCGCCCGGGCGACCATTTCATACACGGGAACCGTCCCCACCGGGATCGTGGAATGTTCGATCAGGTTGGCCCGGATGGACATGATGTTTCCGCCGGTGCTGAGGTCCATGACCGTGTCCGCTCCGTAGCGGATGGCGGTTTCCAGCTTCTTGTGTTCCTCCTTGGGGCAGCTCGACAGCGAGGAATTTCCGATATTGGCGTTGATCTTGGTATACAGTTCCCGCCCGATGCCGATCGGTTCCAGATTCTTATGATGGATGTTCGCGGGAATGACGACGGTTCCGTCCGCGACCTTGCCGCGGATCCATTCCGGACTGCGGCGTTCCTTCCCGGCAACGCGTTTCATCGCTTCCGTGATGATTCCTTCCCGGGCAAGAAGAGACTGGGTTATGGGTGTCATGGCAAGTTTTCCTCCAGAATGGTAATGGTTTTGGCGAGAGCGCCGGCATGGAGAGCGACCGCGTTCCGGGCATTGGCCCCGAGACGGTTCCGCAGCACGGGATCGGCGGCGAGGATGCGGATGGCGTTCGGAAGCTCGGAATCCGAGGCAAGAGACATTACTCCGCCTCCCTTCAAAAGCGCCTCGAAAGCCTGTCTGAAATTGATCATCTTCGGTCCCGTGACGATGGTTTTTCCCAGCGCGGCGGGCTCGATGATGTTCTGTCCTTCATGATGTTGGCAGAAGGTTTTGCCCATCAGGATGACGTCCGAGGATTTGATGAATTTTACCAGTTCTCCGGTCGTGTCGGCCAGCAGACAGTCCACCTTTTCCTCCGGCGGTTTTTTGGAAGTCCGCCGGTGATAGCGCAGTCCGGAGGTGGCCAGCATCGCTTCCAGTTCGTTTCCCCGTTCCGCATGACGCGGCACGATGACCAGCTTGAGCGCCGGGTTGGTTTCCCGCGCTTTGCGGTAGGAGTCCACGATCAGTTTCTCTTCCGGAGCGTGCGTACTGCATGCCAGCACGGAAACAATGCCGTCGCCGAAATATTCGGAAAGATCGATCCCTTGAAGATCCGGAGCCGGAGCCTGGTCGAACTTGATGTTCCCGGTCACCGTCAGCTCCGCCTTGGAAGTGACGGCGGCGAAACGTTCGCGGTCGAGCTCCGTCTGGACACAGATCCGGTGAAATGAATCCAGCACGGGAGAAAAGAAGCGGCGGAACCTCTGATACCCTTTAACCGAGCGGTCCGAAATCCGCGCATTGACCAGAATCACCTTCGCACCGGATTGACGGCTCAGGGTGATCAGGTTCGGCCAGATTTCCGTCTCGAAAATGACCAGCGCGGAGGGCCGGATCATCCGCAGCGCTTTTTTTACGAAGAGTGCGGAATCCACCGGACAGAAGAACACCTCCACGCCCGGGGGCACCTTGTTCCATGCGATTTCCTGGGAAGTGGTCGTCGTGGTGCTGAAAACGAATTTCCGTTTCGGATTTTCCGCTGCCCATTTTTTCAGGAGCGTCAGCGCCACGTTGGTTTCGCCGACGCTGACCGCGTGGAGCCAGACCGCTCCCTTCATCGCCGACAGCGCCTCCGCCCGTTCCCGACTGAAAATGCCGAACCGTTCGGCATAATTTTTCTTGCGTCCCGGACGCCGGATCAGCTTGAAAACCAGCCCCGGCGCGAAAAACAGGAACGCAAACGGGAAAAATATCCTGTAAAGAAAAAGCATTCCATCACCTTTTTCAAAATGTTTTAAAGCTCAATAATATACTTCCTTCCGCGATATATTCAAACGACGCTTGACCTGAAGGGGTTTCCGTGGTATTGTTCCCCACTTTAAAAACCGGGAGATGCTATGCTTTCTGACTTTTTCATGAATTATTTCAAAAAGAGAAAACTCAAGAAACAGCTTCACGAATTGAAATCGTCCGTTTCTTTCACCCTCGCGGCGGACGACGATATTCTGGAAGATTCCACCCGCGCAGCCCTCGAAAAACTCAAGCGCGAACTGGACGTTTTCGGAAAAAAGCCGTCTCTGTCGGATGCTCCCGCGATCGCATGCTGTGAAGACAAGCTCGGGCGAATCCTTCCCCGAAAGGGATTTGCCCATTCCATGCACAACTTCCTGGACATTCTCGTGGTGGCCTGTTCCGTTGCCGGCGGAGTCCGCGCACTGTATCTCCAGCCTTTCAGCATTCCGACCAGCAGCATGCAGCCGACGCTCTTCGGGATTCACTACATCGACCGCGAGGCTTCCAGCCCGTTCATGGGGCCCGTGACCCGGGGCTTCATGCCGCTCCAGGCCCGGCGCGCCGCCCTGAAAGTCAGGAGCGACGGACTCCTTTCCGACCGCTACCAGCAATGGAACAGGCTTTTCTTTTTCCCGGAATCCTATTTCCAGATCGGAAGCGATTCCTACACGCTCCCCGGCGACCTCTTCCCCCAGATCGTCCGGTATCTCAAGAAAACCACTCCGTTCTACAGCGAGGGCGAGACCTTCTGCGACGGCTGGCTCTCCACCGGCGACCATGTTTTGGTCGAGCGCTTCAGCATCCATTTCCGTAAGCTCAAACGCGGCGATGTGATCGTTTTCAATACGGAAACCATCTCCTCCCCGACCCAGCCGCTGGGAGGATACTACTACATCAAACGGCTCGTCGGACTCCCCGGCGATACGCTCCAGATCTCCGATAACATCCTGATGATCCGGCCGAAAGGGGAAAAGGAGTTCAGGCCCGCCTGGGAGTTCTCCGATAAATTCAGGAAAGTCTATTCGCTCAACGGCGGCTATCAGGGGCATCGCGCGGACGGCCTGCTGGCGCTCGGCGGCGAGCTGACCGTCCCGGACGGTTTCTTTTTCGCGCTCGGAGACAATACGAACAACAGTCTCGACGGCCGCAACTGGGGATTCATTCCCCGCCGGAACATGGTCGGCCTGGCCATGTTCATCTTCTGGCCCGTCTCCCGGCGCTGGGGCGTTGTCGACACGCTTCCTCCGCTGGACGTCCCCACCGTCATGCCGTCGGAATCATTCTTCCAGCCGCAAGCCATGAGCATGCAATAATCTCCATAGAACAGAAGGAATCCGCAAAATGCTTTCTCCCATCCCGCAAGGCAAAATCTACAATTTCTTCATTGACGACAATGTTTTTTTCTTTACGGACATCCACCGTCACTCGTTCCGCTCCATTTTCGACAATTTCTACCTGGCCAATCTGAAAAAGGCCCATGAAGCCTACGGGACCAGGTTCACCCTGAACTCCTTCTACCATAACTCCCACGAGCCTGATTTCGACCTCTCCCTCTTCCCGGACCGCTACCGTTCCGAGTTCGAGGACAATTCCGGATGGCTCCGTTTCGCCTTTCATGCGCAGTCCGAGTTTCCGGAATATCCCTACTCCAAAGCCCATCCGGAAAAACTGCCCGCCCACTATGCGCAGTGGGAACAGGCCATGGAACGGATCGTCGGGAAAAAATGCCTGATCGCGCCGGTCATCATGCACTATTTCGCGGTCACGGACGACGGCCGCCGTTTCATGCGCAAACAAGGCATGAAATTCTTTGCTGTCCGGGAAGGAAAAGGCATCGAATACAATCCCGAATTCGATACCTACGACATCCCGGTGGACATCATCCTGAATCTCTACAAGGGTGACATTGACGGCATTCGCGCAAAGCTCATGGAAAAAGTCTCCGCCGGACAGGAAAAAATCCTGATCGGTTCCCACGAGCAGTATGCTTACAAGCATTACGTGAATTACATCCCGGAATATTTCGACGGCCTGAACGCCGCCTGCCGCCTGATGGTCGAGAACGGCTGTAAATGCGAGTATTTCAACACCCTCGTGTAAGCCGGACGAAATTCTTCTGCGCCGTTTTCCGGACAGAAAAAAGATGTTTCAAAAGATATTTTTTCCGATCCGGGTTCTTTCCTGGCAATGGATGCTCCCGTCAAAAATCCGAATTACGGAAAATTACTCTTTTTCGAGAAAGCCTGTTGAGCTCAAAAGACTGGCTTCCCGCCTTTGGTTTTTCCATGTTGCCTGTTTTTGGCGGGAGTACTGAAATGCGACGGCCTGAAAATACTGAAATACTTTCCGCATATTTTCTTTTTCGACTTGAAAAACGGCAAAGAGGAGGCATTTTAAAGAGGACTTTGTTTCCAACCTGCGGAGAGATGGCTGAGCGGTCGAAGGCGGCGGTCTCGAAAACCGTTAACTGGTTTTACCGGTTCGGGGGTTCGAATCCCCCTCTCTCCGCCATTTTCTTTTTAAACTCCTTGTTTTCAATCATTTCCGTGTTGATAAAATTTTCATGCTTTGTCCATTGCCTGGGCCACAAAATGGACCACAATGAGGTCAAAACATGGATGTTACCGTCAAGCACCTGATCTGCCGGAATGGGAAATTCTATTACCGGAGCCGTCTGCCCGTCCAGTATTCGCAAGGATCGAAAAGGGAACTGAAACTCTCCCTTCGGACTTCCGACTTGAAAAAAGCCGTTCCTGCCTGTAAATTGATTTCGGAAAAGGTGCAACATCTTATCGAACAAGGAGCTTTCAGGATGATCCCTTTACAGAAAATACGCGAGATTCTGGCAGAATACATCACCGAGAATCTGGAAGGTTATGCCCGTTTCCTGTCCAATTATGGGGAAATCACGCCTCAGATACGGGAAGATGGGAAAAAATCGATGTTGTGCTCCATCAAATATTTCGAGAAAGCGCTTGCCGAAAACAATCTGAACGCAATGAGCGCTCTCGCTGAAGCGGACATACTGCTCAAAGACATCCCTCATAATGAGAGCGATAGAAAGCTCATGGCCAATGAGTTTTTACAGGCGCAACTGATGCTCAAGCGGTTGGAATATGAACGTCTGACCGGAAAAAGATTTGCAACGGAATACAGCGACACACTCCGGAAAGAGATTCTGGAAGGTTCCTACCGTTCAGCAGAAGAAATCAGAGAAGCGGAGACAGTTCACAAGCTGGAAAAGCTGATTTGCGCTTACCTGAGCGAACCTCATCCGACGTGGGGAACAAGCATGAGGGACAAGGTGGAGCAGACGCTGTACCTCCTTGTGGAGTTTTTCTCTTCCGAAGAAGACATCCGGAGAATCAAGATGGACAACATGCTGCTTTTCAGGGACAATGTGCTGAGGAGGCTTCCGGCTCGCTGGAAGACGATGCCCGGCTTGAGAGAACGGCCTTTGCGCGAAGTGATCGAAGACACCGGACACGAAAAACTTTCTTTGAAGACCGTCAATCTCAGGCTGGACACGATTTCAGGATTCTTTCGCTGGTGTTTCGATAAGAACTATGTGGACCGCAATCCGGTTTCCCATCTGAAAATCAAGTTGAAAGAGGAACCGGAAGAACGGAGAACGGCATATATGCCGGAAGACCTTGTGAAGCTGTTTGGAAATCTGAGACGGGACAAACTTCACGGATGGGCTCCTTACAAGTTCTGGATTCCGTTGATTGGCCTGTATTCGGGAGCCAGAGAGAACGAGATTTGCCAGATGCAGACGACGGATATTGTTCTGAAAGACGGAATTGTCTGCTTTTCCATTACGAAGGAAGGAGATGAAAGAAAGCGTCTCAAGAACCCGAACAGCCAACGCCTCATCCCTTTGCATCCGGTTCTTCTTGACCTGGGATTTCTCGGATATGCCCTTTCGATCAAAAAAGAGAGGCAGACAAGTGACCGTCGGTTATGGCCGCAACTGACTTATAATGAAAAACATGGATTTGCGGATCGTTTCCAGAAGTTCTTCGGCCACTTCAACCGGCGTTATGTCACGACAGAAAAGAACAAGGTGTTTCATTCCTTGCGGCATTGCTTTTGCAATTCTCTGAAGCAGGGCGGTATTTCCAAAGAGATTGCCGAAGCATTAGCCGGACACAAGGATGAATCCATGACCTTCGGGACCTACGCGAAAGCCTACGAACCGAAAGTCCTGAAGGAAGCCATTCTGAAACTGAACTTTGAATTGAATATATTTGAAGTTCTTGATGTTCGACCGTTGCCGAAGGAAACCATCCGGAAACAAATGGATGGTTTTTTTCAAAGAAAATGACGAAGGGCTTGTTTTTTTTCAAAAGTGATGGTATAGTAATTACAAAGCCAAAAAAACAGCCGGTTCATAACAAAGCCCCGAGAGTTGTTGCGAGCATCCATGCCGCACCTGAGACGAAAGAATTGATATCAGCATTCGTCTTATGAATCGTTTGCGCTGAAATCCCCATATATAGTACGTGTGCGCAATATATAGCACGCGCTATTGCCTGTACAGAGATTCCCCTATAAAGCTGAATAATAATCTTTTAAAACTTGAATCCAGAAACTTGTATTGGTTTGTAAGTTCTTTTTAACTAAGGGAGAAAAAAATGAAAAAATTAAACGCACGTGAAATAATTCAACAACTGGTCGCCAATTTTCCCGAAAACCGACAGGACTTTTTGCAGGAACTTCAGGCGAAGGTCTCCAATCCTTACAGAAAAATATTCATGAAACAAATCCGGAGAAACAACAATACCCCGCTCTTGGAGGTTATCCGAAGTGTTCAGGCGCAAGCCGATGAACAGAGCAACAGCGAAGGTGCCGTATGAAGAAACCCGTATTGAATGATTCGATTCTGTTTGACGTGTGGGCGTGGAAAGATTATGCAGGGCTTCAGCCTCTATTTGATGAACTCTGGATGGAAATATCGAAAGACAAATGCAAAAAGAAAACGCTGAAAAGGATGAAGCCAGTTTTAAAACTGTATCTCTGCAATCTTTTTAACGCGCATTGCAGGAATGTTCCGGTTGCAATCAGCTTCAAGAATGAGATGTATTCGCACGGACGCTATGAGACTTTGCATTTCAAAAGAATCCCCTTTCGGAGAGTGCTTGAGTTTTTAAAGGAAAAGGGGCTTGTCTGTGAAAAAAAAGGAGTTAAGTTTTTTGAAAAAAAGGAAGAGACAGTTTATAATACAACAGGCTTTCTTACCCGTATATGGCCTTCGGATACTCTGACACAAAGATTCAACCTATTGAATGTAATTACAAACACAGAGAGCAAACCGATCATACTGAGAGAGGATAAATCAGACATTCCTTATCAAGACACTCCATATACGAAACGTCTGACAAGCCACATCAATCAAATCAATACATTCTACAAATCCCATGAATTCAAGTATAAGAATACATTCACGAAAGTAGAAGTATTGAATCCTTACTATCACCAATATAAGGTAAAAAATGAGTGGAGCCGCTTCCTTGCCTTGATGAAAAAAGACAAAAACAAATTATTGATTCCGTGTTATCGTGATATGGCTCCTTATGATCTTCCGGAAGAACTGTCCATGCTGCAATCGCAGGATATGGGAAAAATCGGATTCATTCAAGACCTTCTGCACGGCATTAAAAAAATGAGTGATGTATCACAAAACAATGCAAATACTTTCTCGGAGATTCCTGTTGAGTTGGGGGTTGAAAATTATGAATTGCATGATGAGCTCGAAGCAAAGTCAAAAGAAATTGAAGGATTGGAGAATGAAAAAATTTCACAGTATGGGCTTCAAGACTATGTCACCAATTTTTTTAGTAACATCAAAAAAGGGAAAACTGCGCTAAGTGCAAAAGATCATAAAGTGACTGCACATTTTTTTCAACAGGCACAAAAAGACTACGACTTGCTTATAAATAAATATCGAAAAAGTGAAGAAGAGGAACGTATCAAGAAGGAAGAAAAAAGTAAAATAGAAATTGTTTGTCCACACTGTCATCAGGAATATAAAGTCTCCGAAAGTGATTTACAACAGGAAATTGAATGTGCCATGTGTTGCCGGAAATTTACAATAACCCAAACAAAATACTGCTCAAGCTGCGGAACTCCCAACCCTATGCAGGCATTTTCCTGTTGGAGTTGTCAGGCAAGTTTTTATATGACAAAACCGATTCCTGAAAAAGAGAAAATACCAGAACCCATTCAGCGTTTTTCTTCTGCTGATTCATTGGGAATAGGTTATAAAATTGCATTTTTTATTTACTCGTTTTGTATATTAGTAGGATATAAGTCGGATAAAAGTGATTCATCACTACTACAATCCATTTTTGGAATTGTTATATTGCTATATGTGCTTTGTTCTTGGAAGGTCTTTTGTTTGAGTCACATGATTACCAAATCATACCGAAAAATCTTCTGGACTACCTTCAGAAAAATTTCAATAGGCATGGTACTTATCATTCAGATTTTACTACTTTTGCTGAGTCCATTTTCATTTTTCGCATTTAGAGAAGACTTTAATTTCCTTGCGTCAGTAATTTTGACCGTCTTTGTTTTTAGTTATTATCTATTTACAACATTTATGACAATCAAGTTTATACAACTCTTCAATCTCAGAGCAAAAGAAGATGTGGATTTTGTGGAAGACAAGACTTTTATTGCATTTATTGCAGAACACAACAACAAAATAATAATCAAATTTTGTTTAATAACAGGAATTTGTTTAATAAGTTGCATTGTGCTTTGCATAATATGGAAAATGCTGTCATCTTGAGAAACGGATAGACTTTTTGAGTTTATGTCTTGAACGAGAATAGAATCTAAGTATCACAGAGAAGATGAACAGTCGATAAATGAAGTAAAATATGACCAAAATGAAAAGGATGTTAGGAAAACGGTATCCATAAAAAACTGTAAAGAAACATTTCTATTCCATTGTATTTTTCGCCGTCTGCAATTGCATTGATTGTGGACGGTTTCTTTTTTAATACGTATGCGCCCAATGAGATACATCTTTTCATGCAGTCCAATGTGTGATAAACTCCTCCCGAACCAGAACTCACGGG
>MWCA01000100.1 GCA_002069785.1 Lentisphaerae bacterium ADurb.Bin242 | reverse complement strand
AGTGGTTCCGCCCGCCGTTCCAGGGTTCCTGCCAGTCGATCTTCGGGGTGCGGCCGAATTCACCGCTCCACCAGACCAGCGTGGTGTCCAGCAGTTTTTTCTCGCTGAGGTCTTCCAGGAGGGCGGCAAATCCCTGATCCATTTCGGCGGTGCGCTGCTTCATCGTCTCGAAATGCCTCTTGTGGGAATCCCACCCGGAAGCGTTGATGGTGATGTAGGGGACTCCGGCCTGGACCAGACGGCGGGCCGCCAGCAGGGCCTGTCCGAGGGGATTCCGCCCGTATTTGTCCCGCATTTCCCTGGATTCGAGGGAGAGATCGAAGGCTTTGGCGGCGTCTCCCTGGAGGACGGCTTCCGCATCCTTCCCGGCTTTGTCAAAGGCCTTCAGTCCGGGATTGTCCGGAAGAAGGACTCCGAAGGTGTCCAGCGTCGCCGCAAGGCGCAGCCGGCGGTCGGTCTGATCCTGCGTGATGTTGCCCGGAGAAACAAATCCGTCCACCATGAACCGGGGCGCGTTCGGATTGCCGCCGGTGGCAAGCGGACGGTAGCGTTCACTGAGAAAACCGTTTTCCGGGAAACGGCCCTTGTTGACGGGAATGGCGATATAGGGAGGAAGTTTCCCTTGGTAATCCTTGCTTTTCATCATGGCGATCACGGCGCCGATCGCGGGATATGTGAGCCCGCCGCCGGGCATGCGTCCGGTCTGCATGAGGTAGGTGGCGACTTCATGCGCGTTGATCCCGTGGGTCATGCTCCGGATGATGGAAAACTTGTCCGCCTGCTGCGCCAGCTTCGGAAGAAATTCGCTCAGGCGGATTCCCGGCACATTGGTCGGGATATCCTTGTATCCGCCATTGTAGTCCCTCCCGGCGTCCGGCTTAGGATCGAACGTATCCAGATGGGACGGTCCGCCCCAGACCCATATCTCGATCACGGACGTTGCGCAGGGGGACTTTTCCGCCGCAAAGACGGCCGGAAGCGCCAGGAAAAGAATCGGAACTATTGCATTTTTCCACATTTTTCAGTTCCCTGCCTCAATGGTAATACAAAAACTCTTTGGAGTTGACAAGCACCCAAAGCAGATCCGGCCAGATCCGGCCGCGATCCTTTTTGGGAAGGCTGTCCTGATATTTCCGGAGCGCCTCGACCTCCTCCGAGGTGGGATAGCGGGAAAGAACCGTCAGATAAACGGCGTCGGCACACGGTTTCAGGTTCCACCTATTCTCCCGGGCGATGCGCCCGCCGGTTCTGTTCAGGCGCTCATAGAGGGCGCCCGAATTCAGGAGGAACAGCCGCTGGGATCCATTGATCTGGCTGTTGCGTTCGGAAAACTGTCCGGAATCCCGCGGCGGACGCCCGAAAAGGTCCAGCATCGCGCTGGACATGCTGCCGTCTTCGATCTGGACGGCGCGGGTGCCGGGGGGAAGGAACGTGAACGGTTCCGGAATCACGCTCGAATAGCTGCCGAAATAACCGGTCAGGGTGCCCAGGGCGTCGGAAATCACCTCCGATTCCATGCGGCGCACCGGATAGACGGCGAAATATTTTTCAGCGGCGGCGCGCTGTTCCGGCGCAGCCAGCGACGACGCCTGGAACGCGGCGGAGTTTAGGATCACCCGGAACAATCTCCGCATGCTGTAATTGGATTTGCGGAACTCTTCCGTCAGGTGCTCGAGCAGTTCCGGGTTCACCTCGTTTTCCGGCGGCAGGCTCCACCCGAGCCAGCGCTTGAACTGAGTCCATGAACCCGGCTCCGGAGTGATGTCGTCGGCGGGATCGATCAGCCCGCGTCCGAAAAACCAGCACCACGCGCGGTTGACGAACGCCCGGGCGAAATACGGATTGTCTTCCGCCAGCAGCGCGTCCGCAAACACCCGGCGGGGATCGTTCTCCGGCGAACGGATCGTATAACGGCCGCCGCCGGGCAGGAAAGCCTCGACGACCGCCTCCGCCGGGTCCGTATAAACGATTTCCTCTTTCCATTCCGTCGTCTGCTTGTACCGGATGCGGGAGAAGAAGGCGGCGAATTCCTTCCGTTCCTTTTCCGGAAGCTTTTCGGTGCGCAGCCCCAGGAAGGTCAATGCCGTCACTTTGGCCAATCCTTCCGGCGTGCGGTCGGCGGCGGCCCGGAAGAAGTTGGCGTAGGGGACGCGGAAGTTGCTCCCGGACGCCGTCAGCATCTCGCGTGCAATTTCCGAATACGGGCGGTCATGGTAAATATCGGTGCGCAGTTTCTGGCAGTAGGCCTGGACCGCGTTCGGCCAGAGATTGATCGGAAATTCCGACTTGATCCGGAGCATGTCCGCAAACCGCATCGTCATCATGTCGGCATGTTCCGGGGAATCCAGCAGGCGGTCGATCAGTTTTGCGCGTTTGTCCGGAGCCTCGTCTTTCAGGAATTCGCGGACTTCGCCCGCTTTCGGAAGCCGGCCCGTCGCGGTCAGAAATGCGCGGCGGATGAAAACGGCATCCGATGCGCGGGGAATCTTCGGAAGGTTCAGATCTTTCCACTGCTCATACAGAATGGAATCCTCTTCGGACAACTTCCGGTCTTCCGCGGCGGATCCTTCCGTCACCGGATGTTCATACGGCTCCACGGCAGACGCTTGACAGAACAGCAGCAGAGTCCCGAACAGAAGAAACACCCGATTCCACATAATAAATATCTCCTGTTTTGCAGTTCTTCCTGTGAATATAAGCGCCCGTCGCCTACTTTTCAAGAAAATCGACCCCCTTTTCAAAAAAAACATCTTTTTTTTCGGAAAGGGGGTTGCATTTTCCGCAAAAGCCAATTATAATATACCATAGTGGAGCAATCATGGTGCACAAATGAATTTGAAAGAATGGTTTTCCGAGATTCACAGGAAAAGTCCCGAAAGGCTTTCCGAAAAACTGGCCAGGGCGTTCTCCTCGTATGTGGAGGCGCAGCCGGCCAATACGCTGCTGCTCCCGGAACGGGCACTCGCCGCGGAAATCGGGGTCAACCGCCGGACCCTCTGCAAGGCGATGGAGCCGCTGGTCCGGGAAGGGCTTCTCGAACGCACCCGCCGCGGCACGGTGGTGCGCAAGGAAAGGAAAGAGCCGGACCTGGACTTCGAAAAGATTCATCCTTTCGTGTTCGGACATACTCCGAAACAGAAACTCAAAATCCTGCTTTTCGAAAACCTCCCGGAGCAGAAACGGTTCTGGCGTGAAACCGTGGAAGCGTTCGGGGAGGATGTCGAACTGGAATGGCTGCCGCTGGAATGCCGAACAACCGCCGCTCTGGTAAACCATATTCAGAAATCCGGGTGCGACCTGGCCCAGGTGAACCAGCAGGACTTCTGCAAATACCGGAATCTGGCGGAACTCTTTTCCGCTCTGCCGGAACCCATTCTCGAGTATTATGAGAAACCGCAATACCGCTTTGAACGTTTCTTCTCGGAAAATCCGTTCCCGGGAAAAAACCTGTTTCCCGTTTATTTTCAATTTCAGGTCTTGTGGCTGAACCGGGAATTGACCGCGGAATGCGGTTTCGACATCACCCGTTTCGAGCGCGGCGATTTCCCGCTCCGTGAACTGGTACGTACCGCCGTCCGGGAATTGAAAAAGCCGGGGGTATATCTGACGCCTCATTTCGCGGCTCTCGCCGAAAGCGTCCGGGTGGAACGTCCGCTTGAACCCATCCGGGAAAATCTGGCGGAATTCTTCCGGAATTACTATGAAGTCCTGGCGGACGCGGCGCCGAACGGGTCCCGGCTGTTTTCATCCTCCGCCTATGCCCCTTACAGACTGTTTACCCCGGAAAGCTTTCAGCTTTTCAAGGAAGGAAAACTGCTGTTCCTTCCGCATTTCAGCGTGCTCGCCAATTCCCTTGCCGGAAACGTAAAGATTCCGTTCGCGGAAGCGATGATCCGCCCCGCGACCCGGGCACGGTCGTTCTACACGGGCCTGGGCATCGTCAAAAATTCCGGAAAGACAGCGATCGCCGCCGATTTTCTGCTGTACCTTTTTTCGGAACCGGCGCAGCACAGGATGGCGGCTTCCCTGAATGTCGCCCCTTTCCTGATTTCCGCGGACCGGGAACTGGCCGGACGGGCAAAGCTGCCGGTGAAGAGCATCACGAGTTTTCTCAACAGTTTCAGACCGACGCACGTTGAACCCGATTTGAACCGCTGGGAATTGAACCGGGCGGAAATCGACGCTCTCCTGAACGGACGCATGACCGTGGAAAATGCCGTACAATCAACGGTTGAAAAAATAATGGAATATCAAACCAGAAAACAACTCAGGGAGGACTGAAAAATGAATCCGGGAAAGAACAATTTCACACTGATCGAACTTCTGATCGTAATTGCAATCATTGCAATTCTGGCCGGAATGCTGCTGCCCGCGCTGAACAAAGCCAGGCAAGCGGCACAATCCCTTTCATGCAAGAGCAACCAACGCCAACTCCACCTCGTCATTCTGAATTATGAGGACGACGACAGAAAGGGGATGTTTCTCCCGGCGAATTATTTCGGCTGCTGGGGAAACCTTCTTTACAACAACGGATATTTTCAGGGATTCGGCCGCTTCAGCGGCATGGGGCCGTACATCGCGATCAAAATCATGGAATGTCCCAGCGTCACGCGACAGCGCAGCTCCGGCAGTCTCAACTTTGCACATCCCACCATAAACGGAGATTACACTTATGACTATGGACTGAATTCATATACCCATAACTTCTGGACCACGGGAAACTTTCAGGTCGGAAAGAAAAAAGACCGCCTGAAATATCCCAGCCAGACTTGCCGGATGCTGGATAATATTTGCTACTTCATTACCGACGCCGCAGGATATTATCCGGTGCCGACCCATCCCAATTATTTTATTCATAACCGTTCTTTGAACATTGTTTATGAGGACGGGCATATCGGCAGTCTGAAAGTAGTCAAACCGCGGGCGGCCGACATGCGGTTCTGGAGCTATGACAATAGCTGTTTCTTCTGAATTTTTCATCACATTCAATCATAAGGAGAATTGCATGTACAGAAAGATTTTGTATGGATTGCTGCTTGCCGAAATGGGCATGAATGTTTTTGCACTGGATTTTTCACAGAACGACCGTGAACTCACTCTGAAAACGGAACGCCTCGAAGCCGTGGTCCGCGATGCACGGATCGTTCAGATCCGAAGCCGCAAGACCGGGCAGGTTTTTGCCGACGGGACCCTTGCGGAACCGAGCATGACGTCCGGACTCGGCCGCATGACCGGCAAGGAGAAGGAACTTTCCAAACTCCATTTTCCATGGGGTGAACCGGGAATGAACCAGCATATCCAGATTCATGGAACCGATCTGTACCACCGTCCCGACGCCCGTTCGACTTTTTCCGTGAACAGGGAAAATGACAAGGTCACGGCCGTCTGGACCGGCCTGACGGACGGCAAACAATTTTTCCCCGGAGAAAAAATCACATTGCAGTTCAGCGAGGACGCAAGGGGAGCTTTGACCTATCAGGCGTCCGGCGAATCTCCGGACGGCGGAGTTTTCGGCGTCCAGATTCCCCTTGAAAATTTTTCCCGGGACGGGACATTCCTTCTGCCCACCTTCGGCGGGCTCGAATACCCCGGAAAAGGCCCCCGCGCACTGATGACCTTTCAGCATACAACGCTGTTCTATGAAGCGCCGGTGATGGTTTACTCTCTCGGGAATTCCAGCCTCGGCCTCTGGTCCGAAGATGCGGACTTCCATCCGTTCTTCGCCTTTTTCGCCCGGGACCGGAAGAGCTGTTCCTTCGCCCTCGAATTCCAGAATTTGATCCCGTATGAACCTTTGAAGAAAGCGAATCCGCCCGCCGTGAAACTGGACGTGTTCGATAATTCCGGCTGGATCGAGGCCGCGCGGCCCTATCGCGACTGGTATCATAAAACCTTTGCATCGGAAATGGCGAAGCGCGACGGCATCGAATGGGCCAACCGGATCAGCGTCATTGTGGATTCCGGTTCCTGGCAGGCTTCCGCCCTCGCCGAAATCAAGAAAACAATGCCCGCCGACCGTGTGCTCATCCATATCTGGCAGGCACGGAAAGAGGGATTCACCACCAACATCCCGGACTACACGCCCAAAGCCAACTATCCGGCTGAAGTAAAGACCTTTCATGAGCACGGATTCAAGGTCATGTGCTATGTCTGTTCCCTTTGCGCCGTCTACAAGTCGCCCGCCTGGGAACGCGACAATGTAGGCGATTTCTTCCTCACGCGGAAAAACACCATCACCAGCTACAATGCGGGCAAAGCCGCCTTCGACGCCAATCTGGAAGGCAACATCACCGTCGCCAGGGGGAAAGACCAGTTCGCGTCCCTCAAACCCGGCGCTTTTCTTTACGGAGACCCTCTTTCCAAGGGGTGGCGCGATTATTTCATCCGGATCATCAAGGAATTCAATGAGAAATGCGGCACGGACGCCAATTATCAGGACACCCTCGGATGCATCGGAGACGTCGGCAACGGCATCGTGGACGGGTTGTTCGGCGCACAGGCAAATGCTCAATTCACAAGGGAACTCCAGGCGGCCATGCCGAACACTGCCATGGCCGCCGAATTCGGCCCCGCCCCCATCGGATTCGGGGTTCACTGGCCGCTCAACTACGCCCAGGTCTGGGGCGGACGGCCTTTCCGGGAATCCAGACTTCACCGGCAGCGCCCCCTCACTCCATTCCTCTTCGGATACCGCACGTGGATTCCGACCGTCAACGCGGGAGACGATTTTCTCCGCCACGTGACCGCGGCATGCTCCGACGCTCTTTCCGGGATGGGAATGTTCGAGTCTTCGGAAAAACTTCAGGCGGACCACGGATTCGACGGGCATCTGGTTCTGCGTTCCAAGGTTTTCGCCGATAACGGACTCGTGCCGTATTATCCGGAAAAACGCTACCCGGAAAACGTCCCGGCCATGTACCGCGGCAAGGACGGCGGCATTTTCCGCTATTATGACGACGGCAGCCTTCAAATGATGCTCGATCCGGCGGGGAATCCGCTCTACGGACGCCTGCGCGGCGTCGCGAAGGTGGAGACCTCTTCGCTCGTGCTGCCCGGCTGGCCAGCCTGCGATGAGAAAGGCATTTACGGCCTCAATCCGCAAAATTCGTATGCACTGTTTCCGAAAAAAGCGCAGTCGCAGCCGGCTTTGCTCGGAACACTTCCGGATTCCGCATACGTCCGCTTCTATTACGAAACCCCGGACTTCGCCTACCTTGAACTCGGCGGGAAAGGAACGGTCACCGTGAAGTTAAACCTTCCGTCCCGCCTGAAACAACTCACGGTGAACGACCGTCCGCACTCCGGCAGCGGGATTTCCGGCGAACTCCCGTTGCGAATCGTCCTCTCCAGCGGCAAAGCCACGAAACCGGACACGGTCCGGAAAATCAACCTCGCCAGCGGCCTGGAAGACGGGCCGGGCGAGGAATTGCCGAAGCTCCGGAGAACCGTGGGCGGCGAAACCCTGTACCACATCTCCCACTACCACGCGAAAAGCATCGACTTCATGCTTCCGGTCGAAAACAAGGATGATGCAGTCGAAATTCTGTTCCAGAACACGCAGAGCCAATACGGAAACGGCTCCATCATCAGCCTGCTGGTCAACGGACGCGAGTTCTATTCCCTCGACTGCCGGGCGCCTGCTCCGAAAGGAAAGCCCAGCGTTTTCGACACGAAACTTCGCCGCGGACGCTTCCCTCTCGGACAATACGCCGGACAGCATGTGCTGGTCACGCTCCGGGTCGACAACAAGAACGAGAACAACGCGGACATGCAATGGAGCACGGTTCCGCGTCTCGTGAAAGACCCCGCGCAGAAGCAGACGGTCGAAGAAGTGGACCCGGCAAAACTGCCCGCCGCGCCTCCGCCAAAGCCGGTTCCGCCGAAACGCCCGGACGGACAGCCGGCGACCGTTCTGGAAACCGGAATCCCCGAAGGAGTCTACCGTCCGGCGGCGAAACACGGTCTTTTCGTCTCTCCGAAATCGATTCCGGTGGAGCCGGGGACCGTCTACTTCCTTTCCGGGGAGTTCCGGAAGGCGGACAAAGAGGGTTCGACCTTTTATCTGGGTGCCATCTGTTACGACAAGGATAACCGTCCGATCGCGGGAATCAACATCAACCCGCTGACGGACAGCGAAACACGGCTGGGCAAGGGCGGTCAGGTCGGCGACACGAAACTTGATGTAATGGACGCCTCCAAATGGCGCATCGGGGGATGGATCGCCCTCGGCACGGAACTTCCGAATTTCGATCTGATCGGTCCGGTCGAGAACATCGTAAAACAAGGCGGCAACTACGGCGTCTACCTGAAAACACCGCTGAAAAAGCCGCTGGAATCGGACATCCAGGTGCGGATGCACATCCCCATGGGAACTTACAACTATGTCGCATCCACACGGCTTTCCGATTCGTTCGAACCGTACGGCGGCATTTTCAAGCCGTGGCCCGGCACGGTCCGGATGCAGCCCCTGATTCTTTCCACGACCCCGGTGGAAATCCGCAACCTGAAACTGGAAGTCTTCAAGAAATAACCCGGACATACTTCGGAAAGCCGTGCTTCCCCCTTCCGGCGGGAAGCACGTTTTTTTTAATCCAAAAGAGTTGTTACATTTTATAAAATCAACTCTTGACAATACATTTTTTGCATTTATATTGATATATAGAAGGATAATTATACCGATTTGCTGTCTTAAGGATAGTAAACAGTTACATTGAGCTCAACGCATTTTTGGTATTGCAACGTTCCGGGTAGGTTCGGCAGTCCTCTGCCGAACTGCGTGAATTCAGTTCGCGACGGAGTCACGAACCTACCTCGATTTGTGGCAAAATAAAGGCCCCTCGTATAAGGAAAGAGGAATCTCATAAGAAAAAGAAAACAATATTATCATGACGCAAGAAGAAAAAAAACTGGCATTCATCTCGTTCTGCGTGGAAGAATACAAAACACGGATCGGCGCCGAAGGCGGCAAGGTCATGGATTTTTTCCGCCGGAACGGGGTGCTGGATTATCTGCTGGAAAACTATGAAGTCCTCCATTCTTTCGGCGCGAACGAGATCATCAAGGACATCGAATGCTTTCTGCGGAACAGGAACAAATCGTTATGAACCTTTATCACGGCGGAATCAGTGTGGTCAAAACTCCGGAAATTCTTTTCCCGGACCGTATCGGCGATTTCGGCGTCGGCTTTTACACCACATCCAGTTTGGAACAGGCGCGCCGGTTTGTGCGCAGCAAAGCCTTCCGGGATCAAAAAACGCGCGGGTTCATTTCCATCTACGAGGTTCAGGACGATTTTTTGGACAACTCGCTGTTGAAATGCAAAACCTTCCGGAAAGCGGATGAGGCATGGCTGGATTTTGTGCTTGCCAACCGGAAAGACCCGGATTACCGGCATGATTATGATATTATCGCAGGGCCGGTTGCCGATGATCAGGTTTATGCAAGTATTGCACTTTATGAAAATGAGTTGATCTCGAAAAAGGAATTATTGGAGCGACTGAAAACGCAGCGACTGGTCGATCAAATTCTTTTTCATACGGAAAAATCGCTGCTGGTTCTGTCGTTCCGTGAAAGCGTGGAGGTTTCATGCCGAACAAAATAAACCGGAAAAATGTTCATCTTCTGCTGCCCGGCAAAATTGCCCGGGTTGCTTCCCTCCTGGCAAAATCACGGAAGCTGACTCCGCTGGAGGCATTGACCGCGTTCTATCGCAGTCCTGTCTATCGACAGTTGGAACAGGAAGAAACCAAGCTGTGGCATTTCAGCCCGGAGCAGTTGTACGCGGTCGCCTTCCCGCGCCGGACCGCCGGGCGGACTCAAGTCCGGCACGGTCCCGGCAGAAGTTCCCTGCTGCCTCATCGCGACATGATTCTGGAAGCATGGCGGAAGCAGAGGCTCTCCGCCCGTGCCATTGCCGATAAACTGGCTGCATTGAATGTGTCCACCACGCCGCAGAATGTCTGGAAATTCATCCAAACGCATTCCTGACCGATTCGCCGGGCAATGAACTTTCCGGCTTTCAACCGCACGTTTTTCTCTTTCTCATTCTCCGCATGAACGGATCGTCCCCGGTGATTATTTTCAGTTGTCGGGGTTGTTTTTTTCGCGTTTCCGCATTATATTGCGGGTCTTGCATGAAAACATCAAGGACATCCAATACGGCGAAAAGAAACCGGTTATGAAAATCATTCTCATCGAAGACGACAGGAAAATCGCGGAATTCATCCTCAAGGGACTTCAGGAAGTCGGCTATACCACGACCCATGTCTCGGACGGCCAGGCGGCGCTTTCCAAACTGAGGACGGAAGTATTCGACCTCGCCATCATCGATCTGATGCTTCCGCTGGTGGACGGCTTCACCGTCATCGAAAAAATGCGGGCGGCAAAGATCATGATCCCGGTCATCATCCTGAGCGCGAAAAACTCGACGGACGACAAGGTCCGGGGTCTTCACGCCGGAGGAGACGCCTATCTCACGAAACCCTTCTCGTTCACGGAGCTTCTCGCCAACATCCAGGCGCAGCTCCGGCGTTCGTCCATCGCATCCGAACCCACGTCGATCACCGCGGGCGACCTCACGATGGATCTTCTCCGCCACAAGGTGACCCGCGGAGGCCGCACGATCGAGCTCCAGCCGCGCGAATACCAGCTGCTCGAATACCTGCTCCGCAACAAGACGCGGGTCGTGACCAAGACCATGATCATGGAACACGTCTGGGAATACAATTTCGACCCACACACCAATATCGTCGAGGTGAGAATCCACAACCTCCGGGAGAAGATCGACAAAGGCTTCGACCGGGAACTGATCCATACCGTGCGCGGGGTGGGTTATGTCATTGAATAATCATTTCTTCCATCTGTCATTGAAGTCGAAAGTCGCCCTGAGTTACGTCCTTCTCTTCTTTCTCTCCTCCTGCTTCCTGTTCGCCGCCGTCATCCTGCTGATCTGGGGGCTTTTCGTGAAAACGAACGACAAATCCCTGCTCCAGATGGCCGGCGACATCCAGAAGGAATACCTCATCGGAAGGCGTTTTGACCGCCACGGGGAACTGATCCCCGCCCGCGACTGCGATCCGGAATATCTGAACCGCCTCAAGGCGAAGTTTCCCGGAATCGAGATCATTTATATTTTCCGGATGAACCTCCGGAAGAGCTATTACACCGTTTTCGCCTGTCACGGCAATGCCTTCTACGAACTCCGCATCGAGCCCGACGGAAACCTGTTCAGCCGGAAAATCCCCATCGAATCCAACCTGCCGAGGTTCCGTCAGTACCTGAACCAGAAAACCGCCGAGGCCGGCACGAAAAACCTTTTCTTCCACCTGATTGCGCCCGACGGCAAATCCGTGGTCTCGACGGACATGCCGCCCTCCCTCAAGAATGTGCCGGAAAAAACATTTCTCGCTCCGCCGTCCGCCGACGAAACCGTCTCTTTCCTCGATTTCAAGACCGGGGACGCCTTTTTCAGAATCCTGAACCTGAAACTTCCCGACGGCAACCGGCTGGTGATCGGACAGAACATCAGTACGATGAGGGAACGGCTCCGGGTGCTCTCCACCTGGGTCCTTGCCATTCTCCTGTTCTTCGGAGTGGCGGGCGGCATCATCGGCTGGTTCGTCGCGCGGCATTTCATCCGCGGGATCGAACGGGTCACCCGGGCCGTGGACATGACTTGCAACGGCGACTACTCCCAGCGGATCGACTCCCTCGATGAAGACGCCGAGATCAAGCATCTGATGAGCCGTTTCAACGAACTCAACCAGAGGACCTCGACCCTGATGCATGAACTCCGCACGATTTCCGACAACGTGGCCCATGATCTGCGGACTCCCCTGACCCGGATGATGGGCACGCTGGAAATCGCCCTCAGCGACCGGGAGAAAAATATGGACAGCCTTGTCGACGCCTGCGCCTCCGTTTCGGACGAGTGTTACCGGATGAAGGAGCTCATCAACACCATCCTCGAAATCTCCCGGACCAACGCCTTCCCCGATTCCCTGAACAAAACCGAATTCGACCTGAACGAACTTCTGGCCGAGGCGCATGAGCTGATGCTCCCCTTCGCCGAAAAGAAAAACATCGAATTCCTTCTCAAGATGCCGGAAACTCATTTTCACATCGTCGCCGACAAGATGAAAACCCAGCGCACCGTTTCCAACCTGCTGGACAACGCCTTCAAGTTCACCCCGGCCTCCGGCAAGGTCGAACTGATCATGGAGGACACCGGCAACTCGCTCCATGTGATCGTCCGTGACACCGGCTGCGGGATATCCTTCGAGAATCAGGAGCATGTGTTCGAGCGTTTTTTCCGGGCCGATTCCAGCCGGAACCCTTCCGGAAACGGCCTCGGACTTTCTTTCGTGAAGTCCATCACCAAAGCGCATTTCTGGAATATCACGCTGGAAAGCTGTCCCGGCCGGGGAACAACCTTCATCCTCCAGATACCCAAACACTCTCCCTCCAAGGACTGACAGCCTGAAAACAGACTGCTTTCCGATCGCTGTCCGGCAGGCATCCGGAGCGAAATATTACAAAAAAATAATACGACTGCGAATCCTCCCGTAATATCTCCGCGTTATAATATACGCGAATTCAAAAAATTAAAAACAATTCCATCGGAAATGAGGTTTCTTTTTATGTTGCTCGAAAAGACCGGAAAAAAATTCTATCTGGGGTCCATCGCCCTCTGGAGCGTACTGATCGCCGTGTTTCTCTCCGCCCCTTACGTCTACTCTCTTGTGCGGTCGAATCTCGCCGTGTACGGCAGTTCGACTTCCTGGTTCCTGATTCTGCCGGGAATCGTCTTCACCGTGATGGGTCTTTTTTATCTGCTGTTCTCGGCAATCCTGGCTTATATTTACAAGCCCTGTCCGAAACAGAAACCGGAAGACCGCCCGGGCTGCACGGTGATTGTTCCCGCCTACAATGAAGGCAGACATGTTGCGGAAACCCTTTACAGCCTTCTGGAGTGCGACTATCCGGCGGACAAGCTGGAAATCATCGCCATCAACGACGGCTCCAAGGACGACACCTGGAGCTGGATTCTGGAAGCGGCCCGGCATTCCAACGGCCGCATCGCGCCCATCAACCTGGCCAAGAACGGCGGCAAGAAACACGCCCTTTATTGCGGAATCCTGGCCGCGAAACACGAAATCATCGTGACGGTCGACAGCGATTCCATCGTGGAGAAAGACGCGATCGCCAATCTGGTCGCTCCCTTTCAGGACCCCGAAGTCGGCGGCGTTGCCGGCAACATCCGCATCAAAAACCTCCGCGAAGGCGCCCTGCCGGTCATGATGGACATCGGCTTCATGTTCGGTTTTGAAATCATCCGCAGCGCACACAGTATCATCGGGTCGGTCATGTGCACCCCCGGCGCCCTGAGCGGCTACCGCCGCAGCACGATTCTCCCGCATCTCGACGAATGGCTGGAGCAGAAATTCCTGGGCGTCCCCGCAACCATCGGCGAAGACCGGGCCATTTCCAGCATCATCCTGCGGAACGGGCACAAGGTACTGTTCCAGAGCAACGCCATCGCTTACACCTGCGTTCCGTCCGATTATCCGAAGTTCTGCAAGATGCTCCTCCGCTGGACCCGCAGCGACATCCGCGAAAACTGGGTGATGTTCAAATACGCCTTCGGCAGTTTCGAGCTTCCGGACTTCTGCCGGATCGGACTCCAGATCAACCTCATGGCGCAGATCCTGAACATCATGATGCCCCTGTTCTATTTCCCGTCCATGATCTACTTCCTGGTGTTCTATCCGCAGTGCTTCGGCGGCATTCTTTACATCAACATCGTCATGGGGCTGATCTGCGGAGCCATTCCGGCCCTGATCTACGCGCGGCGCTATTCCCTGACGGATTCGATCTGGGCTTTCGTCTTCTCGATCTACAACCTTTTCGCGCTGTCGTGGATCAACGTATATTCCATCTTCACAGTCCGGAACTCCAACTGGCTTACCCGCGAGCTGCCGGGACGGAAGAGCCGCGTCATTCTTCCGACGCCGACAGCCTGACCATCCCCTTTCCTTACTGAAAAAAACAACTCCGGCGACCGGCATTTCCGCCCCGTTTCAGGCGGGATTCCCGGTATTCCGGTTCAACACAAAGAGGTTCCATCATGTATGCATTCTCCATCCTTCTTTCCCATCCATGGTTCGGCCAGGAAGGAAGCGTCGAACATTCCGTAAGCCTTGCCTTCCTTGCCTCCGTGATCCAGCAGAGAAGAAAACAGAGGGACGAGGAGAAAACGGAATATCCGTCCGTCCCGCTTTACTACGCCCTGACACTTCCCTACCTGTAACGTAGCGAAATTCCGTCCTGTTGTGCAAAACAGGACCCTGAAAATGAAAAGGCCGTGCTTCCTTTCTGGGAAACACGGCTTTCTTTTATCCGGTCTCCGCGGCGTTGAAACCGCGGAACGTCCGGAGAAACGGACTTACTGTTTCTTGCTTTCTTCCTTCTCGAGGTCCTCGAGAGCGGCCTTGCGGCTCAGGCGGATCTTGCCGGTGCGGTCGATGTCGATCACCTTGACGGTGACATAGTCGCCTTCCTTGCAGATGTCGCCGACTTCGCGGACGCGGTAGTTGGCCATCTCGGAAATGTGGAGGAGTCCGTCCTGGCCGGGAAGGATTTCGACAAAAGCGCCGAAGTCGCGGACGGTCTTGACCAGGCCGCGGTAGATCTTGCCGATCTCCGCTTCGGAAGTGCAAGCCTCGACCCTGCGCTTGACTTCTTCCAGAACCGCCATGTTCCTGGCGAGGATGGTTACGGAGCCGTCGTCTTCGATGTTGACCTGGGCGCCGGTGGATTCCGTGATCTCCTTGATGTTCTTGCCGCCGGTTCCGATCAGCGCGCCGATCTTGTCCGGATTGATCATGATCTTGGTGATCTGCGGAGCGTTCGGGCTGAGCTGTGCACGGGGCGCGGGCAGACAGGCCGCGATGACGTCCAGAATTTTGGCGCGGGCGCGTTTATTCTGTTCGAGCGCACGGGCCAGAAGGTCGATCGACACGCCGGGGAGCTTGAGGTCGAGCTGGAAGCCGGTGATTCCGGCCGGCGTTCCGCAGACTTTGAAATCCATGTCGCCGTAGTGGTCCTCGGCGCCGATGATGTCGGTCAGGATCAGTTCCTTGCCGGAGTCGTCGGTCACGAGGCCGCAGGAGATTCCCACAACCGGCGCCTTGATCGGGACGCCCGCATCCATGAGGGAGAGGGTGCCGCCGCAAACGCTCGCCATGGAGGTCGAGCCGTTGGAGGCCATGATCTCGGAAAGGCAGCGGATCGTATAGGGGAAGTCCGCCGGGATGACCTGTGCGAGGGAACGCTCGGCAAGGTTGCCGTGTCCGATCTCGCGGCGTCCGGGGCCGGAGATGCGTCCGACTTCGCCGACGCTGTAGTTCGGGAAATTATAGTGCAGATAGAACTTGCGGGTCTCATCGGTGTTGTAGATGCTGTCGCTTTCCTGGGCGTCCTGCGGGCCGCCCAGCGTAGTGACGACCAGCGCCTGCGTCTCGCCGCGGGTGAAAAGACCCGAGCCGTGAACCACCGGCAGAACGCCGACTTCCGCCGTCAGAGGACGGAGATCCTCGACGCCGCGTCCGTCCGGACGGAAGCCCTTTTCCAGGATCGCCTTGCGGATGGTGACTTCGACCAGCTTGTCGAAGCCCTGGTTGAGAACCATGGTGAAACCTTCTTCGCCGAGCACCGGAACGAACTGTTCTTTGAGGCCTTCGACCGCGGCCGCTTTGAGCTCATCGAGAGCTTTCAGGCGGTCTTCCTTGCCGGGGACGAGGCAGGCGGCTTCGAGTTTTTCGCCGCAGATGGAAAGGATTCCGCTGCGGATCTCTTCCGGAACCAGATGCAGTTCCGGGGTCTTTTTGGGACGGCCGGCCGCTTTCATGAGCTCGAGCTGGGCTTCGACCTGTTTCTTGACGATCTCATTGGCGAATTCCATGGCCGCCACAAGGGTGGCTTCGGGAAGTTCTTTGCAGTCGCCTTCGATCATGATCACCTTGTCGGGAAGTCCGGCATAGATCAGCTCCAGGGTGCTCTGCTTCATTTCGGCGTAGGTCGGATTGGCGATGAACCGGCCGTCGACGCAGCCGACGCGCAGCGCTCCGACCGGACCCTGGAAGGGGAGATCGGAAAGGCAGAGGCTCGCCGATGCGCCGAGGATGCTCAGGACGTCGCCCTCGTTTTCGCCGTCGGCGGAAAGCAGGAGACCGGAAATCTGGACTTCGTCAAAGAAACCTTCCGGGAAGAGGGGACGGACCGGACGGTCCGCCATGCGGCAGATCAGGATTTCCTTGTCGGAAGGACGTCCTTCGCGTTTGATGAATCCGCCGGGGAAACGGCCGGCCGCGGAATATTTTTCGCGGTAGTCGACCTGGAGCGGGAAGAAATCCTGTCCGGGCTTGGCTTCCCCGGAACAGGCCGCGCTCAGGATGATGGTGTCACCCTGACGGACCAGACAGGAACCGTTCGCGAGTTTTGCGAGTTTCCCGGTGGAAATTTCGATTTCCTTTCCGGGACCGATGGGAATTGAGACTTTTGCCTCCGGCATTGAAATGCCTCCTTTTTTTGAGCGGCGAGGAAATGATCCTTCGCCCGCGAACCAGTATCGGGGCCGCGATGAGTGTGTGTTGCGGACAAGAGCGGGAGGAGGAAGTTGTTGGATTCCAGGGGGGCTGCCGGCGGAATAGCGGTATCAGATTCCGAACGCGAATCCCGCGCCCGGGAGCTGATACCGACCGAATTCCACAAAACAGCCCGGACCGCCTGTATGACAGACTGTCCCGTTTTGTCCTCGTCCAGTAAATAAACTACTTCATCAATATAGCATGCCGTTTCAAAAAAACAAGCGGTCGTCCTGAAAAAACAGGACAACCACTTTTTCCGATCCGGAAACGGAGTTCCGGAATCTCAGGATTCGGCGACAGAAATTTCAGGCTTTCACTCCGCGGATTCCAAACGCCTCGGCCAGTTCCAGGTATTTGGCGCGATTTTCTTCGGAGAGATACCGGAGAAGACGCTTGCGGCGATTCACCATCGCCATCAGGCCGCGCCGGCTGCTGTGGTCGTTTTTGTTCAGACGCATGTGTTCGGTGATTTCCGCAATGCGGGTCGAAAGAAGAGCAATCTGCACTTCGGGGGAGCCGACGTCGCCTTTTTTGCGGGCATACTTTTCAATGATTTCTGTCTTTTTAGCTTTTTCCATAATTCCTTTTTCCCGATTTTTTTTGCGAAAGCAGACCTATAATATAAACCGCTCTCTTTTTTTTGCAAATGCTTTTCGCGGAAAGAAGACGAATTTTCGTCGTTTTTACTTTCCGCGTCCGTTGAGAACATCCAGCTCCGCCGCGTTTTTCAGCAGAATCTCTTTTTCAGGAGACGGAACCCCATTCAGGAGCCCGGCAATGAACTCCGCGCAGGTCTTCCGTCCGGAACCCGGTGTTTTTCTCACCTGGCCGTCCGCATAGAGCACGGCGATCTGGTCCGTTTCCGTCAGCCAGGGCTTCTCGAACGCAAGCGGCGTAAGGGAGGGATGCTTGACCTTCGTGAGATTCACTCCCTTGCCCGCATAGGCGTAGGAAGTATTCTTTTCCGCAAATGTTTTTCCGTCAAAAGGCACGCTGGTCCGGTCATACGGCGCGATATACGACTTGGTATCCAGAAAATACTGCTTTCCCGCCAGCGCGCCCAGAGAGTCCGGAAAATCCCCGGCATGGTCATCGGCATACATGGAACAGGCAAGGCCGACCTGTTTCAGCTGGGCAACCGCGGCAAGGCCGCGCGCTCTCTCCCGCGCCTTGCGCCCGGCCTCCGCGATTTCGGTGAAGAAAGCGGAATTCAGGTCGATCCGGAGCTCTTTTCCGTCGGTCTTCCGGTCGAGATTCTTGAGGATTCCGGGATTCTCCCGGGCGATCATTTCCAGTCCCATGTTCAGGGCGGCAAACGCCTCGACGGGAGCCTTGTCATCGGAAAAGAGCAGTTTGATTTCCAGATGGAACGAATCGGGGGAAGCGGGCGCATTCAAAGTGACGATGGTCAGTTTTTTCAAGGCAGGCACCATCTGCGTCGCGGTGTCCACATTCGGTTCCTGCGGCAGTTTCACGCTCATTGCACCGGACAGCATATTTTTGAAATCGAGGTCCGCCAGCAGGGGATTCTTCCCGGGGGTCTCATAAAATGCGAATTCGTTTTTCTCCACGGCCAGGAGGAGCAGGTTTTCGTGATAAAGAATCAGGCTCATCCGGTCGAGGCTGACGCGCCGCTGCTTGCCGGAGACGCTCTCCGTGAACTTCTCCTTCTTATCTTTGAAGCCCTTTACGATCGCGTCAAACAGCCGGGCGGCGGCGCCGTCCTTTGACTGCATCGCAACGCCGCCCCATTTTCCGGTAAAGGAACCGAAAAAGAGGAAACGGCCGGCAAGGTCTTCTTTCTTCAGGGAAACCGCAGCAAGTTTTTCATCCAGTTCCTTATTATTCTTCCGGAGTTCTTTTTCCACGGTTTTATTGTGGATCACCGCCGCGCCGTCGAGATACATGACCGCTTCCGCGCCGGTCGGGACCTTTGCCTTGAAATCCGCATCGGGATCGCCGCAGCCGGAAAGAAGAACAACGGCCGCCGCTGCGGACAAGCCGCGGACAGACAAGAACAGTTTCATAGCAAAAATGCCTTTCTTTTGATTTCTTTGAAGGAGACCCGCCGGAACTTCCGGCTTTGTACAGTGCCGGTTAATATAATCCCCCGTCGGGAAAATGCAAATTCCGGCCGCGCCGGTCCGCTTCCGGCATTGCCGCCGGACAGCAAGATTCCCGAAGGCGATCGCAAAAACCTTTCTTTCCCCCGGGTTTCATCTTTTTGGGAACGGCCTTGCAAAAAAAAACAGAAAAAAACGCACTGATTTCTCTTGCAAAAAAACAGTTCTTTCTGAAAACTTCTTTGGGAAGGAAGAGGGCTTCCCCGTTTCATTTCTCTTCCTGTGCATCCATTCACGAACAGCAAAGGGTACCGACTTCGTAATGCGTCAGTGAAAATTATGGGTTGTATCGGAAATTCTGAAAAAAAATCAATAAAAATTTGATATTGGGCTTGTACTTTTGAAAAAGTGTGCTATTTTGCGGAGAGAATTGAGTTTTGGAAACGAGGTTGAGTTGCATTACAGCAGTCATTACAAGCGTAAGATATCGGCCCTTGAAAACGAGGTGTCGCGACTGGAAAATCGCGTCTGCGAAGAACAGGCCCTCAATGCGGAGTTGTTCAGCCGTCTGAAAAATCTGGAGAGAGACTTCCGGAGTTGTGTGGAAGAAGTAAAACAGTTGCGTGAAGAGACCTTTTCTTTGCGTTCGGAGTTGCGCCATGCGGAAGTGCGCCATGAGGAATTATGCAAGGAACTGGAACGGAAAAAAGAGTTGGAAAGAGCGTTTGGCGAGATTCAGAAACGGAACAAGGAACTGGAAAAGAAACTGAATATTCGTCACGGAGACGAGGAAGTCTTCGGATGGAGTACGCCCAGTTCGAAAAAAGTGTTCAAAGGGAATGCCACGCAGGAAAATCAAGCCAAAAAGGGAGGGGGGAACCCCGGACATGAAGGACATGGGCGAGAGGTTTTCGGGGAGGAAGAATCGGACCGGACGGAGTTGAATGAGGAAGAACCGCTCCGATGCGATTGCATGGAAGAAGCCAAATGGGAAAGGATGGGAAGCGCCAAAAGTTTTTCCTA
>MWCA01000099.1 GCA_002069785.1 Lentisphaerae bacterium ADurb.Bin242 | reverse complement strand
GGTCCTCTGCGATGCCTTCGCGGAGTTTCCGCTCCACGAGAGCACTCAGCTTCACCTGGCTCCGCAGAACTGCGGTCCGGCCAATCTGCTTTTTGAGCGTCCGACCGGATACCGGGCCACGATGGTCTGTTTTCCCTACGATGATCTGGAATCCTGGTGCGGGGGACATTTTCCGGAGGAAGTTCTGGAAAAACAGTTCGTCGAAATGAGCGTAAAATGGCAGGAGGGACTTTCCCTTCTGAGGCGGCTCGCCCCGCGCATCCCATCCGGGAAACGGGTTCTCTTTGAAGACATGTGCAATGTCGCGGAATCGGCCGGATGTCATTTTTCCAGTGCGGCGTGCCAGATCCGTTTCATCCGGCGGCGTTCCGGGAGAGATTACGCCGAACTGGTCTCTCTGCTGGATGCGGAGATTGACAACGCAAAACGGCTGGCCGCCGTCGTGAGAAAAGATTCCAGAATCGGCTTCGAGGCGAGCAACCATTACTGTTATACATATGCGGACCTGATTGAAAAAGTTCTGAACTGCGAGCATATCAAAACCGGAATAATACGAAAATACATCCGATAGAAAGGATATGGATGGATCATGAATCCAGCGAAGACACTTGCGGAACACCGGGAATATCTCTATGAAATCGTGAAGCTGAAATTGTTTTTCGTCCATCGCTGGCTGTCGGAGCATCCGGAGGAAACATTTTCAAATGTCCTCCGCAACCGTGTCGACATCATCCGGAAAACGGACATCAACAAGGAGGGGCTGAACCCGGTCAACTCTTATTTCGACACCCCGGAATGGCTTGCTCTCGAAGCGGATGCGGAAAATCTTTTCAAACGCTTTTCCGATGACGCCGAAACTTTTGAGGCGAAGGCGTTCGAGGTGTTCAAACCCTCCCTGGACGCCCGCTGCGAACGGGACTTCCTGGACCGTTCCGCGTTCGACGGTTACCAATACGGTTTTCTCCGTCATAATACCGTCCTTTCGAAAGATTTCCCGGATATGCTGATTTTCCACATCGCAAACACGAAGTCGCCCGATTCTTTTTTCGATTTTCCGGAATACATCCGCGAATGCTTCCTGAAACTCCTGGACGCAGCGGAAAATGACTTCCAGGTGGAGAACATCGGAACCGGAACATGGCTGAATTCGGTTCCGAAATGGCTGGCCCTTTTTCCGGAGGAATGGACAGCGAACCGGATGCCGCCGCAAACGGATGTTTATTGGCATTACGGATTCTGGGGACAGTTTATCACCGCGCGGGGCACTTTCAATGGCAAGTATGGAAAAATCCTCCGGGAAACGGGGCGGATGCCTTTTTATCCGAGGATCTCGAAGTGTTCCGTCAAGGCGATGCGCTCCAAGCTGAACGGAGACGGACCGCAGGGGAATTAAATCGAGCTCTCCGGAACGGAATCAAAAAAGCCGGGGGAACAGAATACCCTGTGGATGTGTCATCAGTTCTGTTCGACAGCAAGCCGCGGGTTGTTTTTCCGGGTTGAGATGGTATATTACGGAACTGCATAACTTTGCAAATACGCGCGGCTGGCGAAATGGCAAACGCAAAGGATTTAGGATCCTTCGCCGCAAGGCTTGCGGGTTCAAGTCCCGCGCCGCGCACCATTCCTCATTCTTTTCAGCCAGGTGCATGGGAATTTTTTCATGGGAGGGAGATGGTTTCAGGAGGCCGGGACGAGGGGCAGGAACGGCGGGGATTCCGAACGGATATTCCGGCGGATCGTCCGGTAGTCCGGACACCATTTTTCCACGAGCCGCCAGAAGCGGAGGGAATGATTCATCTCGCGGATATGGCAGAGTTCATGGATCATGATGTATTCCACCGATTCAGCCGGCAGAAACAGCATCTGGGCGTTCAGCGAGATGTCTTTTCCGGGCGAACAGCTGCCCCAGCGTCCTTTCTGATAGCGGATCGTGAGGTTTTCATACGGAATTCCGCATTTTTCCGAGAGCGTCCGGAGCATGGGCGCAAACCATTTCTCCGCCTTGCGGATCAGGTAGAGGCGCAAAGCCTCCTGCACCCGTTCCGGACGCAGGACCGCGCCGGAAACGAGAATATGGGCCCGGACCTCTCTTGCGCCGACCCAGCAGACGTTTCGCCATTCGTAGCGGATCGGAAAATGCTCGGAAGTCAGCTTGAAGTCGAAATCCGGGGGATACATTGCCGGCGCGGTCTTCGGGGAGGAAAGGGATAGCTTCTTCAAGGTCTTCTCGAGCCAGGGGATGCTTTTCCTCATGAACTCCCGCATTTCGGAGGGCGGAGTCTTTACAGGCAGCGTCAGGACCAGCGTCTGATCCTGTTTCAGCGTCAGGCGGATACGCCGCGCGCGCCGGGAACGGTTGATCCGGTACTCTACGCGGCTGCCGTCGGACAATGGAATCGAATGGACTTCATTCATATAATTTTTTCCGCGAGTTTTTTGGCTGTTTTCGCGATAAAGTTCAAGAGGTTCTGTTCCAGGGAGGAGGACGTCGGCCAGACCAGGGAAAGCTGGATCGATCCGAACAATTCCTCCTGCGGAAGGACCGCCAGTTTCCGGTCCCGGAGGATCGCTTTCGGGGGCAGGGCCATCAGGGCGATTCCCATGCCCATCTCGACGTAGTCCAGCGCGGCCTCGATGGAATTTGTGGAGACTGAAAACTCCGGGGTGAGACCGAACTGGGAAAGGCCCGCGAGCAGCTCCAGGGTCCCTCCGGTGTTTTCCTGAATGGCGATCCAGCGTTCGCCGGGGAAATCGCTTTTGGGCCAGAATCCGCGGGAGGCGAAACGGTGGTGCGCCGGAACAACGAGCGCCATCGGAATCTTCGCCAGCTTCACCACATGGAGGGATTTGTTCTGGGACGGCGCGGCAAAGGTAATGGCCGCGTCGACCTCGTTCTCCGTGAGCATGGAGACTGCATGCCGCCCGTCCGCTTCGAAAATGCGCGGGAGAAGGGACGGGTATTTTTCCATCAGTTCGCGGATCAGGAGGGGAAGGTAATGGGAGCTGATCACCGAAGGGCATCCGAGCCGCAGGGGAATGGCGGCCGCGTTCCGGAGCGTCGCCAGCCGGCTGTCGATGTTGTCGAAGAAGTGCGAGAGGAACTTCATGAGCTTCTCTCCCTCGGACGTGAGCGCGAAGGGTTTGCGGCGGAACAGCGGCGCGCCGATGTCGTTTTCCAGTTTCCGGAGCTGAAGACTGATGGCCGGCTGCTGGATGCCATAGGGGATGATCCTGACCGCGTTGCTGATGCCCTTGGCCTTGACGACGTAATAGAACAGTTCCAGATGATGAAGATTGACATTCATGAAAGAGTCTCCCCGAATGAAAGGAAAGTTCCGTTTTGAATGGCTTCGCGGATGCCGCGCATGAGTTCCATGTAACAGGCGATGTTGTGGATGGTGAGGAGGCGCACGCCGAGGATTTCGTTGACGTTGAGGAGGTGGCGGATGTAGGCGCGCGAGAAGTTCCGGCAGGCGTAGCACGGACAGCGCCCGTCGACCGGGGAGAAGTCTTCGCGGAACCTGGCGGCCTTGACCGGAAGGGTGTCGCCGCCGCGGACAAACGCCGTGCCGTGCCGCGCAAGACGCGTCGGCATCACGCAGTCGAACATGTCCACGCCGCGTTTGACGCTTTCGTAGATCTGGCGCGGTGTCCCCACTCCCATGAGGTAGCGGGGTTTGTCTTCGGGGAGGAGGGGAGCGGTCCACTCGACCGCCTGAATCATTTCCTCTTCGCTCTCCCCGACGCTGACGCCGCCGATGGCGTATCCGTTGAAGGGAAGCGAGGTCAGGAAGCGGGCGGATTTTTCGCGCAGGTCCCGGTAAACCGAACCCTGGACGATCCCGAACATCTGCTGTCCCTCGTTCAGCGGCTGGTTCCGGGAGATTTCCTCCCAGCGGTGGGTCAGCTCCAGCGACTTTTCCGCCTCTTCACGGGTGCATGGATACGGGGTGCATTCGTCGAACGCCATGACGATGTCGGAGCCGAGGGTGCGCTGGACGGCGGCGGATTCGACCGGCCCGAGAAAGAACCGGGAGCCGTCGATATGCGAGGCGAATTCCACACCGTCGGGCCTCATTTTCCGCAGGCCGGCCAGGCTGAAAACCTGAAACCCGCCGCTGTCGGTGAGAATGGGATGGTTCCAGGCGGCGAAGCGGTGAAGGCCGCCGGCCTTTGCGACGAGTTCCGGGCCGGGCCGCAGCAGAAGATGATAGGTGTTGCCCAGGATGATCTGCGTCCCGAGTCCCTCCAGTTCGAGGGGAGACATGGCTTTCACGGTTCCCCGGGTTCCGACCGGCATGAAGACGGGCGTCCGGACGGTTCCGTGCGGCGTTTCGAGAGTTCCGAGCCGCGCCGCGCATTCCGTCGAACGGAACGATACGGTGAAATGGGAAGACCCGTCGCTCATCGAAGAACAAACATCCCGTTCAGGACGGCGTCGATCCGGTCTTGCGGCACCCCGAGGGCCAGGGCGATCGCCGCAGCGAACTCGAAGGAGACGCCGGGGCCTTTGGCCGTGACCAGAAGTCCGTCGCGCTCCACACGGTTTCCGGTGTATTCCAGACCGGGGATGTCTTTATTGGAACCCGGATATCCCGTGACTTTTTTCCCTTTGGTGAGGCCGGCGCGTTCGATTGCGATCGGGGCCGCGCAGATGGCCGCGACGACCTTGCCGTGCTCCGTCATGAAACGGAGGGCGTCCATGACCTCGGGACTGCTGCGCAGATGGCTGGCGCCGGGGAGTCCGCCGGGAAGAACGAGGGCGTCGGCCTGCGCGAGATCGGCGTCCCGGAAGAGGAGATCGGCCAGGACGGTCAGCCCCGCGGAGCTTCTGACCCGTTCCGAATTCAGCCCGGCCATCGAGACCTGGAACCCGAGACGCTTGAGGACATCGGCGGTGGCGACCGCTTCGGTCTCCTCAAACCCTTCCGCAAGGACAATGACAATTTTTCTGCTGTTCATGGTTTTTTCTCCATTTCCTCATATTTCCGGAGTTGGATCGTCTGTTGGTTGCGAATGTACTGAATGACTTCCCGCGAAGTGGCAAGATCGTCGGCGCGGTTTCCGGTTTCATCGGGCTGGAGCGGGTCCGCGCCGCGGTCGATCAGGAGCTTCACGATCTCCAGATTGTTCTCCATGGCGGCCCAGAGGAGAGGAGTGCGCCCGTTGGCGAGCAGTCCGTTCCGGACGAGGACCCGGTAGGCTCCGTGGACCTGGAGGACGCGGGTCGTCTTGAGGACCAGCGAAAGGTCGCGGTTGAGGGGGACTCTCTGGTCGATCAGCTTCTCAACCACCTTGGCGTCTCCTCCTTTGATGGCCGACTTCATCATCATCAGGCCGAGCGCCGGACGCTGGTTGAGGTCGGGGACCAGTTCCATCAGATAGAGGGCGACTTCGGTGTTTTTCTGTTCGGCGGCATGCATCATGGCGTTTTTGGCGTCTTCGTCGAAGAGGGTGGAGTCGGCTCCCCTGGCAACCAGCAGCTTGACCGTTTCCAGGGAATTCTTATGAGCTTCGGCGGCATGCATCAACGGGGTCCGCTTCATCTCGTCCAAGCCGTTGATGTCCGCCCCGGCCTGAAGGAGTTTTTCGACGTTTTGGAGGCGTCCCGTCCGGGCGGCTTCCATGAGGGGAGTCCGTCCGAAGGCTCCATGCGTGTCCGGTTTGGCTCCGGCCTTCAGGAGGATGTCCAGGCAGTCCGCGTGTTCCAGGGTGGCCGCGACATGGAGGGGGGTGTGCCCCCGGCGTCCGGCCAGATTGACGTCCGCGCCATGCTTGAGAAGCAGCCGGACATACTCGGGCTTGTCGATCAGGATGGCGAGGATCAGGGGCGTTGCGCCGTTGGAGACCATGTAATTGGGATCGGCTCCGGACTGGAGCGCCTCTTCAATCGCCTTGGCGCTGGGCTTCTTCTGCGTCAGGGCATTGGCGAGCTGGCGGTCCTTCAACGGGTTGTGAAAGGCGCAGGCCGTCAGCAGGAAGCCGCCGGAGAGACAAAGCGTTATCAGGGCATGACGGAGCATTTTCATTCTTTCTTCCTTTTTTCCGCGGCGGAGGAGCGGAGCTGTCCGCAGGCGGCGCTGGATTCAAATCCTTTTTCCACTCTTACTGTTACAGGAATCCGCAGCATTTTCAAGGTGTTTTCAAACTTTTTTATGATATCTTTGGAGGGGCGTTCAAAGGCGCCGTTGGCCTTGTTGTAGGGAATGAGGTTGACCTTGGCGTTGGCTTCGCCGGCGATCCGGGCGAGTTTGGTGGCCTGTTCCGTGGAATCGTTGATGCCGGCCAGCAGGACGTATTCGAAGGTGAGGAGGCGTCCGGTGGCCTCCTTGTGGAGCTTACACGCTTCGATGATGTCGCGGATGTCGCGCCGGTATTTGCCGGGGATGAGCAGCGCGCGGGTTTTGTCGTCGCCTCCGTGGAGGGAGACGGCGAGGTTCCACTGACGGCCGTGTCTGGCGAGTTCCCGGATGCCGGGCGTCCAGCCGCTGGTGGAGATGGTGACCCTCCTCGCGGCCAGGCCGATGCCTTCCGGATTGCAGATGGTTTCCAGCGCTTCCACCAGATTTTCACAGTTCAGGAGCGGTTCGCCCACGCCCATGATGACCACGTTGTCGGGGGCTTTTCCGACGAGGCGGCAGCAGAGCAGGTATTCTTCCACGATTTCTCCGGCCCGGAGGTCGCGGACGAACCCGGATGCTCCGCTGGCGCAGAAGGCGCAGCGGACCGGGCAGCCCACCTGGGTGCTCAGGCAGAACGTGGTCCGGCCGTCGAGCGCTTCGAGAACGGCGCATTCGACCGTTTCGCCGTCGGGCAGCGAGAGCAGCAGCTTGCGGGAACCGTCCTCGCAGGTTTCTTCTTTTTCGGTCCGGAGCGCGCCGCAGACGAAGTTTTCCTTGAGTTTTTCCTTCGTCGAAGCCGGGAGGTTGGTCATGTCCGCGGGGTCCGTAATCCATTTTTTCGAGACCCAGTTATAGATCTGTCCGGCGCGGTAAGCGCTTTCGCCGGAGTTTTTTATGAATGCGGAGAGCTGCTCCGGCGCGGCGGTTGCGAGGAATTTTTCAGAATCGCATGTTCCGGATGTCATCTTCCTGTCCGTCCTTTCTCTCATTGAGAGTTCCTTTCCAGATATACAGATTTTGATTTTTATAGATGATGTCGAGAGCCTTGACCCAGGTCCGGGAGGTGTCCGGCGGCTGGATGCTGCTTACGGAAAGCAGAAACAGCTCCTTGTCGCGGATGGGAGCGGTGGCGGAAAAGGGGATCGTCCTGACATTGGCTCCGAGGTAATAGCATTCCGTGTAAAGGCCCGAGATGGCGGAGTCTTTATACAGGACGGTATTCCGGCTCCAGGAATTTCCGAACGCTTTCCGGAAGGCAAGCCCGGTCTCGCTGCGGGAACGCTGGCTGGCGCGATAGGGGTTGACGACCGACCAGAAGCAGAGCATCAGCGAAGTGAAAAACAGCAGGATGATAAGCCATACCGAACGTTTCCGGAACGCCAGCAGGTAGGCCGCCGCCGCACAGATGATGGCGATGAGGGCCTCGACCAGGTTGGAAAGAGAGGGAGCGCCCGTCCGGGCGGCCAGATAGACTTCCTTCAGGAAAAAGAGCTGCCGGAGGGTAGACACCGGAAGAAGGTTGAAGAGGAAAGCCCCGGCGGCGAGGAAGAAAAGGCCCCCCGAAAACCAGCGCATCAGGGTGCAGAGCATGTTCCCGTGGCGGCGGACGACGATTTCATAGTTCAGCCCGGCCAGAATGGCGAAGGTCGGCGCAAGGAACAGGATGTCCCGCCCGCGGCTCATGGGATTCAGGATCAGAATGACAGCCGAGACGATGAAGAGATTGCGCATGTATTTGGAGAAGAGGGGATTTTTGTCGATGACGATCAGGGCCGAACAGAAGGGCGCATAGATGAAAAACGTCCACGGCAGGAACCGGATCGCGGCGTCGAAAGGCGTTGCGATGCACTGTTCCAGATATTCGAGGAAGACGCCTCCGCCGGTGAAGGGATTGTCCGTTCCGAACCCGAGCGACCAGCGCGGAACGATCCACAGAAGGATGAAGCACAGGAGAATCAGGGCGCCGGCGAAGAAACCGCTTTTGTTGAGCCGCCGCCAGAGTGTGAACGGACGCCCCAGAAACGCCATCGGGACAAAATAATACAGGAGAGCCGACCAGCCGCTGTTGTAGAAAGCGAGTCCGGAGAAGAGCCCGGTGGTGAGCCATGCCGTGTTCCAGGAGGTCCTGATCTGTCCGAAATAGAACCAGAGGAGCCAGCCCGAAAAGATCAGCAGCACCGTGAGCATGTGGGGATACCCTTCGATGCACTTTTCCGCGGTCAGGATGGTGGAGAACATCATGGCGCTTCCGGCCGCGGCGGCGGGAATTCCGGCCATCCGGCGGCAGATGACACCGATCATGACGCTCATGACGGCCAGCGCGGCCACCGGAATGATCCGGAGGGCGAATTCCATGCTGAACCCCAGAAGGGTGATCCCTTTCGCCAGGAGCGGATAAAGCGGGAAGGAGTAGGCCATGAGTTTGCCGTGCGCGAGGGTCGCCGGGGGAAATGCGGTGATTTCCGTGACGATGGCGGCGTATTCGCCCTCGTCCCAGAAAAGGTCGCGCAGCCCGATGTCCCAGAAGGGATAGATCAGGAGGAACGCCACGGAGAGGATGAGCACCACATTCCAGCCGGGCAGAGCTTTTTCTTCATGGATGGCCATGTCGGGACGCCTCCGCGGTGGGTTCGATCCGGTCATATTCCTTCATGGCGAAACGATCCGTCATTCCGGCGATGTAGTCGGCGGCGGCGCGTTCCAGTCCGACGCGGCCGATGCGGGAACGCGCGGTTTCCCCCATTTCTTCCGGATGTCCGGTATAATAGGCGAATATCCGGTTCATGCGGGTGAAGGACAGTTCATTGAGCGCTTCCAGTTCCGGATGAAAATAGAGATTGTGGTAGAGAAAATCGCGGAGTTCCCGGGTCGTTTCCGTGAATTCCGGACTGAAAGAGATCAGATGTCCGGGCCGGGCGCAGGCCTCCGCGGGGGAGCGGAGCGCGGCTTTCTCGAGAGCTTTCGCGGAGGTCCGGATGACGTCCCCCACCATGGCGTCGATCAGGCAGCGGACCGTATAGGCGGCGAAACGCTCGCCGTCCGGCGACAGCCCCCGGGCGAGGGCGGAGCGGGACGCCAGCTCCCACAGCTTGAGCGGGGCAAGCATCCGCGTGTTGAGGAGACCGGAATCGAGTCCGTCGTCCACATCGTGGCCGTAGTAGGTCAGGTCGTCGGCGACGTCCGCGATCTGGGCCTCCAGCGACGGCGAGGGCGGCAGGACCTCCCCGTCCAGAAGGATGGGGGAGCCGTCTTCGTTTTTCCGGTGCTTGACCAGTCCGGAGCGGACCTCCCACGTCAGGTTGATTCCGTCGAAGCCGGGATATTTGATCTCGAGTTCATCCACCACCTTGAGGGCCTGGAGGTTGTGGTCGAAGCCTCCGTACGGGCGCATGATGCGCTGGAGCGCCCGTTCTCCGGCGTGTCCGAAGGGCGTGTGCCCGAGGTCGTGCGCCAGCGAAATGGTTTCGGTGAGGTCCTCGTTGAGCCGCAGGGACCGCGCGATGGTCCGGGCGATTGCGGCGACTTCGATGGTATGCGTCAGGCGCGTGCGGTAATGGTCGCCGGTCCCGTTGAGGAAGACCTGCGTCTTGTATTCGAGCCGCCGGAAGGCGCGGCTGTGGAGAATCCGGTCGCGGTCCCGCTGGAAATCGGTGCGGAAAGGATGCTCTTCTTCGGGCATGCGGCGCCCGCGGGTGTTCCGGTTATGGGTCGCGAAGGGCGCCAGATCGGAGTTTTCGAGCGTATGTTGATCCTCCAGTTCCCTGATCATTGGGCCCTTCCCGATGGATGCGGAATACAGCGGATCAGAGAAGTTCCGGCATGTTCTGACGCACCAGCGCAAAGAGTTCCTCGTCGCTGATGGTGGTGGTCCGGCCTCTTCTGTATTCCTCATCGATCCAGTTTTTGATGGTGGTGATTCCCGGATTGTCCTTGCGGATGTCTTTCCCCTTCGGAATGTTCGATTGGATCCAGTAGGCGATCCCCGCCAGGCCGGAGGTGTTGGAAATGGCGACCTTGCAAGGGCGCTTCAAAAACTTTTCCGTATCGAAGATATTGTAGATCTCCTCGTTCTTCGTCAGTCCGTCGGCATGGATTCCGGCGCGGGTGGTGTTGAAATCCGTTCCGACGAACGGGTAGTTCGGCGGGATCACGTAATTGATCTTGTTGCGGAAGAAATCCGCCATGTCGGTAATCGCGGTGGTGTCGATCCCGTCATGGATGCCGGTGATGCCCATCCAGTCGAAGACCAGTCCCTCGAGCGGCGGGTTGCCGGTCCGTTCCCCGAAGCCGAGGAAGGTTCCATTGACCGCGGAACAGCCGTAGATCCAGGCGGCGATGCCGTTGGCGAGCACCTTGTGGAAGTCATTGTGGCCGTGCCATTCCAAGGATTCGGAACGGGTGTCGGTATTGTCGAGGATCGCGTGGATGATGGCCGGGATTCCGCGCGGAAGCTCCGCGTTGGGGTAGGGCAGACCGTATCCCATGGTGTCGCACAGGCGGATTTTGACCCGCTTGCCGGTTCCGGCGCACAGCTCGTTGATTTCGTTGATCATGGGGATCACGAAACCGTAGAAATCCGCCCTCGTGAGGTCTTCCAGGTGACAGCGCGGAACGATGTCGTTCTCCAGCGCGGCCGTGACGATCTCCTTGTAGGAGTCGAGGGTCTGCCGGCGGTTCTTTTTCAGTTTCAGGAAGATGTGGTAATCCGAGCACGAGGTCAGGATGCCGGTCTCCTTGAGTCCGAAGGATTTGACCAGTTCAAAGTCGTTTTTGGCCGCGCGGATCCACGCGGTGATCTGCGGAAACTCGTACCCGAGGCTCTGGCAGGCCTCCACCGCCTCGCGGTCTTTCTGTCCGTAGAGGAAGAATTCGCTCTGGCGGATGAGGCCGCGCTTCCCGCTGATCCGGTGCATGAATTTGAAGATTTCGACCATGTCCTCCACCGAATACGGCGGACGCGACTGCTGGCCGTCCCGGAACGTGGTGTCGGTGATCCAGATGTCTTCAGGCAGGCGCATCGGAACCGCTTCAGAGGCGAATTTTATGGCCGGAATGCGGTCATAAGAGAAGATTTCCCTGAAGAGATTGGGTTCCTGAACATTTTGCAGTGTCATCATCGTGGTTGCCTCCCTGCGTTGAGCTGAGCTTTGTTACTTAAACTATTAATATACACAAAAAAAATGTGTTTTTCAAGGAAACAGTACTTGATTTTTTGCCTTTTATCGTGGATTTTAAAGAGGGTTTCCCGAAAGACGCGACAGACAGATCAATACGGAAGAGGTTTTTATGGCTCTCCTACTTGGAATCGAAAGCAGCTGCGATGAAACCGCCGTTGCCATTGTGGAAGACGGAAAAAAAGTGCTTGCCAACGCGGTTTCCTCCCAGATGGCCAAACATGCGCCGTATGGCGGTGTCGTCCCGGAACTCGCTGCAAGGGAACATCTTACCGCAATCGAAAAAGTATGCGCCGAGGCCCTCTCGACGTCCGGCGTCTCGATGAATGACATCGCGGCGGTCGCCGTCACCCATGCCCCCGGACTGGTCCCCGCGCTCCTGGTCGGACTGAACTTCGCCAAGGGGCTTGCCGTCGCCAACGGCAAGCCGCTGATCGGCATCAACCATTTCTTGGCTCACATCTACGGCGCGTTCGTCGACTCCGAAACCGCCGTTTTCGAGGACGCTTCCCTGTATCCCATGGTCGCGCTGGTCGTCTCCGGCGGGCACACCTCCATCGTCGTGATCCGATCCGGCGGCAAGGCCGACATCGTCGGAACCACCATCGACGACGCCGCCGGCGAAGCGCTCGACAAGGGCGCCAAGCTCCTGAACCTCGGATACCCCGGCGGCCCCGTCATCGAAAAACTGGCCGCGGGCGGAAACCGGCACCGTTTCAACTTCCCGCGTTCCCTCACCGGCACGGCGGGAAAGGCCGTTTCCGACGAAAACCGTTTCAACTTCAGTTTCAGCGGACTCAAAACCGCCCTTCTTTACCACGCGAACGGGCTGGCGCCCGATGGTTCCGCCGCCCATCTGGAAGGGGAACTCCTGACCGACACGCTCGCTTCCTATCAGGAGGCCGTGGTGGATGTTCTCTGCACGAAGGCGTTCGATGCGGCGGAATATTTCCACGCCCGGACCGCCCTTCTCTGCGGCGGCGTCGCCTGCAACTCCTCGCTCCGGGAGCGTTTCGAAAAGACCGTCCCGAAAGGGATTCGTCCGATCCTCGCCCCCAGAAAATACTGCACCGACAACGCCGCCATGGTGGCGGGGTTGGCCTATCATTACTTCGCGGCCGGAAAGTTCAGCGATCTCTCCCTGGACACCTTTGCGCGTCTGCCGAAGGTGACGGAAGTTCCCTTCCGGGGAAGGAGTTCCTGAATTCCTTATGAAGAACGTCTGCGTTGTTTTCGATCTGGACGGCACCCTGGCCGATACGGTCGCCGATATTGCCAACAGCGTCAACCTGACCCGCCGCGAATACGGCCTGGACCCGCTTCCCCTTTCCCAGGTGGTCTCTTATACCGGCGACGGCGCCCGAAAGCTGCTGGAGCGTTCCTTTGCCGACCATCCGATCGACCTGGACGAGGGCGTCGGGCGCATGGTCCGGCACTATTATGAGAATCCGGTCGTCGCCACGAAGCTGTATCCGGGCGTCCGCGAAGGGCTTGCCACCCTGAAGAAAGCGGGCTGGAAGCTGGCCGTCGTCACCAACAAACCCGGTGAGGTTGCGCGGCTGATCCTCCGCCATCTCGGCGTGGAACATTTCCTGAACGACGTCATCGGCGGCAGCGACGGCTTTCCCCTCAAGCCCGATCCGGCGACCCTCCTGCACCTGCTCGAAAAATACAAGGCCGACCCCGCCCGCTCCTGGGTGCTGGGCGACAATCATACCGACATCCACGCCGCCGCCAACGCCGGCATGAAAAGCGCCTTTGCCGCCTGGGGCTTCGGGTTCCTCGACGGCGCCGTCTGCGACGTCAGGGTCGAATCCTTCGAATATTTCACCCACCTTCTTCTGGAGGAAAACACATGAACACCTTTCCCGATGGTTTTGAAAAACTGATTCCCTCCATCCACAAAGTTTCCGATTTCATCCACGATCACCCGGAACTCGGGCTCGAAGAGTATCTGGCTTCCGCGAAACTCAAGGAACTCCTCCGTTCCAACGGCTTCACCGTCGAAGAAAACGCGGGCGGACTCGCCACCGCGTTCAAGGCCTGCTGGCAGACCCCGAACGGCGCGGACGCCCCCTGTTTCGCCTTCATGGGCGAGTTCGACGCTCTCCCCGGCCTGGGACACGCCTGCGGTCACAACCTGATCTCCGCGGCCGCGCTGGCGGCGGTGTTCTGCGCAAAAATCGAGCTGGAAAAACGCGGCGTTCCCGCCCGGATCTGTTTCATCGGCACCCCCGCCGAGGAGATCAAGGGCGGCAAGGTCGCAATGATCGAGGGCGGCGCTTTCAACGGCATTGCCGCCTCGCTGATCGCGCATCCATTCCACAAGACGATTCCCGATCCCGGATGCTTGAGCGTTTCCCGCTGCACCGTTTCCTTCCATGGCCGCGCCTCCCACGCGGCGATCGCGCCCGAAAAAGGAATCAACGCGCTGGACGCCGTTGCGGAATTCTGCTGCGACATCCGCGAATGGCGGAAGCACATCGGGGAGCGCGAACGTGTCCATGGAATCATTACGCGCGGCGGCGACGCCCCCAACATCATTCCGGACTATACCGAAGCCTTTTATTATGTCCGCGCGCCTGGTGAAAAAACCATCCTCCCGCTCAAGAAGCACTTGGAGGCGCTCGCGGACAAGGCGGCGGAGAGCACCGGCTGCACGGCGGAAGTCAAATGGATTTCCGCCTACAAGGGCATGACCTTCAACGAGCCTCTGAACGACGCCTTCATCCGGGTCTGGCGCGAACGCGGAGTCGAGATTCCGCGCACGAACGGAACCGAGGGAAAAGGTTCCACCGATGCGGGGGATGTCTCCTGCCTCATGCCCTGCGCCCACTATTATTTCGGGATTACGGGCGGAAAGAATTACGCCCCGCACACAATCGAATTCCGGGATGCCGCGCGGACGTCAGAAGCGTTCGGCCAGGCGATGGCAGCCGGTTCCGCCATGAGTGAAATCTGCATCCGTTACTTCACGGAGCCGGATTTCCGGAAAGCCGTTCACGAGGCGTTCGACCGGGCGGAAAAATAATATCGATTTACCATCGTTAAGGCTAGTAAAAAGTCGCATTGAGCTCAATGCAAATTTTGTTTTGCGAGGTTCCAGGTAGGTTCGGCAGTCCGCTGCCGAACTGCGTCAACTCAGTTCGCGACGGAGTCACGAACCTACCTCAGTTTGTGTCAAATCGAATGATCGTCGTGAATTCGAAAGGCTGGTAAAAAATCGCATTGTAATCAACGTAATTTTTGTTTCATGAGGTTCCTGGTAGGTTCGGCAGTCCCCGCCGATATTAGTAAGGGTGGAACAACAGTATCCAAAAACTTAAACGACCCAGATTCAAGTTATTAAGGAGGAGTTTATTATGAAATATTTAACTATGTTATCTATAGCCTTGAGCAGTATCCAAATTTTGGCAAACAGCGAACAAAATGCTTTCAATAAGGATTCCTATGACATGCAGAAAGAATATCTGGTAATAACAGGAAAATTAAGTAATATCAAAAAAGCCGAAAATCTTGAAGAACTCCAGAAAATTCATAAGTCTATTGAACTTTTTAAAAAGAGAGCTGATGCAAGACAAAAACTTACTCAAAAACAGATCAGGTCTTTAAAATTGAATTTGCAGCTTATTTTACTAAACACCATTAATAATAATTTAAATTCGGCATTTAACCCTGAAGATGTTCCTAAACTGAATATTCAACCTCCTCGTGGTTGCGGATTTGCTATGGCTGGAATGTCTCCAAATACAATAAAAGATCCAAAGTTACGCAAGGAATACGAAGAAGCAATCAGAAAAAATTCGGAAAAGGCGGCTAATTATAATTTTCAAACATGGCTAAGAAGAACAAAACCAAATTTGCTGAGGGAATTGGTCGAATATATAAATCAAAACTATTCATCCCATATACAAGATACAAATGAAATAAATCAAGCGATTGACGCCCTTCTTGCGGATGAAAAAACAAGAATAACAATAAGGAAAATGATAAAAGAAAGCGAAAGTCATTAAAGTGTTTAGTTGCCAAGCTCGGTGCTGCGAGCTCGGTGTTATATATCCCTTTTGAGTTGCATTGTGGGAAACCATGCCATTCATCGGAACGATCAATTTCGCCTAGGAGACGATGCCTTCCAGGCGAAGTTGATGCAGGAAAACGGCCGGATGAAAATCAGGCCGTCTGTCCGAAAAACAAGTAATTTCATAATTTATTTGCTTACGTTGATTGATAATAGGTTGCCCTGATTGTCACCGTTTTTATTTGAGCTTCCGTATTCGAGAGGAAAGAAAAAAATCTTGTATTTTCCGGGACCGGTTGTATTGTATGAGCGTGTCCGGAAAGGAGGTCTCCCATGTATCAACTGGATAAACTGAGAAAACACCGTCGAAAAATTTATAACATAGCACAGAAGCATTTTGCTTCAAGAATCTATATTTTCGGGTCTTGTGTCAGACATGAAGAAACGAAAAAAAGCGATGTGGATTTTCTGGTTGATTTTCTCCCGGAAGCATCTCTTCTGGACCTTATCAGATTGCAGGACGATCTGCAATCTTATTTAAAAAGGCCGGTGGATGTTATTTCACGCGATGGGATACATCCTTTTTTGAAAGATGAGATTCTGAAAGAGGCCATTGAATTATGAATAAGAGACAATCTGATTTATTTTTGGCTGACATCATGCAGAATATAAACCTGCTTGAAGAATTTACAATGGCGGGAGAAAAGGAGTTTTTTTCTTCCATTAAAACCCAATATGCTGTTCTCAAATGCATTGAAAATATTGGAGAGGCAGTTAAAAATCTGGATGTAGAAATAAAAAATGCTGCACCATGCATTGACTGGAAAGCCATTGCCGGAATAAGAAATGTCCTTGCGCATCAATATTTCTCTGTAAGTATCAAGCTTATCTGGAAGATCGTAGAAAAAGACATTCCTCCGTTAAAGATATGTATTGCGGAAATTCAAGAAAAACAGAAAAAGCAATCTGATAATGAACAATCCAAATCCTCCGAACAGGATAAAGGAAAGTTGCAGGAACAACACAGGGGATAACATACAAAATGTGCGAAAAAGCCTGGACACTATCCTGTGAGAAGTGACGATGGCAAATAAAAAAGAGCTGATTACGGATATCGGATTCTTTCTGATAACCGGCCCCGGATTGATCGGATTATTTTTTTTGCGTCAAACGCTTCCGAATTATGTGCGCTATACGGGACTTATCGTAGGCATCATATGGACTTTGATCGGAGTTTCTTTTTTGTTCGACAATTTGATACGTCGAAAGCAACAGGCGTATATGCCTCTGAAGTCATGGCTGGATGATATAAAGCAAAAAATGGAACGTTTCAGCGAACGCAAGGACATCAAGCTTTTTTTGAAAAAATATATCCGCGGCGGCTATCCGACCGACACAGTCAAGCCGGTGATTTGCCCCTCATGCGGTGCGGATTTGTTTGAGGCGTATTATGAGGACGGCAATGGAACGGCGGCAAAGTGCTGTACCTGCGGTCATAAGCACTATTTACTGGACAGCGAGGAACATCTGAGTAATGAAAAAATCAAGTTCTCCTGTCCGAAATGCAATGAGTTGCCGGTTCATCTGTGGGTGGGATTGTCGCATCGAAATACCGGAGACATCAAGTGGGTCTATGTCATTTTTCGCTGTCCCAAGTGCCATACCTTGGACTGCATGCTTGAATGGGAAATCAACTACGGACCAACCGATGAAATAGAAAAATCCTTGGATAAATTCCGCTCCTCCGAGGCAGCAAGAGAGGAGAAGTGACGATGAGACCAGAAATTATATTGTTTTTGGAAAGGAAAAACCGTGCCAGTCATGAGTGAGTACAATACAAATAAACTATGAAAGGTTTCAGAGCCAGGCATTGATATGCTTGATTCGAGTGAGCTCGGTCCTGCTGAACTTAGAGCTATTTGATAACCAAATGGCTTCATTGCGGAGTGGTTGATTGTGACGGTCGGAACGATCAACTTGCCCGAAGGACGATGCCTTTCAATCGAAGTTGATACAGGAAAATGTCCGGATGAAAACCAGGCCGGGCTGCCCGAAAAAACAGGAAGTTTTATAATTTATCTGCTCATGTTAATTGATAATATATTGCCTCGAATGGCATCGTCTTCATTGAAAGCGAATTAGAATACTTCGGATGATGTATTTAAACTCATAGGAATCACTATGCTTATACGGAAAAATAAAATGCCTCAAATGAATAAAATTGTTTTTACTAAATCAGAAAAAACAATTGAAAAATTCATTATTATTTCATTGTGTTCGTTATTTTTATTTTTTTCTGTTTTCGCGACATTCTTCATGGTATATAAAATTACCAGTAATGTAACACTGGATTTTAAAAATATATACGTATTTATAATAGCCATTTTGATGGATTTTTTATTTATTTCACTCATCATTTTTGCAATCAAAAGGAAGTTTATTTTATTGAGCCAAATAAATTTCACAGAAGACAGGATTTGTTTAAAGACGCTTGATGGACAAGATATTTCTTTAGAAATACACCTTGTAAAATACATTCCTCTTAACACAGGAATTTGCCTTGACGATATTGCTACGCAACAAAGTTATTTTTTTAATTTCAATGCAATTAACATTATGAAAAAAAACCAAGAAGTTTCATGGCAGAATAATGCCATATGGCAAAAAATAAATGGAGAAACCGTGCCAGGTATGGGAGGTGATTGAAGGTTATTACAATATAGATAAATTATGAAAGGTTTCAGGGCCAGGCATTGATATGCTCGATTCGAATGAGCTCGGTTCTGCTGAACGCGGAGCTATTTGATAACCGAATAACCTCATCGCGGAGTGGTTGGCCGTGATGGTTGGAACGATCAACTTGCCCGGAGGACGATGCCTTTTAATTGAAGTTGATGCAGGAAAATGAGCGGATGAAAATTGGGTCAGGCGAACGACCGAAAAAACAGGCAGTTTCATAATTGATCTGCCTCACGTTGATTGATAATACGTTGCCATGAATGGTACCGTTTTCCTAAACCGGCGAAGTCATCCGGCTTCAATCCATACTATATCAAGTCCAAGAAAATTGTAAAAGCGCCGCTTTCGGTCCTGAAAGAGGTGTTCGTGAAATCAAACTAATCCGTGTGCATTTGCAGAGGGACACGTTGCTCATGAACGCGGTAAGGAGGAAAGCCAAAGTGATTTCCAATTATGCTAACCGTTGCCTCCTTCATTGCCGAGGGAATGACAATGACATGTTTTTCATTCGATCCGTTTGTAACGTATCCGTAAGACATTGAACAGCGGCGGCCACATCTTGAAAAGGAGACCGATATCCCGCTATCTCCGATGGACTTGAAAGATGCTGAAAAGTCTTTTGTATCAGGCAATTTATTTACGGTCGCATCTTTTCCAAAAACCGTGATTCGAACATTGAAGAGCGGTTCCGAGGAACCATTGCACAATACAATGGTCGTCGTTGGATTGAAAACAGCATTTCCCGCGATTGCGATGACCAGCAAAGCCGCAATAAGAATACAGCTTCCCAATGCGAAAATGAGATATTTTGTGTTTTTGTTTTTCATCGTCCGGTTTTTCTCATCGCAATATGCGGATATCCGATTATGTCAGCGCAAGTTCCTTCTTTTTCTTGCGTGGGCGGCCGCCCTTCATGCCATTGGCACGGCTGGCGGCGGCTTTGCGATGGGAATGAACCGCACCGCCGATTTTGCCCATACGGGCGGCTGCCTCGCTTGTTCCGATTTGGAAACTCACCGGATATTTTTCAGGATTTGCAAGAATTTTCGTATTCAAATCAATGTCTGCCAATTCCCAGCGGATATGACCGTGCCCGCAGTATTCGACATCAAAAACCTGTGTGGACGGCAGATCGGCAAGGAATGGAAAATCCTTGAACGATGCGAAATACCCCTTGTCTTCGACAACAAGGTAAACTCCTTCGGGAGTGAGCATGCGGACTTCAGCATCTGTTTTGACATTTTTCCCATTCATTTTTGATGAACTCCTTGTTTTCGGTTATGAGTTTCAGAACGGTTTGTATCTCATGTGCCGACAATCCCTGATTTTCTGCCAGTGAAACAGGATCAAGTCAGAACTTTGCCTCATTCTTCTCTTTAATGACGTGGATATGTATTTTTTCGCCAAGATCATAGCTGAAAAAGAAGAACCGATATTGTCCTATCCGTAACACTGTCGGCATGACTTTTGTCCTGTTTTTTCATTAACAACCGTACTATAACCCATTCGCTTGGGTTTTCAAGCCAACTTTTCAAAAAGGCTAAAAACATGTCCCTTTCATCGAATATCCGGGCTGGAGCCACCTATGTCGAGGTGACCGCCGAAACAAGCCGGCTCCAGCGGAACCTAGCCTTGGCCCGGGAACAGCTTCAGGACTTCGGTCGTGCATGCACATCCATCGGCAAGGACCTTCTAATGGGGAAAACCGTGCCATTCACGAACGGCACGGTTTTTTTATTCAAGATATCCCTTGAAATTCCTTTCTGAAAGAATATCACGTATACGCCGCCATGCCTGTTTGGGACGTCTGTATTCGTCGAGAACACCCTTGTTGTTGAATCCCCGGGGCCGGGTGAGTACGCTTGATGTCGTGATATGGGACTTCGCATCGCAAAAGTGCCAGATTGCGATGCCGGAAAAGCGGGGATTGTCAAATATCTCATTGAGCGCAATCGCGAGAAGCTCCTCCTGATACTCCTCGCCCCATCTGCAATCATCGTGGTAGCCATAAAGCGCTGCGGCTCCTATCTCGCTTATGATGAGTGGCTTTGAGCGCAGTTTCTTGCGTGAGGCCCATTTGGCAAGCTCGCGTAATTTCGGTATTACCGTATCCAGCGGACGGGGATTTTCCCACCATCCGTACCATCCGGGATAGGTATTGAAGGAAAGGACGTCA
>MWCA01000098.1 GCA_002069785.1 Lentisphaerae bacterium ADurb.Bin242 | reverse complement strand
GTTACACCTTTTTCGAACCCGGACGCGACCGTTTCGATCCGGAAAGGAAAACGAAACCGTCCGACGGAATCGCGGTCGGGGCGCGCAAGCCGCTGCTGAAACGGCGCGGATTCATTCAGGAGTTTCCGTTCAACGACGAAACTCCGGACCTCTTCGACTGGATGGCCAAAAACAAACTCAATTATCTGCTGGTCTGGATGAAATATTACGACCGTCTTCCGGACAGGCTCAAGGAAGCCGCCGCCGTGCGCGGAATCGAAATCGAGAGCGGACACCACAATTTCGACTACTGGATACCGGGCGCGAAATACGGAAAGACGCATCCCGGGTTCTTCGCCGAAATCGGCGGAAAACGCATCGATCCGTCCGGCGGAAAATCCGCCCTGCTCCTCAGCGAACAGCTCTGCACCACGAATCCGGAACTTCGCGCGGAAATCGTGAAAAACATGGTCGAATACGGCGGGAAGCACCCGGAAATCAAAACCATTTCGCTGATTCCCAACGACGGTTTCGGCTGGTGCGAATGCGAAAAGTGCTCCGCCTTTTACGACAAGTCCAGAAAGGGCGACCTGTACAGCCTTTCCGAACACGTCTACAGGGCCGACCGCATTTACCACGACATGGTGCGCGACATCGCCGGACAGCTTCAGAAGCACCGGCCCGACCTCACCGTCACCTTCTGCGCCTACGTCAATTACTGCGCCCCTTCGGAAGGCTTCACGCTCGAAAAAGGAATGGCCGTCCACATGGCTCCCTACTGGCGGTGCATCAACCACACCATCGACGATCCGGCCTGTCCGGTTAATTCCCGCTATGCCGGCGATCTCCGGAAATGGGCCGCTTGCAAACGCGGCGGCGAAGTCAACGTCTATGAATATTTCATGGGCGTGAATTTCTATCTTTCTCTCCCGATGATCCACTTCCGCGAACTCTTCCATGAGATGAAATGGTATGCGGACAACCATATCGACGGAATCCTGACACAATTCCATATCCCGCACTGGACCGTCTACGGCATGAACTACGTGCTCATGGGCAAAGCCGCGCGGGGCGAGGACGCCGATGAGTCCATCCGCACGCTTTTCCTCCGGCTTTTCGGAAACGACGCGGCGGAGGCGGAACGCTTCTACCGTCAAGTCAAGGAGCTGGTGATGAGCGCGGGACACTGTCACATCCCCTACCCTTACTCTCTGCTGAACCGGACGGAAATCGGCGATTGCGAGAAACTCGAAGAGAGCGCAAAAACCCTGCTGGCGAAAAAGCCGGACGATCCGTTCCGCGCCGAGCTGGTCGTCTGGACCGGATATCTCTCCCGTTTCAAACGGCTTTTCGACCGCTACCACGAAAAAAAGCTCCGGGAAAATGATGTGCGCGAATTTCTCGGTTGGATTCATTCGCACCGGAATACCCGGATCTTCGTGCACGATAAATTCGACCTATATTTCGAAGCGCTGTTCGCCGCGCTCCGGAACGGCACGGAATGGCTTCATTTCAACCTCGGATGGGAAGACAATTACATCCGGAAACACCGGGAAATTCTCGGCTGAGAAAAACGGGCGCTCCGCATGAGGAAAATCATTCACATCGACATGGACGCGTTTTATGCCTCGGTAGAGGTGCGGGACAATCCGTCGCTGCGGGGCAAGCCGCTGATCGTCGGAGGTCTTCCCCACTCGCGCGGAGTGGTCGCCACCTGCTCCTACGAGGCGCGGAAATTCGGCATTCATTCCGGCATGGCTTCGAGCCGTGCGCATCAGCTGTGTCCGGAAGCCATTTTCCTTCCCCCGCGGTTCGATGCATACAGGGCCGCTTCGAACAGGATCCGCTCCATTTTTCTGGACTATACCGATCTGGTCGAACCGCTCTCGCTCGATGAAGCCTATCTGGACGTCACGGTCAACAAACGCGGCATCCCGTATGCCACGCGCACGGCGCGGGAAATCAAGAAACGCATCCGGAGGGAGACCGGAGGCCTGACCGCGTCCGCCGGAGTCTCCTACAACATGTTCCTGGCGAAAATCGCCTCCGATCTTCACAAGCCGAACGGCCTGACGGTGATCCGTCCGGAGGACGCGCACGAAATCCTGATGAAACTGCCCATCGGCAAATTCTTCGGGATCGGCCCGGTCACGGAAAAATCGCTGACCGCCAGAGGAATCCGAATCGGCGCGGATCTGTTCCGGCTGTCGCTGAAGGAACTCTGCGCGCTGCTCGGGAAAAGCGGGGAATATTATTACGGGATCGTGCGCGGAAACGACGACCGCGAGGTCATGCCCGAACGGGAGCACAAGTCGCTCGGCACGGAATGCACCTTCGAACACGACATCACGGACATGACGGAGCTCGTCGCCACGCTTGCGCAGCAGTCCGCCGAGGTTGCGGACGACCTCCGGAAAAATGAACTCGCCGGAAAAACCATCACGCTCAAAGTGAAGTATTTCAACTTCCGCACCGTCACCCGGAGCCGGAGCCTCGATTCGCACATTGACGATGCGGAAACCATCGGCGAAACGGCCCGGAATCTTCTGTTGAAAACCGAAGCGGGCACGGTTCCCGTGCGGTTGATCGGAGTCACGGTCTCCAACTTCCATGACCCGAAACCGGAAGAAAAAGAAGACGCCAATTTTTTCCAGCCCGAATTCGACTTCGGAGAAGAACTTTGAATCTCCGGAAAAACCCCGGACAACCCACCAGACGGACAAGGAAAAATCTATTTTACAGCTTTGCCTTGCATTTTTTGACTTCGATGAAGAATATGCTGTTTTTATAAGATAGAGATGAATTATGTTAAATATGCCCCCCCCCCCAGAGAACTTTACTTGAAAACATTAGCGGGTTCTATGTGTTTTTTGTGTTCAACTTATTTGGTTGATCGCGATTACAGTTATGGCTAGTATTCTAAATGTCATGGGCCTTGCATATACAGCAATTATAGACTTCATTTTTATCATGAGTTCCTGTTTTATTTTTCCGGAAGTGATACGCCTTCCAGTTATTGTGCTTGTATCAGTCAATATTTGTGCTATTACGTTTTTTATTCTGCTTTTGGAACTTAAATTTATTGGCATCTTATGTCATTTTTTCAGTTGAAAGAAGCGTCTTTCAAAATTTTGGTTTTTTTCATCAAAGAGGTAATTATTGTTTCTCACGATGAACTACCTCGGTGCAGAGAGCACGCGGGGTATCGGAGATAGCAACTTATGTTACAAGTCAAAGATAAGTTGTTGAACAAGGATTTTCTTATAAGCGCCTTGGTTCGCTATATATTGCTGAATGCCTTCAGCATTCGCATATTCGCTCACTGTGTTCGCATAGAATCCACTCGTCCACAGATTTCCTCCCCACAAAAAGCGTTTTACTTCTGGATGTTCCTGGAAAATCTGTTTGGCTGTTATGCTTTTTATGGTCTTTACGATTTGGGTCACAGGCAACGTCGGAACACTCTGAACCAGAAAATGGACATGCTCCTCTTCCATCCCTATCTCCACAAAATGGATCTCGTAACGTCCCGATATCCCAAGACAGATTTTTTTCAACGTCAACGAAACATTTTCTGTGAATATTTCGCGACGATATTTCGACGGAAATACCAGGTGATACAGCAGCAAGGTTTTGTTCTGGTGTTTATAGATATGCTCATTCATGCCTGTAATTTAGCATGTCATGCACTCTTTTTAAAGCCGCCCCAGAGGGTTTAACCCAAAAGAATAAAGCTTATTTCAGCGCTTGTAACCTACTATCGAAAATGGAATAGTATACCAAACGATTGATACCAGTTTTGAATCCAACTCAGTCCAAGCCTATGGCTAAGCACAGCAAGAATATCCGATTTTGTGGGAACAGAGACGATTAGGGATGCTTTTGGCATTACAGATGTTCTGAAAAGTTCCCATCGTTTTAACAACGCCTTCCGATTCTTGCTGGAAGAAAATGATACAGCTTTTATACAACTAATTTTAAAAAAAGCAACTCTTCCATATTGAAAACAAGTATCTGCAAAGTAATCTTATAATAGTTCAAATAAAAATTTCATACAGAATTGAACAGCTGAAATGGGTATGGCAAAAACTGAAAAAGGATACGGAAAGGAATACAACTACGCGTATGAGGCTCTAGAACAAGAGCTTCGGCAGAGTATCTATGCGCGACGCCTGAGATCAGACCAGAAACTTCATTCAGAGATGCAATTTGCACGAAACTGGAAAATTTCACGCTCGACCGTCAGAAAGGCATTTGATCATCTGGAAGGCGAGGGATTGATTCGTCGAGTGAAGGGGAGTGGGACTTTTGTTATTCCTGAATTAAACCGAATGAAAAGGCAGGTTGCTCCATCCAAAGGGAACATCCGCGGACGACAGGTATTGTTTCTTTCCTTTTCGACATGGATGTCTGAAGATTCCTTCCAGGAGGAAAGGACCTTCGGCCCCATATTCAACGGTCTGAGCAAAGTGCTGAATCTTTACCGCTATAATCTGCTGTTTTCACACGTCAATATGGAATGGCAGCCGCCAGCGTGTCTGCTGAATGACGACGTAGTAGGAATCATCTTTCACGGTTATGTGAAACCGGAGTTCTGGGATACTTACATGAAGCATTTTCCGTGCGTGGCGATTCAGTATGCCGGACCCGAATTTGAGTGCAACTGTGTGAAACTGGACAATTTCAGATGGTTCCACCAGGCGGTCTGGCATTTATATGGACTCGGGCATAGGCAAATCGGATATTTTGCCATAACACGTTTAAAAAGGGATGAGGATTCATTTTTTCACGAACGGAAAATAGCCTTTCTTGCGGCGCTGGATCATTTCGGACTCAAGGCAAAGCCGCAATGGTGCGTGGAAATCTATCGGCCAGTTAATGGCGAAATAACGTTTGACTACACCATGCCCGACTACAGTGGCGACATTGCGTCAACCATGACTTCTCCGCCGACTGCCGTTATCACCGAATCAAATGGAATCGCATTCTACGAGGCTCTCCGCAAGCTCGGAAAGCGGGTGCCGGAAGACATCAGCCTGATAACTCAAAGCAATGATATATTCCAGCCATATGGCAAAGTAAATTTCACATACATGTGCGACCGTCTCGAGAACATCTGCACAAAAGGGGCGCAATTGATGGTGGACATACTGGATGCCGCTGTTCCGGTGGACAACATCACGGTTCTGGTGCATCCGAAGCTGATTCTTGGAAATACAACCCGGAGAATTCCGTCGGAATAAATAATTTGTTAGAAAACAAACCAGGGAGAAAGCAATATGCGAAAAAGACTTTTTACATTGATCGAGCTCCTCATTGTAATTGGAATCATTTCAATTCTGGCATCGTTGTTGTTTCCGGTGCTGAACAAAGCGCGTGAAAAGGCACAGTCGATACTCTGCGTTTCCAATCTGAGGACACTTGGACTTGCGAACGCAATGTATTCTGCCGACTGGTTCGAATGGATCGTTCCCGGCAGAATGTATCCGCATTCCGTAACGACCACGGACCAGAAACTGATCTGGTATGGGAATTTGGCGGGTATTCACGGCAGCAACAACTACGGGGTGAAATGCAATCCCGACGTCTCCGGGCGCAATACATCCGGTACAACGGTTCGCTGTCCAAGTGAAAGGAAGCGATTCGGTACCGATAAGCTCCAGGAGTTCACCTATGCCATGTATATGGTAAACTGGGGGCTTTCCGGAAACAGCCAGAGCTCCGATACACAAGCAATGGCCCGCAAATTGTCATGTGTTGTGTATCCAGTTACCGCAATATGGGCATTCGACGGCGTATTCTGCTGGGCGGCCGACAGTCCCGGTTCCGTTACCGTCCCCAGCATGGGATTTCGTCATGGAACGTACGATGCCCGTACAAGTGTAACCACCAGCCCGCTTCAATATTGGCTTCCGGGACGCGCAAACATGGTTTGTATGGACGGACACGTAGGTTCAAAAAAGCTCTGCGATTTTTCTCGGGTCAATGGTGTTCCTGTGGCTTCGCCGGCATATGGTGCACTTTATTCCAGCAATGTTCTGGAATGCGGTTATGACAGAACCAGAGGCACGCCCCTTCCAAATAAAGATACTGCACAGTAAATTACAGGAGATCATACCATATGAAGAAACGAAACATAACATTGTTTTTTGCCGGGCTGTTTTTTACGGCTTTTGCGGCGGGAAATGCAACCCCGAAAGAAGAACTCGCAAAAATCAACAGTGTTCTGAACGCCGAAAAAGTGCTGGCGGAATCAACCCACATGGTGGTCCGCCGCGCAGCTTGGCGTTTCCTTCTCGGCGATCCGGCCTCTTTTGAAAAAAGTGCAATCAACGCAATGAAGGACAGAGATCCCGCCGTACGCGAATATGCCTTTTTTCGTTATTTTGAAATCCACGCGGACAAGGCCTTTCCGCAGCTTGAAAAAATGGCATCCGATCCCGATCCGGAAGTTCGGAAAAAACTGCTGGTCTGGATTGTGGAAATGAAGGACGGTAAAAAGGTCGCTTCCTTGCGTCAAATCGCGGCAAGAACAGCGGGTGAAACAAGCGGAGGATTTCCGTTTTATCGTGAAACACAACGGTTGAAGGACAATCCGACACACGATTACGAAGTTATAAAACTCATGTCGATTCCACTGCCGGAAACAGGGTGGGATTTTACTCTTGACAAAGCGGACAACGGGCATATCAATGGCTTTTTTAAACCAGATTTTGATTCGTCGAAATGGAAGAAAGTGAAACTGATTCATTGGGAAAAACAGGGTTTTCCGGGTTATGACGGCATCGCATGGTACCGTATAAAATTCAAAATGCCTCCGAAAATGGATTCGAACGCGGTCGAGCTGGCATTTGGTGCTGTGGATGAAAATGCATGGGTCTGGCTCAATGGAACTTATCTCGGACAGCAGGACCTCGGTCCGGAAGGATGGGAAATCGCCTTCTGGCTCGATGCTACCAGAGAAATAAAGTGGGGCGCTGAAAACATTCTGGCTGTACGCGTGAAAGATACCCAGTTCGGCGGAGGAATCTGGAAACCTGTAAGAATTGAAATTTTGAAATGAAGGGAAAATCGAAATGTTACTGAAATTATTTCTTGCGCTTGCTTTTGCAACCATGCTTTGCGGAGCTTCGGAAACCCTCATTGCATATTGGGATTTCACTTCCGGCAAAATCGATAGTGTCGACGACAAAATCAAAATGCGGTTTCTCGGCAGCACAAGAATTGTCGGCGATGAGAAAACCGGAAAATGCCTCGCGGTCGGCATCACGGACAAAGACTCTCCGGAAGGAATTTCTTCGTTCGAAATACATCCCGAACTCAGTCCCGCTTCCGGATTCCGCCTCGAAGTCAGGTTCCGTCTCAGAAAACAGACTTCGAAACAACCTTTTCTGCGGTTTTTTGACACGAAAAACATCAATTATTCAGGGAAAAACCCGGATTGGCATAAAGGGTTCCTTTTCCAGCTTGTCCGAGCAAAAAATCCGGACAACTATTCCTTCGAAGCATGCCTTGGATTCGGTAATTTCTCCAAAAGCGCATACGGAACGTGCGTTGAGCTGGAGCCAGGCAGAATATATACGGCTTCAGTGGAATACAACGGTACAGACCAAATCACATTCCGCCTGGACGGCAAGATCAATCGCGACTGCAAACTGGAAAAAATATACGGTCCGATAGCAAAAGCAGTGAATCGGGTTGTAATAGGCGACCGTATCGGCTCGACTTGGCAGCGTTTCGACGGAGACATCTTCGACGTAAAACTTTATGCAGTTGACAGGAAGATCGCCCTTTCCGTTGATGGCCGTAGAGCCTTCTACCGAAACGAAAAACACGGACAGCTCGAAGTCGAGATCTTCAACAAGTCGAAAAATCTGCTTGAAAAGGCAACGCTCAAGGCCATTCTGCCGGATGGGACTCTGGAACTTGTGCTTGCGCTTCCTGCCACCGGAAAGAGTACTGTATGCCGCTTTCCGATTGAAACCCGCCTGGAAGTCGGGAAATATCCTTCCCAATTGATCCTGTCATACAATCTGGACGGAAAACCGGCAAAAGAGGAACTCCGGTTCGAACTGTTGATCTGTCCGATCGAAAAAGATATTATGCCGGTTGAATGCGACATTGGCGGCGATTTCCGGCTTCCTACAACGCATACACTGGTTCAGCTCAGTCCCGTTTTTACAAAATACAACGGGGCGCCGGAGCAGATTATCGAAAACTTCCGTCTGCTTGACAGCCTTATGTTCCAAGGCTATAAAGTATGGGATCTCTGCTTCCCCGGTTGTCTTCCGAAATTTCAGAACCAATACAGACGTGTTGGACGGGACGGCAACCCGTATCTAGGTAACACGAACCTGGACGCTTCCAACCCGGAAGTCCGGAAGATTATCGCGGGCATGATCCGGCAGACGGCGGAAACCTTTGGCAGGCATCCGGTTTTCTGCGGCGCCTCAATCAATTCCGAAGTGCGCGACAACACACTGCCTTCATTTCACAATGATGAGGTCGAAGCATTCCGAAAATACTCCGGCTTCGATATTCCCGAGGAAGTGAAAGGTAAACTGGCTCCGTCTTATTTTACAACCAAAGGTTTTCCAATCTCGCGTGTCGTTAAAAAAGATTTTCCATTGCTGGTTTACTACACTTGGTTCTGGAGCAGAGGCGACGGCTGGAACCCGATGCAGACCCTGATCAGCGATGTTTACAGGAAGAACATCCCGCATGATTTCGCGACGGAACACCGGCCGGCCGTACGCGTCCCGCCGCTCTGGGGCAGTGGAGGCAATGTAACCGCGCTTGCTCACTGGACTTATGCGTATCCGGATCCGATCAACATCGGTGCCAACACCTCAGAACTTCAGGCAATGGCCGAAGGTGGGGGACAGAACATAAGAACCATGACAACTCTTATCTGTTACCGCAGTTTATCTGCTCCGATCGGCGTAAAAGTCAAAAACGAACCGGCATGGGTCAAAGATTGTCCGCATGGAGAATACATCACGCTTGCCCCGGATCTCCTGATGGAAGCTCTCTGGACGCAGATTTCACGACATATCACCGGAATCACCTTCCATGGATACGATGCCATCATTAAACGCAAAGTCAACCTTGCACCATCCTACCACCTGACAAACCAGGAAACCAAAAAAGCGCTTAACGATGTGCTCGAAAAGGTAGTTCGTCCGCTGGGACCGCTGTTGAAACGTGTCAAGGAACGTCCTGCTGAAGTCGCCATTTTCGAAAGTTTTCCCGCTACGATCTTCGCTGGACGCGGTTCTTGGGGATGGTACGGTTGGATTTTCGATTCTAACCTGATGTTGCAATGGGCAAACCTTGCGCCGCACGTGGTTTACGAGGAAAAAATCTTGCGTGATGGATTCGGAAAAATCAAGGTACTCTTCATGCCCCACTGTGATATTCTTTCCGAACCGCTATTCAATGCGATTACGGACTTCCAGAAAAGAGGTGGTCTTGTGGTATCCGATCAGTTCCATGTTCCCGGACTCCTGCCTGATTTTATCATAAACCAAATTACACGCAGCAAGGGTACGGAAACCGACAAGAGAAATTTCCAGATGGCTGGTCTTGCACTCCGCAAACAGCTCGAAGCGTTTTACACACCATACACGGCCGCCTCGAACCCCGATCTGGTGACATGGGTCAGGAGCGATAAGAATGCCGACTGCCTTTTTATCATTAACGACAGCCGCACATTCGGCAACTATTTCGGTCAGTATGGCCTTGTGATGGAAAAAGGCATGCCGAACAAAGGCATGGTAACAATCCGTCGGAATACAGGAGCTGTTTATGATCTTGTAAAGAACTGTGCGGTTCCGTTTACCTCAGAGAATGGAATCACTACAATTCCAGTCCACTTCACAACAAATGACGGTCGTCTTTTCCTGCTACTTCCGAACCCTGTGGCGAAGGTCGTTCTCGATATACCTGCTTCAGTGAAACGCGGAAGTTCGGTCGAACTCAAAATGCGGGTAATCGACTCTTCCGGGAAGGCAGTCGATTCAATCCATCCGATTGGAATTGACGTCAAAGACACCACAGGCAGAACAACGGACGATACGACTTATGCCGTGCTTGAAAATGGAGTTTACTCGGCAATCATTACTCCACCGCTGAATGCAAAGCCAGGGTACTGGACCGTGACCGTACAGGACCTTGCATCCGGCAAAACCGTGAAAAAAAATATCTTAGTCGAGGATCAGCAATCCGAAGGGAAAGATAATGGCTGACAACCAGCAAATTCTAAAGAGAATAGCGAAAAAGCAAGTTTGAATCTCATCGAATCATTGCCAGTTAGCATTTCAAGGAGGTCCAAAATGAATGTTGACTTTCATGTGCATTGTAACTCGAATGATCCGGACGAATTCCGGACTTTTCTCACAACGTGTGAAAAAAATGAAACCATCGCGGCTCTGGCTGGCGGACTGCATTATGGTGGACACAATTTCCTTCCGAACGAGGAGGTGATCGCCTTATGTCGCAAGTATCCGCACAATACTGTTCCGCTGGCCAAGATCGATTTATGGGATATACCACCCGATCTCGCCGAGGCGCGGCGATATGTGGATCATGGAGTTCGTGGCTTCAAGTTCATCTATTCCTATTACGAATACGATCACGAAAGCTATATGCCGCTTTACGAGGAAATCGAAAGACTGGGAATACCTGTCTTGTTTCATACCGGAAGCTACCGGCCGGATCCGGTCGATATCCAATTCAAACGACCCATTCTGAAGAACATGTCCCCGATCCATCTCGACACGATTGCCCGTTCGTTTCCAAATCTTCATCTCGTGACAGCACATATGGGTACGACCTTTTTCCGGGAAATAGCGGCCGAACTTGTCAAACTTCATCCAAATCTCTACTTTGACTTGGCTGGTAACGGTTCCTTTCTGGGAGTTTCTCCGGCGGAGCTGGCCAGGCTGTTGATGCCCGCTGTCTTCACTCGGGACATGGAGGGAAATCATTTCAGAAAACTGGTGTTCGGTTCAGATGCATACGTCACGATTCCGGCCATTCAAACCGAAGCGTTCCAAGCCTATCGCCAGATCATGTTGCTGAATCGGATTTCCAAGGAAGACCAAACCGCCATTTTTGGAAACACCGTCGCATCCTGGATGAAACTCGATATTTGAAAGATTGTATCATGTTGTGATGTGTGTATTCATCGGAAAGCAGAAACAAGTATGGTATGAACGTTATATCCAGCCCAGGTAAAATAGAAGGAGTTTTAGAACAATAAAAACGGAAAAAGTCGTTGCATAAATAATATCCGGGGAAAGGATGAAACTTTTTTGAATGAGCTTCTTTTCTCCGCGTCTTCAAATTTCTGAAGTTATTTTGGAAATAAAGATGAATATATTGGAGGATTTTCTGAAGAATGCCGACGATTCCTTCACCTTTACGGTTGACGTCGCATGGGATCAGCACAAACGCTATCCAGAGTTTTCCCGGGAACAATGTCTGCGGGAAAGATCGTCCCTTCGGACTTTGCTGAGAGGAAATTCGTCACCTCTTTTCGTCAAAGCATGTGTTTTAGCGGAAAACTCGGACGACAAGGATACAATGGAGTCGCTACGTCCAGAGTTCCGGTCCTTTATGATTTCCCTGTTTTCACCTTTTCCGTTACAGGATCCTGCTTACGAAGCCAAGCGGTGTTTTCGTTACGCACTGACGCCGAAAGCCCCGTCCACAGAACCCGACTGATGCTACATTCATATATGGAACGCCCGTACGTCAGAATCCTTTCTAGATCCTGCATACGTGATCGACAACTTTCGCGTCATCCTTGCCCACGCCGAAAAGGAACATGGTTGCATGGAACTTTATATCGCCACATGGTTGAATCCCTATGACAAAATCCTGTACTTTTTTTCCGCCGGAATGGCGCGATAACATGCAGATTCCCCGGACAAGGAAATCTATTCGACCGGAGGATGGCAGGGACAATTCATCAACCGGTTCGGATACTGAATCGCCGAACAGCTGATTATTTTTGAACACGAGGTGTCTCCTTTTTAAGCGATACGAATCCCGATGTTCTTTTAAAAGCATAGCGGAATCATCTGAATCATCTGTCTCGTCTCAAAAAAGGATAAACTGAGAACGTAACTGATTCAATGGACTCTCTCGGAAGCTCAAAATTCACCAGCGGGTATGAGAAGAACCCAACGGCTGGTTTATCTTTTCAGGGAACTTCAGAGAACTTTTTCTACGGAAGCGAGGAATGAGGAAATCTTTTGGAACGGTATCGAACGATCAATCAGCGGAAATTCCAACAAGGAACCGCCTTTGCCTGACTGATATGGGAAATATATATCCGATTCTGCTATGAAACAGCCTTGATTACTAAAATATTTAGTAATGCGTCAGTGGAAATCCAGAGGAATCAGGAGAAGAGGAGGGAAGCGTTTGTTGAATCATTGAGGAATGCTTCGAGGAGTGCGGCCGGCTCGAGACCGCGAACCGCTGCCGAATGAAGGACAGTGGTAAGGATTTCGCGGGTTTTCATTCCGCGCTCGGATTGAGAGCCGTATGAGATTTTCCTTGTAATGACGAGAGGGCGCAAGGCGCGTTCGGCGAAGAGCTATGAATCCTTACGGAAAAGAAAACGAACGGATCCCCGCATTTCAATATATGGAGGCTCTGAATTTGTATTTTCATCTTTTTGATGGTATTATATTGAAGTCATTGGAATGAAGATGGAGACCTGCCGTGAAAAGTATTTTCGATGGACTTGACCAAGACATAAGGGATAACCTGAAACAGCAGCTTGCCGTGTATTGGACTTATTCCTCCAATGCCATTGAAGGAAATACCTTAACCCTCGAGGAAACGGATTTTGTAATCCGTGAAGGATTGACCATTGAAGGGAAGCCTTTGCGGGACCTTGTCGAGGCCAGAACACATTATAACGCGGTGGATGTCGTCTCCCGCATGATAAATAATCCATCCATGACGGAAGAAATGCTTTTCGACCTGCATAAAACCATCATGCCGGATAATGTCGTCGATGTGCAGATGCCGCGTGGCGCCTGGAAAGATTCGACCAATGGAACTTACATTTTCGATGATGAAACCCGGCAGGCGAAGTGGTTGGAATATCCGTCTCCTTCTGAAATTCCGGTATTGATGTCTCGTTGGCTGAAATTATATAACGAAAGTCCTGTGCCGGTCGACAAACAGTCCGCGGTCAGGCTCTATTCCAGGCTGCACACGACTTTCGTTGCGATCCATCCATTCTGTGAAGGGAATGGACGGATCGCCCGGCTGGTGGCCAACATTCCGGTCCTGAAAGCGGGATACCCTCCCATTCTGCTGGATCCGGTCAAACGGCGGGAATATATTCAGATCCTGTCGAAATTGACACATAATGCCCCCCGGCAGATTGACTTCGACAGGGATTATCCCGAATTCGAAAATTTCGTCGCTGCCTGCTGGACGAAATCCTTTGAGCTCGTCGCCGCCGCGCACGAACTGCAAAAAAAACGTTTGGCTCAGCCGGATTGAATCCGCCGGAAATTTTGTCGGCAAATACAAATAAGGCAGCGCCCGGATTTTTTTTCACAATCAACGGTTTAAACCAGCCATCGTTTTCAATGGAAACGAGTATACACGGTACCCGATGGCGTGAAGTGCGGTTCGCCCGCCGGAACGACTGTTTCCCGTTCGATGACCGCGAGCGGTTGCATCGGCACATCCGACCCGGGAGGAAACGCGGAAGGGTTCGAGAAAATCCGCTTCAACGTTTCGGCGAGTTTCTCCGGTACCCCGCGGCAGACTGTCAGGCGCTTTCCGAAATATGGAATTACACCTCCGGAAGGATCGTCGGTCCCGACCAGGGAAATGTCTTCCGGAACCGAAACTCCGGCGTGGAACGCCGTCCTGCAGAGCATTTCCACGAATCCGCGGTTTGTGCACAGGAATCCGTTGAAACGGCGTACCGCCTCCGCTCCGTACTCCCGCCACATTCGCGCGTCGCAGACGGCATCCGGAAGCACCGGAAGATCACAGGCGGTCATCGCTTCGAGAAAACCGGTGAGCCAGCGGCTGTAGATCTGGTTCCCCGTGAAATGCGTCAGAATGCCCAGATTCTGGCGTCCGTTTTTCAGGAAAAGTTCGACGCATGAAAGGGCCACCTTTCTGTGGTTCGCCTGAAGGTTTATCGCAAACGGCAAGTCGATGAGGGGCGCAATGGCGAGGATCCGGCAGCCGGATGCGGCGTACCGTTCGAGAAGGCTCCAGCGTTCCTGTGGCGGATCGATCGCAAGGATAAATTCCGGATCGCGGAAGGAATCCAAGCGTCTGTCGCTGGAGAGCATGAACTCCGGAAGATATGTTTTTCCGTTCGGAAGGGGAGCGGCAAAGATTTTCCGGACGATCTGCTGGTAGTCCCGTCCGGCCACATAAGTCCAGTAAGGAAGAACCACTGGAATGCGCCGGACTCCAGATAACGATTTCCGCGGATTCCCGGATCGGGCGAGGATTCGGATTCCCACCTTCTGTTTCCGTTCGATGCAGCCGATGCTTTCCATATCCTTCAGCGCATGGCGGATGGTGTTCCGCCCGGCGCCGAACCGCCGGCACAGGGCAGATTCCGTGCCCAGAATGCCGTCGCGGTATTTTCCGTCCGTGATTTCCAGCAGCAGGGTGTCCCGGATTGTGAAATATTTCGGCGGCCAGTTGCGCGGCATGGATGAAATCCCCTTCCGAATGTCGTTTACAAAGGAGAATATACTTCAGCATGAGGGTTTTTCAATTGCAAAAACAAAAGTTCAATGGAACAATTTCAGGTATGAAACGAGTCAGAATTCTCCTGGTTGAAACGGTAACTGAAAAAAAAGTATCCTGTTCATTGTCAACAGACTTCTTGATTTGTTCCATTCCACTGGAGAAAATTGCTTTCCGCCTGACGGAAAAAGGATTGACAAATTCGAATTTTTTCTGTATAATATCTGCATAATATCAGAAACAGAGACAAAGGGCAACGAAAGGCCGGCGAAGGATTTTGCATTGATTCGGGGAAAAGGAAATTCGGTATGGCTGAGTGCGGATACCCGCTGAAGGTCTCCGCCAAAACCTGGCGAAAATGAACTTTCCGAAGCGATCGAAAAACGAGCCAGGACTTTTGTCATCGAGGAGGTTTATATGCAAAAGAGCAAAAATTTAAAAAACTGGAATTTTACATTGATTGAGCTCCTTATAGTCATTTCAATCATTGCGATTCTGGCGGGAATGCTGTTGCCCGCCCTGAATCGGGCAAGGGAAAAAGGACGTGCAATCGCATGTTGCGGAAATCTCAAACAGATCGGCACATTGGCCGAATTTTACCTGGATGTCAACGGGGAGCGCTATCCCTATTTCTACGGAGAGTCTTCCGGCGGCCCCGCGTGGTCGCGGCTTTTCCAGAGCCAGGCAAAAACCACAAAGGTTTCCGACAAACCGCTGCCCGTCTGGTTCTGCCCGTCGGATCCCGATCCGCGCATCAAGACCATCACCACCATCGACAATCCCTATATCCGCAGTGGAAGCTACGGCTACAACCGCGCGTTTTATCCCGCTGCATTTCCTTATCGCAGAAGCCACATTCCCCGCCCGTCGCAGAAATTTTTCCTGCTGGACGCCGAGGCCGACAAGGGCGACCGTACGTTTGTTTACACAAACAATCCCTATTGTGGACACACTTCCGGAAGTCATCACGGACTCCAGCATAATTTCGGAACCAACTGCGCGTTTGTCGACGGGCATGTCGAACGGCTGAAAAATTCCGTGCTCGATCTGGCCTATGCCATATGGGTACCTCTCCAATAATGAAAGAACCGTCCCGCCGGATGTTCCGGAAGTCAAAAAGCAGTCGTTCCTGAAAAAAAACCATCAATGAAAGGAATTTCCCCGTGAACAGACTCATTTTCTCCCTTCTCCCCGCTGTATATGCGCTTTCATTGTCCGCACAGATCGAATTCCGGTCCGGATTCGGGCACGGCCGCAATGCCTGGGGCGACTGGAAGTCAGCGGGTGCCGTTGCCCGCTTCTCGCACAACTCCACCGAAGGTGCAACGGCTCCCGGAGCGCTGCAGATCGACGCCGGGCCGGAAAATCCGGTCAAGGCCTCGCTTGTCTTCACAAATCATTTCCCGGCCTTTCCCGGGAAAATCTACCGTGCCTCGGTCATGGTGAGCGCGGAAGGTCTCACGGAAAGCGCCGTCGTTTCCATGACGTTTCAGGGAAAGGGCGCCAGACAGGAGTTCCTCGGAACTCCCGCAATCGGAATCCGCGAACCCGCCAAAACCTTCGCCGACGGAAAATGGCACAAACTGGAATATACGCTGACCGTTCCCTCCGACGGCAAATGGGAAAAAACGGTGCAAGTGCTCTGCTGTCTTGGCGTAAATGGAACCGCCGCCGGAAAAGTTCTGTTCGACGATTTCACGTTCTCCGCCGGGAAGACGCCTTCCGCTCCGATTGCGGCCGTCCCGCTTCCTGCCCGTTCGGCTCCAGTCACGCTCGTCTCAAACGGGAGCCCGAAGGCCGCAATCATCATTCCGGATTCACCGTTGCCGTGCCACGAGCTGGCCGCCGAAGAATTGGCGCTCCACGTGAAGAAAGCCTCCGGCGCCGAACTGCCCGTCTTCCGGGAAAGTGCCAGATCCTCCGGTACGGAGACGTGCGTTTGGCTCGGTCCCTGCCGAATGACGGAACAGGCCGGAATCCGCTGCGAAGCGCTGCCGCCTTCCGGATGGCTCATCCGCGGAATCGGGAAAAATCTCTTCATCGCCGGACACGACCGCAGTCTCCATGGAACGGCCGGAAGCAACTGGTATGCCGACTGGCAGGGCACTCTTTCCGGCGTCTATGCGTTCCTCCGGAATGAAATGGGAGTGCGCTGGCTGTTCCCCGGAGATGCCGGAATGGTTGTTCCCGCGCGGAAAGACATTGTTTTTTCCGGAAAAACATCCGCAGGAAAGCCGAAACTCCTTTCCGCGGAACTGGTCCCGAGCAAATGGCCGTGGATCGGATGGAGCTCGAAGGATGCTTTTGAAAAATTTACCGCTCTTCAGGCGCGTTTCCTGTTGAGGCACGGGTTCGGTTCAGTCGAGAACATGAATTATTCCCACAACTTCGGAAACTACTGGAAGCGCTTCTCCAAAACGCATCCGGAATTTTTCGCGCTCGTGAATCCGGGAAACCGCACACAGCTCTCCGGCGACACAAATAACGGAATCCAGATATCCCTGTGCCTTTCCAATCCCGGACTCCATTCGCAGACCGTAAGCGACTGGGAGGAGCGTCCGCCTAAGACGGCTTCCGCGCGCCCCTTCCTCTCCGTCATGCTGAACGATACGCCGGAAATGTGCACGTGTCCGGCCTGCCGCGCCTGGGATTTTCCGGATCCTGCCTTCAAAACTTCGGAATACTGGGGCAAGGGGAAAGTGCTTTCCTACCGCGAACGCTGGCAGCTTTCCAAAGCGTCCTGGGGAGAACAGGGGGCATCCGGGTCCGGAGAACCTTCTCTTTCGGACCGGTATGCGAGATTCTGCCTCGCCGTTCAGGCCGAAGCCCGGAAGAGCGATCCGGACGTCACGCTGATCGGGTATGCCTACACAAATTATACCAAGCCTCCGAAATCGGTGAAGCTCAATAACGGAATCATCATTCAGAACGTGTTCGGGCTCTGGTATCCCTACACGGCGGAAATGAGCCGGAATTTCCGGGAGAACTGGAACGGCTGGAACGATTCCGGCGTACGCCAGATGTACCGGCCGAACCTGCTTCACGCAGGAGGAAATCTGCCTGTCTTCTACGGCCGCCGTTTTGCGGAGGATTTCCGGTGGGCATACCGTAACGGTCTGATTGCGTCGTACATGGATTCCCTGACCGGAGCGTGGAGCGCGCAAAACGCGAATCTTTATGTGATCTGCCGGATGCATGAAAATCCCGAACTGACCTGCGATGAAATTCTCGACGAATACTGCGCCTGCTTCGGCAAAGCCTCCGGAGAGATCCGGCGTTATATCGATTTCTGGGAAAAACATGGGAACTCCATCACCGCGGAACAGAATGAAAAGTTCAAACAGGAAAACGCCATGAACGGGTGGCCGGGCGGAACATTTCAGAACTATGCGCTGATTGCACACGAAATTGCGCCGCTTTCCAAAATCGCGGAAGCACGGAAAATACTGGAAGCGGCGAAAATTGCGGCGGCGGACGACACCGCTGTACTGGCCCGGATCGCATACCTCGAAAAAGGACTGCGCGATTCCGAACTTACCGTAAAGACGCGCCTCGCCCAGATTGCCATGACAAACGACCCGTCGCAGACCAATAAAAATAATTTCAACCGGGCGTTCGAAGAACTGAAACAGTTCCGCGCGTTCTGTGAATCCGAAGCCGTCGTGAATTGCGGTGCATTTGCACTGCGCGAACGCTTCGGCTGCAACTGGCCATGGAAGGATCTTAGAACATGGAACGAAAAATGACAGCCCGCGTCTCGGTATATCCGGAAACGGAATCCGGAATCATCCGGCGGCTCAACGGCGGGAATCTCGCCCCGGCGCTTTATGCGAACCGGCGCAATTATCGCGACATCACGGAACCGTTCCGGGAGCTCCGGCTCCCCTGCACGCGTCTCCACGATGCACCGCTTGAAAACCCGAATATGCGCCTTGTCGACGTCAATAACATTTTCCCGCTTTTCCACGCGGATCCGGACGACTCGCGGAACTACTGTTTCGAACAGACCGACGACTACATTGCAAACTCCCTTGCCTGCGGAACGCAGATCATCTACCGTCTCGGAATTTCCATTGAGCATGGGAAGAAACGTTATTATACCGCGCCGCCGGAAAATGATGAAAAATGGGCGGAAATCTGTATCCGGATCATAAAGCACTTCAATGAGGGGCTTTGGAACGGACACTACTGGAACACCCGTTATTGGGAAATCTGGAACGAACCGGGAAACAGCGATCCCGACGGCCTGCCGAAGATGTGGGGCGGAACCGAAGACGAATTCAACGTCTTTTACTGTACAGTTTCGAGAATTCTGAAGGCGCGTTTTCCGCATCTGATGATCGGCGGACCGTCTCACGGACTCGGGAACGCCGAACCCGGCGGACCGACTGAAGTCTTCCTGAAAAAATGTGCTGCCGAACACGCACCGGTCGATTTTTATTCCTGGCATTGCTACAGCGATTCCATCGCACACTATGTGAATCAGGTCGCACCCATCCGGAAAAAAGTCGACGAATGTGGATTCCCGAATGCGGAACTGCATCTGAACGAATGGCATTACTTCCCGATGGATTGGGACCGGGAAACCTCCCATGATCTCGAATACCATAAATTCTTCTATTCCGCCGACGGATTCAAAGGGTTGGATTCGGCCGCGTTCCTGTGCGCCGTGTTTGCCGGATGGCAGGACACCCCGCTCAATATGGGAAACTATTACACGGTGACCTGCGGTTCCTATGGAATCTTCACACAATTTACCGAACCGACCAAAAGTTACTACGGGATGAAGGCGTTCGGAATTCTGGCTTCCGAATGCGGAAACCGGTTTCGCGCGGTAGCGGAAGCGCCTGTTTATGCGCTCGGCGGTATGGCGGGAAACGGAAAAAAAATGCTTCTTGTTTCCTGTTTCAAGCCGGAGCGGCAGAAAGTGGAACTTGTGTTCGACCGCAAAATTCTGAATCCAAAACTGTTGCTGATTGATGAAAAACACAACTTGGAATCAGTTCCGGTAAATCCACGGGGAAATCGGATGGAACTCCCGTTTGAAGGATCGTCCGCAGTGTTTCTGCTCGAATTTATGTAAACAGAGACGGAAAACCATGCAAGGCCGGAATAAAATTCCGGCAGTGTCCTGACTTTTTCGCATATTTGATATTCCCGATTGATTTGGGATTACCGAATAGCCGGCTCAAATCAGGAAGACTTTGCCCGCGGCGGATTTTTCACTCGGAAGCGGCGGCGGAAGGCGGCGGGGGATACTCCGGTTTTACCCTTGAACCAGTTGGAAAAGTAAAATTCGTCGCAGAAACCGCAGAGCATGGCGATCTCCTTCACGCTTTCATCGGTGTTTTCGAGGTATTGTCCGGCAAAACGGAGACGGAGCTGCTGCACACAGGCATACGGAGTGGTTCCCCAGTCGTTCCGGAAAATCCGCAGGGTCTGCGCGGGCGATTTGCGGATCAGGGAACAGAGCTGCCGCAGGGTTACTTCCCGATTCCACCGGGATTCCAGGAAGGAACGGAGCGCCAACCCCTCCGGCGAACGGCGGGCGTCTCCGTGTTCCATTCGGTGTTTCCCCAGCAGGGCCAGAATCCGGTGAAGCTGAAGAGCGAATTTCAGATAGGCATCCGGGGTTCCCTTGCGAAGGATTTCCATGCCCTGTTTGAACTCGGGATACAGCGGACACTGGGGGAAAAAGAAACAGCCGCGCAGGGAATAGGCGTCGCAGAGGGCATTCAGGAGCGGGCCGGAGAGATTGAACCAGATTTTCTCCCAAGGATCGGAGGGGTTCGCGCCGTATTCGTGTTCGATTTGAGGCTGGATGAAGTAAACGTCGCCCGCCCGCGGAGAGTAATCGTGTCCGCCGATCCGGAGACAGCCGCGTCCGGAGATCACATATTCCAGCACGAAAATATCGTGGAAAGCATCGCGCCGGATGCGGTAGGAGGAATCCGGATGAGTGATCCCCGCCAGCCGGAGAACATAGCCGGGGTC
>MWCA01000097.1 GCA_002069785.1 Lentisphaerae bacterium ADurb.Bin242 | reverse complement strand
CTCCGAAAGAAAGGATCGTTCCGGCAACGGCTTCATCCGTTTTTCAGACTGCATTTTGAGGAATGAACAAGGCGAACGGATCGTGAACGCATATCTGGGAAAACCCCTTACCATCGAACTGACATTCGACTGTAAGGAACGGTATCGCGGAGACATGATTTTCGAGGTCATTTTCACCAACGCGGAAAATATCCGGATTGCCTCCGTCAATCTCAGGAACCTTGGTATCTTTGCTGACTTCAAACCAGGGAGCAATACCGTTCAATTTCACATTCCCCGTCTTTCCATTTATCCGGGCGTATTTAACTTAACTCTTTTTTCCGTAAAAAATGATACTCTCTGCGATGAATTGCGCGACGCTGTTGAATTGCAGATTCTCCCCGGCGCGTATAACCATCCCCAACGGATCAATGATTCCAATCTTTCCCTGACCACATTCGATTATTCCGCAAAGATCAATGGGGAGAAAAAAGAAGGCGATTATTAAAACGTACGATATCGGGTACGGGTTTCCCGTCCATAGGAATGGAAATCTTTGAACCGTAAAAAGAGTGCGCCATGAACCAATCTTGCTGCACCGTTCTGAAAATCGATCATTCCCCGTGCCGCGGGGAACAAATCCGGGATGCGGTCGCATCCTGTGACAGCGAATATATTTTCTTTGCGTCGGATTCGGAAGAGGTCCCGGCGGAATCCGAACTGAACCGATGGGTCCGGATCGGCCGGCGGAAAAAAGCGGACCTTGTCATGTCCCTGCCGGAAAGTCCGGTCGGGGATACTGTGTTTTTTGACCTCCAGAACTTTCCATGGAACTTTTCCTTCTGTCCGGTGGTGGACGGAAAACTGTTTCGAACTTCCGCCATAAAAAACTTTCTGGAAACACCTTTCGAGGCGGATTGGCTCCATTCCCCCCTTCCGGACATCTTTCTCTTTCTCGGGATGTCCGCCCGTGTCTGCGGGATTCGGGATACGGGGCGTTTCCCGAATTCCTGCCGCGGCTGCATCCGGAACTGGACGGAAGAAAAAACCTGGTTGCGGAATCTGCCCGGTTCCAGGGGAAACGGCCTCTCTCTTTCGAGGAAACTCTGGGCGTGGGAATGTTCCCTTATCGAGGCGGCCGTGGAGCTGAATTTCCCGAATGAGGAGATCCTTCCGGCTTTTGAACCGTCTTCCGTGGCGAATCTTTTTTTCAGGAAACATCCCGGGCGCCTGGCCTGCTTCCGTTTCCCCGGAAAGAAATTCCGGCCGGGACCCGTCCGCAGACTTGGTGTTTTCTGCTGGAGGCTCAGCACGGGCGGCGCCGAACGCTGCGCCTCCCTGATGCTTCAGGAGTTTGCAAACTGGCCGGATCTGGAGGTCATTCTGTTCCAGACGAAACCGATCCAGCCGACCGACTATCCGTGTCCCGCCAACGTGCGGCGGGTGATCCTGCCGAAAGACTTCACTGAACGGATGGCGGCGGAAGAGAATTTACTGCGTGAGATGCGGATCGACACCTGCATCTATTTCGATCACATCCTGGAAATGACGATGTTTGACATCCTGCTGGCCAACCGCCTCGGCATCCGGACCGTTTCCATGGAGCACAGCACCTTCTCGTATCTCTACTATGAGGGCGTGCCGGAGATGTGCAATCTGAGGAATGCGGTCTATCCGGTCGCCGACTTCGTGACATGCCTCTCCCGCGCGGATGCGCTTTTCTGGAGCAGTCAGGGGATCAATGCCCGCTACATCCCCAATCCCCTGACGTTCGATCCCGCCGGAAAACCGGTTCATGAACGGAAGAACAAGACGCTGATTTTCATTGCGCGGATGACCCGGGAAAAAGGAGCGGAAGATGTCCTGCATGTCCTTGACCGGGTCCGTTGCAGCCACCCGGACGTCCAACTGCTGATGGTCGGAGCTTTCCCGGTTCCCGAATACGAGAAAACTCTTCGGGACCTGATCCGGGATCGGAAACTGGAAAACAGCGTCCGTTTTATCGGATTCACCGCGGACATCGAGCCGTATCTGGAGCACGCGTCCGTTCATCTGCTGCCTTCCGTCGTGGAAGGGTTCCCCATGACCCTGATGGAGGCCAAGGCGTACGGGATTCCGACCGTCTCCTATTCCATGCCGTATCTGGAGGCGGCCCGGGAGGAATACGGCTGCCTCGTGGTCGGGAAAAGGGATATTCAGGGGATGGCGCAGGCCGTTTCGGATCTGCTGGGGGACTTTCCGCGCTTGAACGAACTGGGCCGGAAGGCCAGGGAGAGCCTCCAGTTCTTCGGCAGCGACCGGGTCTACCGCCGCTGGAAACTTCTGTTCCGGACTCTTGAAACCGGTGTGGAACCGGAAGCGCTGAGCGAGCCCCCGTTCTCTCCGGAGGAGGCGATCCGGTGCATGAAAATTCAGGATTCCGAAATCATCTGCGGAATTGATTACATGCTCTCCAGCGCCGTGTTTCTGGAGAAGATGAAAAAAGGCATCGTGCAGCAGTGGAAGCAGGAGAATCCGATCTTTTCCATGGCATGCAAATTGGATCTTTTTGCAGACGGCCTCCCGCCCCGGGATGGACAAAAGGGCGGAGTTCTGTATCATGGCGGACGCATTCTGTTCAAGGGGATGTCCGGCGTTTTCCTTGGGCTGAGGCGCATCTACCGTTTCTTCGTTCCGTGGAAGGATGCGGAGGACAGGGATTCCTGACCTCCCCGCCGGATTTCCGCCGATTTCACCCGTTGCGCATCCGGAAGACTCCGGCAGAAACTATACGACTGCTTTCGTTCGGGATGCGAGAATGCGGCCGATTTCCGGTTCCGGAACCCCATCCAGTTCCATCTGGACGGCGATATTGCCGAGGGCCGCGGCCTCGGCCGCTCCCGTTCTGACCTTGAAATGTTTTGAAAGCTCTTTCATCAAAGGCCGGTTGGCGGTTCCTCCGCCGACTGTCAGAAGACGTTTGAACCGTTTTCCGTACATTCGTTCGAGTTTCCGGGTCGCGTCCAGGAAGGTTCGCACGAACGAACGGATGATCGCACGTCCGACATCGCCCGGAGATTCGGGGACTTCCGTCTCGTTTTTCCGGCACAGGGAACGGATCGTTTCCGGCATATTTTCCGGCGCGGACAGTTCCGGCGAATCAAGCTCGAAAACCGCTTTGCAGACGGATTCCTCCACCTGACGGTCGAACTCCCGGTGCGAGGTGAAAAGCCCCTCTTTTTTCCATTGCGCGACACAGCCGTCCTGAAGCCATTGCCCCGGCATGGAGCGGAACACCACATACTTTCCCGGCAGAATGCCGAAATAACCGAACGGCGGAGAAAGCGGTTCAAGGAGAGAATCCGGCGGAAGAACCGACCCGGCCATGGCCCAGGTTCCGAGGGAGAGCACCAGTTCATCGCTGCGGCTGCCGGCTCCGTGGAAGGCGCAAGCCGTATCATGGCCGATTCCGGAAATCACGCGGATTCCTTCTCCGGTGGTTCCGAGAATTTTTCCGGCGGACGGCTCCAGCAGAAAATGATCCGGCAGGCCAAGCGTTTTCAGAAGTCCGGAATCCCAGGTGCCGCGCTCGAAATCGAACATCTGCGAGACCGTGGCGAAAGACCAGTTCTGACTCGCGGTTCCGCAGAGGCTGAAATGGAGGAGGTCGGCAACGTTCAGAAGCGCGGCACTTTTTTCCAGCAGTTCCGGAGCGGTTTCCGAAAGATACCGGAGCTGGGAAAGGGTCGATATTTTTGAAACGGATGCGCGAAGCCCTACGGCGGCAAGGATTCGTCCGATCTTTTCCGGCATGCCGGAAAGAAGTTCGTCCCGGTAGGAAACCACCGGCGCAAGAAGTTCGCCGTCCGGACCGAGCAATCCGAAATCCTGTGCCCACGAGTCGCAGGAAACGGAGAAAGGGGCGTTTCCCGTTTCGGCTTTCAGCTTTTTCAGTCGGGAAAGGACATTTTCCGAGAGGGTTTCCCAGTCCCAGCATTTGCGTCCGCCGATGGGGATGATCCGGTTGGGAAAACGGTGAATTTCCCGGAAGGAAAATGAATTTCCGTCCAGAGTCCCGAGCATGATTCTGCCGCTGCCCGCGCCGAGGTCGACTGCCGCGTAATGCCGTTTCATCCGACGAAATCCTTTCATGTGCCGCATTTGCTGTTTTTCATCCGTGAAATATAGCGGCTCTTTTGCGGAAAAACAAGCTGAAAAAAGAGAATTGTAATCCAATAAATCATTATTTTTATTTTATTGATTGAAAAAATCATTCTTATACCATGACACCTGTTCCATTTCGGTCGGTGTCATGCGCGGCAAACAAGCTCGTGAGCTTTTCAAATCCGGACTTTCGGCCATGCTTGCGGCAATCCGTCCCAAAAATATTTTGATCTACGGCAAGCTTCCCGACTTCAATTTCGGAAAGACAACAATTTTTAACTTTGAAACCACATCTTTTGACTGGAAAAAAATGAAAAAAGGTGTAAATTGCAAGGAGATTGAATAATGGGCGGCAAAGGCGCAACATGGATTACCCCAGGGAAAGGCTCAAAAAGGGTAAGATATACGAATCCTTGGTTCAATCGGGGGTGCGATACTATATTCCCCCGGCGAGAAAAAATCAATCCCGGAACGGAAATCTTCTCAGCGGTCGGCCTCGTTTCCGGCCATTCGCAGGAACGGTGCGGGGAAGAAGCGTTCCGGATTTGCCGGCGGACGGGCCCTGAACCGGGAAGGAGCCCGCCGGGTGAGGCGCCGGAAGGAACGCGTGAAGTAGATGCTGTCGGAAAACCCCGCCTTCCAGCCGACGCTTTTGATGGGAAGCTGAGTTGAATTCAGCAGGGACATGGCGTAGCGCATCCGTTTGCAGATCAGATATTTTGAGACGGGAATCCCGTATTTGGCGGTGAAAAGCCGGTTGAGCGAGACCCGGTGGACGGAGAGGCTCTGCGCGATCATATTGACATTGGTTCCCGGCTGCGAGAATTCCGAATCGATGAGTGCTTTGGCCAGTTCGGCGTGGTCGCGCCTTGGATTCCTTTTTTCCAGGCGATGGAGTTTTTCCACGCTTTCGGCAAGAAGTTTTATGCCGAGGCTGAATGAATGGAGGATCGGGTGGTCTCCCGGCTTCCTGACCTCGGAGAGCAGTTTTTCAAAAAGTTCTTCCGGACATTCTCCCGCGTAATGCGGAGCGCGCTCCATCTGGAATCCTTTCCAGAATTCCAGCGCAAGAGGCCCTTCAAAGGCGACCCAGCGGTAAGCGAATCCCTCTTCGGAAACCTGGAGAAGGTGGGTGTCTCCCGGAAGGTAGTAACAGACTTCGCCTGGACGCAGAATATGTTCACCGTCCGGCAGCGTGAACCGGCATGAACCTTTTACGCACCAGAAAAGTTCCACGGAATTGAGCACGCGCGGAGGAACTCTTTTTCCCGGCGACAGCACGGCATACCCGGTGGAACGGATCCGGAAGGGCATTTTCGAGGAAATTTCGGAAAAGGCCGCAAAACTCCAGCTGCAAAAGTCCGGCATGATTCATTATTCCTATCGGATGTTTCATTTTTCATATTGAAAACAATTCCCGCATGTGTATAATATATCCGGAAAAGAAAAATTTCGCAAGTCGGAATTCACACTTTTCGGAGAAAGGAGAATCTTTATGACACAGGTTGAAAGGATTCATTTGTCACAGCGGAAAAACCGGTTTACAATGATCGAACTGCTCATCGTTATATCGATCATCGCGATTCTTGCCGGATTGCTTCTGCCGGCGCTGAACAATGCGCGGGAAACCGCGCGGCGGATTCAGTGCATGAACAATCTCAAGCAGATCGGACTCGCGTGTTTTCTGTATGGCGGCAGCTTCGGGGACTGGACCATCGGGCAAAGTTCGGTGTATGGAAAAAATGACGCGGGCCAGACCACCAGCGAGACCCGGAATCCCTGGCACCATTTCATGTGCAAGCCCAATTACAGCAATATGTACGGAATTCCCGGTCCCACGAAGATGCTGCTCGGCTATCTGGATATGGTGATCTATGCCAAATCGGGCCGGGACCTGATCTCATGTCCTTCGGAACAGGCGAAATATGGATTGGAACGATGCAACTACATGCCGGTTGCGTTCATCAGCGAACAGGCCATTTACAGTCAGACCGGATTCTGGAAGGTCGGAACCTTCCGGAGCATTTCCAATGCGGGGAAAGGCATGACTCCTTCCAACCGGGCGTGGTTCGGCGACTCCTACGACTACGGAAACAATAACACCTGTGTTCCGAGGCATTCGAAAAACAAGGGACTCAATTTTCTTTTCGCGGACGGACATGTGGAGAATATGGCAAGGAATAAAATTTCCGTCCGCGTCACTCTTGCGCCCATAGGGGATTATCCCATGGCGTTTGCGCCCACGGCGCGGGATTATCCGTTCAGCGGGACTACCGGCGCCAGCCTCTGGTGACATGAATTCATTCTCGCGGCAATAAAAATAGAAAACTTCAAGGAATCAGCATGAAAAAAATGACATTTCCCGTGCTCGCGGCGTTGCTGGGGCTTGCCCTTTCCGCCGAGTGTGCCCCGGAGGCGGAATTCAAACTGACGGATAGGGGGAAGACTCTCTGTTCCGTCGTCGTCCCTCAAAACGCCTCCGCTCCGCACAGGCGCGCCGCTTCCGAGCTGGCAAAGTATCTCGGGCTGATCTCCGGGGCGCCCGCGCCGGATGTCGCTTCGGTTCCTCCGGCGGGGAAATATCCTGTCTTCCTGGAGCTGGTCGACGACAAGGCCCTGACGGCGGACGGGTTCCGCTGGAAGGCGGATACGAAGGCTTTCCGCATTCAGGCGAACACGGAACAGGCCCTCTATTACGGCGTTTACCGTTTTCTGAAAAAATACGGGGGAATCCGCTGGCTTGTTCCGGGCGAGGACGGAGAATACTGTCCGTGGAAGGAGACGCTCACGGTGCCGGAACAGGACAGCGTGCAGAACCCGGCCTTTCCGAAACGTTCTCTTGAGTTCAACTGCGCCAATACCAGCGGAATGATGCCGGAAAGCTGGGACTGGCTCCTCCGGAATAATTATGTGCTTTCCTCCGCCCATGGACACGTTCATACGACAAAGGCGTGGAAGCCCGAACTCGGCGAAGCGCTCCGGCTTCGGGCCTGCCGGGTTTCCAACTCGGGATTTTTCGAGGGAATCCTGACCGGGGAACGCATCCGGCCGGAAATCGGTCATCGCGGGGCGGAGGAAATGAAGCGTCTCTATGCCGAACATCCGGAATACTTTGCCCTCGTCAACGGCAAACGCGTTCCGTTCAGCGGCTTCGAACAGCCTTGCACCGGCAATCCGGACGTCATCCGGATCATGGCGAAACATGCGACGATGTGGAGCCGGCTCCTTTCCGGAGAACCTTCCACCTTTATGATCCTCAACAACGACGCCACTACCTGGTGCGAATGCGACCGGTGCCGGGCTCTGGACCCCGCGTCCGAAAAAAAGAATCGTTTTCTTTCCACCCGCTATTGGACTCTGCTCAACCAGGTCTTCAAGGAAACGCTCGAGAAGTATCCGAATGTGAAACCCTTCGGACTGGCTTACCAGAATTTCCAGACGGTTCCGGACGGAGTCGAAATCGACCCGCGGATCGGGGCCGGGCTCTCTTTCAACCGGAGATGCTTCCGGCATGAGCTCGACGATCCGGCATGTCCCACGAACAAAGTCTTTCTCGAATATTACAGGGACTGGGGCAAACTCCCCAATCCGACCTACTCACGGGAGGAATATCATGCGGGCGTCGGAAAAAATTACATGCCCTCGGAGGATTCCCTCATCCACGGGTTCCGGGTCTACAAGAAGCTCGGAATCGACGGCGCATCCATTTGCACGGTCCCGCCGGACGGCACCTATCGCCCCTTCTATGACGACACCGTCAAACAGGGCTGGTTCTGCGAATGGCAGGCGCTCTATCTGGCCGGGGAAGTGCTGTGGGACGTAAACGCGGATGACCGGAAACTTCTGGAAGAAGCCAACCGGCTCTACTACGGTCCCGCCTGGGAAGGAGGCATGAAGGAGTTTCGCGCCCTCCTCAAAAAGGCCTGTTCGGAAACTCCCGGATGTTTCGGCTGGTCAAACGGGTCCCATCCGGGACAGGTTCTCGCCCGGCCGGGGTTTCCGGAACAGCTTCTTTCCCTTCTTGACGCCGCGGAAAAAGCTGCTGCAAAGGACGCCCGCGCTCTGGCTCACGTGAAGCGCGACCGGTATCTGTTCAACCTTACCCTTGTGAAAAGTGCGAAGGAGTATATGGAATCCTTCCGGGAGCTCAAGGCGTTTGAAAAGAGTTCTCCCATAACAATGGACGGAAGTTCCGAGGACAGGGACTTCCGGGAAGCGGTCGTTTATTCCAACTTCATCCGCCTGAAGGCGGGCTTCCCGAAGGCAGGCGATGAAAAGGCTGCGCAGCAGACCTTCATCCGGGTCGTGTATGAACACGATTTCCTTTATTTTGCAATCGACGCCATGGAGAACAATCCGTCCAGAATCGTGAACCGGAAAAAAGCGGGGGAACTTCCGTGGGGCGATGATTCCCTCGAACTGTTCCTGAGTCATCCGAACTTCAACGGCGGATACTGTCACTTCGCATTTACACGGGACGGAGCGCTCTATCAGGCGAGGACCATGCCGGGAACCCTTGCCACTTCTCCTCTCGACAGCGGGATCGAGATCCGGACAAAGACTCTTTCCGATCGCTGGACGGCGGAAATCAAAATCCCGGTGCAGAGGCTCGGGCAGGACTGCATCACGGGCCATACCTGGCTCCTCAACGTGGCCCGCAACCGGAAAAACACCGACGGCAAAAACGAACAGAGTTCCCTCGCCGGAGGCATTTTCCACGGGGCGTTCCTGCCGCTTTCCCTGGCGGGCAAAAGGACGCTCGAAGCGGGCGGGGTCAAGAACACGAGTTCCTGGGTCAATCCCTCCTTCAACGATGTTTTCAAACGCCCGAACGCCAAATGGGCCGTCAACTGGGACCTGGGAGAAAAAGACCTTCTTTCCCGCGGCTGGAGCCTGAACACGGCCAAAGGACGCGGATATTTCGAACTGGTCAGCCGTCCGGAAAATGAAAAGGACTACTACGTCCTGCTCAAAAACGGGAATTTTTATCAGATTCACAAGGGATACGACAAGGCTCTCCGGTATTCTTTCCGCGCTTCCGGCAACGGGGAATTGACGGTCATGATCTTCCGTTTTGAGCGGCAGAAATATCCCCGGCATCTGCAAACAATCGTGCTGCGGAAAATCAAGCTCGATTCCGACGTTTGGAACACCTATACCGGCGACTATGTGAAAGTCGATCCGAACGAGCTTGCCGGGCTGGTTTTCCGGCATGACAAAGGGGAAGTCAAGATTGACGATGCCTATTTTTATGGAATCGATGAAAAGAAAACGGATGTAAAAAAATGAAGAAACCGGACACTTCCCGCATGAAGCTGATTCACGCCGACCTCAAAGGAGTCATTCCCCCGCTTCCCGGAATGCTCGCATATCTCCGCTTCTGGAAAGAGTGCGGCTTCAACGGAGTTGTGATCGAGTATGACGACCGCATTCCCTTCCGGACGTGGCCCGGAACGTGGCGGCGCGGATATACCGCGTCCGAACAGCGGAAAATCGTGGAAGAGTGCCGGAAGCTCGGTCTCGAACTGATCCCCCTGATTCAGACGATCGGTCATCTCGAATGGCTTCTCAAGCACGAAAAATACGCTTTCCTGCGGGAAGGCGATCACGTGAACCAGCTCTGTCCGCTGCATGAAAAGAGTGTCCCCCTGTTGAAACAATGGATCGATGAAGTCATTGAAACCCATCCCGGAATCCGTACTATTCATCTGGGCGCGGACGAAGCATGGTACTTCGGAAGCTGTCCCACGTGTCGGAAGCACAACAAGGAAAAACTCTTTTTCTCCCATATCTCGGAGCTGACCCGTCATGCCGTCGGGCGCGGCGTCATTCCCATGATCTGGGGTGACAGCTTCCGCGAATCCGGTCCCCGGGAGTGGAAGATGCTGTCGCCGGAAACGATTGTCTGCAACTGGGAATACAGCGGTGTGCCGCCGTTCGATTCCACCCGGAAGATTATGCACAGTCCGTTTGCGATGCTCGGCTGTTCCGCGCTCAGCTGCGGCACCTATGAACAGAATTGGCTCCTGATGGGATATCCCGCCCGGCGGCTGGAGAATGCGCTTGCCTGGAACGCGTATGCCAAACAACAGGAATTCGGGGTCTTCCACACCGCGTGGGGACGTTCCAGTTCCCTCGGACCGTGTTACGGATGCTGGAGCGGCATCGTCGCGCTCTCCATCGCGGCGGGAGACCCGGAAAAATGGAAACGGCATCCGTGGCATGGAAAGATGGAAAAATTCTTCGCGGCGGTTTCGGATCCGCACGCACGGAAGTGGCAGCTTGCCGAAGAAGTGCTTGCGCTCCCGTCCGGAAACGAGCTTGAAAGGAATGCGCTCCTCTGGATGAACCGGACACTCCGTTATCAGACGCTGAACGAACAGCTTTTCGCCCTGTCCCGCCTGAAGAAATCGTTTGAGGTTGTGGACGGATATCTGGGCAGCGACCGCGTTGTCCTTGAACAATGGAATAAGAATCTTGCCGATCTCCGGAAAGAGTTTGTCAAATGGGAAAAAGAGACGAAAGATTTCTGGAAGGAAAACCATCTTTCCAGCGGGGAAGAATTCTTTGCCACGCATACCGCTCTGGCCGGAAAGGAACTCGCGGAATTGGAAAAGCCGTCCCGGAAGTCCTGAAAAACGGTCCGGCGGAGCATGGAAGGCAATGCCGCCGGGCCGACTCAATCCGGGCCGACGATCCGGCGTTTTCCAGCGATGCCGCCTTTGCCCGTGCGGCGGAGGGCGATTCTCATTTCCTTGCCGCAAACCATTTCTTCAAAACGGCTTCCGCCGGTTTTCCCTGAATGGTGAATCCCTTGTCCCCGGCCGGGTCCGTGTGATAATGCGGCCGGTTCTGCGTCTCATCCCACTTCCACCAATACAGTCCGAGCCACTGCGGGATGTCTTTGAAAGTCCGGAAAATCGCTTCCATGTAGTTGGCCTGTTCTTTTCCGTCATAATAGGTTTCCGCCTGGAAATCGCACGGATTGGCAATACATCCGTGGGCGGAGCGTACCCCCAGTTCTGTAAATGCGACCGGTTTGTTGCCGAACCGTTCGCAGATGGAGAGGATTCGCGCTTTGCGCGGCTGAAGATACGCGATCATCTCTTCCAAAGTCACATCCGGCGCATTTTTGAAAGCATCCCTGTCCTTTGAATTCCCGCAGGCCGGCGGATAATAGCTGTAACTGAGGAAATCGAGGTCCTCGAACCAGTCCAGCGGATAGGCTTTCCGGGAAGCGCATGTGAATTCATAACTGATGGGGCCGGAATAGGCGGAACGCACCGTCTGAATCACGTTGCGCCACTCGTCGCTGCGCCCTTCCGTGCCGTAATATTCCGCCCCGATGATGAGCCCTTCGATCGCATTTTTTTCGGCGAAGTCTGCGAAATATCGGGCGCTTTCCGTGAAACTGCCGAACCACTCTTCCCAGTAACGGGTATGAACCCCTTCGATCTGTGCGCTCGAGGGAAAGTCGACCCGTCCCATCCACGCGCCGTCCAGCAATGTGAGGCAGGGCTTCAGGATAACCCGGATTCCGTGGGCGTGCAGAGTTTTCGTGATTTCCGCCAGTTCAATTTCTCCCGAGGAAAACCGGAAATCCAGGAAAACTTTCCGGGAGTAGAATGTCTCCTGACAAAGATTCGCGTTCAAAATACACCAGTTGACTCCCGTTCTCGACATGAGTTCCGGCTGTTTCAGAACCTCTGCTTTCGAATAATATCCGCGTTTGGCCATGAATCCGAGATTGACGCCGCAATGAAGTTCGTTGAACAGCGGATGGTTTCGGAAACGTTCTGGAATTTCTGGCTTGGATGGTTCGATCATGATTGGACTCTTTTCTGTTTTCAACCAATTTCGGCAGCTTTCCGGAAAATAGTATAATATAGTTTGAATGCTTGTCAAGGGGAAAATTGTTTTTTATGATTATTCCTTTCCGGCACGAATGCTTCCAGGAGCAGGAACGGCCGTCTGTTGCGGACACCGTATGAATTTCAACAAAAAAAAGGCTTATTCAGAAAATTTCCTGTTTCTGTATTCCCTCGGGGTGCAGCCGAAGATTTTTTTGAAGTCGCGTGAGAAATAGGAAAGGTTGCAGTAGGAGAAATGTTCGGCGATCTCCTTGATGCTCATCCGGTTTCCGATCAGGAAACTGGCGGCATAGTACATGCGGAGGTTCCGGATATATTCCACCGGCGTCATCTGGAAGGTTTTCCTGAAAAAACGGTTGAATGTGCGGCGTGTCATATCGCAGGCTGCCGCCATTTCATCGATGTTATACGGCTTGTAGACGGTGCATTCCATTGCGGCAAACACTTTGTTGCGGATGTCGCAATGTTTCCGCTTCTGAAAGGCGATGATTTCCAGCAGAAGCGCATATGTGAGCTTGGAGATTTCAAAAGCCGCGGAGTTCTTATTCTCTTTCGCCGCCTCCAGGATTTTTTCCATCAGGCGGGCGGGTTCCGGAGAAGCCGGATGCTGGATCAGCGGCAGTTTTCCGATGATCCCTTCCGAGCAGAAGGCCGATGCCACATGACCGTTTCCGAATACAACGAAGGAACGGGAGACGCTTTTCCCCGGGACCGGTTTCAGGGTGCAGTGAATACAGGGAGACGGAAGAATAATATCGCCTTTCCGGACATGATGAATTGATTTTCCGGAGGTGAAAATACCTTCCCCTTCGGTAATCAGCATCAGATTCCAGTAGACAAGAGGCGAGGCTTTCTGCCGGAAATCGGATTCCTTTCCTCCGGTCAGGACCGCACTCCCGCAACAGACCGGATTGAGCGCCGGCGCCTGAAGGTTCGCATTTTGATACAGATTGTCAAACACATCTTCGGAATAGCTGGATGTTTTTTTATGCCGGTAACGGAAAACCCGGTTTTCGAGGTTTACGCTCAAGATGTCCAAATCATATCTTTCATTGTCCATATTATATCATTCCGCCCTATTGATTTTATCTTCAGCCTGACTATAATATATCTCGGAACCGATTCATTTGCAATTCATTCGACCATATGAAGAACAAAATAAACCAGAGGCGGATTATGATGCAGAGAAAGAACATGCCCCATCCGGTTTTCGTGAAATCTGAATTTACACTGGTGGAATTGCTGATTGTTATTTCGATCATTGCCATCCTGGCGGGAATGCTGCTGCCGGCTTTGAACAAAGCGCGGAAAACCGCCCTCAAGATCACATGTACGAACAATTCCAAACAGATCGGCGGAGGACTCATGATGTATGCCAATGACAACAATGAGTTTCTGCTCCAGCACAATGCGCAGGGAGCCTTCAATCCATCCGCTCCGATTCAATGCTGGCATCAGCTGCTGAATCTGTATTACCTTCCGAACAAGAAGGTTTTTTCCGATCCGGCTTTGTCGGAATATGTGATTTCTCCGGGATACGGTTTCCGGGTCGATTATGGGTTCAACTACAATAAAATCTTTAATGTAGTATCCGGGAAAACTGTTCCGTGCAAGCTGGCGGAATATTCGTTTCCCTCCCGGTTCTATATGATGATGGATACTTGTCCGCCGGACTTTTCCAGAAAGGGAATGGGCATTGTTGCACCCAATACCGGCTGGGGTGCAACCGTCGGAATGCCCGATGGGTTCCGGCATGACAGTGTCCTGAATGTTCTTTATCTTGACTGGCATGTTTCATCCGTCCGGATTGCCAACCCGCTGCTTCCGCACACCGGAGAGCTTGGAAACAGCAGTACCAAAAAAATCGAATGGGGCTATACCAAAAGCTGATTTCAGAATAATCGAAGGAGAGACCGGAAAATGAGGAAGATTGTTTCCGTAGCGTTTTTTTGTTTTGCGCTTGTCTGCTGCGCCTCGGGAGTGGAACTGGTGAAGGACGGCAAAGCCGCCTGCTGCATTGTCGCCGCCCCCGGACAGAGTCCTGTGATCCGGCATGCCGCGGAGGAACTGGCATTGTATCTGAACAAAATAGCAGGCGGCGCAAACGTGCAAGTTGCGGAGGCTCCCGTATCCGGACTGAATACGGTCCTGTTTGAGCGTTCCGCGGACCCCAAAATGGAGGATGACGGTTTTGCGCTGTCGTCTGAAAAAAACGTCTTGAAGATTCAGGCGAAAACCGATCCCGGATTCCTGTACGGAGCTTACGAGATATTGAAACGCTACGGAAACGTCCGTTGGCTTGTGCCGGGACCGGAAGGAGAGTTTATTCGGAATACTCCTTCCGTGTCGGTTCCGTCGGGAAGAACCCTCCACAATCCGAGCTTCAAGGTCCGGACATTCCACTTCAACTGCGCAAACATTGACAGCCCGAAGCTCGAGGTTCTGGACTGGATGCTCCGCAACAATATGGTCATCGAGGAAACCAGTGATTTTTTCCGGGTCGGCCCGGTTTCCGGGTTCATCAAAAACCGTCCGTATTCCATCCGGGAAGGCTGGCACTGCTTCACCCGCCTTCACAACGGGGAAAGAACCGCGCCCGACCGGATAAAATGGGCGGCCGACTACCGGAAGATGTTCGAGGAACACCCGGAACGTTTTCCGCTGATCGACGGGAAAAGACGATTTCTGGAAGGCCAGAAATTCCAGCCGTGCACGACGAATCCGGACAACATCCGGATCATGGCTTCCAACCTGATCGCGCACCTGAAAAAAAGCGGAATCACTCAGTTCGGCGGACGGTATATTCTGGTCAACAACGACAACACGAACTGGTGCGAATGCGAAAACTGTAAAGCGGCCGACGATCCGCGGGAAGCGAAGGAGCATCAGATTTCCACCCGCTACTGGAAATTCATCAACGCCCTTTCCGCCGGAGTCCGCAAAGAATTGCCGGACGCCCCGCTCGTGGGATATGCCTATCAGAATTATCAGGCTCCGCCGCTGGGGGTGAACCCCGATCCGAAAATGGCGGTCATGCTTTCTTTCAACCGGATTTGCTACCGTCACCGTCTGGACGATCCGGAATGTCCGACAAACAAGGTTTTTCTCCGCTATTTCCAAGCGTGGAGCAAGGTCAACGGAAATGTGTATACATGGGAGGAGATCGGTCCGAACGGCACCTGTTACATGCCTCTGGAAACAACCTTCGTCGATCATCTGAAAACCTACCGGAAACTGGGGATGGCCGGTACGATTCCGTCCATTGCTCCTCTGTTTGCGAAATACGAAAAAAGATATCAGGACACCCTGATTCCGGAATCCTGGTACGGCATGTGGCAGGTGCTCTATCTTTCTGCACAGTTCCATTGGAATATGGATTCGGATTATGCCCGGCTTCTGGAGGAGGCCAACCGGCTTTTCTACGGGAAAGCCTGGGATGCGGGAATGAAGGAATTTCGGGAGCTCATCGGGAAAACAGCCTCTTCCACGCCCGGATGTTTCGGATGGGGACATGGTGCTCCGGTGGGACGCTGCCTCACACAGCCCGGCGTTCACAAGAAGCTTCTGGAGTGTCTCGACCGTGCCGAGGCCGCTGTTCAGAACGATTCCCGCAGCCTGAAAAATGTCCGGCGTGACCGCATGTTCTTTGCGAAAGCATGGGAAAAGGAATACACCTCCTACCTCAAGAACTTCCGGGACCTCCGCATCTATGCGAAGACGGCTCCCATCCAAATCGACGGGAATATCGATGAACCCGACTGGAAAAATGCCGACATCATCAGCAACTTCAAGATCGATTCGGAAAAACCGGCCCGAAACCAGACCTTTGTCCGGACCGTTTATGAACCGGATGCCATTTATTTCGCGGTGGAACTCATGGAACCGTCTCCCGGGAAAATGGAAAGCAAGGCAAGAGAGCGCGACGGCAAACTCTGGGAAGACAACAGTTTCGAGATTTTCCTGAACCATCCCGACATGGGGAATTCCTATTATCACTTCATTATCAACGACCGCGGCAGCCTGTATGATTCCAAAGTCGCTTCCCTGACGGAACAGGATATCTCGTTCCATTCCGGTGCGGAAGTCAAAACGAAAGTTCTGAACGACCGCTGGTGTGCCGAAATCCGGATTCCCACCGCCATGCTCGGCATGAAGTGTTTCGACGGCCATACATGGCGCGTGAACATGCAGCGGTACCGTGTCGTCAAAGGTGAACAACCGGAATCCTCTTCGATTGCCTCCGGAGCCGGGCATAATGTTGAATCTTTCCTTCCCCTTGCATTTGCCGGAAAACGTCAGACGGCGGATGTCTCTTTTTCCGAGATCGATACCCGTTTCTGGAAAAACGCCGACTGCAACGAAGTGGAGAAACAGGAGAAACTTCCCGGTAGTTGGACCTCTGAAAACCATCTTCTTCCGAAGAACTGGTTCCTCAATCTGAATTCCGGCAGCATCGCCATGAAAAAACATCCCGGTTCGGACTCCAATTATTACATTGAACTCACGGACGGGATCATTTACCAGTATCACCGGGGACGCAATGAAAAATATGCGATCCGGTTCCGCGCCGCGGGCGAAGGCACGCTCAGCCTGTATGCCTATCGCTACCAACAGCCGGAAAAGGTTACGGAAGGACTGAAGCACCTCGGTTCGGATTTTGTGGCGAAGGCTTCGCCCGGCGGCGGTGAATGGAAAGACTACAAGTTTGAATACACGAAAAAAGATCCTGCCGAAGCCATCGGCGCGGCCTTTCATGTCAAAGGAAAACTTCTTCTGGACGATATTTATGTTTATCCCGTGAAATAAAGGAATCATTTTTCTTCGACTAAGGAATCTTCCGCGGGCCGCAGAAAAAAGAAAACTTCCTGAAATCGGGGCCGTCCTTTCCGTTTTTATTATAACGGAAGCGTTTCGGCGGTCCCGGAGAAATGCCGCCCCCGTGGAAACGTCCGGTTCAGACTATATTTTGAACCGGAGAAACTCGGACGGCGCCAGTTTCACCGTCCTTTTTTCATCGGGCAGATGAAGACGGAAGGTGTGTTCCCGGTCGAAGTCGATGTTCATCAGACAGACCGAACCGTCCTCCGGGAAATAACTGTACATGATGTAATCGCATTCTTTCCGGGGCATGATTCCGTCATCCGTGACATATACGGTTCCGCGCGCCTTGTTCGCCAGCGCCCGCAGCACATATCCGATCACGCCGGGGGAATCCAGTTCCGCGCTGGGGCCGCGATCCTGGTCCAGCGCGCCGGGATAATTCCACGAATTGAGGAAATAAACCTCGCCTTTGCCGCACCGGTGGCGGATCATCAGCGGCTTCATGTTTTCATCTTCCACCAGCAGCGTATCGACCTTTCCGACGATTTCCATTTCGCCGAGGCAGGTCGCCATGATGCCGAAACGGCGGGGGAAGGGGAACTCGAACTCCGTGACATTGTCCGCGCAAGTCGCCCAGTAGAAACGCCGTCCGCGTCCTTTGATTCGGACGCCGCAGAGTTCGGAAAAATCGCCGTTCCGGACCAGATCCGCCACCGTGTAATTCGTGTAATTGCGGGTGTCGTCCATGGAAAAGTGCGGGATCGAGATGAAGAGCGTGCCGCCGCCTTTCACATATTCCGTCAGGATCCTGTATTGGGCTTCCGAGCAGGTGTTCCAGCCCATGAAAACAAGAAGTTTGTAATTTTTGAGCAGGAACTCCGCAGAGATGTCGCCGGCGAAGGAAACGATGTCCACTTGTCCGAACGGAGTGCCGGAAATGTAACGGTTGTAATATTTTCCGGTAACGTCCGGGCGCGGGAAAAAGACTTGGTAGGCGGTGTCCCAGCCGCGTTCGGGCTGTCCGGCGAACCATGCGGGATTCCGGTCTGCGAGGACATAACTGCCGACCGCGCAGTTCGGATTGAAGCCCGACGCACTGGCCCCGAGATCGAGATTCCCCTTGGCGATGGCGATCTTCGCTTCGGGCTGTCCGGCGGGAGTGCCGTTCATCTTGACGTAATCGTAAAACTCGGAGATCATGCGGCGGTATTCCTTCGCCGGTGCGGAATCATACCCGATCAGGGGATAGCTTTTCCGGGCCTCCTCCACGAATCCGGCGGAATAATCGAAGTCGTTTCCGAGCCTTTCCTGGGACGGCGGCTGAAGTTTCGGCACACTTGTCACCATGGGGGAGTCCTGGCAGAGATTCGACTGGAGATACCAGTTGCCGCACTCGTTGATCAGAAGTTTCGAGCCGGACATATATTTGATGTACATGCCGTTGCGGAAGGACTCCATGCGATACTTGCAGCTGTAGGGAAGCCATGCATACCATTCGTGGTTCATGTGCGTGCCCCAGGCGGGGAGACCGTACTGGCGCATCAGGCCGCGGCAGAGGGCGGACGCCGGATTTTCCGCATAATCCTCGAAAACGGGCAGGTCGAGGCCGGCGGCGACTTCGTAGTCAACGGAGAAGGACACCCCTGTGGACATGATGCAGTCGTATCCGCATTCTCTTTCCTTGTCGAGAACCTCCTTCACCGTTTCCTTGAATTTCTCTGCGATCTTCGAAAGGGAAAAGATTTCCGCATTGCTCCGGACCAGCGCCGTGTCTTCGCTTTCGAAACGGAAGGTGAAGACTTCGCCGAGATCGTGTCCGAGGAAAATGTCGCCGAGTCCGGTCGTCGCTTTCGCGTACCGCGCGTTCACTTCGTCCGCACCGTAGATCAGCATGGTGCGGATTCCCATTTCGCCGGCTTTTTTCACGAATTTGAACATTCCCTCGCCCTTGCGGTCGTCGTTTGCGGCGATCTCCTCCCAGTCTTCGGGACGGAGCATTTTCCGGTTCTTCCAGTCCGGAGCGGGGATCGCGACGCCGTTGCCGACCATACCGCGCCACCAGGCGGCCGCCCGCAGCTGCTGCTTGATGCCGTTCGGCCAGAGCTGGACCAGGTTCCCCTGGTTTTCCGACACCGTTTTTTCCAGGTACCATTCCGGATCGTGGTTTTCCGGGACCCACGTGGTGAAAAGTCTTCCGGTTCCGACCGTGTAGTCGGCATACGAAACATAGATGGCCGAACCAATGTAAATCCCGCACTCCGGCAGGGATAATTTGCGTCTGGACATGGATCTGATTCTCCTTTGTTCTGAATTATGATTCCAAAAAATTGCCGCCGGAGATATTTCCGGCGCAACTCATCCGCTTTTATAAGTCCAATGAAAATTTCGGAGCGATCTTCATGTGCTTCGGGACTTTGCCGCCGTTGATCCGATTCAACAGGACGTCGAGCGATTTCTCCGCAATATTCTCCTCAAAGACCGCTTCATAAACATTGTGCGCGAAATTCAGGAAACGGGGCTGCGTCGAGAGAATCCCGATCAGAGGACGCCTCGGCGATTCATAAAGACGGACCATCATCGGGATGAACGCCTCCGATTCCACAAGGAACGCATCGATTTCCGGATGAGCGGCGAGGAAGTCGCCGGTCTGCCGGATCATGGTTCCCGGAGCCCGGTTCTGTTCATCGGAAAAGCAGACGGACTCTTCGGAAAAAGCAATTCCCCTTTTTGCCAGAAAGGCGGAGAGCGAACGGAACATCTGCTGTGCGGGGATATAGCTGCGTCCGCCCGGAAACAGGGCGAATTTTTTCGCGCCTTGCTCCAGCAGTTTTTCCGCCAGCATTTTCGTCATTTTCTCATAATCGAAAGTGAGGACGGGGATGCCTTCCGGAGGAACGCCGATCGCGCCCATAATCACAATGGGAATATTCAGAGAACGGAGCGTGGAGACCCATTCCGCCGTCAGATAATTGGAGGCGATGATTCCCTTTACGCCGCGCATGCGTTTCAGAACGGCCGCGTCCGGCTTGCCGGAAGTCACGAGCGTGGAAAATTTCCAGCCATACGGTTTCAGGTGTTTTTCAACGTCCCTGATCCACGGGAAGAAAATGGGCGTCCTTGCGAATGTCGTGTCACGGATGATGTCCAGATAAAGCAGTTCCCCCCTCGGCTTCATGTCCGTGAGATCCATCTGGAGAAAGGTGCCTCGCCCCTGTTCCCTGCGGACGATTTTCTCCGCTTCCAGATTGGAAATCGCTTTCCGTATGGTGATGCTGCTGACCCCGAACAGTTCCGCCATTTTCTTCTCGGTAGGCAGCACGCCGTCCTTCCGGATATTCTTCCGTGCGATATATTCGATGATCTTGTTCTGGATTTGGGCGTATTTTGTGACAACCATGAATTTTATACTCGAAATTCATATTAACAATATAATGACATTATCTATAATTATACACATGAAATCGCGTTTGTCAAGACGGGAATCGGATTTTTTTATGAAAATTTGTGGAATGGGGCAGGGAGGGCGGCGGTTCTCATGCCGATGCTGTATTTTCCGTTCAGGTATAAATGATCGTGACGCCGTCCAGTCCCGGCGCATTGATGTCTTCCCCGAACACATACGCGCGGACTCCGGGGAGTTTATTTGCGCGCAACGCATTCCGGACCGCGTTCCGGAGCACTCCGCCGCCGTGTCCGTGAATTACAAGAATGCTGGAGCCGGGATTTGCACCGATGGTTTTCTCCACTTTCCGCATGGCCTCTTCGCAGAACATCCCGTGGAGATCCAGCCGGACGTCATAGAAGGTCCGCGGACCGTGCGGCTCCTTTTTTTCGGAACGGCGGCTATTCATGGAAGTGCTCCTCCGGGATGTTTCGATTTCTTCCGAAGCCAATATACATCCGGTTTCGGAAAATCCCAGGCTGATTCCGAAAAAAATCAGAGGAGCCGGCTTTTCCGTATTTCCTCCGCCGGAAAGTTTCCGGGAACACCGCCATT
>MWCA01000096.1 GCA_002069785.1 Lentisphaerae bacterium ADurb.Bin242 | reverse complement strand
GACCTTTTCCGCCGTATTGTAATGGTCGATCAGAATCCGGCCGGCTCCGCTCACATAGCCGTCAAAATGCAGATATAGACTTCTGCAAGACTTTGCGTCACTGTTTTGAATTGCGATCAAAGATCTTGTGGACATAGAAATTCCTTATTTTCCTGTTTTTATATGTTATATTTGTCTATAGACTGAACAACAGAAGGGTGTGGTTATGGAAAGAGAAATTGAACGATTCAATGCAACGGATGATGCCGGCAACACCTATGAAGTCATCATTTTGCAAGAAGATATTGCAGCAAAAACACTAGCTGGTGTTCAACATTGCCCGGCATGAAACGTGCCATTGCATCAACGGGCGACAGCCTCAACCGCATTGCGGAGGATACATTCAAGTTCGTCCACAGTGGTACACGAATCCGAAAAATGTGAAAATGGCAGATGCTGCCAATATTGCCAGCCGTCTTTTTCAAAGATTGCAACATGCAAAATCAATGAACCATCTTCAGCAATGCCGCCTTCAATTTTCATCGATTTATGCGGTAAGAGCCGTAATTGTTTTTCAGACATGTTTTTTTCCTGAAGTTAAAATGTGATGGCCGCGATCCGCAATTACTCGTTTGATACGACCGCTTTCCTGTTTACAAACTCTTCAATGCGCTTCCAGTTGATTTCGCAGAGGGCGTTGCGGTCGTCGATGTAAACGTCCGCTCCGATTTTGCGGGGATCGGTTCCCCACTCGGCGATCTGCTTTTCACTGTTGCAGTTTACACAGTCGGGCGTGAATCCGCGTCCGGCAAGCCAGAGGATCGCCTCGTCCAGACATTTCCCTTCGCGGCACGTCCAGAGAATCACGGTATGACCGGCGTTCTGAAAACGGCTCAGCGCGGCGACCGCTCCGGCGATCTCATCGTGAATTTCCGGGAACGTCGTCCGGGCGATGGTGTTGTCAAAGTCAACGGCGATTATCATCGGCGTCGGCTCCGGTGACCGGAACATCGGCTGGCATCGACCGGTCGCGTATCGCATACAGCATTTCCACCCACTCTTTTTCAGAGAGGCGATGTCCGTCCCGTTCGGGAATCCACTTGCGCGCTTCTTCATTGACCGGAATCGGCCAGAACCACGAAAAGTCCTCCGCATAGCCGCAGACGAAAACGGGAATTCCCGCCTTGGTTCCGAGATCGGCAATCGCCGCCGAACTGGAATTGCGTCTCCATTCGGGCAGCGCTTCATGTTTGTAATCCACGAGACCTTTGACGACTTTGCGGTCGTATTCGATAAGCAGAAAGTCTACATCGACCGCCGGGCAATCGTAGCCCCAAAGCCGATGCCGTTCGCTGAGCGCTGCGTCGCGCCAATGGGTGCGTTCCATCCTGACCGATTTAACCATGATTTTCCTCCGTTGCAAGTTCGGCAAGCCTCTGCCGGGTTGTTTCCAAACATTTTTCGTCAATATCGAATCCGACGAACCGGCAGTTGCATTGCCGTGCCGCTATGGCGGTCGTCCCTCCGCCCAGAAACGGGTCGCAGACCGTTTTCCCCGGAAGGACGAAGCGGTCGAGCAAATCGCGCATCCCGCTGACAGACTGCCCCCAGTGATGATGGTTTTTATCGTTGTCATTGGGTGCGCTTTTGACCACGTCGCCGATCCAATCGGCGGAATAATCGCCCTTGACGAACCACAGCAGCGGTTTCCAGAACGTGTTGACCCTCCGTTCCCACAGTTGCGTCGCCTGTCCGCCGGGAGTGAGATAGGCGAGCGCCCAATGATACCGGAGCTCCGGATTTTGATTCAACAGCCGGAACACCTCCGGCAGATACGACTGGCCGGACATGCAGATGAGCGAGCCGCCCGGCTTGAGCGCATGGGCCGCGAAGTCGGCCAGTTTCCCGAATACCGGCAGATACTTTTCAGGATACGGCGGATCGGTGATGATGAAATCGATGTTTTCCGGCTCCATACGGGAAGCGGCCTCGGCGATGTCGCATATTTCAAGGCGCATTTTTTCATCATCGGGAATGGCGATGGGCGCGGCCTTGCGCTCTGCCTTTTCGGAGCGACTGGTTTCCTTTTTGAGACGACGGTATTCGGCGTTGATAGAAGTATCTCCTTTACGAAGTTTTTCCTTGATGGCTTCGTCCGCATGACAGGAAATAAATTCGGCCTTAGCAATGGTATCTTGAGATACATTCGCTTGTTTTGCAATCAGAAAAGAGGATTCGTTTTGCCGATCCGATTCTCTTTTTACAAACTCACAAATGGCATCAATCAATCCATCCTTTAGAATAAACCATTCACCTCCCGCGCTAAATTCAGAGAAATGTTTAATCGTGGCGCTTTCAATGCTTCTGTTTCCGGGAAATGATGTAATAAGGTGGATGCTTGGTTCACTCGTGCTTAATTCCTTAATCCTTTCTAAAGGCTCATATGAAATTCCAACTTTGATTTTTGAATCAGAAGCAGCGATATAAACCTGTGATGCCAATTCTCGCTGATGTCGAGCATATTCTCGCCCGAATTGTTGCGAAGCAGTGTCGGCCATATATCTTTTAGTATCAAAGCTTGATGTCGGATCAGACCAGATCTCTGCAAGTTTCTTCTTTTTCCTGGCATCAAAAGAACATTCCCACGAATTCATGGGAATGTTATCTTTCTGTAAGTCGGTTCTCGTTCCCTGACGTTTCTTTGCCTCTTCTGCCAGCATCGGCTTCAGCAACAGCGCCAGTTCGGCTCTCTGGAACGGCGTCAGATTTCGCCGTCCGAACTGCCGCTCTATGATCCAGCGCTTCACGTCATTCCGTGAATCGAAAGTCAGTTCGCGGGTCTTGTACGACATATCGAACTGGTCGCAGATTTTCTTGCGATTGTGACCATCCAGCAGAATACCATGCTCTTTCCAGACGATCAACGGGTCGGTACATCCATCCCGAAGAATTGCCGCTTCCAGTCCGGCGAATTCCTGCTCGGTGGGCGGCGGAATCAGTTTTTCGAATTCAGGGTCTATCGAAATCTCGAATTCCAGATGGTTCCTTTCACTCATTTTCTCTCCAGTTGTTTGTTAATTCCAGTCAAAAAGGGATTTCGTCGTCAATTGGCTCGGTTTTGAATCCGATGTCTTCCGGACTGTTGGAATGCCAGTCGCTTGCTTCCGTGGAATCGTCTCCGGATTCGCGCATGACCGGACGCTCCTTCAATCGCCAGCCGGTGATCCTCTCGAACTTCTCTCCGGCAACGGTCTTCACCGTGATGGATTCAGGGTCGGCGAGCAGACCTTCGTTTGCCAGCGCAACGGCCTCACGGGCAGTCGTAGGTATCGGACAACCGAGCGCGGCGCGTTCACGCCACCACTTCTCGAATTTTCCTCTGGCATATCCGGTGTGTTCCGGGCAGACCCACTCCGATTTGAAATCATTGAATCCAACCTGATAATCGACGCGCATGGTTTTCGGCGTGCCCGGGTCGGCATACCGTTTCTCATGGACGGCGTAATAGGTGTTCCGCACGCCATAATCGGTATAGTCGACCTGGCCGGACAGAACTCCCGCGGAGGAGGCCGTCCCCGAAAGATTGCTCGTTTCGGGAGGCGGGAACTCATACCCGCATTCGGGACACTTTTGGTGCGCCGCGTGGATCAGCGCCAGGCACTGCGGACACTTTTTTGCCGGAGCGTCGCCTTTGCCGGGCGTCTTGTCATTCACCACGATCATGTCCACGGGACCATGTCTGAGGATGTTGCCGCCGTAGTCCAACACGAGACAATTGGATTTTTGAGTTGCCGGACTGAGCCGGGTTCCGCGTCCGATCATTTGGACGAGAAGTCCCGCCGAATTGGTCGGACGAAGCAGCACGACGCAGTCCGTGCCGGGCGCGTCGAATCCAGTTGTAAGCACATTGACATTCGCCAAAAACTTGAGCGGCGGCTTCGGCGTCCCGAAAAGGTCGTCCGGAACGAATTCCCCCTTGAACCGGGCGATGATCTCGGCCCGTTCGCCGGGAGACGTGTTCCCGGTCACCACGGCGCATTCCTTGCCCGAGTAGGCGGTGATCTTCTCGGCCACATGCTGACAGTGTTCCACGCTTGCGGTGAAAATCAGCACGGATTTCCGGTCGCGGGTCAGTTCGACGATCTCCCGGCACGCCGACGAGACCAGTTCCTCCGTGTCCATCGCGGACGAAATCTCATCGGCGATGAATTCGCCGCCGCGAATATGGAGATTGTCCAGCTTTGCCTCGGCGCGTCCCGCCTTCGAGACCAGCGGAGACAGATACCCCTGCTGGATCATTTCCTTGAGTCCGGCCTCATAGCAGACCTCGTTCAGAAGGTTGTCCGGCTGGCAAATCAGGCCGCCCTTCAGTCTGAACGGCGTCGCGGTCAATCCGATCAGCCGGACACGCGGATTGATGATTTTCATGTCCGCAAGGAATGATTTATACATCGAGTCATCCGAATCGCTGTTCAAAAGGTGGCACTCATCGATAATGATGACATTGAACGATCCGAGGTCACAGGCCTTGTCGTAGACGGACTGGATTCCAGCGACGATCACCGGTTCGGAAGTGTCGCGGCTTTTCAGTCCGGCGGAATAGATTCCGATTTTCAATTCCGGGCACAGCTTGCGGATTTTATCCGCGTTCTGTTCCAACAATTCCTTGACATGGGCGAGGACCAGAACACGCCCGTTCCATTTTTGCACAGCGTCTTTTGCAATCTGGGCCAGAATCAGTGACTTCCCGCATCCTGTCGGACACACCACGCACGGGTTGTCGTCGCGGGTCCGGAGATGTTCATACACCGCGTTTACGGCGGCTTTCTGATAGTTCCGTAATTCCATTTTTCTTGATTTCTCATTTGAATTTCTTTTTCAGCGAAGATAAGTTATCGAATCAATCCGGAGGAGGAAGATGATGGACAACAATTCAGCGATTCGCCTTGCCGTTCTCATAGATGCCGACAATGCCTCGGCTTCCGTTGTTGAAGGATTGCTTTCTGAAATCGCAAGCTTGGGCGAAGCTACCGTAAAACGAATTTACGGAGACTTCACTTCCTCCCAGAGTACTCAATGGAAGGACACGCTTAACAGGCATGCCATAAAACCCATGCAGCAGTTTGCCTACACGACAGGAAAAAATGCCACGGACAGCGCGTTGATTATCGATGCGATGGATCTTTTGCACACTGGCCGGTTTGACGGTTTTTGTCTTGTTTCGAGTGACAGCGATTTTACAGGACTTGCTTTAAGAATCCGCGAAGAAGGCTTGCGCGTTTATGGTTTTGGCGAACAGAAAACCCCGGAGGCTTTCCGGAACGCCTGCAATAAATTCACTTTCACGGAAGTCCTCCGAAAACAAGGTAAAAATACGCCAAGGTCCAACTCTTCCATAAAAAAGTCCTCGCCCAGAGAATTGCCGCATTCCCCGGCGGAAAACGCCTCTCTGTCCCATGAGGACTTCCCCCTCGACTTGATCCGGACCGCCATTGAAAATGCAAGTGACGATTCCGGATGGGCCAGACTGAGCACCGTCGGCATAAACCTTACAAGAGTAAAGCCGGATTTTGATCCGCGGCTTTACGGTTTCTCAAGTTCTAAATTGAGCGATCTTATGAAATCCAAGCCGGATATCATTGAGATGAAAGGCTCCGGCCCCGCGCTCTTGGTTCGAATGAAAGCATGACTCAATCCTCCGGGACTTCGATTCCGGCGGCCTTGAGCGCCTCGCCGATTTTGACTTTGATTTTATACAGTTCTCTGGGCTTGAGATGGAGAATCCTGCAAATTCCCGTGTTCTTGTAACCGTTGAGAAACAGGAAACAGACAAGCCGCTCGGTGTCGTCCCCGATCGCAGTCAAAAACTGCTGGACGATATAGCGTCTTCGTCCGCCGTTCTGTCTTCGTTCCATTCGGCTCCTTCCATGTCTTCGAGTTTCACGAAACACATTCCGCCTTCCATCGGCTCATGCATTTCCAGGTGAATCCGTTTGATCTGGCAGTCGTCCTTGAAAAGTCTCGCCGCCTGCAAAGTGTCGAGCAGAACTTTTCCTCCGACGTTGTCCAAATCCCGTCTCCGCCTGTCCGGAGGATAGAATTCCGCACGAAGCGAAATTCTTCCTTCAAACGGCGGAATATTCTTCTGCCTGACCAACCCGGTAACCAACTCCCGGTATCGCCTCCCGTCGCGGCTGATAAGCACACGCGGGCCGACGTGCCGGTAGTAGTGGTTCACGCTCGGGGGCCACGGCAGTTCAAATTCCGCCGTCATTTGTTTCCAAACTGGAACAGGAACGGACTGTTCGCCGGAACCACGCCGGAGGGAGTCTTGCCGTCCCAGCGCTTCGCCGATTCCAGCTTCGCCTCGGCTTCCATCTGCCGGATTTTCAGTTCCACCATTCGGGTCTGGGCTTCGGCGGCTTTCGCAAACTCCTCGGCCTTGGCCCGCTCGTTCCGGGCAATGCTTAAATCTTTCTCATTGATGATCTTCTGCGCCTCGCGCTCCTGCCCGGCCTGTTTCACGCGGGTCTCATTCACGAATACGGCATCGATGGTCTTCTGGACTTCGGCATTGTCGTAACTCATGCCGTCCGCGATGCCGACCGAGGAAATCGTGATGCCATACTGCGCGAAATGGGCCGTCAGTTCCTTCGCCAGACCGAGAACGATGTCTTTCTTCTCCAGCTGGCATTTCGACAGGTTGCGGCTGCCGAATTCACGCGCCAGCACGTTCTGAATGTAACCCTTCACATTCCGGTTCATCACGTCGGAAAGGGAATTACCGGGATAATAATACAGGAATTTGGCGGCGTCCTCCTCCCGGATCATCGCGGTGGCGTTCACTCCGGCCGTGAATCCGACGCTGTCCAGTGATTCGACCTTGATGCCCTCTTTTTCCAGCCATTCGCGGGTGACCGGGGAACGGTCCACGACGATCACGCGGGCCAGCGGAATCCACTCATAGTCGCACCATGCGCGGCCGTTCTGCTTCTTGCGGAGCGGAATGAGGATGCGCTTGGTGGCGACCTTCGCCCGTTCGAGGTATTCGATGCTCATGAACTGCGCCTGCTTCGCTTTGCTGTCGCCCTCCAGCGGCACGACGAACGCCGTCTCGTTGTTCTTGACTTCCACGGCCTGTTCGGTCGGATACGGGCCGCACCCGGTCAGCCCGGCGCAGAAAAAAAACGCGGAGAGGAGACCAGCGAAAATGAACTTACTGTTTTTCATGGGAGAGAGTCCTTTCTTTCAGAATGTTGACGATGCGGAAGAGCAGCCATCCGGCGCAGAAAATGGCTGCAAGATTGAAGATGACCGAGAGCGATTCCATTCCGACGACATACCACATGCCAGCCGGGATGGTTCCATTGACCTGTTCCGACAGCGTATCAATGCCAACGAGATACGGCGCGATCCGAACCGTGAGCCGTGTCAGCGCGATGCACACGCAGATCAGAACGATGGGAACAACGAGTTTTCGCATGGTTACTTTCCTCTCGCCCACGGGGGCTGCGCGTTCGGAGCCTGCGGAGCCGGAGCCGCGGGCTTCGCCGCCACCGCGCCGGCAAGCGACACACGGGGAGCATAGCCCTTGATTTCGTTGGTCATCTCGTCCTCCTGGTTCTTCTTGCAGCGGACGGTGATGGTGAGCGGAAGATTGTGGAGTTCAATGGAGTCGCGGGGTTCCGGTACATTGATCGCGCGGCAGATCGCCGAGAGATCGGCTCTGGCAATGCGGACCGCGTCCGGGTTCGCGTTTTCCAGATTCAGACGCGCCCAGAGTTTGCGGTTTTTGTATTCCCCTTCGATGACCTCAAACTCCAGCTGGAGATACTGTCCGTTGCCGGACTTCGTCGGCTTCATTTCGGAGTCCGTGATGACCGCCTGGTATTTTCCCGCCGGGATGGGATCGAACCCGGTGGACGGTTCCACTTCGTTCGCGTTGAAATTGAGCGTTGCCATAGTAAAAAAATCCTTTTCTTTTACGCCATACAGAAGGCGTGGTTGAAGTCGGTTCTGATTTTTGGAGGTCTTGGGCGCGGATCCGTGATCGCGGCCGTCGGAGCGCCGGGACACTGAATGTGTTCGCGATACTCCATGGGCGAATACTCATTCCGGACGATCCGGTAGCGTTCGCCGGGATGGATCATCAGCCCGCAGAGATCACATGTCATGGGACGGCGAGCCGTCCGGATTCTTTCGTGCATCTTTTTTCACCTCATACATTTTCCTGTCTTTGAATTCACTTTTCTTCCCCTTGTTCCAATTCGCCACGGGACGGAAATACCCACAGCAACGGCTGTAGACTTCGCAGACCGCACCGCACTTACTCATGATTTGTTTCCTCGATCTTCGAATAGGCGTCGATGAACGCCTGCCAGGAAAGCGGCAGTTCCGCCGGAAGCCCGAAGCGGTTTTTCGCAATGCAGGCCGGACTTCCGACCGTGCGGAGGATGCGTTCGCCGCCGTCCGCGCCGATGGGAGAAGCGATGGCCCGTTCGCCGCTGAATCCGGCGTTCTCCTTCTGGACGCGGAACTTTTTGTTGGCGAACAAAACGGCGTCCACCCATTCGGCGATCAGCGAGGCCGCGTGTTTGTGAAGCCGGGGCGTGTAACGGTCGTAGGCTGCGTTTTCCGGGTCCTCGAACCGTTCAACCTTCGCGTGGGCGACCAGAATTGCCATCATGCCGCGCTTGTCCCGAAGTTCCTGCAGGAGAGCGATGACCTTGCGCCAATGTGTCAGTGCGTGAGTGTAGCCCCGGCCATAGCCGCCGTCCGCCTTCTCAACGTTCCGGACTCCGAACTCCCGGCAGACCTCGTCGAAGATCAGGCGTTCCAGCCAATCCGCGCTGTCGATCACGACAGTCTGGAATTCGTGCGGATCGTCCCGGAGCGCCATCAGTTCCGCGAGGACTTCCGACAGGCTGTGCGCCAGAGGAAACTTCTTGCAGTTGATTTCTCCAAGTCCGTCCTCGGTCTGGACGAAGATCGCGTTGGGCGCGGACGCGGACCAACTGCTTTTACCCACGCCTTCGCTGCCGTAAATCATGATGCGCGGCGGTTTGTTTTCCTTGCCGGTCTGAATGTTTTCAAGCATTCCCATTGTGTGTGTTTTCTCCTTGAAAGTTAGTTGGTTGCGAGTTCAAGCTGAAGCGCTTTGACAAGTTTGCGGATTTGCACGGTATTCATCCGGGCGTGAATCTCAGCCATGACCGAATGAACCGCTTCCGCATCGGGATCGGGCTCGTTCTTTTCTACCGGCCGACGGGGACGCATGCTTTCCTCATAAGCACGGCTCACCGTGTATTTGCCGGATGCAAGAGCCTCTTTGACTTCATCGGAGGCAAATTTCCCAATCGCACGGAGTTTTTCGACTTGCCGCGAGGAAATTCCCAATACAACGGCGACATCCCGCGACGCCCGTCCGGCTTGGCATTGGCATGATTCAATTCTCGGGCCACGTTTCTTTTTCTGATACATGGTTTCTACACACCGGAGAAGTTCCGCATCGGTCAGATTACGGCGGTTCCGCTGGGAACGGATCGCATAATCCAAAGCATCCTCACCGTCGGAAAAATGGCGGCAGACGACCGGAACCGTCTCCAGTCCGGCGGCAATTGCCGCCTTCAAACGGGTATGCCCGTCCACCACCGTCATGTTCCACACGACAATCGGATGTCCGGCGTCGAATCCATTGACGGACATATCGTCGATTATCTCCGACAGGACGTTCTCCCGGATCGGAAACAGGTTCTTGAACGGCTCGACGGTTTTGAGACTCCAAACAGGAACTTGGACCCGCGGTAATTCAATGGCGTCAAAATTATTGTTCATCTTCAGGTTCTCCCGGCAGCATGGTTGCGATCAAATTTCCGATTTCATCGGCAAGCCGGGTGTCCAGCTCGTTGCGCTCCTGCAGCGTGTAGCGGATTTCCGGATATTCCTGAACCTCCCGTTCGAGACGGGAGCGGACCAGTCCGGCAACGCTCTTCATGATCGCCTTTTTCCGATCTTCCTTGATTTTGCTCCATTCTTCCGCGGACGCATTATCATCGTTTGTTTCCGCCGCACGACGGGCCTTCATTGTTTCATCGTAAGCTTTGCGAATGGACATTTCCCCCGCGCCAACAGCTTCCTTGATCTTTTCAGGAGCATGTTCATTTACCGTGCGAAGACGTTCCACCTTGGCTCTGGACACGCCCAGAAGCTTGGCGGTCCGCTCGGCTGATTTTCCCTTGGAAGCAGCCTCCGCGGAGGCTGCTTTTTCCGGACGCCCAAGCGCTTTCCTTTTATCCAATTCACTCAGGCAGGAAAGCAGTTCGGCGTCGGTCAGATTGCGGCGGTAGCTCTGGGAACGGATGGCATACCGCAGCGCCTCGTCTTCCGAAGCAAACTCCTTGAGAGTGATCGGGACTTTTGAGAGTCCGATCTTTAACGCGGCCTTGAGCCGGGTATGCCCGTCCACCACTGTCACCTTGTGACCCGCCCACACGATGATCGGATGGGCATAGTCATAGCCGTTCGCCTTCATGTCGGCGGCAATCTCGTCAAGGACAGAATCCTTGATCGGAAACAGCCGGTTGAATGGAGCCGCCGTCCTCAGTTCCAGCGTGGTCATCATGGAAATGCGCTCTTCCATCACTTCGCCTCCGGCATGGGTTCGGTGTTGTTCCAGCGGAAGACGGAAGCATCCTTCCCTTTCAGAAACGCATTCCATGCCTTGATGTAGAACGCAAGAGTCTCCCGCACGGTCAGCTTGTGCTTGCTCATCAGATTGTCGATGAGTTTCGTCCGGAGCGTCATAAGCGGATGCCCCGTGTAGAGATTCTGACCGGATTTGAGCATGTTTGCGAACGCCTCGGCGCGCGCCGGATTTTTCCGCAGGAACAGAAAGAATCCGAATCCCATGTGCGATTTCGTGAAATGATGGCATCCCGTTTCCGCCATGGCGGCCGCCTGTTCGATGAGGTTCCGGTTCTCGTCGTAATACACCTCCAGCACCGGATTGCGCAGAGCGATCTTGCAGGAACCGGTGTTCAGTTCGGAATCGAAATTTTCGTAGATCCACGCGAACTTCGTGAGAGACGCGGCGGTGGCGGCATGCTTCGAACCTTTGATCTGCAGCAAGTGCCGGAACGTGCGGGTGATGCCGCTGTCAATCGTGGCAATCGCCTCTTTCCGAACATTGTACACAATCAGAAAAGTGATGGTCATGCCGGATTCGATGATCGCCCAGAGACGATGCTGTCCGTCCAAAATCGTACCGTCCTCGGCAATGCTGATGGTCTGTCCGTTCTGCTCCCATTCTCCGGACTGCATCGCCTGGGCGTAGCGCTTCACATTCAGTTGGCTGATGTTGCGGTTCATGGTGTTGTGTTCCAGCATGTCCGCCGCCATATCCGGATTGACTTCGACGAGTTGCGCAATGACTTTCTTCATGGTGTTTTCTCCTTGTATTTGAATGCTTTGGATTAGAGAGTGTCGATGATACGGATGTCTTCGTAGCCGGTGGGCCAGACGTTGGCGGCGCAGCATGCTCGGAAACGTTCGAGCGCGGCTTTGTTGGAGAGTTCCGCCAAGTCCAGCACCTCGCCGGTGAGCTTCCACACGCCCGCCGAAAACGGATTATGCTTTTCAACGGCAATGATATGGACGGGAACATCCATTCCGGTCGCCTTGCGAATGACGGTACGGTAGAACGCCAGCTGAAAGATGTATCCATAGCGGCGGCAGTCGGACTCGAACCAGCGGAGCGAGTCGCAGGTCTTGAGATCGACCAAACCGAGCTTCGGATTGTACCAGTCCATGCGGATCTGGCAAGGAACGGTGCAATATTCGTTGCGGACGACCCCCTCGGCAACGCCCTCGGAAAGCAATTCGGATGCCGCCGGATGCAGCCATACGCCGATCTGAAGTTTCAGGATGAAGTTATAGTCCTTGCCGGACACGACCTCCCGATCCTGCGCCGCCGCCCATTCCAAATAGGCTTTGGTCTTCAAGCCGAACGGTTCGCCGGTTTTCGGATTGACCGGGCCGTCCGCAACGATGTAGTCGCGGTCGAATGCGTGACGCCCTTCGAGAATCAGGCAGTGCGCGGCGCGGCCGAGCGTGAATGACGGCGTTTCCGCTTCCTCGATCTCTCCGAGGATTTTCTTGCGGTAGAGAGCGGGCGAGTCCCGGAAGTCGGCCAGGAGATGGCTCGACATGAATTCTCCCGCTTTGCTTCTGGCGTGGTATTCCTCCGCCGGTTCATGGATGATGAAATCAATTCTGTTCATAGTGGAGATCCTTTTCTGTTCGGTTGAAAAAACTCGTATGTCCTCATCTCCTAAATACGAGAGAGGGGTCGTTTTTGTGTCATTTTGAGCACAAGATCATCCGACGATTCCCCCTGAAATGAACGAATTTTTAATTTGCTGGAAACGCCGGAACGCCGTGCTTCTGGAAATGCCGAGAATTCCGGCCACATCCTCGGGCCGACCGCCGCCGTTTGTCATGATTGCCATGCAGACCCGTTTCAGATCCGGAGGCATTTTGGAAACAATCTCACGGACGTCCATAATCAGAGCCCAGCGTTCGGATTCATCCTTTTCGGTGCCGTCCGCGATAACGCCGTCGAAATTCACCAAATCCCTGTAAAACAAGGGGTTGGACGCGAAACTGCCCGGCACGGGATCGTCCAGGGTAAAATTCGCGATGACATTGGCTTCGGAAAACGGGCCTGTGTATTTCCGGACGATGTCGGTCAGGGCATGGTAGACGACAATCGCCCGGAAAGCAGCCCAGTTCTGGATTTCCGGATCGAATTTTACGATCCGTCTTGCAAGGGCCAGGACGACCTCATGCTCGATGTCCGGAATATCCGACTTGTGAATCGCGTCCACCTGTTTCACGGTCCTCACCACAAGGGCATGGATGATTTTCAGGTCTTTGGCGGACAGATTCCGTTTCCGGTAGGGTTCTCTTTTTTTCACGGAAAAAAATCCTTTCCGACCGCCGGGATGACGACGGTTTCAGGATTTTCCCGGAGCGATCGATCTTGGTTTCTTTTTTATGAAACCGACGTCGCTTTTCAATGGTGACGTGTCACCCGAAATCGGGAAAAAGCGCTCCGAAAGGAAACGCGTTTTATTCATTACATTCTTATAATAAGCATATTGCAAAGCAAAAATATTTTTTCATTTTTTTTTAAAAATGTTGTTTTTTGCATTTGACGTGTCACCCTGTCACCCGAAACCGTTCCAAAAAAAGCAAAAAAAAGGGTCCTTGGAAGCGTTCCGGACCGGATAATTCAAGAGGCGGAAATCACTGTTTTCGCAGACGGCGGTGATAGCTGGTGCTGCGGGTTTCCGGGGAAATTTTGAAGAGGCAGACATATGAGGAGCGTCCGCAGTCAAATTCGAAAGGTTCGGCATCGAGATTGAAAAAACGCTTCAATACGGACGACAGGCGGCTTTTCTTCTGCTTGTCCCGCTGGGAAATCCGAAGGCCGTCCATCCCCGGCTGGAAGAGCCCGTCGTTTTCGGCCAGATACAGAAGCAGTTTCCAGCTCATGTCCGGCTCGCCGGTTCTGGAATTCCTCATCCCCATGTCCTGATATCCGAACGTCAGATGCGACGAGCCGACGCAGCATGTCACCGTGTGCATGTCCAGAAAATGGATCCGGATGTCCCGCCAGCCGATCCCGGTCGGCACAGGAAAACCGAAGGCTGTCCGGCTTTCAGCGGTTTCATTTTTCGCATATTCCGCAAAAACCGGATGGAGCGGCCGGATCAACGACATCCGGCAGAAGCGGTCCACGGCGACGACTTCCTGAACCGGAATGAAGGCGACCGGCAAGGCGTTGAGCGTGGTTTTGAGTTTTTCCCGGACTTTTCCGCAATGCGGCGAAAGGACAATGCACGGACTTCTTTCGACCGCCATAAGATAGCCGCAGCATTCCAGCATGTATCCGGGCATCAGGTAGGAAATATAAACCCTGCAGCGTTTTCGGGTTCCGAAATGCAGCCCGCCCAACAGCCAGGTCCTGGGGGCGTTGCCGGACCGGACATCCGACTGGATCAGCAGGACGCGGCTGACCCGTTCATGCAGGAGGTCATACCGGAAATTCATCAAACGCAGCTCTTCCGGGACGAGGGCAACCGGCTCAAACCGCCGTTTCGGACAGATCCCGACGTGTTTTTCTTCCGTTTGCCGGAGGACCCGCATGTGCATGCAAAACGGGCAGCCGTCCCGGCGCGGGCACGGAACGATTGAAGCGGTTTGTTTTCCGGAGGGCGCCAGCAGTTCCGCCAGGGAATCCTCATCCGCCAGATGACGGAACTGTTCGCGCCAGCCTCCGATGTGGTAGCCGTGTTCCGGAACATCCGTCCAGTAGCCGAGTTCATCCCAGAAGTTGGCCGTCGGGTCAAGAACTCTCATGCACGATCTCCACGCAGTCTTTCTCCGTGAGAAACTGTTCGAACTCGAACAGTTTCAAATCGTTCCGGAATCCCGCCAGGTTCTTTTCGTTGACGTAAAAATGCCGGACCGCCCCGTCTTTGAAACGGACTTCAAATCCGAATACCATAATCGCCGCGCCCGCGTGTTTCTCCCCGTATTCTTCGACAAAGCGTTCGTAGATATTCCCGTTCGCGCGGCATTGAATCAGTTCACCCGTCGGGACATGGATGAGAATGAAGGAGGAAAAGGTGATTCGGGACATGGAGAATACGTCGCGGAGCGGGGCGGAGCACCAGGAAAGCATTTTCTTCAGGCAATACTTCTTCTCCGGCACAAACGCCTGCCCGAAAAGGCATTCTCCGAAAACAGACATCGCGACAAGGGCAAACCGGGTGGGCTCCGTTGGAAAAGAGATCCTCTGTTCGAGAATGTCGAAAGCAATTACAGCATGCCGACCGTGAATTTCCTGGCGCGGACCGCTGAAACGAACCGTGAAATACTGTATCTTTTCCCGTTCCTCCACATCAAGGGAAACAACCGTGTCCGGAAAACAGGAATGGAGCCGGCGCTGGAGTTCCGTCTCCAAAACGGAATTCAGTCCGGGATCGGCCGGAAACAACGGCAGAAGATCATTGTCCGTATGAAAAGACACCCGGCCGCCGCCCGTAAAGAAAGACGCGTTACTATCGTTCGAAGTCCGGCATTCGCATAACATCATGTTTTCCTCGCTTAAAATAAAAAAGAGACCGTTTTACGGGTCTCTCAGTTTCTTTAATTATCCGAGGTACACGATATTTATGTCCCGCATACCTCCGCTTTTCTGAAAGATAACGCAAAATAATCATCAATTACACTTAATAGATCCAATCTTCTCAATAATTGTATAATCATGACGTCACCTCCGGAAAACAGGGAATGCCGATTACATCTATAAAAACAACGGAACGGGCGGAAATAAGAAGACTTCCGCGCATGGGAAGGCGGACCGCCTTCCACTGGCCTTTAAAACCGTTCCTTTTATGTCGCATATAACCGCCTTATGAATTGAACACTTGTCCGAGAATATAATCGGTCTCCGGCGGGAAATCAAGAGATTTTTTGATCCCGCAATGGATTTTTTTTGTTTTTCGTCCGGACATCCCCCAAAAAAATTCGCGTAAAAACGGGGTTTTCCGGTCCTCCATTCCGCCTCAAAATGACACAAAAACAGACCCTCTCTCGTATTTAGGAGGTGAGGACATGTTACTTGCCGCGAACGATGCGAACGATTGGCCGCGCCGCGGCGGAAAAGAAAGAGGAATTCATGGAATACGGAAGCATCTGCAGCGGCGTGGAGGCCGCGACGCTGGCGTGGGAACGGCTCGGCTGGACTCCGAAATTCTTTGCCGAGGTCGAGCCGTTCCCCTCGGCGGTGCTGTGTCACCGCTTCGGGGCGACACGTCCGCTGCGGCCGCTCGACCCGGCGGAAGCGGACAGCGGGAAGGAACGCAAACTCCGGGAATCATGGCGGCGGCAGATTGCCGATCTTCCGCCGTATGGAAAAATCCCCAATCTCGGAGACTTCACAAAGATAAGGAATGACGACTATGACGGAAAAATCGACCTGCTCGTCGGAGGATTCCCGTGCCAATCGTGGTCTGTTTCGGGGCTACGGCACGGACTCGACGATCCGCGAGGAAACCTCTCACTTGAATTTATCAGACTGGCTTACCGGACAAACGCCCGGATTATCCTGGGTGAAAACGTCCCCGGGATCCTCTCTTGTGACGCTGGCGAAGGATTCGCGGAATTCCTCTCGCTCCTCTGCGGTTGGCGGGTCCCTGTTCCCGCCGGAGGATGGAAAAAAGCCGGAATCGTCACCAACGCCCCCGGCTGCTACGGAGTGGCGTGGCGAATACTGGACGCACAGTATACCCGAGTTCCCGAATTTCCAAGGGCGGTCCCGCAGCGAAGGAAGCGTATCTTCATTGTCGGACATCTTGACAGCTGGCTTTATCCCGCAAAAGTATTATTTGACGGCGAAATGCGCGGAGGGGATACTCCGCCGCGCCGCACGAAGGAGGCGAACGTTGCCAGAGCCCTTACAGCGAGCACTGGAGGCTGCAGCGGCAAAGAGCAGCAGGCCACTTTCATCGGCGTGAACGGACATCCATTGAACGCGCTCTGCATGGCGCATGGACAGCGCAACGCGGAAGTGTGCGGGGAAAAGTCTCCGACGCTGAACTGCAACCATGAGGCGCCGGTTGTTTCGCTCTATGCGGGAAACAGGGCCGAGAGCGTCACCACTGCGGCCGATATCTCGAACGAGCTCGCGAACGGTGCGGGTCCGGAACATTTGAACGCGGTCTGTTATGACGCACGCGGCAACGGGAGAGGCGATGCTTCCAACACAATAGCGGGAGATCATGCCGGGCACATCAGCGATTACACGCCGCTCATCGCCCTCGCGGCCAATGACAATGGGCGTGACCGCATGACCGAACACTGTCCGTCACTCCACAAAGGAGGTGCGCCGGTTCCAGATATAACGGTTCCCGGGAACGAACCGGAACTGCTCGCTTTCATCAAGAATGACGCGGGCGGCGTTCAGGAGGGCTACTGGAAGGACGTGTTTCCAACGCTGCGCACGGAAGTGACTCCGGCTGTGGCGCAAGCGGGACCTGATGCAAAAACCATTTCCATCGATCCGCTGGAAAATCCCATCGCTCTCGACGGGGACAAGATGGCGAAAGCCGAACGCAAAGGCGGTTCCGGGCTGGGAATCAGTGAAGAAGGAGTGATGTATACGCAAACGGTAAAGGACGTTCACGCGGTCGCCTATCAGGAGTGCGTCCCGCTGGATCTGCGCAACGCGACACGCAATCCCGAAAAGCATGACGGGACCAACCGTCAGGGAGTTGGCGTCGGCGTTGACGGCGATCCGATGAATACGGTATCCGCCTCGAACGTGCCGGGCGTCGGCTGGCAGGCGACGGTACGAAGGCTGCTTCCCGACGAATGTGAACGCCTCATGGGATTTCCGGACAACCACACCCGGATTCCATGGAAAGGGAAACCGGAGGAGGAATGTCCCGATGCACCACGCTACAAGGCCTGCGGCAACAGCATGTGCGTGAACGTGATGTCTTGGATCGGCATGCGCATCAATATGATGGAAAAAGTAGCCTTCGCGGAGGCTACATCACAACAACCCGGAGGAAACGAGTGAGCAAAGCCGAACCCGAATGCCAGGAATGCTCCCGGCAATATCAGGAACTTCTGACGAAATGCCGGAAATTGGAAAGGAAATTGCCACGAACGCGGCAATTTCTGACAACGACATGAGGAATTCATCATCAGCGAGTGCGAAGCGTATCGCGGGAAATATGGCGTGACGTGCAGAATTCAACGCTCGTGAGAATGCCGTTTCAAGAACAGCGTGATTTCCGCTTTCAGCATTTTGCCGCCGGCGACATTCAAAACCATTCGGGTGAACTCTCCGTCTGGAGCCTCGAAATCGATTTCGTTCAAGTCGAGGAAAACCAGCGCCGCCATTGCACCGACCCGTTTGTTGCTGTCGACAAAAGGATGGTTTTCCACGAGATGGTAGAGATATGCCGAGGCCATTTCATAAATGGTCGGATGCAGAAACGCTCCGCCGAACGTGGCGAACGGCATTCCGATCGCGGACTTCAAAAGGCCGATGTCCCGCAAGCCGGGCGTCCCGCCGAAGTGTTCGATCTGGTAATGATGGATTTCAATGATTTCGGCGAAGGTCAGGAATACGGGGTCGGACTTCACTTGGCAAGCTCCGCAAAGGATTTTGCATAGCGTTTTCCGATCTTGTCCATCGACTTATGAAATTTTTTCAGTTTCACGGCATCCTTTACCGGCGTCAGGACAAGAGCCTGCCCGTCGGTTACCACCTCAAACGCGGTGTCGATGGTCGCGCCGAGAAGATCGAGAATCGGACGCTCAATCACGAGCGCGGCGCTGTTTCCGTGCTTTGTCAGGGTCTTGATCATGGCTGCCTCCGTATGGTTATCACATTGTCGATACTAAGATACAACGTCTTTTGAAAAAGTCAAGGAGGTCATGTTGGAAGAACAGAAACTTGAAGACGAAATCCGGGAAAACGCGTCCGGGCCGAAGTCGGCTGAAATCGACGGGCAGAAAGTGGAACAGCATTCACTGCCGGACCAGATCGCGGCGGACTCTTATCTGGCGTCGAAAAAGGCGGTCCGATCCCGCAACAGCGGTCTGAAGATCACGAAGCTCTGTCATTCGGGGGCGTAAGATGTTCAATCCGTTGAAAGCGATTTTCCGGAGCCGGACGCCTCCGAAGACGGTGCTTCCCGTGGTGCGCGGACGTTTCGACGCCGCGCAGACGACTCGCGACAATATGAAGCACTGGTCGATGGTCGATCATCTCTCCGCCGACGAGGAAGCCAGACCGGAGGTTCGGCGGACGCTGCGGATGCGGTCGCGGTATGAAGTGGCGAACAACTCCTACGCCAAGGGGCTCGTGCAGATGCTGGCGAACGACTGCATCGGAACGGGTCCGAGATTGCAGATGCTCTCCGGGGACGAGACATTCAACGACGGGGTCGAGCGGGAATTCGCCCGGTGGGCGGACGCTGTCAGGCTGTCGGGGAAACTGCGAACCATGCGGATGGCGCGCTGCCAGGACGGCGAGGCGTTCGCGGTGCTGGCGACGAATCCGAAGATCCGGCACAGTGTCAAACTTGATCTCATGGTTCTTGAGGCCGACCGGATCTCCGGCGATTTGCGCTGGCTGGAGGACGACGCCTCCGTCGACGGGATCACGTTCGACGAATGGGGCAACCCGACCGGTTACCGGGTGCTGAAATACCATCCGGGCGATGTCCGGTACATGCCGGGCGACGAGGCGATCCACGTTCCGGCGGAATACATGCTGCACATCTTCCGTCAGGACCGGCCCGGTCTTCACCGGGGCATTCCGGAACTGACGGCGGCACTGCCTCTCTTTGCGCAGCTCCGGCGCTACAATCTGGCGGTGCTGAGCGCGGCGGAAGCGGCGGCGGACTTTGCCGCGATCCTGTATACGGACGCGCCTCCGAACGGAGAGAGCGACGAAGTCGAGCCGATGGACAGCATTCCGCTGGAGCGGAACATGATGCTGACGGTTCCCGCCGGGTGGAAGATGGGACAGCTCGACCCGAAGCAGCCCGCGGCGAATCATGCGGAATTCGTGAAAATCATTCTCTCGGAAATCGCACGGTGCGTCTGTTCAACCTACGGAACGCTCGCCGGGGATTTCAGCGGACACAACTATGCGTCCGGGCGGCTGGACAACCAGATCTATCACAAATCGATTCTGGTGGACCGGAGCTTCTGGGAATCCGAAGTCCTGAACCGGATTTTCGAGGTGTGGTTCAGGGAATATTCGCTGACACAACGGATCGTCACGGAAGAAACCCGGCACGTTTGGTATTGGGATTCGTTTGTCCATGTCGATCCGCTGAAAGAATCAAATTCCCAACGGGTTCGGCTTGAAAACAACACGACAACACTTGCCGCGGAATGTGCGCGTGACGGAAAAGATTATCTCTCCGTCATCCATCAGCGGGCCAAAGAGATAAAATTGATGCGGGAACTTGGAATCCCGATTCAGAACGATCCGCCGCAACAAGAAGAAAAAAAGGAACCGGATAACGACGGTTCAGAACCAAAGGAAGTCATGGATGAGTGAATTTACCCTGATCGAGGCCGCCGGGGGCGCGAAGCCGAAAGTGGTCGGCCTCGCGTATTCGGGCGGGAAAATGAATCTGCCCGGCTGGAAGCACCCGGTCGTGGTGGATCTGGCCGGGATGGAAATTCCGGAGAGCGTGCCGCTGCTGACGAACCACGAGAACAAGACCGACGCGAGAGTCGGAATGGTGTCGGCGAGCGTCAAGAACAACACGCTGGAAATCAGTGGCGAAATCGTGTCGGACAGCCGGGACGCCAACGACATCGTCGCCCAGTCGAAGGCCGGTGCCGACTGGCAGCTCTCCATCGGGGCCGATGTGAGGGACTGCGAACTGGTGCAGTCGAAACGCGAAGTGAACGGACAGACCGTCGATGGGCCGTTCTATCACGTGAAGAAATCGACGCTCCGGGAAGTGTCGGTCGTCGCCGTGGGAGCCGACTCGAAAACCGCCATGAAAGTCACCGCGAAATTCAACCTTTCCAAAACCATAGAAGGAGACAGCATGTCCAAGGAAACCGAACTCAAAAGCGTGACCGCCGCCGAACCGGAAAAGAAGCCGGGAGTGCCTCCCGCCGGACCTGAAAAAAAGCCGGAGGACGGCAAGGCATCCGAAGATCCGAAAAAGAAGAAGCCGGAGGAAGAGGGGAATGCCCCGGACGCCGAAGCGGAAAAGAAGGCGAAGGCCGAAACGGTTCCTCCCGCGATCCAGGCGAGCGCCGTCGATGTGACCGCCGCCGCCCGGGAAGCCGCCGTCACCGCCGTGAAAGCGGAGCGCGAGCGGGTGACCGCGATCCAGGGAATCTGCGCGGGGGACTACCCGGAAATCGAACGCGAGGCGATTGCCGGAGGCTGGACGCCCGAGATTGTGACGAAGAAGGTGCTCGAAACCATCCGAGCCGAGCGTCCCGCCGCCAGCGTGAGCATTTCCGTCAAGGCCAAGCCGGAGGGCGGCGATTTCCGCAAAACCGTGGAAGCGGCGATGTGCCTTCGCGTCGGAGTCTCCGCCGACATGCTGGAGAAAAGTTACGGGGCGCAAATCGTCGAAGCCGGGATGGCCGAGATGGATATGCCTCTCCGCCAGCTGCTGGTCGAATGCATGAAGCTCGACGGCAT
>MWCA01000095.1 GCA_002069785.1 Lentisphaerae bacterium ADurb.Bin242 | reverse complement strand
CATATCCGGGGCGGAACCCTCCAGCCACTTGATCCCGACCGGCCAGCTGAACGAAACGGCCGGAGACGGCATTGTAATGACCAGCGGGATCACCTTGTCCAGCGTTGCGACCGCGGACCAGTCGATCGCGAGCGTTGCGCCGGAGACAGCTGTCCAGTAATATTCCTGCGGTCCGCGCGCCACTACGATCGCATTGTCCGCGACATCCACGCGGTCATAATCTTCGCCGTCGCGTCCGCGTATTCCGCACGGTCTGAGAATGTAGACTCCGGCCGTCCAGCCGCCCGCGTTGGCGACCTTCAATCCGGAGGCCGTCCACTGGAATTTCAGGATGCTCGAATAGGAGACGAGCGTTCCGTCCGGTTCATACAGATCGAACGAACAATCGCCGTTGACGCCCAGCCGGGCACGGGTGAAGGTGACAGTCTTGCCGTCTCCGGAAACGGGGAGCGCCGTTGGCGAGCCTCCTTCCGGCGTATAGGACGCTGTCACGGTGCCCCCGTTGACGGCGATCGTGAACGTAAAATCCGAGCCGTTCCCGGTGACAATGGCGCCGGTTTCTCCCTGGGGGCCCTGCGGGCCTTGAACGCCCTGAATCCCCTGGATTCCCTGGGATCCCTGAATCCCCTGTGCGCCTTGCGGGCCGACGACCAGCGCGATCCACGGAGACCAGTTGCCTTCCAGCAATGAATTGCGATACTTGTAATAACGGTCCGCGGCGGTCTGCGTCCCGTGTCCGGCATCTCCTCCTCCGGCGACGGAAAACCGGAGCTCGCATCCGGCCCGCAGCAGGGCGTAGGCTTCCGTTTTTTCGAAGTAAAGGGAATCCGCTTCCTCCGGGACGTTTTCCCCGGGGTTGAGGATCATCCGGGCGCGAATGTCGAAGATGATGTAAAACACCCGCCGGCCGGTCGAATCGAGGCCGAGCAGTTCAAAATATGCGGCGACTTCTTTTTTACCGTCCACGACGGTCAGGAAGCGCGCCGTGCCGGCGTCCAGCGGAACGGTCACGATTCCGGACGCGGCGGTGATGTCGGCGGCGTCCGTGTGACACATCACGCCGGTCGCGCTGGAAAAGTCCGAATCGACGTTTGCGGCATAGGCCGAGACCCCGGAGAGATCGAGCGCGGCGCCGGAATTGTCGAGAAGATGGATCTTCCAGGTGCACTGGTCCCGGTAGGACAGCTCCGGAATGTCCGAGACCGGTTTTCCCGCCGAATCGCAGAGATATCTGGATTCATGGTTGTAATAAATGGTGGAGTTCATTTTCATATTCCTTTTTTTGGGATTTTCCGGCATGCCGCCGGGGCTTGAAAGCCGTGCGGAGAGGAGTCGCGCGGCTTCGGGATCCGGCGTGAAGCCGGGAAATCGGAGAATTGGGACGGGACTGGTCTATCGAAACGGAATCACAGGAATTCCCCCGGAATCTGTATAAAAAAATAAAAATAGGGGGTTGTGGATTCCTGTCCGACGGGCAGATTCCCGTTCAGATCAGTGGCGGAGATGCGGGTTCTGGACGAGGAGGACGCCAGAGTGCTTTCGCTTCCGCCGGACGGCTCTTCCGGAGGATAGGGATTTTCAAACTCAAGCACCCCAGCCCCGTTGACAATGGAAACTGTCAGAGGGACGCATTCCGTCACGAGCGGCTGTCCGTATTGCTGGTATTCCGTGATGGCGAACATCCGGAGCCCGATATTCGCCCAGAGCAGCTTCTCCCCATTGTAGTAGACGCCATACGAATATTCGCGCTCATAGGTATTTTTGGACATATAGCAGTAAGTGTAGCTGTCGTGTTGCTGCCCGTGCATAGTCCACCACCGGTAAAGATAGTCGCCGGGATCATGGTAAGGATAGAGCCCTCCGGCCTCGCTGACATTGGTTTGCGCGCTGTTCTGATACAGCGCTTCCGTATTGGCAAGATAGCCGAGCGCCGGGTCAAGCCAGATTTCATCCTGTCCGCCGTTTCCGTTCGTATAGAAATAATGGATCACCGAACCCACATACCGGGCGGACTTCACAGAATCCTCCCCTTCGGTCTGCACCAGGATGCTTCCGGCATTCATGGGGCCGATATGGTAGAGCAGGAGATTGATGATTTTTTTCAGCGCAAGGAAAAACCGGATGTCTCCCCGGAGATTGAACTGTTTCCCGGCGAGGTAGTTTTCCGGATTGTCCCCCGCCGCTTCGCAGAGGGTCGTCCAGTTCCAGTAGATGACAGTCCGCTGATCATTCCACTGGAAGACCACCCCGCTTTCCGGAACGGACATCCGGGTATGGTCGATGAACTCACGTTTGTTGACCAGCTCCTGCACAAGGCCAAGCAGCCAGTTCATGTGCGATAAAATGGTATTTGCGCTCCGGGCGGTGAAGGGGTTCAGCCAATACCTTTCCATGACCTCTTCATGTGTCCACTTTTGAGCTTGCCAATTCCCGTATCCGTCTTTCAGTCCCTTGCGGTCATTCAGCGCAAGGTAGGCTCCGAGAATGGGAATCCGCGCCTTGAAGCGCAGTTCATCATCATACCCGTAATCGTTCCAGCCGCCCATGCCTCACCTCACAAAAGATATAAGTCCGCAAAGCGGATGCTTCCGCTTTTCCAGACCTGATGCGGAATCCCGGAGGAATCCACTGTTGCAATCTGGATCGGGAAGCTTTTGTATTCGCTTTCCGGCTCCTCATCCCCACAGTACAGTTCGACGGAATAGTCCGTCCCGTCCGAAAGCCCGATCAGGTAAATGGATTTTCCGTTTGCATCTTCCCCGAATTCAGTATCGTCAAGGTTCCCGATGTCCGTCGAACCCGCCCTTACGACCACGCCATCTTCCGTTGGGTGGACAGCAAAATCGCCCGTGTAGACGTCCATGTCCAGCAGGATGAAAAAATCGTCCTTCTGCTGCTGGGCGACGACCGGAAAAACGATTCCGCCCGCAGTCGCCGCCGTGCTGACATGTCCAATCACGAGATGACTGAGCGCAGGTTCGGTTTCGCTGTATTCAATCCGGGCGTAGACGGGGGTTTCCTCCTCTTCTTCAAGCTCGAAGCCTTCCGGGTTGTAGACCAGATAGAGCGTTCCCGCTCCGGAGAATTCCGCCTCGAACGGATCGACCTGGAAGAGCTTGGACGACACGGAAAAAGTTCCGCCCGACACGGAAATCCAAAATTGAGGATTGCCTTCCGCATCTTCCTCCACTTCCAGATCGCAGGCGAACATCCCGGAATAATACGCTTCCATGAAAACCGCGCCGGAAGTGTGATCCTGCTGGATTTCCATGGAGGTGCTTTCTGTTTCCGTATTCCAAGTCAGGAAAACCCGCCCCAGCGGATGATAGAGAATCCGGTTCGGATGGAAGGGGATTTCATCCAGCAGCTCCACCGTGACGCCGGCCGGGACTTCCGGCACGGGCGGCTGATAATCTTCCTCCCCTTCGGTTCCACCTGCTTCCGCGGCGGGCTGGAAGGGCGTGTATTTCAATACCGCGATTTTATCCAGGACGGGCTGTTCCGGGTAGACTTCATCATCCAGAGGTTCACTGATCCACGCATCGACCTCGAAAAGAGCATTGTCCACAAAGCATTGGCCGGGGCCGGATGTCTCCGCCGCCGGTTCCCATGTGGCACCGTCCACTACGGCGATGCGGTGAAGGATTTCCGTGTGGGTTCCTTCGCCCTCGTCATCCGGGACTTCAACCTCTTCGTCGATTGCGATAAGTTTGAAGAAACCATCGTAGGCCGCCGCTCCATCGCCGGAACTTGCCGCCGTACCGGGGAGATCGATGTTCAGACGGGCGGAGGAGCCGTTGCCCGAGAGCGTCGCGCAAGGCGTCTGGACCGCGAAATTCTGCCGGACCTGAATGTTGTGGAGGGCGTTCCAGACTTTTTCCCAGCTGTCCTTGGAAATCCATACCGCGCTCATGTTCACGCTCCTTTCGAGGGTACCGGCGGATCGTCGATGATCTGAATCAGCTCCCATTCGCCGTACTGCTGATATTGCAGCGTGACCGTGCTGAGGCAATTTCCTTCGTCGCTGAAGGAAAGGCTCACCAGCTGGTATTTTCCGCCGGGAATGCTGCTCCGGTCGGAGCCGGGGATTTTGAAATTCTTGATCCGAACGAACGCCGGGTTCTTGTATCCTTCCAGATCGTTCGCCTGGAACGAGCCGGTCTGACACTGTTGTTTGCCGGAGATCTGGATGACGGCGCGCCGCATGACAAAGCAGTCCGCGAACGGCTGCCAGTTCAGGTACTGGCATACGTGTAGCCGCGCTTGAGGGTGAAATCGCTCGGCTGGACGCCCCGTTCCTGAAACGAGATGGAGCCGCCGGTCCGTGCAAATCCGCTTTCTGAAAAATTTCCGTTGGACATATTTTTTTTCCTCACATGGTTTGGTCGGGCAACCCGATCTTCAGGATCGCCTCGATGTTTCGTACACTGTTTTCCAGCAGCCGGAGGGAAACATTCCCGCCGGACATATTTTCTCCCGGCAGTTCTCCCGGCAGGATGAAATTCTGCATCCGGGCGGGGAGGTCGGGTTCCGCGAAGGACCCCGGACGGTGGATCAGGGGAGTTCCCGTGCCCTTGTCCGGTTTCGGCAGGGCATTGAACGCGCCCGAGATCAGATACTCCTGTTCCTCGCGGCTGAACCGGATGGTTTTCCCGTTCCGTCCGGCTTCGAGCGCCTCCAGGATGTTGGCGTCCAGTTCCGGGTCGACAGCCGCCTTGTTCTTGCCGGGGAGATCCACTTCATCCTGCCGGACGCTTTTCTTCATTTTGGCTTCCTGAACGAGTTCGCGGACTTTTTCGATTTCCAAAACCCGGTCCACGGCCGGAGACCCGATCGGCCGGATGTCTTTCAGATTTTCCGCCGTCGCCCGGGCGAGAAGCGGAGGTTGCCCCTTTTTCGGCAAGGATTTTGGTTTTTCCAGCTTTTCTTTTGATATTTCCAGTTCATTGTTCTTCACGGGCGTTTCTGCTTGAGGTGGGGTATTTTTTTCCACCTCTTTTGCATTCGCACCAGAGTTTCCCGCAAAGGTTGCCCGGTTTGCTTTTCGTTGTTCTTTTGTTTCAAAAGAAGCTTTTCGTTGTTCTTTTGCCCGTTTGACGTCTTCTTTGCTTATTGCCTTCGTCATGACATCTGTCGAGTCAAATTTCATTTCTCCTTTTTCATTCTTTTTGCGTGCGAAGCCATGAAAACCGGCTTCATTCATTACTTTGTCAATATCACTATATGCGGTTGAATATTTCTTATCCGCGCCGAAAAAGCCTCCAATCTCCTTTTTCTTTCCGTAGGATATGCTTGCTTCGCGCATTCCCTTTATTTGTTCTTTTGAATACTTCCCGGATTGTTCTGCCTTGTCCAACGCCTGATTGACGGCTGTTTCCCGGTCAACTATACCGATTTTCTCCATTCTCTTGGTATTTGTCAAGAGCGCATCCAGTCCTTCTAACATCCACTTCATCACTTCGATGAATCCGGAATTAATGGCAAGTGCTGATAGTTTTGTCTGTAATTGGATGAATGCTTCATTGAATTCTTGTGCGGCTTTCAACTGTTCCTCGTCAATAATGCTTCCGCTTTCTTTGGCTTCATTGACGGAGCTCGAATAGCCTCCAATGAATCCTTGTATTTTGTTGAACTCATCTCCAAAAACAGAGACTCCGGCTCGGGACCGTTCTATCGGATCATCGATCATATTAATGGATTGAGAAATCAATTCGAAAATCTCATAAGGCTTTTTCCCTTTGAGTTCATCGACACTGATTCCCATTTGTCCAAAACTTTTGATCGCTTCTGAATCGCCGCCAAGGGCTTTTTGTGCTGTATTCTGAATTTTATTAAAAATATCCGGAATCGCTTCCACGGATATCCCGGTCTTTTTCGCGGCATATTCAAGCCCTTGGAGTTGTTCTCCCGTAATTCCGATCGCGTTTGCCGCTTTGGAAATTCCAATAGCCTTTTCAGCCAAACTTGCAATTCCACTGATAACACTCCCAATTCCTTTTGCTGCGATGGTTATTAATGGCAGAATTTTTAGAAATTTAGTCAAATTGGAAGCCACTTTTTTGTTTTTCTTGGGAGATGCTTCTTCTTGTGGAGTTTCCTCCTGTGAGTGGATATTTTGTTGGGGTTTCTCCTGCTGAGGTTTCTCCTGCTGAGGTTCCTCCCGCTGGGGTTTCTCCCGCTGAGGTTTCTCCTGTTGGGGTTTCTCCTGCTGAGGTTTCTCCTGCTGAGGTTTCTCCTGCTGGAAATTTTGCTCCTTTTTTCCTTTGTTTTCCGATTTTTGTTTTTTACTTCTTTTATAGGTCATTTTTTCTTCCTTTCTCTTGATTCTTCTACACAGTGAATTATATTAATCTTTGAAAAACTTGTTTTATCTTATCCTTCAATAGGTATCTTGGGATGAGCCGACACCGAGTGAAAAGAAATTCGAGGGCAAACAAAGGCGCCGGAAATGGTCTCAGCGGGTCCATCGCTTCCAACATGCTTCCGAAAAGGTCTTGGAAAGCGACGGTCAAATCTATTTTCAAAACAATTGTTCGTATTCTAACGAATCCTTTCTGGATTATCCCGAGAAGTTGGTTGTCTGATTCAGTTGACAGTTTCACTTTTTTTTTCCAAATGCTTCTCGCCGTGCTGTTCATTCCATTTTTGTGGGTTTTCGTTTTCGGATTGCTCATATGGGGAGTCAATCTGGTGATTGTTGCTGTGCTCACTTTGTATTTGGTCTTTTGTTTTTTCCGATTTATGATGTCCTGAATCTGTTCTTGCTGTATTATATTGTCCTCACTGGAGGGACAAAATGGGATCGAAAATTAAAAAAATCCTGTTGATGTCGTTGAAAATTGTTCTTTTTGTGATTGCATTCGCTATTGAATTTTTCCTGATGTTTTCCGGCATTCCCGGTTTTATTATAGCGGTTATCATTATGCTGGTTTTTGTATACAGCGGTTTTTGTTGGAAAAGTATAGATTGACTGTTTTCATAAACCATAAAACCGTTCCTTGATTGTTCCTGTACCATTGTTTCAACGATCCCATGAGTATTTTCGCCTTCCTTTCCATCGTTCCTGAAAGGGGAGGGGAGCCGCCGGGAGAAAGCGGCGGCCCCGCCTCCGTTACTTGGATGGATTACTTGTGTGTATGGGAGGTTGCGGTTTGGAAGAGCCTTTCCGTTCCTGGAATTTCCGCCACAGCTTCCGGGAGACGTCGTCGCGGGAGATGCCCTTGACGCCCCGTTTCCGTTCCGCCTGAACCACGAGGAAGCCGACCGTTGCAAACGGAAGCTCCCACAGCAGTTCATTCAGTGTGACCGACGGCATTACGGTGGAGATTTTCGCCATCAGGAAGGTGATGTAGTCCAGGTTGAAAACGCCCTTTTTTTTTGAGCTGTCGTCCCGCGGGAGCATCGAGAAGCCCGATCCTGCGGCGATGTATGCGGAGAACTCGCGGAGAGCCTCGTCCGGCTGAAAAAAGCCGAGTTTTTCGCTGAATCGGATCGTTTCGGCGTCGAATTTTCCCTGAAGATCGGCAATCCCGTCGACGAGCCGGCTCAGAACGACGGCCTCGTCCGGCGAAGGCGCGTTTCCGCAGCGCTCCCGGAACTCTTCCATGAAATCCTCTCTGCGTTTCCATTGAAGAATGACCGGGAGGGCCCGTTTGCCTTCCGCCAGAAGATAGAGCGCCCGGCAGAGGTCGATGGTGTCGAGGGGCTGTTCCCTCGGGACGAGGAAGGGCGAGCGGATCGCGTGGAGCATGGCGAAGAACGCTGTCGTCGGGGCGGGGAATTCGTGTCCCGCCACCACGATTTTTCCGCACAGGGCCATGACTGTTTCCAGCTGGTCGCGGGTGGTGTCGCCTTCCGGCGTCTCGAGAATTTTTGCCAATTCGGGATCAACAGACATGGTTCACCCCGTCAGGCGTAGGCCACAACGGTGGCGCTGTCTTTTTTCTGCGCGGTGATGGACACCTTGGTGAATTCGGTGTTCGATTTGGTGATGTTGGACGCGGTGACGATTCCGGTCCAGGCGGTTTCGCCGCTTCCGATGGTGAGCGCGGTGCCCGCGGCGGGCGGAGTCACCCCCACCATAAAGATCGCTTCGAAGGTTTTCTCGTTGGATTTCGAGTAAGCCTTCTGGAGGACGATCTTGCCGGTTTCGTCACGGATTTCCGCGACTTCGGCACTGTTGTTGTCGTTTTCGCTCTGGATGATTCCGATGGTGCGGTTTTCTCCCGTTCCGAATTCGACCGTTTCGCCTGTGAGTTCAGACATGTTGCATGCCCTTTCTTTTTTTGCATCGACCGATGCGTTTTCTTTTTCCCGCGTCCCGGCGCCTTGCCCGGACTCGGGTTCGCGTTCTTTGCGATTTTTGCAAGGGTGCGGAGCGTCAAATAAAAAAGGAAAAAAAGGGAGGCGGAAGGGGATTTTCGTGCTGGAATCAAGTCAAATGAAAAACACGCTCCGGCAGCCGTTTTCAGGGATTCGGCCGCCGGAGCGCGGAGGGTACGGACCGGTATTCCGGTTTACTTCACGACGATGTTGACCACGCGTTTGGGAACGCAGATGATCTTGGTCACTGTTTTTCCTTCGAGCTGTTTCCGGACATCGGAGTTCGCAAGCGCGAGCTTTTCCATTTCAGGCGCGGCGGCTTCGGCGGGCATCCTCATGCGGACGCGCGGCCTGCCGTTGATCTGGATGAGAATCTCGAGTTCGTCCTCGACAAGGAGTTTTTCATCGTATTCCGGCCAGTCCGCGAGAGAGACCGGCGCCTGGTTTCCGAGGATTTCCCAGAGCTCTTCGGCGATGTGCGGGGCGTAGGGCGACAACAGTTTCACGAACGGCTCGGCCGCCGCGCGCGGCATTTCCGGGAGCTTGGAGAATTCGTTCACGAAGATCATCATCTGGCTGATGGCCGTGTTGAAGTTCAGCGTGTCGGTGTCCTCCGTGACCTTCTGGATGGTGGCGTGCAGCAGCTTGAGCTGGGATTTGTCCGGTTCGGTGTTGGATACCGGCGTTTCGGCGATCATTTTCCAGATTCGTTTCAGGAAGCGGAAAACGCCCTCCACCCCCTGCGTGCTCCAGGGCTTGACGGCTTCCAGCGGTCCCATGAACATCTCATACAGACGCATGCTGTCGGCTCCGTACTGGCGGATCACCTCGTCCGGGTTGACCACGTTACGGAGGGATTTGGACATCTTGGCCGGGAACGCGGTCAGGGGCTCTCCGGTTTCCTTGTCGAAGGGATTGCCGTCCCTGATCTCCACCTTGTCGTTCGAAAGGATGACTCCGCGCGCGTTCTTATAGGAGGTTCCGAGGATCATGCCCTGGTTGACCAGGCGGCGGAAGGGTTCCTTCGTGGAAACGGCGCCGATGTCATAGAGCACCTTGTGCCAGAAACGGGCGTAGAGCAGATGCAGCACGGCGTGTTCGGCCCCGCCGACGTAGAGGTCGACCGGCATCCAGTATTTTTCCTTTTCGGGATCGACGAACGCATTCGGATTATGGGGGTCGATGTAGCGCAGATAATACCAGCAGGACCCCGCCCACTGCGGCATGGTGTTGGTTTCGCGGCGTCCCTTCATGCCGGCGACCGGATCGGTATAGTCGAGCCACTTCCCGGCCTTGGCCAGCGGCGACTCCCCGGTTCCGGCGGGCTTGAAGTCCGCCAGCTCGGGCAGGGTGACCGGCAGCCTGGATTCGTCTTCGAGACGGATGGAGCCGTCCTCCATGAGGATCACGGGGAAGGGCTCGCCCCAGTAGCGCTGACGGCTGAACAGCCAGTCGCGGAGCTTGTAGTTGGTGGTTTTCTTTCCGATGCCGCGTCCGGCGAGCCATTGAATGGTCTTGGCCTTGGCCTCGGCAACCCGGAGCCCGTTGATGTCCAGTCCCTGGTTGTTGGCGCTGTTGACGGAGGTGCCGTCGCCGGTCCAGCAGACATTTCCCTCGAAGACATCGGCCGGATCGATTTTGAGGGAGGCGGCTTCCGCCGGATCGGGTTCGATGATGCAGCGGATGGGAATATTGAACTTGACCGCGAAATCGAAGTCGCGGGTGTCGTGCGCAGGGACTGCCATGATGGCGCCGGTGCCGTAGGAAATGAGCACATAGTCGGCGATCCAGACCGGAATTTTTTCGCCGTTGACGGGATTGACCGCATACGCGCCGGTGAAGCATCCGGTCTTGTCGTTGTTGAGCCCGGTGCGGTCCAGGTCGCTTCGGGACGCCGCGAACGTCTGGTAGGTTTTGACCGCTTCCTTGCATTCGGGCGTGGTGATGGCGTCGACGAGGTCATTTTCGGGCGCGAGCACCATGTAGGTGGCACCGAAAAGGGTGTCGGGGCGCGTGGTGAAGACCGTGACCGCTTGACCGGTGCCGTCGATCCGGAAGGTGACCTCTCCTCCTTCGGACTTGCCGATCCAGTTGCGCTGCATCTCCTTGATGCCTTCGGGCCAGTCGAGCTCCTCGAGGTCGGCCAGCAGGCGTTCCGCGTATTCGGTGATCTTGAGCACCCATTGCCGCATGGGCTTGCGGATCACGGGATGGTTGCCGCGTTCGCTCCGGCCGTCGATGACTTCCTCGTTTGCAAGGACCGTTCCGAGCGCGGGACACCAGTTCACGGGGACTTCATCGATGTAGGCCAGTCCTTTTTTATATAACTGGAGGAAAATCCACTGGGTCCAGCAGTAGTATTCGGGGTCGGTGGTGTTGATCTCGCGATCCCAGTCGTAGCTGAATCCGAGCGACTGGATCTGGCGCTTGAAGGTTTCCACGTTTTTCTTCGTGGTGACGGAAGGATGGGTGCCCGTTTCGATGGCGTATTGTTCGGCGGGCAGACCGAAAGCGTCCCATCCCATCGGATGGAGAACGTTGAATCCGGCCATGCGTTTGTAACGGCAGTAGATATCCGTGGCGGTGTAGCCTTCGGGATGGCCGACGTGAAGCCCGGCTCCGCTCGGATACGGAAACATGTCCAGCACATACAGCTTCTGCTTTTCGGAGACGTCGGGGGTTTTGAAAGTTTTGTTTTTCGCCCAGTATTCCTGCCATTTCTTTTCGATCTTCGTGAAATCGTATTCCATTATGGATAACTCCTTTGTTGTATTTTGATCAAATGCACAATATACGCCGCAAGCCCTTTCATTTCAACCGCATGAGCGCGAAAAACCGGAAACTCTTCCGGCACGGAACCGATGAAAACCGATCTTTTTTACGAACCTCGTTTTCAAAACGGAGAAAAGCAGAGTATATTTTCCTGTCGATTCCCGAAAAAAAAGAGGAGGAATGGAAAATGAAATGTATCGTTTTTGGCGGAACCGGGTGGCTGGGGCATAACATCGTATTGCAGCTGGCGGCGGCCGGGCATGAGGTGACGATCTGCTGCCGGGGCAAAAAGACCCTGTTTCTGGAGAAGGTCTCGGAGGTGAAAACGGTCACGGCGGACAAAAAGGATGATGCCGCCATGAAGGAAATCTTCTCCGCCCGCTACGACATCGTGATCGACACGGTTCCCACGCTCGAGTCGATCGCCCTGATCTGCCAATATGCGGCCGGACTCAAGCATTACATTCATTGCAGTTCGACGGGCGGATATGCTCCGCTCCCGTTCATCCCGTGCGACGAAACGGCTCCCTATGTCGGCTTCGACCAATCCAGCGGCTGGAAGCAGAAAGCGGACGTGGATGCGGCCGTCATGCGCCTCTTCTATGAAAACGGATTTCCCGCCACGGTCATCCGTCCCTGCTACATCACAGGGCCGGGCATGCTTCCCATCGACAACCAGGGCGGCCGCCGCGCGGACTATATCGCCGACATCATTGCGGAAAAAGTTCTGGATGTGCCCGACAACGGCCTCGCCCTTCTTCAGCCGATTCATGTGCTCGATCTGGCGGTTTCCTTCCGGCTGGCCGTGGAAAATCCCCGCAGCATCGGTGAACATTACAACATCTGTCTGAGCCATGCCGTTCCGCTCAAGCGTTATCACGAGATCACGGCTGCTGTGTTCGGCAAGACGGCGCATCTCAACTATATTCCGCTGGAGGAAATGCTCCGGAAATATGAGGGGAAGGTTCATGAAATCGGCTTGCGCTTCCTTGCCACGCACATGTGCTTCAGCATCGAAAAAGCGGTCCGGGACCTTGGTTACAAACCGCATTGCACTCCGGAAGAGGCGATCGAGGAAACGGCCCTCTGGGCTTCGAAGCAGTGACCGGCCGGTTCTATGACAGAATAGGGAAATTCAGGAAGTGATCATCCGAAATTGCGAAAACGCGTTGCCGGAAACGGTAGCGGTTCTACGGGGGCCCGGTGCGGTGGCTCTGGTCCCGACCGAAACCGTCTATGGCCTGGTCTGCGACTGGAACGACAAGGCGGCTCGGGCACGGATTTATGAATTGAAGCATCGCGCGGAAAACAAACCTTTCGCCGCATTCGTCCCGGATCTCGAATCCCTTCCACAGGAAGTAGATACGATTCCGGAAGCCGCCCGGAAAATCTGCGAGGCCTTTTGTCCCGGCCCGGTGACGCTGGTTGTCCCGGACAAATCCGGTTCCACGTTCGGCTTCCGGATTCCGGACCATCCGTTTATTCTGAAACTGCTCCGCGAATACGGCGGGGCGCTGGCCTCCACCAGTGCGAATCTTTCCGGCGCACCCGCGGCGCTTTCCATGGAAGACGCGTTGAAAAGCATCGACGGCGAACCGGAGATCGCGGTGAATGGCGGGGTCCTGTCTTCGGATTCCAGGGCGTCCACGGTCGTTCTGGTGCAGGCGGATTCTTCCTGGCGGATTCTGCGGTTCGGTCCGGTTTCGGAACAGTCGTTGAAAAATCTTTTTTTGTAGCAAAAATATGTCTTTCTTTTGATTTTTTATGTTTTTTTTGTTGAATCTTTGAAAAACGGGTATATATTCATGAAAAGGGGGGGACCAGTGATTCCCAGTGGTCCCTGAAACACAAAACAACACAAAAAGGAGAAGGAACATGAAGAAGATTCTTTTCACGTCTGCCGTCGCCGTTGCAATCGCTGTTGTAGGAGCCGCCTGCACCACTGTGAACACCAATGACGGGGCCCGGGAAGCCAAGTATAAAATGCTTCCCGCCTGCTACGAGCCAGTCATCAAACATGAACCCAAAAAGGTTTCCGGAACCTCGAACATCAGTTGTCTGTTCGGGGTTTTCACGTGGGGAGCCGACCATTTTGCGGACCGCACTGCTCTGGGCGGACAGAATGCGTTCTGCAAAACTTCTGTTGAAATCGCCAAAGACGCGGCCGTCTACAATGCTTGTGACGCGGCAAAGTGCGATGTTCTCCTGGCCTCGAAGTATGTCGTGACAGTGAACGACTATTTCGTGTTCAAGAAGGTCGAATGCAAAGTGACCGGCTATCCCGGCAAGGAAACCGGAATCGAGAAAAGAGCTTTTGAATGTCCGAAATGCGCTAAAAAGTAATCGGACTGCGATTCTTTCAAAAAAGAAGGGAGCGGACCACCGCTCCCTTTTTCATATGGACCGTCGGCTTTCCGGGCTTCCGAAGGAAAGCATTCAATCTTTCTTTCACGGAAGAGTCTTTTTTCGCGGCTCCCCGATTCGCAAGACCATCCGGTCCCGCATCGCGGCGCAGGAGACCGTTGTGTTTCCGGAACGATCTGCCGTGACCGCCGTTCCGCCGCAAACGGGAACGGAGACACGCGTTGCATCAACATCTTTCAGGGTGATTTCAACGGGAACGGCAATTCTTTCTTCGAGAAACATGTCATCCGGTTGCGGCGATAAGTCATTGACCAGATGAATGATCCTATCGCCGCCCTGCCTGAAACAGACAGCTTTCACACAGGGCGGCGCCTTGATTTCGATTGTTTTTTCATGGGCGGCGAGGAGCCTGAAAAGTTTTTCCGTCAATTTGCGAAACCAGACCGGGTTGATTTCCGTACAGGTTGCAAGACGGAAAGCCAGATAGATCACTTCGCCGTTTCCGAAACGCCGGGAAAGAATTGCGGGCGACTCCCTCCATTTTCCGCTTCCGGCATCAAGATATTTGAATCCGGCAAGAACTTTCCACTCGCCGGAAGCCTTGATGCGGACGGCTTCGAACGGGAAATGAACGGAATTTTCATCATTTCTGAGGCATTTCATCTGACGTTCCTCGACCGGGCGGCTCAAGAAGGCAAGGCGGGCATGGATGTTTTCACCGATCCAGTTTTCAAGGGTGCCGTCCATAAAAGAAAGATATTTCGCATCGGCGTCCGGAACGGGTTCTTCGAATTCCAGTTTTCCGTTCTTCCAGCGTATCAGCCAGGGCTTCTGCGTCCGTATTTCTCCGGCGGAACGAAGGCCGGAGCCTTCGAAAAGGAGCTCGGTTCCGATTTTCTTTCCGAAATAATCCCGTGTGCCGGGTTCCATTGTCGCCAGGACACGGAGCCCGCGCTCGATTTCATCTTGCATCCGCGAACGGAATTTTTCCGGCAGGACCCTGCTGTCGGGCAGGATCAGCGCCTTCGAACCATGAAGATTTCCGCTGTCGAGATCATCGTCGGAAACGGGTTCCAGCGCGGTATGCGTGTCGAGCGCCGCCTTGAAGTAGGCCATGGGTTCCCGGAAAAACGGGTCGTCGTCGAGGTCGAGCATCTTCGGCATCGCGGCATGGGAACGGAACCCGCCGATATGGGTGTTCTCGCTGAAGTGCATGACGATTTCCGGCGCGGGCGTGAGATTCAGGGTCCAGGGTTCCATTTCCCGGAGGCGTCCGAAGAGCTGCGCGGCATCGTTCCGGGTGACCGACATGGCTGTACGCATGCCGGCCGCGCAATAAAGATCGATGTTGAAGAGGGCTTCCGCCAGCGGGACATTAAGCGGATAGTTCGAATAAAATTCTCCTTGTTTTCCGCCTCCGAGCATCCGCAGAAGGGCGGCCTTCCAGAAAAAGGTGTCGGCCGGGGAGAACCCGGGCGGATGTTTTTCACTGCGGAAGAGTCCGGGAGGATCTTCCGCGCACATGAAATCGAAGTGTTTTGCCGTCTCCGGCTGGGTCGAGCACGTCCAGCCGTGGAATCCGAAAACGCAGTTGGTCACGAGGGTGATCCGCGGGTCAACCGAATCGACACATTCACGGATGCGCCGGGCGATGTCGGCATTCCATTTCTGCCGGGCCCGGATGAACAGGGGCCATTTTTCACTTTCGACATCGCACGCGGAGGGCATTTCCGAGTTGAATTCGCGCTGGAAGCGTTCCCGGCAGTATTTGCAGTAGCACAATGCACGTTCATAGAACCACAGGTAGGAAACGCCGTCGAGATAAAAGCCGTCCGGATGATACTTTTCGGCAATTTCGCGGAGCACATTCAGGAGAAGACCGGCATACGGCGAATTCCAGCAGTATCTTTTGCGGTTCCAGATATTTCCGGGCGGTGTCGAACCGTCCTCGAAACGAACCTGCCAGTCTTCGTATGATTTGTCTCCGGCGAGCCATTCGAATTCCATGGGGGCGATATAGGCGCTCCACTTCAGACCGCGTTTCCGGACGGCATCCGAGAATTCCCTTGCGAGATCGCGTGTTCCGAGGACATTCCACTTCGGCGCGTATTTCGAGTCGTAGTAAACATAAGCCTGGTCTTTGATGTCCAGGCAGAAGGAGGTGGCTCCGTTCTTTGCAAAAGCGTCAACCCATTTTTCCACGTCCAGCGTCCGGAAACGTTCCGGATAGAAAAGATTGAGAAAAATTTCGCGGCGGTCATTTTCCAGATACGTCATTTGGAATGAAATCCTTATTTTTCAGCTTGAAAGAACAGAATGCGCACGTTGTCGAAATCGAGGTCTCCGCTGCGGAGGTCAAGCCGGACGGCGATCCTGTCCGTTTTTTCGAATGCCTCGAGGACCGGAATGTCATCTTCGAATTTTGCCTCGTTCCATTGGCCGGCCGTATCGGCCTTGATCAATTGGCCGTGATGCGTGGCGATCATCCGTCCGGTTTTGTCGAAAGCGGCGATCCCGATCCGGAAGACTCCCTTGCCTTTTACGGGCGCGACGATCCGGAAACGCTTTCCGCGCTCTGCTTCGAAACGGTCGTTCGAATGGAGGAAGCTGATTCCGGAAAGATTTTTGCCGGAAAACGCGGACCCGTTTGCTGCAAGGTTTTTCTGCGGCCGGAGAATCTCCCAAGAGCCGATCGGTTTTCCGGTGAAAGGAGGATCGGAACCCAGTTCCTTGACGCGGATGTCTTCGATGAAGAAACATTTGCCGTTGTCCATGCCGTTCCAGATAAAGTAGATGAATCCGCTGTACGCCTTTGCCGGGAACACGGTCGCGAGAGACATTTTTACGCTTTTTCCCGGGGTTTGCGGATAAAATTCAGTCGAATCCGAATGGACTGTCGTGTATTCGAAATTGGGGGAGGAACAGAGAATCATCCGGGTGTTGGAATCCTTCCCGACGGCATCGGCGGGCGCGGAAATGACTGCTTCGACGGCGTAGCTGTGAAGCGGATCGGCCGAAGGAATTTTCCGCCGCACCGCCGCCCACGAGGTATTCTTGGTGACTTTGATGCGCCGTTTTCCGCCGGATTTGTCCAGTTCGATTTTCATGCCGGGCTGCGTGATGTCCCACAGCGCAAGTTCTTCCGCATCGGAAAGATTGCCGGGCAAATCGGGCAGTTTTTCAAAGTCGAGGATATCTTTCAGTTGTTTGCGCACGGCTTCGGGAAGGGTTGCGTCTGCGGCGGTTTTTGCCAGGAGCGGACGGACCGACGGATCGTTCCTCCAGCGGAAAGCCGGGTTTAAAAATACGCCCGGCAGGGCAGGGCCGACCGAGATCCGCGTGTTGTCGATGAGCCCGCTGAACCCGTCCGCGTTGATGTCGGCAATCACGTCCGGCAGGGCTTTTATCCGTTTCATGATCCGGGGTACGGCTTCGAGGAGGGCGCATGCTTCGGCGGCGGTATCGACATCGGCCAAGGCATTCGCGGGCGTTTTTGCTTTTCTCTCGAGCGGGATGAGCCCGCCGCCCCCGAGATATGCCATGGTTTCATGAAAGTCGTAGAAACGCCGCAGGCGTTCCGCGCGGTATTGCTGATCGGGATCGCCGCTTTTTTTTGCCTCGGCGAGCATTTTATCCATGAGCATGCGGCTGTTCTCCAGGTCTTCCGGGCGGAGCGCCAGCAGATAGGAGCCGTTCAGGGTGAATGCGAAATAGAGTCCGGCGCTCCTGATCCAGGGAGTCCGCCCGACCCGCTCGGAAGTCCAGAAATCCCGGCACCACCGGTAGTATTGTTCCAGATATTTTCCCGCTTCTTTTCCGACGCACGCGGCGCACCATTCGGATACGAGCCGGTCGGGATCGGTCTGTACGTCCCATGCGAGCTTGAGGTAAAGCCAGCGTTTCGGTCCTTCGCCGATCAGGGGAGCGCTTTCGCAGAAAAAGAAGTTGCCGTGATTGGCTTTCAGCGCCCGGAGTCCGCGCGCATAAAGATTCCAGGGCAGGCGCGGCACGGAATAATCCCGTGCGGTGAAGCCGTATTCCCAGATTCCCAGATTCGAGGCTTTCCGGCTCCACTCCTCCATATTTTTCAGGTCCGATTCGAAACGCCCCGGTTTCATGTGCGTGTGTAAATCCATGGTGAGTGCTACGACGATTTTCTCATGAAGCCGGAACGGGGGCGGTGTCGCGGTTTCGCAGTAGGCAAGAGTCCCGAAAAAAACATCCGGATATTTTCGGGAGACTTCGCCCGCGACCGCATTGCACCATTGGAAGTAAACATCCGACCAGTCCCATTGCTGGGGAAAGAGCTTGTTTTTCCGCTTCCCAAGATTGACCCGGAGGCAGCTTTCGCATTCGCAGAAGCCGCCGACGTCATTGATGGTCAGGGAGAAAAATTTTGTTTCCGGATGCTTTGCAAGATATGCGCAGATATTTTTCACCGCTTCGGAAACCGATTCCGGATGACTGTAGCACGGCTGCCATCCGTGCGTGTCGCGCGGCGGTATCGCAAGGCGTTTTCCGTTCCGCAGCGGCATGATTTTGTCGCGCCATTCCCCTTGCGCGTACCGGGACGGCGGCAGAATGAGCAATCCAACATTATGCCCGATCACAAAGTCGATTTTGTTGAGCTGTTTGCCGTTGACGTCCAGCAGCCATTCCGGATCTTCCCGGGTGAAGAAGCGCGAAAGTTTCAGGCCCGCGTCTCCCTTCAGTTCCTGCCGGGGAAGGACGAGATTCTTGGCGGGAGGATAATACGAGCCGCGTTCGCCGGGAAAACACCGGACCACACCGGCGTATTTTTCCAGGATTGCGTTCAGCGCCCAGCGTGCGGAACGGGGCGAACCGGAGATTTTCAAAGTTTTCTCATCGGGGAAGGTGATGGAAAACGCGTCATCCTTGTCAAGCGGCAATTCTTTGAGTTCGAACACGATGGCCGGACCACTGCCGGTTCGGGCCGCCGCAACGGGCAGCTCCGAGCCCGTGCATTTTCCGAGGGCGCGATTGAAGGCTTCGACATGTTTCCCGATTTCCGCGGGAGCGACAATTTGAGCCGCGGGCTTTCCGTTTTGAATGAGGGGGAATTTTCCTTCGTCGGCAGTCGCAAAGACTGCAAGAAAACACCAGAGGGGCATTGCGGCGAACTTCATCATGGGCCGGTCTCTTTTCTTTTTATTTTATGGTTGATTCCAGCTTGCATTCATTACTCTTTCCGGCAGAGTTTGTAGGCCAGGTCGGAAAGCTGTGCCGGCCCGACGCTCGAAACGCTTCCATCGATCCAGCTCACATTCGCCGTCCGGTCATGCCACAGGCCGAGCGCGGGCTGGGTGGCGCCGACCGTGAAATTGAAGTATTGGACATATACGCCGTTTCTCAGATAGGCGCTGCATCCGAAAACATAGTGATGAGGTTTTCCAGAAATGATCTGATCCGTTTTGATGGATTCCATTGCCGAACTCGTCAGTTTGACATAAAGGGGCGTTGTTCCGCTGTACTTGCCGAAGATCCTGCCATTCAGGCCGTAACATTGCCAGGCACTGTCGGAGGTAATGTCCGCTCCGCTGGGACAGCGCCGCCACCTGTTTCTGGCGGTTGCGTAAAACTCTTTGACGGTTGCGATGCCGGAGGGGAGCGGCTGAATCTGCTGCATGTGCCCGGCTTCGGTGAAGCGGCTCGGCCAATAGGGAAGACCCGGTATATTGTCGTCATTCACATGGGGCATCCACCCACTGTACGCATCCATATAAAAATTGGAAATCAGAACATGCTGTTTGAGGTTGTTGATACAGGTGATTTTCTGAGCGCTCCGCCTGGCGCGTCCGAGCGCCGGGAGCAGCAGCGAGGCGAGAATGGCAATGATCGCAATCACGACCAGGAGCTCGATCAGTGTGAATTTCTGTTTCCGGAACCAGCCTCTTTTCCATGTGGAATCCATCATTTTCCACTCCTTTCCTTTACCGATTGACGTTTTATCAGAGTTGTTTCCAGCAGTCTTGCCCGGGGGCTTCCGCCATCGATCAGGAAGCGAAGCTCTTCGACCGCGACACGGCCCATCTCGAAAAACGGCTGGGCGACCGTCGTCAAAGCGGGATAAGTCAGCGCGGTGAAGTCCAGTCCGGCAAACCCGGCTACCGAAATTTCCTCGGGGATTCTGATGCCGGACGCATGAAGAACCGACATCGTTTTCAACGCAATATAGTCGTTGTCGCAGAAAATGACATCCGGCTTGCGGCGGCGGATGTGTGCGGCAACGGCGCGGTTCTCCTCTTCATCCATATTCTGGGTGCTTTTATAATAAATGACTTCTTGTTTTTTCAGTTTCCGTCCGAGTCCGGCGGTGAATCCGTCATAACGCCACCTTGCAAAAGAAGATTCCAGGCTGGCCCGATGCATGGCATACAGAATCCGTTCAAATCCATTGTTGGCAAGATATCGCGCCGCCTGGAAGCCGCCGTTGAAGTCATCGGAATTGACACGGGAACACCATTTGTCCGGAGTACTGCTGTCCAACAGCACCATCGGAATTTTTTCCCGTTCCAGCTCCACGCGGATATTCGACAATTCGGCGGTGCTGCCCGCGCGGCAGATGATTCCGCGCACACAATATTCAAGACACGCGTTGACATCGGAGGGACGGACTCCGCTCCCGTTTCCGATCCGGAGTTTACAGGACAATCCGTGCTCGTCCGCGGCGGATACGATTCCTTTGATCATTTCCAGGCCATAGCTCCCGTTGAAAGCACCGATGACGCCGATGATATTGGTGGTTCCCCGCCGGATTGCCGTGGCGATTTCATTGTGACGGTAATTCATCTGCCTGGCGATGGAGAGGACGCGTTCCCTTGTCGCGTCGCTGATCCGGACCGCGCTCTTTTTCCTGTTCAGGACAACGGATACGGTCAGCCGGCTTACGCCCGCCTCTTTCGCAATGTCGCTCATCGTCACCATAATCCTGCCGCCGTTTTTTGGTTTACACGAGATATTATACTTGTGTAAATTCGCTCTTTCAAGCCTCCTTTCAAATTTTTTTTAATTTTTTTTTCGACTCCTAATTCACCCTCCTTCTGAGTTGTTCCAATCATCATTATATGATTACGACAGAAAAGAATATGAACTCTGTTTTGGACACCAATTTTTTCGGATTCTGTACCCATTTCTGGACAAATCGGCTGTTTTAAGGGGAAATCCGGTTTGAAGCAAGGATGATGATAAGATGTAAGTTTCTGGTAATCAATAGGAAGGGAAATGGTGCGCCCACTAGGACTCTGAGACAATAATTTCTTTCGCTCAAAGATGTCCTATTTTGGACAAATTTACGCTCAAAAATAGCAGATTTGGCTATCTTTCCGCTTCACCGTAAAAGCTCCTCCAAACGGCACTTTTTGGCATTTTGGACCCTAAAAACGGCACCGAATGGCACCTCTTTTATATGAGTCCCACTACGCTCATTTTACTACGTACCATACTTTCATTTCTCTTCGATATTTCAATATAAACTCTGATAAAAAGGAATTCAAGGCATTTTCTTAAAAATATTATTCTGGTCGCTCATATTCCGGTTCTGCCATTTGATGATAGCATCAGAATTATATCGGCCGGCAACTTTTCTCATTTTTTCAATTTTTACTTGCAATCTCTTTATCAGGAGATTATATTTTTACGGAGATGGGAGTAGCGGTCATCGCTATTTCTGTTGTGTTGTTTGAAAACCGTTATATTTCAGCAAATGCACCTGAAACCGACCAAGTAAAAGAGTGTTTGCTAGAACAAGAGGTGAAATGTATCCGGTGAGACTGTGCCTTTATGTCTTACCGGGCGCTTCCTTGTATGTTCTAGCGGGTTCTTGGTCGGACCTCAGGTGCAGTGCTTGGGAGCGTTCGGTTCTTTTACAAATGTTTTCAAGCACTGCTGGATTTCGCAGCGAAAATTGTGGAGTCC
>MWCA01000094.1 GCA_002069785.1 Lentisphaerae bacterium ADurb.Bin242 | reverse complement strand
CGTTTTCATCATTTTGCAGAGGGGAAGAACCGGGGGGAGGGGCGCCAGTTCCAGCGGAGGCGTGTGCCAGGCGTCCTCGATCCGGCGGTAGGAGAATTTCTGGACGATGGTCGTCATGCGGGTCTTGGCGTCCAGCTTGAAATATTCTTCGCAGCGGACGGGATACGCGAGGAAGGCGCGGCTCCAGAAACGGGCGCGGATTACGGCGTCGCGGAGGAATTTCCGGTCGTCCGGACGGACCGGCTGAAGGCTCTCGAAGCCGAACGGCGTTGCGGTGACGATCAGGGAACATCCGTGGAAAATGAGTTCGGAAAGACGGTTTGTTTTGGGGTCCAGTTTGACTTCCATGCGTTCCGGCTGTTCCCGGAAGACCAGCAGCAGGGGAAGGTCCGGGAATTCCGTGCAGCCGAAGAGGAGGAGAAAGTTTTCCGACATCCGGATATCCGCGACGTCGTGGAGGGAGGCCACTTCGATCCGGCCGTTTTCGCGCGGGATCGCGATCCAGTTGTAGTTTCCGGCGTATTCCAGGCCGGAAATCCGCATGACGCCGGAATCGCACTCGGTGATGATGCCGGGCGACGCCAGGGAATAGGTGCACGCGTAGGAGGTGTTTCCGAATTTTGCGCCCCAGCGGACGCTCAGGTGGTTGACCTGAATGTCATCCTTGCCGATTCCTTCCGTCGCGGGGGAATAGGAGCCGTGGAAGGCGGCGCCTTCCGGCAACGTGGAGTAGCTCCAGCGGAACGGTTTCCGGTAGAGGGGATGTCCGCAGAGATACATTTTGTCGATGGTGCCGAGCGTGGGCATGGCGCAGTCCAGCACGCCGTCTCCCTTGGAAAAGCCGAAGCGTCCGGGCGTGGTCGAGCATCCGATTCCGGGCGTGAAACCCGTCAGATCGGGAGTCCGCCGGGAGACCTTGTATTCTTTCGCCGGAACCGAAAGAAAAGCCCTGTGATGAACCCTTTCGACGGGCGGAAGGTCTTTCGTCACGGAAATGTGAAGTTCCGTGCGCGGATCGGCCGCCTGGCTGAAGCCCTCCGCCAGAATGACATTCGTGCCTTTTTTCAGGGAGGTGCGGAATCCCAGCCTTGAAAGGTGGGGATAGATGTAGACCGGACTGCTCCGGTCGAGGGGGCCGCTCCATTTCCCGTTCACGGAGAAACGCGTCACCCGGGTTTTGTTGGAATCGTAGTTGAGGGCCGCGAACGTCAGCAGAACGAATGCGCCCCCCTCGGAATCGAATTCGGTTTTGAGGATGAACTTCCCTTTTTCAAGGGAAACGGTCTCCCACTTTTCGAGTTTCCGTTCGGTGTTGAAGTCATAATAGAAATTCCAGTCGCAAGACATGATGAAAGCCTCCTTGTCATGGATGATGTCCTGTTTGAATATACGTTCCGGTTTGATTTTTGCAAGAGGAGAAAATTGCCAAAAAACAGGACATTCGTGCCGAATCCGATTTGAATTTACGCCGAAAGCGTCTATCTTGATTTCCGGAAAAACACGGAATTGTTTTCGCGGGAGGTTTTCATGGAATACATTCATCTGAATATGACGAACGTGCCGAGGCGGCTCCGGTTTCCCCTCCCGGTGCATTCCCTGGGATATATTCCCCACAGCCAGCCTCAAAAGGGACGGAACGTCTACAGCGGAAAGATCGAGTTCTGCATCCGCCTGGGATCGCCCGGAGAGGAATTTGCGCGGGACATCTTTGAAGGGGAGGAGTTCAAAACACCGTTTCCCCATGTGGTCGTCAAACCTCCGGACGTGGAACACTATTATGAGGTCAAAGACGGGCGGGAGGCCTTCTACGTCACGTATCCGGAATCCGTCATTCCGGCTCTTCAGAAAGCCGGTTTCGGACTGCGGCCTTTCCTGTGGGAGATCGTGGTCTCGAGCCGCATGACGGACTGGATGCGGCGTCTCAAGGAGCTTTTCGGCGCATCCCGGGAGACGGGCGTCGCGGAACAGATCGACCTCCTTTCCTTCGCCCTGCTGGAAGAGATGTTTTTCGCCCGGCAGGGACCGGTCACGGAAGAAAATTTTCAGGAGAAAAAAATCCGCAGGATCGCTTCGCATCTCCAGCTGCACTACAAGGAGGATGTGGAAGTCGGGACCCTGGCCGCGGAAAACGGTTTTTCCCGCCGTTCCTTTTTCCGTCACTGGAACGCGGTGTACCGGACGTCTCCGTTCCAGCATGTGCAATCGCTGCGGCTCGCCGAGGCGGAACGCCTGTTGTGCGATTCCGACATGCCGGTGGACGCCATTGCGGAACAGGTCGGCTTCGTGGACAGTTCCTATTTCATACGGCTTTTCCGGAAGCGCTGCGGAATGACGCCGTACCGTTACCGGCTCCGCGTTGCGGGAGGCAGGGAACGCCGGTAGGCAAGCCATCGCATCCGTTTGCCTGACGGGCCGCCCTTTTCCTGGAATTATGAGGGTGTCCTGGATTTCGACCTCGGTTATCCCGCCTCCGCAGAGATGCCCGACAGTTCCGTCTTTACCCTCCGGTATCGGAATACGGGGAAAAAAGGAGTGCTCCGTTATTGCCGGCGGCGTCTGCGTCGGTGATGTCGTCCAGCGGATAAACGGGACGACGCGTCCGGGTGAGTTTCACGTCCCGGATCTTCTGCGGGGCCATCCCCGGTCCCGCCACGGAATAGATTTTCCGGACCAGCGGTTCAAACGCATGCCGGAAGTGCACCGTCGATTTGACGACCGTGATTCCGCTTTTTCCGACGTCCAGCCCGCAGGCGCAAATCCCTTCGGGCGTCCATGTCTGGCCGTTTCCGGACTGAACCAGGATATGCATTTTTCCGACTTGGAGCGCGGCGACTTTTCCCTGTCTCGGCAGTTCGCCGGTGAGCGCGGTTACCCGGGCTTTGCAGCGGAACGGTTCGCCGTCGGTTTCCGGCGATATTTTCCCTCCGACGGCGGCGTCGATTTCCGCGCCGGTTCCCGCCTTTGCCGCCTGTTCCACGAGTTCCGGCCCGTGCATGAAAGCAAGGATGCTGTCCTCGAAGCCATGTTTCAGAAGCGCCCGGAGAATGTGCGTGCTTTCTCCGGTGGCGCCGCCGCCGGGATTGTCGCAGCAGTCCGCGATGACGCAGGGCTTGTTTTCCGGATGTGCCTTCAAGTCATCAAGCACCTCGTCGATCATTGAAAAAGAACGCTGCAGCAAATCCCGTCCGGCCCAGACCGTCCGTCCGAATTCGTCCGCGATTTTCCGCGCTTTTTCGCGGTCGGAATCCGTGACGGCGACGACGCACATGCCGCTTTCCCGAATGTCCGCGCAGAAAAATCCGTAGGCGAGCGAGACGGTGAGCACACCGGGTTCTTTTTCGTATTCGAGCGCAAGAGTCTGGAACTTTTTTGCAATGCCCTCGGTGGTGGGCAGGAATTCCGAAAGAAGCGGGAGTTTTCGCGCGGCCATGACCGGATGGATTTTTCCGTCCAGCGTGTCCAGCATCAGCCGGGCCGATTCCCGGACGCGGTCCATGATGTCGATGTGCGGATAAGTGTCGAAGTGGATCAGCACGGAGGCGTTCCGCAGCATTTTTTCCGTGACGTTGGCATGAAGGTCCAGCACGGCGAACACCGGCACGCCGGGCCCTGCTTCCCGGCGGATGAATTCCAGAACGTCGCCTTCACCATCGTCGTCGTCTTCCAGGACCATGGCGCCGTGGAGGGTCAGGAGTACCCCGTCGATTTTTCCGTTTTCGCGGATTTTCCGCCGGAGGATCTCCTTCACGTATTCGTGTGTTTCGCGGGAGACCCGTCCCCACGGATTCGCCCACGCATTGACCGTTTCCACCGGAAGAATGTCGGGCCGTGCGAGCACTTCCCGGTAAACGGGAAGGGTGGATTCCAGATCGCAGAGCGGATTGCCCGTGAGAATCTTTTCTTTTCCGCCGAACCGTTCCAGGGTGGTCGGAAAAGGGTTGAACGTGTTGGTTTCGTGTCCGTACTGCACCAGCAGAATTTTCTTCAGGGGAGGCATGTTTTTTTCCTTGTGTTTTTGTATCGCATACTATACGCCTCCGCCGGAAAAACTGCAATGGCTCCCGGCCGGAAAATGGCGGAAAATCCTCAAAAGACCAGAATCAGCATCGCGAACTCATGAAGCTCTTCCAGTGTGAAGCGGATTCCGTCCGCCGTGGGCTCGAAGGGAACGGGCGTTTCTTCCGGCGCGGCCAGCAGCCGGTCCGGGCGCAGGCCGGCCGGCAGTCTCAACCCGATACGGATTCCATACAGCGGCTGCGGCGGGAGGTCGGAAGGCATGTTCAATACATTGAGAATCCAGCGTTTCCGTTCTTCCTGGCGGAACAGGGTGATTTCCACGGTTTTGGGCGCATTGGTACGGAGAATGCCCGGTCCCGTCAGGCGGCGCAGAAGGGCTCCCACGATCCGTTTCTGGAAATCATAGCCCATATTTTCCAGCATCCCGGCGCAGTAGATCGCTTCCCCCTTGCCGAAGCGGTGCCGGACGAGAGCGGGTCTTCCGGTGCGGATCATGGGCGGATTGCTGATGGCCGACCCGAAAAATTCCGGTTCGTCCGGGCCGGAGACCGGAAGGACCAGTTCGCCCAGGATTTCCGTGTCGGGATCGGGTTTCAGGAGGATCTGGCGGCTGTCCAGGATGACCGGATATTCCGGGGTGCAGAACTCCTCCAGAAAAGAGCCGCGGACGGGCGCGATGTATGTGAGGGGATCAGTCTTGCCGTCATAGTGGACGCCGAAGACGTCCGCCAGCCGGAAATCGGGACGGAGGCCCGTCTCCGGATCGTACAGCGACGTATTGGCGGAAGCATACAGCTTTCCGCCGTTTCGGACATATTCCCGGATCGCTTCGCATTCCCGGTCCGGAAGGCGGGAGGCGTCGTGGAGAAGGATCAGGGGATGCTTCCGCAGGTCGGGGTCGAATCCGCCCGTGAAGGTGTAGAGAAGATGTTCGGAGATCAGGATTTCGGCGAGGTTATGTCGGCCCGCGCCTTGTTTGGAAGCGACCTCCGCCCGCTTTTCGGCGGGCGCGGCGGTTTCCACGTTCACCTGGGACTCGCTGCTGAAGTAAAGGGCGGCGTCGGCCATGGGAACAGAGGATGCGTCGATGTATTTCTCGTAGCGGCGGTAGGAGTCGTTCACGGCCCGAGCGTGCTCGTAAAAGCGCCGGTCCAGCGTGCCGACGGGGTCGATGGCGTCGATGAGCGTGAAGGAGGACTGGTTGGCGATCGCCGAAAAGGAGCGCATCCGAAGGTTGCTGAGGGGACGTTCCGTAGTGTGCTGCAGCAGGTTCTCGCAGCGCGGAATCATGAACTCCATCGGACGGTGCGCCGACAGCCTTCCGAACAATTTGCTGATGACGGACTGCTCCGTGAGCCCGCCGTAGAAGTCTCCGGCGAGAAAGTCGCTTGCCCGGATGAAATCCGGATTGATTCCGCCGTGCCAGCCCAGCGTAATGCTTCCGCTCTGGATGGTGACGGTGCGGTCCGGCGTCTTTTTTTGAATCGTGTCGTGGATTTTTCGGGCGTATTCGCCCAGCCAGCGTTCCCGGCATTTCGCCAGCGCGATGAAACACTGATCGTTCCAGTCCGCGATTTCCGGGATCGACTCATACCCCGTTTCCTCCCGGAAACGCACGGCACACCCGGGACAGTGGCAGACGACGCCCCACCAGCCGAGCATGTCGATCCAGTAGCCGACCCCCTTGTAAAGGGAGTTCAGCTCGTCCAGTTCCCGCAGGAAAAAATCTCCGAAGCCGGTGTTGATGCAGCAGATTCCGTAACGGCTGGAGTCCCAGAGCTTGTTTTCGCAGGAGCCTTTTCCGTTTTCGAAGAGCAGCCTCCATTCGGGATGTTCCTTATAGGCGGCGAGATTCCAGACGTTGAGGTATATCTGAACGGGGATTCCCCTTTTTTCGCAGGCGGCGATGGTTTCCCCGAGAAGGTCGCGTCCGTTCAACTGCCGGTGGGCATAGCCGACCCGGGTCGGCCAGTAGCAGAGTCCCAGGCAGGACCCCGCGTAGATTTCCGCCGTGGAAACATTCGCCAGCTTCATCATCTCCGCGTAATTCTCCGCGGAGAACCGGCTCATGAATTGCGGGTCCCAGTCGGGAATGTGCATGTCCACCAGAATCCGCCTGAGATGTGTCTCATACCACTTTTTTTCCGCCATTCGGCACCTCCTCTTATTGGTTCCGGACTTTTTTCGGTCGGGGTTTCCAGGCCGTGTCCGGGCGCGCAACCGACTGCCTCTCCACGATCCTGTGATCATAAAACCGGGAGTAGAATTCACCGTCCGCCGCCGTGCGCTCCCCGTGGAAATACCGGAAAATGTCGTCGAAGCGCTCCATTTCGTCGCCGATCGTGGACGTGACGGGGGTTTTCGGGAAATTTTCCAGCATGGGAAGCGTTCCGAAGGACAGCAGGGACAGGTCGTGCGGGATTTCCACCCCGCGCCGTTCCAGCGAGAGCGCGATCCGCACCGACAGCGTCGGAGAGACGGAAACGATCGCCGTGGGACGGAATTTTTCCAACAGGCTCCAGAATCGCGCGTCGTCGAATTCCCCGCAGACCGCGAGACCCGGTTCCCGGGGAAGGGCGCAGGCTTCGAGGCCTTCGCGGTATCCCCGGTGGAGGCATTCCGCCGTGGAGTGGACTTTGTGCCGGGCGCAATGCAGCAGAATCCGTTCATGTCCGAACCCGTGCAGATACCGGATCATTTTCCGCATGATCCCCGTCGTATCCTGGTCGAAGGCGGGAAAATCCGGGAATTCCCGCACCGGACAGATGAACGCCATTTTCATGCGGTGCTTCCGGGCGCATTCCGCGGACTTTTTCCGTTCAGAGAGGGAGGAAAGATTGTTGATGACATACGGAATCTGATTGGCCGCGATTTCCAGGAACGTCTTTTCGATATCGCCGTCCACATAACAGCGCGGGACAAGCTGCCGTTTGTTCAGATACCGGGTCAGAAGGAACAGCAGTTCCTGCGTGTAAAGATTGCGGGACGAGCCGACAATCGCGACGGTCGAACGGTTCGTTCCCGTGCGGACGGCGGAGGCCGAAACGTTGCGGACATACCCGTATTCTTCGGCTCCGCGCAGCACTTTTTCCCGCAGCTCCGGACGGAACATCTCCGTCCGGACGCCCCCGAGAATACCCGAGACCGTCGTCTGGCTGATCCCCAGCCGCTTTGCCAGTTCCTTTTGGGAAATCATTGTTCTTCGTATGGTTTTGGATTCGGATTTTTATTTTGCTACGTAATAATACACCCGAACGCCGCTCTTTTCAAGCGATTTTCCGGAAAAGATGAAAAAAACAGATTGTTTTCCGGCTTCCTTCCGGGCGGGACTGTCATGAGACCGTTCGGAGAGTGCCGCTGATGGAGCCGACGGAAATGCGGTACTGTTTCGGGGACATGCCCATGACCGCCTTGAACCGGCGGGAAAAGTGATACTGGTCGGTATATCCGAAGCGTTCGGCCGCCTCCGCGATGCTGCGGGTATTCCCAACCAGATATTCCGCCGCGAGGTTGAGCTTGAAGCGGTCCACATAGAGCTTCGGCGTGACGCCCGTCCGCTGGAAGAACACCCGCCGCATCTGGTCGCTGCTGAGGTTGCACATTTCCGACATTTCCCGCACGCTCCACCATTTTTCGGGATGTTCCCGGATTTCCTCGAGGAGCACGTCCAGGAGGGGATACTCGTTCCGGGCGGAGCTGACCCGGTCCAGATAGAGTTCGGTCAACAGTTTCTGCAATTCGAAATTGGCCCGGATCTGGGCGTCGACCGCCGGATCGGAGCTGTATTTCTGGATGGACAGGAGCCGCCGGACCTTTCCCATGGGGAAAACGCCGTTGGAAATGACGCCGCTGCGCATCAGCATGTCCGCGACCGGGCCGCAGAAGTTGAGCGAATCCTCGTAGTAGGATTTTCCGCCGCAGCCGCCGTACCGGTTGACGGTCCGGGGGGTGATGATGACGCAGTCGCCCGCCCGGACGTCCTGTTCGATGTCCGGCTCCAGCCAGAGACGCCCCTGTCCGTCGTACATGTGCGAGATCGAATAGAACTGGAAATAGCGTCTGCCGCAGCGGTAGAAGGAGTCCGGCGGCGTTTGTCCGGACGCGCCGCCCCGGATGATCCACAATCCGTATTGTTTGTGGATTTCCCGCATCCCGGTGGAGGGGAGAATATGCACATCCACTGTTTTTTTGTCATCATTCATGCAGGATTTATCCATTTTATATTTTTGATTTCAGTGTAAATTTACTATCGAAGGCGATGGAATTCAAATTGAAATTTCCAAAACAACCCAAAAAGGAATGATCATGAAAATCGGCGCATTGGCTTCTTCGCTTCGAAAACCGCTTCCTGAAACCTTGAAACGATTCGCAAAAATGGGACTTCAGGGAGTGCAAATCCTGACGTCCCCGGAATACCTTGTCCATTCCGATGCGCGGCTCCGCGAAATCCGGAACCTCTGCGCGGACGCCGGACTGGAGATTTCCGCGGTCTGCGGAGACATCGCGCATACACATTTCGGCGTGACCGACGAATGGAAGGACCGCGTGGAGCTTCACAAACGCGTGGTGGACGTCGCGGTCAAGCTCGGCACCAGGGTGATCACCACCCACATCGGCGTGGTTCCGGGCGACAAGAACGACCCGGTCTATCCGATCTTGGTGAAAGCCATCCGGGAAGCGGCCGAATATTCGCATGAAAAAGGCGCCTTTTTCGCAATCGAGACCGGGCCGGAAAACGCGGAGATTCTTCATGACTTCATCGTGGACGTCGATTCAAAGGGCCTCGGCGTGAACCTCGACCCGGCGAACCTCCGGATGGTCTCCTGCGTCGATCCCGCCCATGCGGTCGACGTGCTCGGCAAGTTCATCGTCCATACGCACGCGAAGGACGGCGTCAACGTGTATCCCGGTCTTGCGGCCGCGACATACGGCATGCGCAACGCGGACGGCTCCTTCCGCGTCTTCCAGGAGAAACGCGCCGAATTCAAGGAGGTCCCGCTGGGACAGGGGCAGGTCCCGTGGGACGTCTATCTGGCCGCGCTCAAGCGGGCCGGATTCGACGGTTTCCTGACGATTGAACGTGAATGCGGCGACGATCCCGAAGGCGACATCGCCCTGGCATATTCCTTCCTGAAATCCAAAATCTCCTGAGGCGAAAACATGACTGAAAAAATCAAAGTGGCTCTGATCGGCTTCGGCGGAATGGGACATTTCCACGCGTCCTGCTACAAAAATCAGAAAAATGCGGAACTGGTCGCCCTCTGCGACATCGACAAGTCCCAGTTCGAAAAGCTGGAAGCCGAAATCAACGTCGGCAGCAGCGGCAAGGCGGACCTTTCCAAAGTCGGGAAGTATCTTTCCTACGAGGAACTGATCCAGAAGGCCGATTTCGACATGCTCGACATCTGTCTTCCCTGTCATCTCCACGCCGAATACGCCATCCGCGCGCTGAAGGACGGATATCACGTGCTGTGCGAAAAACCCATGGCCCGCACGCCCGCGCTGGCCGACCGGATGATCCGCGCGGCCCGCGAGAACAACCGTCTCCTCATGATCGCCCAGTGTCTCCGCTTCGGGCCCGCGTTCAATTTCCTCAAGGACGCGTATAACACGAAGAAATACGGCAGCCTCCTGCGCCTGGACATGCGGCGGAACGGCAGCCTTCCCACCCAGAAATGGTATCGCGATCCCGCCAGGAGCGGCGGCGCGCTGCTGGACCTCCACCTCCACGACACCGACTTCATCAACTACATGCTCGGCGTGCCCGATGCGGTCATCACCTTCGGCGTCGTGCGCGACACCGGCGGCATCGACGATTTGATCACCAACTATATTTACAAGAACGGTCCCCGCGTCAGTTCCGAGGGAAGCTGGTGCAGGACCTCGTGGTATTGTTCGATCGTCGCCGTTTTCAGGAAAGCGACCGTCGAACTGCTCGGGAACACGGTCAAGGTGGCCCGTCCGGACCAGCCGGTGGAGGAAATCAAGCTGGAGAAAGACACCGATTATTACTACAACGAGATCGCGTATTTCGCCGACTGCATCCGGAAGAACAAGTTGCCGGAACAATGCCTGCCCGAGAGCACCCGCGACTCCATCCGGATCGCCGCGGCCGAGGAACGCTCCGCGCGCGCCGGGGGACGCAAGGTGTTTTTGAAGAAATAAGCTCCTCTTTCCGGATTCACTCGAAACAGCGGGATCGGCCGCCGTTTCCTTCCACCGTTTCCACGCTGTCCGGCCGGGCGGCATGGAAACGGTTTTATCTTTTTTTCCCGCGGCGGAAATGGCGTGTTGATTTTTTTTGCGGGTGATGTATATTCCTTGAGGATTCCCGGAAAGATGAAAAATACGTTGTTTTGGAGAGCAAGTTATGTCCGCAGAAATGAATGAAACGGAAATGCGCTCGGCCCTGGAACAGATGGGACGGAAGGCGCGCGAGGGCGCGCTGGAGATCGCCAACGTGACAGGCGAGGTGAAGAACTCATGGCTCGCGGCCATGGCCGATGCGGTGGAGAACTCCGCCGAGGAACTGATCCGCGCCAACGCCGCCGACATGGAAAACGGAGCGGTCAAGGGACTCTCTCCCGCCATGCTGGACCGTCTGAAGCTGGACACCGGGCGCATCCGGGCCATGGCGGACGGCCTGCGGCATGTGATCACGCTTCCCGACCCGGTCGGGGAAAAACTTTCCGTGGTGACAAGACCGAACGGAATCCGCATCGAAAAGGTTTCCGTGCCGATCGGCGTCATCGGCTTTATCTACGAGTCCCGCCCGAACGTGACGGTCGACGCGGCCGGTTTGTGCCTGAAAGCGGGCAACGCGGTGATCCTGCGCGGCGGTTCCGAGGCGATCCATTCCAACCGGGCGATCGCGGATTGCATCCTCCGCGCCGGCATGGGCAAGGGAATGCCCGAAGGAGCGATCCAGTTTGTCCCGTGGACGACCCACGCGGCGGTGTCCATGCTCCTGAAAATGGATTCCTGGATCGATCTGATCATTCCCCGCGGAGGCGAACGGCTGATCCGCGCGGTGGTGGAACAGTCCACGATCCCGGTCATCAAACATTATAAAGGGGTCTGCCACCTGTATGTGGATTCCGAAGCCGACTTCGACATGGCGTTGAAAATCATCCGCAACGGCAAGTGCCAGCGGCCCGGCGTCTGCAACGCGCTGGAAACGGTACTGATCCACGAGAAGATCGCGCCGGAATTCGTGCCGAGGCTGGCGGAGGTGTTCAAAGCCGGAGGTGTCCGCGCACACGGGTCCGAGGCCTATTGCCGGCTGGACCCCGAGGCGGTGCCGGGCACCGAGGCGGAATTGTCCGAGGAATATTTGAGCCTGGACATTTCCGTGCGGCTGGTCGCCTCCGTGAAGGATGCCGTGGCGCACATCAACCGCTACGGTTCCGGGCACAGCGACTGCATCGTGACGGAGAATCCGGTGACGGCGGACTATTTCCTGGGACATGTCGATTCGGCCACGGTCTATTGGAACGCCTCCACGCGGTTCACCGACGGCGGCGAATTCGGAATGGGCGCGGAGATCGGAATCAGCACGGACAAGCTCCATGCGCGCGGCCCGATGGGATTGAAGGAACTCACTTCCTATAAATACCGTATTTACGGGAACGGACAGATCCGTTCATAAACCCGGTCCGGACGGACTTGGAAAAAAAGGAGGAAAGCGGTTTTTTCCGGCCTTTTTCGAAAAACCTTTCCGAAAGGTGTTTTTTTCCATATCGCGGGCTTGAACTTCTAAAAGATGATAGTATTATACCACCCCTGAAGAAAAATTGTTTTTCATCGTGCTCATCCGGTCCGGAAAGTGAATGGATGACATGGATTGCAGAATGAGGTAAGAAGAAGCAATATGATTACCATAACGGCCGCTGTTGTAACTCTGGGCTGCCGCTTGAATCAGGCGGACAGCGCCTTATTAAGTGACAGACTCCGGAAAGCCGGTTTTCAAGTCGTCGAAGAAGATTATGAGGACAGTCCCAATCTGATCGTGGTGAACTCCTGTTCGGTGACAGCCACGGCGTCGCGCAAGACCCGCCAGGCGCTCGCGGCGATCCGCCGGAAGCATCCCTACGCCTATGTCGTTCTGACCGGCTGCGCCGCCGAGATCGACAAAGAGGAAGCCGCCGACAGTGCGGATTTCGATCTTCTCCTGCCCAATTCATCCAGGCATCTTCTCGAAACCATGCTGGAACGCCGCTTCAACATTCAGCCCGCCAAAACCCCGCACAATATTCTTTCGGCCGACAAAAAAGTTTTCAAGGAAGGCTCCTTCTCCTATTTCCCGTTCAAAACGCGCGCCAATCTCAAGATTCAGGAAGGCTGCGAGAACTTTTGCACCTACTGCATCGTTCCGTATGCGCGCGGCCCGGAACGCTCCCGGGACAAGGCCGAGGTGCTCGCCGACTTCTGCCAGCTGGTCGAGGGCGGCTACCGCGAGATCGTGATTGCCGGTGTGAACATCTGCAACTACAAGTGCGGAAATTGCGACATCGTCGCTCTGGTGAAGGAAATGCTTGCGGTGGAGGGAAACTACCGCATTCGTCTCAGCTCGACCGAGCCGGGGCCGATGATTCCCGCCCTTGCGGACCTGATTGCCGGAAACCCGAAACTCTGCAAATTCCTTCATCTGCCGCTTCAGTCCGGATCGGACCCCATCCTCAAGGCCATGGGGCGCAAATATACGTGCGAAGAATATAAGAAAATGGTCTCGTATGCCCGTTCCAAAGTGCCGAACCTTCATGTCGGTACCGACTGGATCGTGGGGTTCCCCGGGGAGACGGAGGCTCTTTTCGACGCGTCGTGCAAGTTCGTGAAATCCATGAACTTTGCGAATCTGCACCTTTTTCCGTTTTCTCCGCGCAAGGGAACGCCGGCGGCGGTCCTGCCCGGACGGATTTCCGTGGACGAGATGATGCGGCGTCTGGAGGTCTGCAAAGAACTGAAAAACAGCTGCGCGCTCCACTTCGCCCGTTCGCTGGTCGGCACGGAGGAATTGGTTCTGGTCGAACGCCAGTGCACCGATGTGATCTACGAGGGCTTGTCCGGGAATTACGTCCGGATTCGCCTGCGCTCGAAAGAGGATGTGGCCGGAACCTTCTGCAAGGTCAGGATCGTTTCCGTTTCGGAAGACAACATCGTCGTCGCAAAAAGAATTGACTGAACGGATAATTTCCGGACAGCCCGCCGAACCTTCTTCATTCCGGCATGAAAGTCTCCTGTTGGCCCCCTGCTGTACTTCCGGATGCGCCGGTTTTCCATGGCGGGCGCGGGGAAAAAATACCGGGTTCCCGCAGCCGGGCCGGGACTGTAAAAAAACTGTCGTGCGCGGATTGCAAAAGAGGGGATTCCATAGTATATTATTCTCTTAAATAAACAAAAACAGCCGTTTGGGAACAAGACACGGAAGGAGACGTTATGGCATCATCGATGAAAGATACGATTTTGGATTCGTTCAAGAGGCACTTGTCGCTGTCTTTGGCCAAACGCCCGGACAAGGCCAGCAACCTGGACCGTTATCAAGCCCTTGCGCTCAGTATCCGCGACCTGATCGTGGAACGCTGGATCATCACGAAAGATGCCTATGAAGAAGACCATCCCCGTACCGTCAATTATATTTCCCTGGAATTTCTGATGGGCCGGACGCTCGGAAGCGCCATGGTGAATCTGGGCGTGTCCGAGGCGGCCGGGGAAGCCATGAAGGAGCTGGGTTTCAGCCTTGCCGAGCTCCGCGATGAAGAGGTCGACGCCGGTCTCGGCAACGGAGGCCTCGGGCGGCTCGCCGCCTGTTTCCTGGACTCCATGGCGACCATGGAACTGCCCGCCTACGGCTACGGAATCCGGTACGACTACGGTATTTTCCGCCAGATCATCCAGAACGGTTATCAGGTGGAGGAGCCGGACAACTGGCTCAGCCGCGGCAACCCGTGGGAGATCCGGCGTCCCGAGCTGTCGCGCCCGATCCAGTTCGGCGGACATGTCGAGCCGTATGCTAACGGAAGCCGCAACAAGGCCCGCCGCCGGTGGGTCGATACCCAGGAAGTGCTCGCCATGCCGTACGACATGCCGATCCCGGGCTATATGACGAACACCGTAAACACCTTGCGCCTGTGGTCGGCGGAATCCCAGTGCGGGTTCAATCTTTCGAAGTTCAATCAGGGGGACTACATCAGCGCGAACCTGGAAGCCTCCATGTCCAGCAACATCACGCGTGTCCTCTATCCCAACGACAACAACTACGAAGGCAGGGAGCTGCGCCTCAAGCAGCAGTATTTCCTGGTTTCCGCGACCCTTCAGGACATCATGGGACGGATCAATTTCTACAAGCTGGACATGCATGACTTTGCAAAATACGCCACGGTCCAGCTGAACGACACGCATCCGGCGATCGCGGTCCCCGAACTCATGCGCCTGCTGATCGACGTGGAGAATTTCAGCTGGGAGGAGGCGACGGCGGTCTCTCTGGAAAGTTTCAACTATACCAATCACACCCTGATGAGCGAGGCTCTCGAAAAATGGCCGGTCGCCTTGATCGGGTCGCTTCTGCCCCGTCATCTGGAGATCATTTACGAGATCAATTTCCGTTTCCTGCGCCATGTTTCCACCCGCTACATCGGCGACAACGAACGGCTCGCCCGCATGTCCCTGATTCAGGAAGGTTCGGAGAAAATGGTGCGGATGGCTTATCTGTGTGTGGTCGCCAGCCGGAAAGTCAACGGGGTGGCGGCTCTTCACACGGAACTTCTCAAAAACGGACTGTTCAAGGACTTCAGCGAGTTCTATCCGGATAAATTCATCAATGTCACCAACGGGATTACTCCGCGCCGGTTCCTCAAGAAGGCCAATCCGGCCCTTTCCGCGCTGATCACTTCCAAAATCGGCGACGGCTGGGTCAAGAATCTCGACCAGCTCAAAGGACTGGAGAAATTCGCGTCCGACGGCGCATTCCTGGATGAACTCGGCAAGGCCAAGCGCACCAACAAGCTCCGGATGGAGAATTATTTACGGGAGGTTTGCGGCATCCGGGTCAATCCGGACTCCATCTTCGATGTCCAGGTCAAGCGGCTTCATGAATACAAGCGCCAGATGCTCAATGCGCTGCATGCGGTTTCCCTGTATCTGGCGATCAAAGACAACCCCAATGCGGACATCGTGCCGCGCACGATTCTTTTCGGCGCCAAGGCCGCGCCCGGCTACATGATCGCAAAACTCATCATCAAGTTCATCAATGCGATCGGCGAAGTCATCAATTCCGATTCGGAAACCAATGAGCTTCTCAAAGTGGTCTTCGTTCCGAACTACCGGGTCTCCCTGGCCGAAAAAATCATTTCGGCGGCGGACCTTTCCGAGCAAATCTCCCTGGCGGGAACGGAGGCGTCCGGCACCGGAAACATGAAGTTCGCCCTCAACGGCGCCCTCACCATCGGCACCATGGACGGCGCCAACATCGAAATCCACGATGCCGTCGGCGCGGACAACATCTTCATTTTCGGCATGAGTGTGGAAGAGGTGAAAAAGCTCCGCTCCGAGGGATACGATCCGATGGCCTTCATCGGGAAGAACGAAAAACTCCAGCGCATCTTCACCCTGATTGAAAACGATTTCTTCTCGCCCGGCGAATGCGGAATCTTCAAGCCGCTTCTGGATTCCCTCCGCGCCGACACGTATATGCTGGCCGCCGACTTCGAATCGTACTGCGATACCCAGATCCGGGTTGCGGACACCTACCGCAATGCCCGCGAATGGAACCGCCGCTGCGTGATGAACATCGCCAACATGGGCTATTTTTCCAGCGACCGCTCCATTCAGGAATACGCCGACAAGATCTGGCATGTCGCTCCGTATCATGTCAAGTCGGAGTCCGACGGCATTCTGTTTGATTCCACCAAATCCAAACGAAAGAAAAAAATAGCATGAATACCCCCGCGACATCCGGCAAAAAGACCATTTATCTGAGCGGCCCGATTATGGATGAGCATGAGGGAATTGCACGGGAATGGCGCGAAACGGCTAAAAAAATCCTGGGAAAGGATTTCCGGCTGCTGGATCCCATGCGCCGCAAATTCGTGGACCGGCAGGTGGACAGCGCTAATGAAATCGTCGAATTCGACCTCCAGGATGTCCGCGACGCCGATATCATTCTGGTCAATTACAACAAGCCTTCCATCGGCACTTCCATGGAAGTCTTTTACGCGGCCTTCTGCAAAGGAAAATTCGTCATCGCCTTTTCACCGTTCCCGTTTGAACAGTGCAGTCCATGGATCGTCCGTTTTTCCACCAAAATCCTTTCCTCGCTGGAGGATGCCTGCCAGTATATCCACAATAATTTCGGACCCTCTTTTGAATAAGGAAAATGTGAAAATGAAGCTGACCAGTGAAATTGTGAAGGCCCTTCAGGGCTGCATCGAGGACGGTTTTGACTCCGTGTCGGAATTTGCAAAGTTTGCGAACGTCAGTACGAATACCGTAACAAAATATCTGCGCGGGGAAAGTGCCTCCATCCGGGAGGATACCTGGAAGAGAATTCAGCCGTTGCTCAAGCTGTATCATCCGAAGGGGAAAAAGTCCGAACCCCATCACAAGCCCCTCGAACTTTCTTCGGACGAAAAGATTCTCCTGGACGCGTTCAACGATCTTCCGGAGGATGTGCAGCGGCAGAAGCTGATGGAAATCATCGACATCGCCAAGCGGTACAACCGTAAGAAATTCGCCTTGAAAACCCTGGGATGATGATCCGGCGCGAATGCCGTTCAGTCCGTTTCTTCCGAACTTCCCAGCACCTTTCCCGTCTCTGCAAGGGTTTCGCGCGATCCCAGGACCATCAGGGCGTCATACGCGAGAATTTCGGTTTTTCCGTAAGGGACCAGAAACTTGCCGTCCCGCCGGATGAGCAGCACCAGCGCGCCGGGCGGCAGTCCCAGGGCGGCCAGTGTCTTGCCGATGAAGGAAGCGCCCGGCAGAACTTCAAATTCGCGGGTGTCTCCCTCCAGTGTTCCGGTATTTTCAAATTCCAGCGGCACGCGGGGGGAAATCTGGAGCGGTTTGTCCAGTCCCAGCCATCTTGCCATGGGCATGATGGTCATTCCCTGGAGAATGACGGAAGTCAGGACGATGAAGAACACGATGTGGAACATCAGTTTATGCTCGATCAGCCCGGCCGCCCAGGGGAATGTCGCCAGCATGATGGGGGCGCCGCCGCGCAATCCGACCCACGACGCCAGAAGCCGTTCGTTCCAGGTGAAGGGACTTTTAATCATGCAGAGGAAAACCGCCAGCGGGCGCGCAATGAACATCAGCATGCCGGCGATGCCCAGTCCGACAAAGCTCGCATCCCACACATCGCTGGGCGTGGCCAGCAGTCCGAGCATGGCGAACAGCACCACTTGCATCAGCCAGGCCGTGCCGTCGTAAAAACGTCCCAGTCCGTTGTGGTAGATGAAGTTGCCGTTGCCCATGACCATGCCGGTGACGTACACCGACATGAATCCGTTTCCGCCGAGGACCTCCGTCCCTCCGAAGCTCAGCAGGACCGTGCTGATGCCGATCACATAATACAGGCCGTCGTATTCAAGGTCGATCTTGTTGCAGAGCCAGATGGCGAGCTTGCCCCAGATCCATCCGAAAAGCACCGCCAGCAGCATGCGGATCAGAAAGCTGTGAAAGATCGGCAGATAGATGACGATCCCGGACTGGGTCCCGCTCTTGGCGTCGGCCATGGCGATGGGGATCAGGAAGATGGTCAGGAAGGCGGCCATGGGATCGTTGCTTCCGGATTCGTATTCCAGAAGGGGCTGCATCTTTCCCCGGAGGCTGACTCTTTTCGAGCGCAGGATGGCAAAGACGGCCGCCGCGTCGGTGGAGGAGATGACCGATCCCAGCAGAAGGCACCACGAGAGAGGAAGATGTTTGTCCGGAAGCATCCAGAGGAAGAAAAAGTAGGTCATGGTTCCGAGAAAGAGAGCGGTCAGAAGAACTCCGAGCGTCGACAGCAGGGTCCCGCACAGGAACACCTTCCGGACGGAGCTGAATTTGGTGTCGAATCCCCCGGAAAACAGGATGAACGCCATGGCGATGCTCCCGATGATGTTGGCCAGGTTCGGATCGTCGAATTGGATCTGTCCGATTCCCTGTTCGCCGGCCAGCATTCCGATGCCGAGAAACACGACCAGCACCGGGATGTTGATCCATGTTGAAAGTTTGCTGGCGCAGACGCATCCGATGATCAAAATGGCAAGAATCGTGAGAGCGGAATAAAGTTCCATAGGGTCCTTCCGGTAGTTTTGTGTTGTCAAGGAGGAGGGAATCTCGTTCCCGGAAAACCGCATTATACCACTCATCCATGGAAAAATCAAGGAACGGAAATATTTTTTATATGGATTTTTTTCATAAAACTTTACTATGGAAAATCTGCCTGGACGGATGCGTTCGGATAGGACTTGTTTTCATGGGAGAGAATGAAAAAAAGCGGACCGGACGGTCCGCCGGGGATGAGTTTTACTTTACGCCGATCATCAGGAAATGATTGCCGGGAATGATTTTTGAATCAAGTTCCTGAAGAGTCAATGGGGTATTGTTCCAGAGATCGGTAAACATGGATTTCTCTGTAATTCCCAGTTGAGCCGGATCAAGGATCAATCCGGCCTTTTGCGGAATGCGCGAGAGATTCGACACCACAAACAACCGCGAATATTCTGACGGCTTTTCAAGTTCATACCACGAGGCGAAGACTTTTTCTCCGGAGGACTTGAGTGCGTTATTCAACCAATACCCATGGAACTTTGCTTTGTCGAAATTGAGTTTGGACTTTATCTCCCACCATTTGTCGAGAGTGGACCAGTTGATCATTTCCGCGGCAATCGGGATGTCGTGAACCAGCATCGGCGTCATGGTACGGATGGCATATTCTTCGCCGTGCATGAATTCCTTGAAACGCGGCTGGAGCGCCGGGAAGCCGCTCCCCGGCCAGGCAACGCGTCCATACTGCGGAAGAAATACGAGCGCGACGCCTTTTATCTCACGGTTGAGTTCGGATTGGAACTCTTCCGGCGTGATTCCTTCCGAATAAAAATATTCCGGATTGGTTGCCAGCGGAGAGTAATACTGTTCTCCCGGCCACCAGTAGTCGCTGAAAGAATGTGCAACCGGATTGAAGAGGCTGTGTGCGTGGAGCATCAGCTTGCGTTTGTGTGTGTGCGACACCTTGTAGATGCGTTTCAGATTTTCACGGAGGTTCAGGGCGATCGAACTCATATAAGGCTTGCCGAAAGCGTCGATTCCGCCGCAGCCGTGAAGAACATTATCGCAATGGCGGACATCCGAAAGGTCGTAATAAAGACCGCCCAGGTTGGGAAACTCTCTGAAAAGTTTATCTGCCCGGTATGCGAGAAGATCGGTTACGGGAGTGTGCCCGCAGCAGGGTTCGTTGATGATGCGGTTGCCTTTTTTGGTGATGGAATGGGTGTATGTGGGAGTCTTGGCCCATTCCGCAAAGAAATAATCATATTCGGCATCGTTGCTTGCGACTTGCGCCGGCATGGAATACAGATACGGAGTGATCCCTTTGCTGCTCCAATTTCCAACGACCTTGCCGAATTTTACCGGATCGACAGGAACGTGCCCGGCGGCGGAAGTGCAATCCTCGTCTGTGTCCTTGGCTTCCCAGGTGCCCCATCCCATGATTTGAGCGTTGGAATGCTTGACTTTGCCCCAGCCGTTGAGATTGAACGAGCGCGCGTCAGACGGCACGGGTTTTGCCGGAGTCGCCATGAAAACCATGGTATATTCCGCACTTTTTGTAAGCTCTGCCGGCTTTGATATGATGGCGGCATCGACTTTCACAACCCCATCGGTACGGGTCAGCGTGATCTGTCGGTCGCTTGGCGAATTGACCCAGTTCGCTGTAGATTTCGGCCACCAGAGAAATCCTTTTTCACAGCCGATTGTCCAAATGAAAAAATCACGGTTTGAGTTCGGTTGAAGGATCTCGTATCGCTTGGATATTTTGTTGTCCGACCAAGGATCAAGCAGCGGGGAGAGCACATACTTTCCGAATTCAGCCGGCACGCTCCATCTCAGGTGAAAAGAATCAATCCGCTTTTTTCCGTCCGGCGACATGATGAGCACGAGTTTGTAGATCCCTTCAAACCAGAGTTCTCCTTTCCATTGGAAGGTCAAGCCGTCCGCTGAACCGGTTCCCGACAATTCGGCAACGTCAGGATGGACTGCATCGACATGGAAGCGGCTCCATTGGATACTTTGTCCGTTCACTGTCCATGCCGGTGGAACAGCCAGGACATCGGACCCGCGTGAAGTGACTTTTACCGGGGCCGGACCGTCTTTGAAAAAATACTCTCGATCCAGAATTTTGAAAGAGCGTTCACCGCTTCGGGTGAGCGGGGTCCAAGGCTCCGGAATCGAACGGTCATCGGCAATTTTGAGCTTGTAAGGGGTCATGTCCGGTACACGAAACGGGACTTCGTTCTCCAGTTCTCCGAATGTTCCGCGAATCCAATATTGACCGGAAGGCAAATTCCCGGGGATTGAAAGTTGTGCATTCAGAAGACCCTGCGTCATTTTCACATCCGCGGCACTGTAGACTTTCCCGTCTTTCATGAGAACCAATTTTCCGGGGAGCCCGTTCGTGCGGATTTTCTTCATCGTCTCCGGTTCCGCGCTGTTCAAATGAACCGTCACATCCAGGATGCTTTTGGAGGGCAGACTTGTGAATTTGAGTTCGAGCGGCATATCCACGACAAAATATTTTTCATAGCGGAAAAGTTCTCTCGTATTGTCTCCAATTTGGATGCTGAGACATTGTTTTCCGCTCGGAATATTGATTTTCCAGCCGTCTGCAAACAGATTTCCGGTGTGAACGATTTTCTCGCCGTTTTCGGCAAGGAGTGTACCGGACGTCTTGAGGGGATTTTTTGAATTGGAACCAAGACGCAGGTCAAGGTGTCCGGTCTTGAGTTCCGATGGTATTTCCATGCGGAGTGAGGTGGCGTCGATTCCAAAGATCATATCCCCCAAATTCGAGGAAAACATCGATCCTCCATTGTCGTTCCAGCCTTGATAACAGGATCCGTTTTTGAGATTGGAGAGGAAGATACCGCCCTTGAATTGTTCTCCGGGGGTGACCGGTCCGATATTTTCCAGCGGAATCGAGAACTCGAGAATCCATCCTTTGCCCGTGACGGACGAAGCTGTTTTTATTCCGCTGTCCCATTCTTTGGAAGCATTTTTCGCATCGTAAACCATGCCGTTCCCGTTTATAATGATTTGATATAACGCACCCTTCCGGCGGATGTGAAATTCGGCGCTGTCGTCCTCCCACAGATTGCCGTCGTGCTCTTTGATGCGGGTATTTTGAGGAACATAATCGGATTCGATGGCGAGGCAAAGATTCTTGTCGTTATACTGCAAAAAAGCACGTGCGTTGGCCAGCTTTTGCTTGAGTTCGCTGGCGTTCAATAATTCATTGAGCGGAACGACGGTTGCATTGTCCCATTCACCGGACCCGATTTTCCCGTCGATGACCGGTGAAGCGTTTGTCTTGGGGATTGTCAAAAGATTCGGGCGTTTTTGTGCGCCGAATTGGGTCGGGACTGTTTTTTCATAGTCGGTCTTGATTTCAATGGCGCCGAGCGGACGGTCAAGTATGCGTATGAGATCGAAAGCCGTTTTATCCTTTATACTGACATTCGG